>NZ_CAJGZN010000001.1 GCF_904846235.1 Psychrobacter immobilis
GGATAGTCGCCCAACGCTTCTATCAGCATGCGAACGGCGCGTTCTTTAATCTCAGGAGTGTAGGTTTGTTTTTTCATTGTCGTATTCTCTCAGAATGTTGAGTCTCCGACAATCCCGGGGCGGTTCAACCCTTTAATGAGGTAAAAAATGCTTTATCAAATTATTATAATTGTGAGCATACTAAGAAAGATTTCTATAAAAACACATTAATAAACAACAGAAATACATGGATCAATGAGAATTTAGACTCTAGAAAAATTTATGCTTATAACCTATGTACATATTGCTTTTATTACATTTACCTTTCTTTCACTGCTGCTAATATACAACCCACACTTGATTTGAAAATATCTGATTTAAATTTGGAAAACCTTGGCTTATCAACTTTTGCTAAAAAACATAAATATCGAGCAGGTAGACAGATTGAATTTTCCGCTCCTTCTCACTTAAAACGTTATCTCATACAGTATTTGAAACTTAGAGAGTGGGTTGATAACCTTCATCTTCCTGGAGACTGTCAAGAATACTTGTTTATGCGTATTGGAGAACATCGTCAATTAAAGCGTTTTGCACGTAGCTCTGTCAGTTCTATTGACGACAATACTCCACTTTTTAAAGGGGTTAAAAGGGTTACTGCTAGAGACATTAGAAACCTATGTGCGGAATACTACATAAAACATTCTAAAGGAAATTTGTCATTAGTAGCTAGGAAGTTGAATAACTCTTTAACTACAGTAGCTAAATCTTACACTTCGATCGATATTGAGTCTCAAGCAATAGAGATGAATCATTATCACGAAAAAATGATTACCGCAGTTCTTAGGTCTAATCGAACTAATGAACAAACTATATCTATCAAGACTTCAACTAACTATGATACGGAGAAAATACCAGCAGGATCTTGTTCTAACCTATCAGATAATGATCCTGTTAAGGCATTGGGCTTTAATAATGAAGCCCCCAACCCTTCCTGTGCTACATTTGAAAGTTGTTTGTTCTGTGAATTTTTTGCAATTCATATAGATTTTGAAGATATACATAAACTATTAAGTTTGAAGGAGGCTCTACTAAAGTCTTCTATGATTCGTGATGATCCTGAATATCATCTTCTCTCTATAGAACCATCACTATTTAGAATTGACGAGATTATCAATATTCTTAAAGGAAAAGATAATAGAGTAATTGAACTCGTTGATGATGCTGAACAAAAAATAAAAATGCAAATTTATAATGAGTATTGGGATGAGCATATAAATTTTCTCACTGTAGCCTCAGAATCTAACAGAAAAAGCTTAAGTTTATGACCAAGACAATGATGCGTGAACCCCTCGTTAAAGAGATACAACCAATATCTAAAGACCTAATCGAAAACCCATCATCTGGTTTGATTGTAACGCTTTCCAAGAGTGGAGATGCTTTATCATTATTCTCTGATGATATTTGGGACTATAGTGCTACTAGCAATTCACATAGAACTATTAATTTTAGAACTAAAATTCGGAACCTATCCTCATCTATTAATACCGACGGCAAAAAATTCAAATCAGCAGTTAAGTTTTTGAAGGTATTTACTCTCAATTGGAATTGTGAGATGAATGGATGTTCTATGTCAAAATTGAATAGTGATATAGTCGCTATATCCTTCCTAATTAGTTACTGTGTAAACAATAATATTGACTTTAATAATATATTTACTGACAGTAGTGCAATCGACTTCCTAGTAACTAATAGTTCGACGGAGAAACAAATAGGTTTGCATTTAGGCAAGATACAAAGATTTATTGATACAGCATCTGTTTTAAATCAAAGTAATTTTTGGTGTAACATGCAACCTTCAAAAGAATTTTCAAGCAAACTAAGAAAGACTAGAAAATCTTTCCCTGAGACTTCTCAAAGTCTTCAAACCATGATCATTCCTTCACGTATTTATCAGAACCTGCTAAAAGATACCATTGAAAGTTTGCAGGTGAACCGCCCCGGGATTGTCGGAGACTCAACATTCTGAGAGAATACGACAATGAAAACACGAAACTACACTCCTGAGATTAAAGAACGCGCCGTTCGCATGCTCATTGAATCAGCAAATGACTATCCCTCCACCTGGTCAGCGATTCAAGCCATTGCCCCTAAGATTGGCTGCACACCTGAAACTCTACGCTCGTGGCATAAAAAGCACATCGATCAAACCATTCCTGCAAATGTGCAAGCTCAAAGTCAAGAGCAGCGTATTAAGGATCTCGAGCGCGAGAATAGAGAACTCAAGCAAGCCAACGAGATTATACGTAAGGCTGCCGCTTTTTTCGCCCAGGCGGAGCTCGACCGCCCACCGAAATAATGGTCGATTTTATTGATGTTAACAAGCAAGAATATGGGATCGAGCTGATTTGTAGAGTACTACCGATTGCCCCGTCAACCTATCACCGTGCTAAAGACTTAGAAGAGTGCCCTGACAAGCGCTCACTACGCAGTCAGCATGACGACTATTATATTAGCGAGATTAAACGCATCTGGCAGGACAGCAAATGCCGCTATGGCGCTCGTAAGGTCTGGCAACAGATGAAAGCGGACGGGCTACAGGTTGCTCGGTGTACTGTAGAGCGTTTAATGAAGCAATATGAGCTGCAAGGGGTTTGGCGTGGCAAAGGTAAGATTACGACTAATAGCCGTGATGACCAGAAGCGCGCTGATGATTTGGTTAATCGTAACTTTAACGCCCAGCGTCCTAACCAGCTGTGGGTGGCGGACTTCACTTATATCAAGACCATGAGCGGCTGGGTCTATACCGCTTTTATCATTGATGTGTTTGCCCGCGCTATTGTGGGCTGGAAAGTCTCTAATCGTATGAATACCGATATGGTGATGGCGGCGTTAAATCAGGCAATAACAGATAGGAATAATCCTAAAGCTGTGATTCATCATAGTGATCGAGGGGTTCAGTATTTATCCATTCGTTATACTGATAAGATGGCTGATTCTGGCGTCATTGCCTCTGTTGGCACAACAGGCGATTCATACGATAATGCGTTGGCTGAAACGGTTAACGGGCTTTATAAAACGGAAGTGATTGATTATTTAAAACAGCAGTGGCAAGGCGTGAATGATGTTGAACTGGCTACTTTAGAGTGGGTCGATTGGTTCAACAAAACACGTTTGCACAGCACGATTGGTTATGTGTCGCCTTTTGAGTTTGAAAAGCGGTATTATGACAATTTAACCCTGTCAGGCATGGCTGCCTGACTCAAGTAAAACACTCTCCGATATACTCGGGGCGGTTCAAGGTTTTTAATAAGCACGCTGAGCAGATCTCATATGTTTTTTCTGCACGTACTAAAGTAAGAGATGAAGCATTAAGATTAGATCAGAGTGTACCTATGAGTAAGCTTACTAAATCACAAAAAAGCTTAATCAGATTTTATTGGCAAACTGCTTTGAAGACAGATACAAAGCTAACTAAGATTTTAGCAGAATTAACAGATTTAAACATCATCAAGAATGCTAATTGGTTAAGTTTAACAATCAGCTTAGGTCAAATACAGATGAAAAGCGCTTTTGTTATAGCTGCGTTTACAGGTATGCGTAAAAATGAATTACTATCTATCCCTTTCAACGGGCTAAGACATATTCATTCCGATACTGGGAATATACCTGTAGTATGGTCAACTACAACAAAATTGGAAAGTAATGGAGTACCAAGATTTACAAAATGGGTAACAGGTTCAATTGTTGAAGAAGCTTTTGAAGCAGCTAAATTTATCACTCAAGGAGCTTTGAACTGGTCTGCTAATAAGAGTCAGGTGGCAGAAGATGAGAGTAAGTTACCGTTGTTTTTTTCAATTGAAAATGGGAAATCTGGAAAGCCTCATCCGCATTTTGATTATGCAACAACTGCCTTAAATAGCAACCTCATTCAAAAAATAATGTCATCAGAGCACTTATTAATTTCAGAACAAGACTTAAAGGAAGTCAGTCAATTTTTATACGGCGATGAAATATCTAATAATATTAAATTAGGTAAGCCTTGGCCTTTAGGCTTTCATCAGTTTAGACGCTCCTTAGCCGTGTATGCTGCTTCTAGTGGTTATGTTTCATATCCTACTCTTAAATCCCAGCTAAAACATATAAGCATGATGATGACAGTCTATTACACGGACTCAAACTCTAGAGCGATAAATATTTTAGGCAACGGCCCTGAAGTCAAAGCTATGCAAAAGGAATGGCAGGAGGCCCAAGCAAGAGTAGAGTCAGATAATTTGCATGAATTGTTAGATAGCAGGGTGACACTAACTGGTGCAGCTGGTAAAAATCTACAAAAAAGAAAAGTAGAGAATAAGCTTCCTAAGTTCTTAGATAATAGAAATAGTACTAAGAAAGCAGTCAAAAATGGCAAAATTCGTTATCGATCTACTTTAGTTGGCGGATGTATGTCTATTAAACCTTGTGATAAAGGTGCTGGTGTATTGGCATCTGCTTGTATTAGCTGTGAAAATGCGGTGTTTTCACCAGAATCCAAAAGTATTTTGCTACAAACTAAAGATTTTTATAAGTCTCAACTCACTTTAGATATTCCAAAGCGTGTTCATCATGAATACGAAGTGAGTATTAAAAAAATAGACAGTCTTCTTTCAGTATTAGAAGTAAATCAAGAGAAATAACATGAAAACTAGCCAGGCAGAACAGGCTTATTGGGATGCTTTGAATCGTCTACAAGATGGTACAGCCAAAATTGTCAATACAAAGTCATCACGGTTTAAGTTTACTAGAGACGCTGTAGGTAGAGAGGCAGGTAAAGGAAAAGGGTATGTCCGTAATGAGAGATATCCAGAACTTTGCGAAGCAATAACAAAAGCGGAAGAAGAACGCAAAAATCGTGCTCAAGAAAAACCTAATACTTCTACTAAGTTAAAACATGAAAAAGAGCTCAAAATCAAAGCTAATTTGAAATACGACATGATAAAAGAAGAATATGACATTATAATGCAAGATTATCTTAACATTCTAAGACAGAATTTTGAACTTCAAAGAGAGTTAGCAGATTCTCCACATATAAGATTAGTGAAAAGATCTAATAAATAGCTTAATCTTGTTCCTGTTTAGCTCAAATACAATCTATGAATAAAGCCTCTCTAAAGCTTTATTTCTCATATTACGGCTATTAAGATGCCTTAAAAGTATTCCTATGAATGACGATCATTTGTGTAACAAACTAAAAATTTTATTTGAACATCTTTTTCCTACTCTAACCATAATTGGTGGAGTAGATGAACCCTACTATGAAGCGCCAAAAGCAGATACAAATGCGAAGATCTTTTTTAAAGAAAACTACCCAAGAAGCCTATTACATGAAATTGCTCATTACTGTTTGGCAGGGCAAAAACGACGCAAATTAGATGACTATGGTTACTGGTATACTGAATGTGGTAGAACAAGTGAAGAGCAAGAGCTATTTCAATTGGTTGAAGCAAGACCTCAAGGCTTAGAAAAGGCTATGTGTGAAGCTATAGGTATACATTTTTCACCTAGCTTTGATGATTTTTCAGGTCGACCGATATCAGAGGTGTTTCTAAAAAACTTAGAAGTTAATTATCAAGAGATGATTACGAATCCTCCTCCTACGGCTAGAATAGCTTTAGAAACATTAATGCATACAGATTTTTCTACGTTAAGGGATAATTAGTTTATTAACTACATATTGCAAATTCATACTTACTTAATTTTAAAATTTCAAAGCAGTCATGTGAAGTATATTCATCAGGCTACTATTCAGCCGATGATAACTATAGTAAATATTCTAGCCTTCCCAATTTTATTGAAAAAACAAAGAATATCTACTAAGAGAAGAACCAACAAAAAGTCCCGATCTATTCATCAAAAATAAAATATTGGAGAGTTTCCCAAAAACTGTGTAACTGCTTATAATCCACTAACTGGAGAATAAGCAATGACTACTCAATCTGACATCAAGAAACTGGCCGAGCAAATGGCTGGTAGCATGAACAGCTTCGATGACATTAAAGACTTTCAAAAGCAGCTCATGCAATCCTTTATTGATACTGCCTTAGAGGCTGAGATGGAAGATCATCTCGGCTACCCTAAACATGAGAAGGCAGACAAGCCCAATAAGCGCAACGGCCACACTAAAAAGACCGTCCGCAGTGACACAGGCGATCTTGAGATATCCACCCCAAGAGACCGTCATGGTGACTTTGAACCTACACTCGTGCGCAAGCATCAAACCCGTATCTCAGGTCTCGATGACAAGATCATATTCCTTTACGCCAAGGGTCAAACCACCACCGAGATTGTAGAGAGCATTAAAGAGCTCTATGACGTCGACATCTCAAGCAGCTTGGTTTCTAGAGTCACCGATAACATATTAGAGGACATCACCGCATGGCAGAACCGGCCGCTGAGCAGTGTTTATCCTATCGTCTATCTAGACTGCATTGTCGTCAAAGTACGTCAAGATAAGCAGATTATCAACAAAGCCATTTACTTAGCGCTAGGTGTTGCTCTTGATGGTAAAAAAGAGCTGCTTGGTATGTGGTTATCAGAGAATGAAGGCGCTAAGTTCTGGCTGGGCGTTCTCACTGAGCTACAAAACCGCGGGGTACAAGATATCCTCATTGCCTGTGTCGATGGCTTAAAGGGCTTCCCCGATGCCATCAACACGGTTTATCCCAAAGCCAAGGTTCAGCTGTGTATCGTACACATGGTGCGCTATTCAATGAAGTTTGTACCTTGGACAGATAAGAAGGCCGTAGCGGCTGATTTAAAGGCCATCTACGGCGCTGATACGCTTGAGATAGCAGAGGCCAACCTTGAGCATTTTAATGAGGTATGGGGCAAAGAGTATCCGCATGTCATCAAGTCTTGGCGTAATAACTGGGAGGGCTTAACGGTGTTCTTCGAGTATCCTAAAGACATCAGAAAAGTGATTTATACCACCAATGCTATTGAGTCTTTAAACAGCGTGATTCGGACAGCGGTGAATAAGCGTAAGGTGTTCCCATCTGATCAGGCAGCATTCAAAGTGGTGTACTTAGCAACCCAGCAGGCATCCAAAAAGTGGTCGATGCCAATCCGTAACTGGACGTCTGCTCTGAATCGTTTTATGATTATGTTTGATGACCGTATCAGTAAGCATTTAATCTAAATGGCAGTTACACAGAATCTGGGATGGGCTCAAATATTGATATGTCTCGATTGTATATACACGGCTAATATAAGCTTCTTAGTGCTTTGAAAAGTGATAATTCCAATGACTCACTTAATGTACAATATCTCCTTTTATGAGGAATATTGTACATTTTTTTATCAAGAAGCTGATTTTACATCATTACAATTACTTCTTTATCAATCAATAACTTAGTAATGTACATTTATAGTTAAGAGTTTACTAGAGCTGAGTCATTGGTGCGTAGCTGGTGACGCTCGTAGACAACTATCTGACTTTGGTTACTGGTATGCCCCAGATGGACGATCAGCGGCTCAGCAACAAGCATTTGAGCGTGTAGAAATCAAACCTCAAGCATTAGAGTGTCTATTTACCTTGGCGTGTGGACGAAACTTCCAAGTCTCCCAAGATAATTTGTTTGCCGACTTCGATACTAGTAGTAGCACCTTTGCTAGTGATGTCTATCAGCAAGTCCAAAACTATATAGCCAAACCTCATACTCTGCCGCGTGACGCTAAGACTTTACTGATTGCGTTACTTAGCGCTTGCACTTCTTCATCTGAGATAAGTGCTTAATTCAAATTACTAAGCGTTCCTACTTATTAACGATTCTCTACGGTTGGTAACGCCTTGCCACTAAACTTATATCTACTTTGAGCTATACTGATAACTGAAGTAGTATTTTGAAGATATCGATCTACTTTAGTTCTAGAGTAGTTTTTCTAATGTATCTAGTAATTGAACTACATCTAACTAATGAAAAATTTGTCTCAATTAAAAAACCAATAATTATAAAATAAGGAACCACTATGGAAGTCTTCTATATTCATCCCGATAATCCGCAGCCACGTCTCATTGAGCAAGCCGCTGACCTATTGCGCAGAGATCAGTTAATTATTTACCCAACTGATACCAGTTATGCTTTTGGTTGCCGTTTGGGTGCAAAGGATGCCCTAGCGAAGCTTAAGCAAATCCGCGAACTCGATGATAAGCATCAATTTACGCTATTGTGCCGAGATCTGAGAGAGATTGCCAACTATGCAACAGTTGATAATGTTCAATTTAAACAGTTGAAAGCCCACACACCTGCCCCAATTACTTTTATTCTTACTGCCACCAAAGACGTACCGAAAAAACTGGCGCATGCAAAGAAAAAAACCATTGGTATCCGTGTACCTAGTAACCCCATTGCTCAAGCATTATTAGAAGCGATGGATGAACCTATCTTAACCAGCTCACTGATTTTGCCTAATCGAGACGATATTTTGGATGACCCATTTGAGATTGAAGATTTGCTAGGCAATCAAATCGACGGTCTCATCAATGCAGGTATAAAGACAACTAAGCTTACTACTATCGTGGATATGACTAGCAGCGTTCCTGAAGTTATCAGACAAGGTGCGGCCAATGTCGATTCGTTATTACTCTAAGCAGCTAATTATTGCTTTGAACAGCTACTAGTAAATTTAGTCAAATTTAAGACAAAAAAAAGCTCCAATTGCATTGGAGCTTTTTTATGAAATATGTCTTAGATGTAAAACTAGTCACGATCAACCAATTCTACATAAGCCATTGGCGCATTGTCACCATCACGGTAACCGCATTTTACGATACGCAAATAACCACCTGGACGCGTTTGGTAACGAGGACCTAACGTGCCAAATAATTTGCCTACCATAGCTTTGCTACGCATACGGCTGAATGCTAAACGACGGTTAGCAACGCTGTCTTCTTTAGCCATAGTGATCAATGGCTCGGCAACGCGACGTAGTTCTTTAGCTTTTGGTAAAGTTGTTTTGATCAGTTCATGCTCAAATAATGAGTTAGTCATGTTCTGAAACATTGCCTTACGATGACTGCCGGTACGACCCAGCTTGACTCCACTCTTACGATGGCGCATAGTCAAAAATCCTTAAAGTTTAACGGCTACGATAAGAAAAGCGATCATCAACACGTAAATCAGCTGGTGGCCAGTTATCTAGGCGCATACCGAGCTCTAAATCTTTAGACGCTAATACGTCCTTGATTTCTGTCAATGATTTCTTACCAAGATTTGGGGTTTTTAGAAGTTCAGTCTCTGAACGCTGTACCAAATCACCGATATAGTAAATGTTTTCAGCTTTCAAGCAGTTGGCTGAGCGAACCGTTAGTTCAAGATCGTCCACAGGGCGTAATAGCACCGGATCAACCTCTTCTTTCTCTTTCACAGGCTCAGGCGCTTCTTCAGCTTCTAGGTCAACAAAGATAGAAATCTGTTGTTGTAAAATAGTGGCTGCTTTACGAATTGCTTCTTCTGGATCTATAGTGCCATTAGTTTCAAGCTCAATGATAAGACGATCAAGATCAGTACGCTGCTCTACACGAGCGTTCTCAACCTGATAAGCAACACGAAGCACAGGACTAAAACTTGCATCAAGCTTTAAGCGTCCAATTGCTTTAGTATCACCATCTTCACGGCGCTGGTTTGCTGGCTCATATCCACGACCCATCACTACACGCAAACGCATCTTAAGATGACCACGATCGCTCAATGTACCCAAGACCAATTCTGGATTGATGATGTCAACATTGTGCGGCAACGCGATGTCTGCAGCAGTAATAGTGCCTGGACCTTGTTTATCCAAGGTCAAAAATACTTCATTTTGGTCATGAAGCGTAATTGCTAAGCCTTTTAGGTTCAAAAGCAAATCAAGTACGTCTTCTTGCAGGCCTTCAAGCGTTGAGTATTCATGGTCAACACCATCAATCTCAGCTTCAATGACTGCAGCACCAGGTAATGAAGATAACAAGATGCGACGCAGAGCATTACCTAGGGTATGCCCAAAGCCGCGTTCTAACGGTTCGAGCGTGACTTTCGCAATCGTTTCGTTAACCGTATCCACATTAATGGCATTCGGCGTTAGAAACTCAGTTGCATTTAGCATCATGATGTCACCTCGATTTATTAAACTGGTTTAATTAACGTTAATTGCTCAATGCCATTTTCATAACATTGAGCATTACGTCATTACTTAGAGTATAGCTCAACGATCAAGCTTTCGTTGATTTCAGCAGGTAGATCAATACGATCAGGCGCATGTTTAAACGTGCCTTGTAGTTTGCTGTGGTCAACATCAAGCCATTCTGGAATACCACGTTGTGTCGCTAATTCGATAGCGTTTTTAATACGTAGCTGTTCGCGAGATTTCTCTTGGATAGCGATGACATCACCATCTTGAAGCTGAATTGAAGGAATATTCACACGAACAAACTCATCACGGCCAGCTTTTTTTACCATAACAGTACGATGACTGACTAGCTGACGTGCTTCTGCGCGAGTTGAGCCAAAGCCCATGCGATATACAACGTTATCTAGACGGCTCTCAAGCATTGCTAGCAAGTTTTCACCAGTAGCGCCACGCTTACGAGCAGCTTCTTTATAGTAGTTCGCGAATTGACGCTCTAGTACACCATAAATACGCTTAACTTTTTGCTTTTCACGCAACTGTAGAGCATATTCTGAGGTCTTGTTACGGCTTACGCCATGCTGACCTGGTGGACGACCAGCTTTCTTCGTTTTTACGTCATACGGTTTAACGCCAGACTTAAGGCCTAAATCCGTACCTTCACGACGTGATAATTTCAGTTTTGGTCCAATATAGCGGGCCATTGTTATGTCTCCTATAAGCTTTTAGTATAAAAAGCTTCGTCTTTAATATTAGACGCGGCGCTTTTTCGGCGCACGGCAACCATTGTGTGGGATTGGGGTTACATCAGAGATGCTGTTAACTTTATAACCCAATGCACCTAGTGCTCTTACCGCAGACTCACGACCCGGTCCTGGTCCTTTGACCAAAACATCGATATTCTTAACACCATATTCTTGGGCCGCTTTACCAGCGACTTCAGCTGCAACCTGAGCTGCAAATGGTGTAGATTTACGTGAACCACGGAAGCCTTGTCCACCTGAAGTGGCCCAAGCCAATGCATTACCTTGACGATCGGTAATCGTAACAATGGTGTTATTAAAAGACGCATGGATATGGGCAATGCCCTCCGATACTGAACGACGAGCCACCTTTTTGCGACTGCGAGTGTCTTTTGCCATCTTTTAGCTTCCTAAGTTAATTATCTTTTGAGAGGGCGTGTCGGACCCTTACGAGTACGAGCGTTGTTCTTGGTGTTCTGACCTCTAACTGGTAGGTTACGACGATGACGGATGCCACGGTAACAACCAAGATCAACTAAACGCTTGATGTTCATTGAAACTTCACGACGAAGGTCACCTTCAGTCATGTAGTTTGCAACTTGTGCACGGATAGCATCTAACTGTGTATCATCTAACTGACTGACTTTAGTAGTAGGGGCGATGCCAACTGCTTCTAAGATTTTCTGAGCAGTGGTACGACCTACACCAAAGATGTAAGTTAGTGAAATAACAGCATGCTTATTATCCGGAATGTTTACGCCGGCAATACGAGCCATTGATTTCTCTCCATTAAAGAAAAATAAGCGTTATCTAGCGATAAGGCTTTACTCTTCAGATTTGTTGCTGTTAATACTAGAGCTTTTATAGTCATTATCGATGTTTTGACTATAAGTCTGCTCATCGATTCTATTATAAAAGATTTTGTATAAACACGGCAAGTGGCGGATGATATCGCATCCGCCGTTATTTTTCAAGTATTAATTTAATTAGCAGCGAAAACTAGATGTTTTCCAATACTAAATATTAACCTTGACGTTGCTTGTGGCGAGGTTCTGCTGTACAAATAATATGTACACGGCCTTTACGGCGCACAACTTTACAGCTACCACAAATCTTTTTAACTGATGCTTGAACTTTCATAGCATGCTCCTTGAAATATCGTACCGCTCATTTAAGGTTGAGTGGGCGATTGAATTAACGTCTGATCATGATATTGATGGGTCATCAAATGCGCTTGAATCTGCGAGATGAAGTCCATTACCACAACCACCATAATCAGTAAAGACGTACCACCGAGTTGAAACGGCACACCAAACGATGACTGGACGACCATTGGCATTAAACAAATAACCGTCATATACATCGCGCCAATAAAGGTCAGTCGGTTTAATACATGATCGAGGTAACGCTGAGTTTGTTGTCCTGGGCGGATACCTGGGATATACGCACCACTACGTTTAAGGTTCTCTGCTACTTCACGCGGACTAAATACCAATGCCGTATAAAAATAACAGAAAAAGATAATCATTGCGCCGAACAGTACTAAATATAGCGGCTGTCCTGGAGACAACACCAATGCCATATTTTGAAGTATTTTCTGTACAAAGGTAGGATCAGTCGATTGACCAACCCACTGCCCTAAACTTGCAGGAAACAATAACAAAGAACTGGCAAAAATAGCGGGGATAACCCCTGCCATATTTAGCTTCAACGGCAAATGTGATTGCTGCTGAGCGTAAATTTTGCGGCCTTGTTGCTGTTTTTGTGCATAGTTCACAGGAACACGGCGTTGAGCACGTTCAATATAAACGATACCCGCAGTAACCGCGATACCTAGCAGTACAAAAATAAATAGCACAATCAAGTTCATCTGACCTTGATTGACCTGTTCAATAGACTGCGAAATGATACCTGGAGTACCAGCCACAATACTCGCAAAAATGAGCATTGAAATACCATTACCTACGCCGCGTTCTGTAATTTGCTCACCAAGCCACATTAAGAACATTGCGCCTGCTACTAAAGAAGTAACAGCTGGAATATAAAAGGTAAGACCAGTAGATAAAGTAAGGTTTTGGCTGATTAAGCCGGCACACATTCCTAATGACTGTACTAGGGCTAAAGCAAGCGTTCCCTGACGGGTATACTTGTTTAGCTTGCGTCGTCCCGCTTCACCTTCTTTCTTGAGGGCTTCAAGCGATGGCAATACTGCAGACATCATCTGTACGATAATCGATGCTGAGATATATGGCATAATGCCAAGTGCCATGATAGACATACGCTCTAGCGCACCACCTGAGAACATATTAAACATGCTCAGAATAGTGTTTTCGTTGCGCGAAAACAGATCAGCCAAGTTAACTGGGTTGATACCCGGAACTGGAATATGTGACCCTAAACGATAAACAATCAATGCGCCGATTAAAAATAATAAACGCGTCCATAGCTCATCATACTTACGTATAAATGCGAATGGATTAAGCGGTATACCAGCCGATGACATTGATTGTTTTGACACGTTACTACTCCTCGATGCTACCACCAGCAGCTTCGATAGCTTGCTTAGCACCTTTAGTCACTTTAATACCTTTGAAAGTATAAGCTTTAGTGACTTCGCCTGATAGCATTACACGAGCACGTTTCATATCGTGACGGATAAGGTTAGCAGCTTTAAGTGTTTCAAGGCTAACTACATCGCCTTCAATTTTATTCAGTTCAGAAAGACGTACTTCAGCAGTCTTCATAGCCAGTTTACTGGTAAAACCAAATTTTGGTAGACGGCGATATAAAGGCATTTGACCACCTTCAAATCCTGAGCGAATGCTAGAACCTGAACGAGATTTCTGACCTTTTACACCACGACCACCAGTCTTACCAAGACCTGAACCGATACCACGACCACGACGTTGGGCAGTTTTCTTTGCGCCAACACCTGGTGATAATTCATTTAATCTAAGACCCATTACGCTTCCTCCACTTTTACCATGTAGTTAACGCGATTGACCATACCACGAGTCGAAGGAGTATCTTCTACTACTACAGTATGATTAATACGGCGTAAACCCAATCCTTTCAAGCTCGCTTTGTGGCTCTTTAGGCGATGGGCACCCGATTTAAATTGAGTGACTTTCATTTTTTTCATCGTAACTCACCTAGTCTAAGTTAACCCAAGATTTCGTCTACAGATTTACCACGTTTAGCTGCCATCTTCTCTGGAGTTGACATATCACGTAAACCGTTAAACGTTGCGCGAACAACGTTAGCAGTATTGGTAGAACCATAACATTTAGTCAAAACATCTTTGACACCAGCAACTTCTAATACAGCACGCATTGCGCCACCAGCGATTACGCCAGTACCTTCAGATGCAGGTTGCATATAGACTTTACTAGCACCATGACGTGCTTTGATTGGATGATGCAAAGTTGCATCATTTAGCTCAACAGTAATCATATTACGTTTGGCAGCTTCTAGTGCTTTCTGGATAGCAGCTGGCACTTCACGTGCTTTACCGCGACCAAAACCTACACGACCATTGCCATCGCCCACTACAGTCAATGCAGTGAAAGAGAAAATACGACCACCTTTAACAACTTTCGCTACGCGATCAACGGTAACTAAGCGTTCTACTAGACCGTCAGTCTGTTCATTTTTATCATTTTTATCATTTCTAGCCATGATTAAAACTCCAATCCGTTTTCGCGAGCAGCTTCTGCTAAAGCTTTAACTCGACCATGATATTTGAAACCACTACGGTCAAAGGCAACTTTAGTAATGCCAGCTGCTTTTGCGCGTTCTGCGATCATTTGGCCTACAGACGTTGCTGAATCAGCATTACCAGTCGCGCCTGAACGCAAGCTGCTGTCTAAGGTAGATGCCTGAGCAATCACTTCACCACCATTTGGAGAGATAATCTGGGCATAAATATGTTTTGACGTGCGGTTAACCGTTAAGCGATGAACGCCTAAGAAACGGATATGCGCGCGTGTTTTCTTAGCTCGACGCAGACGAGCTGCTTTTTTATCAAACATTTCAACTCACCTTATTTTTTCTTAGCTTCTTTGCGAATCACATGCTCGTCACTATAACGAATACCTTTACCTTTGTAAGGCTCAGGTGGGCGGAAACCACGGATGTTGGCGGCTGCTTGACCAAGCTGCTGTTTATTGTTTGATTTCAAAACAATTTCAGTTTGCGTTGGCGTTTCAGCTGATACACCTTCAGGTAACGTATACTCTACTGGATGAGAATAACCAACGTTCAAGGTTACCTTGTTACCAGTAACTTGCGCGCGATAACCAACACCAATTAACTGAAGACGTCTTTCAAAGCCTTCGTTCACGCCAGTAACATAGTTGTTAACAAGAGCGCGCATGGTGCCAGTGTGCATCATAGCTTCTTTTGAATCGACTGTAGGTGAGAAAATGATAGCATTATCTTCCTGTTTCAGCTCGACCAATTCATGCAGGCGTAAAGACAGAGAACCGTTCTTGCCTTTAACTTCGACCTGCCGATCGTTCAAAGTAACGCTTACGCCGTTTGGCAGCGTCACTGGGGCTTTAGCCACACGAGACATAGGAATATTCCTTAAAAAATTTAACTTCTTTATATTAGCGAAAAAACTAACAGGCTAAAAAGCGTGTTAGTTTAGCATAGTTGACTGTGTTAGACATCTATCAATTTGAAATAATTTGATATTACTCAACCGATAGAAGCCTAACAACCATCAAATAGACTTCATCGTCGTATAGCTTACGCTACAAATGCGACGATTTCACCACCGATACCAGCAGCGCGTGCAGCACGATCGCTCATGATACCTTGGCTAGTAGATACGATAGCAACACCCATACCTTGCTTAACAGTAGGGATAGCGTCTTTACCGCGGAACTGGCGTAAACCAGGACGGCTATAACGTTGGATAGTCTCGATGACAGCACGGCCTTCGAAATATTTCAATTCAATAGTAAGGGTTGCTTTGTTGTTTTCTTCTTCAGCAACAACAGCGCTAGCCACATAACCTTCGCTAACTAATAAATCAGCAATTGATTTACGTAATTTAGAGCTCGGCATTGCTACCGATACTTTGTTAGCCATTTGTGCGTTACGGATACGGGTTAGCATATCCCCAACGGTATCTTGCATACTCATATAGTTACTCCTTACCAGCTTGCTTTACGAACACCAGGCACATCGCCTTGCATGACACGCTCACGCAGCATATTGCGTGACAAGCCAAACTTGCGGAAGTAACCGTGAGGACGACCGGTGATAGCACAACGATTACGCAGACGTACTGGTGATGAGTTGCGTGGAAGAGCTTGTAGCTCTAACATCGCTTCCATACGAGTTTCGTCACTTGCAGTCATATCACTGATAGTTTCTTTTAGCTTGATACGCTTTTCAGCATATTTAGCAACCATTTTTTCGCGCTTTAATTCGCGGTTAATCATGCTCTTCTTTGCCATAACGTCTTTACCTTATTTAAATGGGAAGCCGAATGCTTTAAGCAACGCACGACCTTCTTCATCAGATTGAGCTGACGTGGTGATTGTCACATCCATACCACGGATACGATCAATCTTGTCAAAATCTACTTCTGGGAATACGATTTGTTCTTTGATACCCAATGAGTAGTTACCACGTCCGTCAAAGGCTTTAGGTGAAAAACCGCGGAAATCACGAATACGAGGAATTGCAATGGCAACGAGACGATCTAAAAATTCGTACATTTGCTCACCGCGTAGCGTTACTTTACAGCCAATTGGCCATTCTTCACGAATCTTAAAGCCAGCAACTGATTTACGCGCTTTGGTGACAACAGGTTTTTGACCAGCAATCGCAGTCATATCAGCTACAGCACCTTCCAACAATTTCTTGTCTTGAGACGCGCCGCCTACACCCATGTTAAGTGTGATTTTAGTGATTTTAGGCACTTGCATCACATTGTCCAAACCAAGATCTTCTTTGATTTGCTGCTTTAATTTATCGTTATATAAAGATTTTAATCTTGCCATTACCATTACACCCTTAGTGTCTTACGCAGTCGCCACTACTTCACCGTTTGAACGATAGACGCGTTGTTTCTTGCCGTCTTCGCCAAACTGATAAGTAATACGGTCTGCTTTTTGGGTTTGCGCATTTAAGATTGCGACATTTGAGATATGCAGAAAAGCTTCTTGCTTAACAATACCACCTTCAACGCCAGTTGCCTGATTTGGCTTCTGATGTTTGGTAACAATATTAATGCCTTCAACTTTAATACGATCGTTTTTTACAGCTTGTACAGTACCTTGCTTGCCTTTGTCTTTCCCAGCAATCACGATAACTGTATCGCCTTTACGTAATTTTGACATGGATTACCTCACAATACTTCTGGTGCTAGTGATACAATTTTCATAAACTGATCACCACGTAGTTCACGAGTTACCGGTCCAAAAATACGAGTTGCAATCGGCGCTTTGTTTTGGTTCAACAATACCGCAGCATTGTCATCAAAACGTAACACAGAACCATCTGGACGACGAACGCCTTTTTTGGTACGTACAACTACTGCATTCATCACGTCGCCTTTTTTAACACGACCACGAGGAATGGCTTCTTTAACCGTTACTTTAATAATGTCGCCAACTGATGCATAACGACGATGAGAACCACCCAGTACTTTAATGCACTGAACTCGCCTTGCACCGCTATTGTCTGCAACTTCCAGCATTGACTCAACCTGAATCATAGCGTTACTCCACACGTATGAGCAATAAAAACCAGTTGCTGCCGCTAGCACAGAATGAGTAGGACGGCATTTTAATATAAATAACCGCGACTTACTCTTAATGTGAGTGATATACGCTCGGCGCAATCAGCATCCTTAAAAAGGCGGCTATTTTAACAGCTTCTGGCTTTTAATGCAATTTACTTAGATTTTTTCTACTTTTTCAACCACATCAACTAAAGTCCAAGACTTAGTTTTTGAGATTGGACGCGTTTCTTTGATGCGGACAAGGTCGCCTTGTTGGCAAACGTTATTCTCATCATGAGCTTTGATTTTCGTAGAACGACGAAGCTGCTTGCCATACAAAGGATGACGAACCAGACGCTCAATCAAAACTGTGATGGACTTGTCCATCTTGTCGCTGACAACTCGTCCTGTCAATACGCTAGCATTGGTAGCTGTTTGATTGTTATCGCTCATGAGTCGCCTCGTTGTTTCTCGTTAATCAAAGTCTGAAGCTGGGCAATCGTGCGACGATTGGCTCTGACTTCATGGGTATTACCCAACTGACCAGTTGCTTTAGCCATACGAATACGGAAAGCATCAAGTTGCTTTTCATCAAGTAACTGGGTCAGTTCTTCTAATGATTTATCACGTAATTCACTGATCTTCATTACATTATCGTCCGCTTAACAATGGTAGTTTTAAAGGGCAATTTTGCTGCAGCGAGCGTTAATGCATCACGAGCAAGCTCTTCAGATACCCCTTCAATTTCATATAGCACTTTACCAGGTTTGATTTCGCATACCCAATATTCTACTGGACCTTTACCTTTACCCATACGTACTTCTAATGGTTTGTTGGTAATTGGTTTATCAGGGAATACACGAATCCAAATCTTACCGCCACGCTTAATTTTACGAGTGATGGTACGACGTGCTGCTTCGATTTGACGAGCTGTCATACGACCACGCGTCAATGATTTTAGACCAATTTGTCCGAATGCAACGGTGCTTCCACGATGAGCTAGCCCAGTGTTACGACCTTTGTGCATTTTACGAAACTTGGTACGTTTTGGCTGTAACATAGTTTAACCTCTGTCTGAGTTTCGACGGTTTCCACGACCACGGCGTTTTGGCGCACGAGTCTGCTCTTCTTTGACGGGATTATATACACTGTTCATACCGTCAAGGATTTCGCCACGGAAAATCCAAACTTTAACACCGATGGTGCCGTAAGTTGTCTCTGCACGAATTGACGAGTAGTCAATATCAGCACGGAGTGTATGCAATGGCACACGACCTTCACGGTACCATTCACTACGAGCAATCTCAGCACCGCCTAGACGGCCAGACAGCTCAACCTTGATACCTTTAGCACCAGAACGCATGCTGTTCTGTACCGCGCGTTTCATCGCACGACGGAACATAACACGACGCTCAAGCTGGCTACCGATGCCGTCTGCTACCAAACGTGCATCAAGGTCAGGTGACGTGATTTCTTCAATGTTGACCTGAGCAGGTACGCCCATAATTTTGGTCAATTCTTTTTGAAGTCTTTCGATATCTTCGCCTTTCTTACCGATAACAATACCAGGACGCGCAGTGGCGATGGTAATCTTAGCAGCGCCAGTAGGACGCTCGATCATGATGTTGCTGATCATAGCGTTATCTAGCTTTTTGCGTAGATATTCACGAACTTGAATGTCGTTGATTAGGTATTCTGAGTATTGTTTAGGGTTAGCATACCAGTTTGCGTTATGCTTTTTTACAACACCAAGACGAATTCCGATTGGATGTACTTTTTGACCCATAACTTATTCTCCTACCTTTATAGTGATGTGACAAGTACGCTTGCTGATACGATCAGCACGGCCTTTGGCACGTGGTAGGATACGTTTTAGCGTAATGCCTTCATCAACATAGATAGTAGCGACTTTTAGGTCGTCAATATCTAAGCCGTGATTATGTTCGGCATTGGCGATGGCTGAGTTAAGGCATTTCTTAACAAACACAGCGCCTTTTTTATTGCTATACGTTAGGATATCCAAAGCACGCTCAATAGATTTGCCACGAACTTCATCAGCAACGAGTCTAACTTTTTGTGCCGATATGGCGGCACCGCGTAATTTTGCAGTTACTTCCATGGTAAGCACCTTATCTCTTAGCTTTTTTGTCAATGCCGTGACCACGATACGTACGAGTCGGGGCAAATTCACCTAGTTTATGACCAACCATCTGCTCGCTCACGATAACCGGTACATGAGTACGGCCGTTGTGAACAGATAAAGTTAGGCCAACCATTTGTGGCAGAATCATCGAGCGGCGCGACCAAGTCTTAATTGGCTTGCGTGAGTTGGTGTCTAATGCATTCTCAACTTTAGCAAACAAGTGCGCGTCTATGAATGGACCTTTTTTCAATGAACGAGGCATGAAATTCTTCCTTTATTTCTTCTTGGCGCGACGGCGGATGATCATGTTGTCAGTACGCTTATTGTGACGCGTTTTAAGTCCTTTAGACTTCTGACCCCAAGGGCTGGTTGGATGGCGACCTTTGTTACGACCTTCACCACCACCGTGTGGGTGATCAACCGGGTTCATAGCGACACCACGAACAGAAGGACGAACACCACGCCAACGTGAAGCACCGGCTTTACCAAGTGATTTCAAGTTGTTTTCAGTGTTAGAAACTTCACCAATAACAGCGCGGCAATTTACGTGTACACGGCGAGTTTCGCCAGAACGCATACGTAGAATAGCATAAACACCGTCACGACCTAGTAACTGAACGCTAGCACCCGCAGAACGAGCCATCTGTGCACCTTTACCGATTTTAAGTTCGATATTGTGAATCACAGTACCCAATGGGATGTTTTTTAGCGGTAAGCAGTTACCTGGACGAATTGGAGAAGTCTCGCCTGACATTACTGTATCACCAACTACTTGTTTCTTAGCAGCGATAATGTAACGACGTTCGCCATCAGCATACTTAAGTAGAGCAATATGAGCAGTACGGTTAGGATCGTATTCAATACGCTCTACCGTTGCTGGGATATTGTCTTTAGTACGTTTGAAATCGATAATGCGATAATGTTGCTTATGACCACCGCCAATGTGACGAGTAGTAATGCGGCCATTATTGTTACGACCACCTGACTTGCTTTTTGATTCTAGAAGTGCTGCAAACGGACGACCTTTGTACAGGTGTGGATGCACTACTTTTTCAACAAAACGACGGCCTGGTGATGTTGGCTTTGCTCTTACGATAGGCATGAGTGTAATCCTTATTCGTTATTCGCTGTTTCACTAGTAGAATCAGTAGTATTCGCTACTTCTTCACCAGCATCAGCCATTTGTACATCTTGACCAGCTTTTAAGGTAACATAGGCTTTTTTGTAGTCGTTACGACGGCCGATGCTTTTACCAAAACGCTTTGTCTTACCTTTAACATTCAAAGTGTTTACTTTAGTGACTTCAACACCTTCAAACATCAACTCAACTGCTTTCTTGACTTCAAGCTTAGTAGCATTAGAATCAATTTTAAATACCTGCACACCAAGTGAGTCGCCAAGCATTTGAGATTTTTCTGAGAATACAGGCCCTCTTAAGACCTGATAAAGTCTTGCGTTATTCATGCTAGTGCTTCCTCAAATTGTTTCGCAGCTTCAACTGACATGATCACTTTATCAAATGCGATCAAGCTCACTGGGTCCACTTCATTTGTACCAAGTACATTGACGTGTGGAATGTTGCGAGCAGCTAAGTATAAGTTTTCATCAACTTCTTTAGTAACGATTAGTGCACGAGGTGCATTCAAATCGTTTAACTTAGCAATCAGTTCTTTGGTTTTCGGCCCAGAAACGCTCAACTCTTCTACCAAAATCAGACGCTCTTGACGAATCAATTCTGCTAGGATGCACTGCATCGCACCGCGATACATTTTACGGTTTACTTTCTGTGACCAATCTTGTGGTTTTGCAGCGAATGCACGACCACCTGAACGCCAGATTGGGCTACGAATAGAACCCGCACGAGCGCGACCAGTACCTTTTTGGCGCCATGGCTTAATACCACCGCCAGAAACTTCGGCACGTGTTTTTTGTGCGCGTGTACCTTGGCGAGCACCAGCTAAATAAGCGGTGACGACTTGATGCACTAGTGCTTCGTTGAATTCACGACCAAATGCCGTATCAGAAAGCTCAACCGCCGCACCTGTAACTGTTTTTAAATCCACGTTAATCCCCTTGCTTAGGCTTTGACTGACGGACGTACGATAACATCGCCACCGGTGGCACCTGGGATAGCACCCTTGATGACAAGTAACCCTTTTTCGGCATCAACCGAAATCACTTCTAGGCCCTGAACGGTAACACGTTTGTTACCCATCTGACCCGCCATCTTCTTGCCTTTGAATACTTTACCTGGTGACTGGTTTTGACCAGTTGAACCATGCGCACGATGAGACACTGAGTTACCATGAGTAGCATCTTGCATACTAAAGTTGTGACGCTTAACAGGGCCTTGGAAACCTTTACCTTTGCTCTGTCCTGTCACATCAACCATCTGACCTTGTTCGAACAAGTCAGCTAGAATCTCGCCACCAATCTCACGACCTTCAAGATCGCTTTCGTTGGCACGGAATTCCCAAACACCACGGCCAGCTTTAACACCAGCTTTAGCGAAGTGACCCTTTTGTGCAGCTGTTACGCGGCTGTCACGACGAGTACCTGTGGTAATTTGGATGGCTTGATAACCATCTACATCAGTATTTTTTACTTGAGTAATGCGGTTTGCATCGACCTCAACAACTGTTACAGGGATAGATGCGCCTGTTTCAGTGAAGACACGGGTCATGCCGCACTTTTTACCGACTAAACCGATCGCCATTTTAGACCTCTTTATATCTTATATTAATGGGTTGGGTGTTTAATGTGCATTAACCCAAAGCAATTTGAACGTCAACACCCGCCGCTAAATCTAATTTCATTAGCGCATCCACAGTTTTGTCAGTTGGCTGAACGATATCAACCATACGCTTATGAGTACGGATTTCGTACTGGTCACGAGCGTCTTTGTTAACGTGTGGTGAGGTTAGAACGTTGAAGCGCTCAATGCGAGTCGGCAACGGTACAGGACCACAAACTTGCGCACCGGTGCGCTTTGCAGTATCAACAATCTCTTGTGCAGATTGATCAATCAGACGATGATCAAAAGACTTAAGACGGATACGGATTCTCTGGTTAGCCATGCCAGCAAGCTCCTAATATGTGCCTTTGTCATTCTTGCGTCGCAAGACCATGATCAAAAGCAGTTTGGTTAAATATTCACTTAAAGCGGCCTTCTGTTCTTAACCAGAATGAGTTCTTTATCCGAACTTATAGCGTGCCAAAAGCAAAATAGTTTAAAGCCCCGCCAACCCTCCTATTAAATGGAAAGTAGCAAAGGCATAATGAAATAGTGCTAGAAACGATGCTCTAGCTGTCATAGCGCCAGCTTTTTTTATTCAGCTGCGCATATATAATTCAGTGGTGTATATTATACATAGTATTTTAGGTATTGCAAGAGCAATCTCTAGTATCATTAGAGATGCTCCTTCTTATACTGGCCATTAACCAAACAAATATTTTCATCTAAAATTATCATTTGTTTTGAATAATATTAATCTAAAACAATATCATACTGCTCTTGGGTATATAGGTTCTCTACATCAAAAGTAATCACCCTACCCAGTAAATACTCTAAATCAGCCACTGTATCTGACTCTGTTGTAAGTAGTAAATCAATGACTGCTGCATGAGCCACCACTGTGAATTTCTTAGGAGAGTTATAAGTGCGTGCGCAGCGCATAATCTCACGGAAAATCTCAAAACAAACGGTCTCTGCGGTTTTGACAAACCCGCGACCTTGGCAAGTTGAGCACGGCTCACAGAGCTGCTGACCCAACGATTCACGCGTGCGTTTGCGTGTCATTTCTACCAATCCAAGCTCACTGACCTGCGTAATCTTAGTTTTTGCATAATCTTGGGTAAGCTGCGCCTGTAAGCTCTCAAGCACATCATCTTTGTGTTGTTGCTCAAGCATATCGATAAAATCTAGAATAATGATGCCGCCTAGATTACGTAAGCGCAACTGTCGAGCGATAGCATGTGTGGCTTCTAGATTAGTCTTATAAACCGTATCCTCTAATGAGCGACCGCCTACAAAAGAACCTGTATTGACATCAATCGTGGTCATAGCTTCGGTCTGATCGATAATCAGATAGCCGCCAGACTTTAGATCGACACGGCGCTTTAGTGCATCACGTAAGTCGTCTTCGACACGGTGTACATCAAACAACGACTGCTCAGCGGTGTAATGCACGATACGATCATAGACGAAGGGAACAAACTCTTTGGCAAAATATCTGACTTGCTCATAGATTTGCGTATTATCAATGATGACTTTTTCGGTATCAGCGTGAACCAAGTCACGGATAGAACGTAATGGTAATGACAGTTCTTGATAGATCAGCTCTGAGCTCTGATGATGATTAATCTCTTGGCGACGAGCACAGATAGTACGCCACAGCTGCAATAGATAATAGATGTCCTCTTCTAGCTTATCGACAGGCACACGTTCGGCTGCAGTGCGGGCAATCAGTCCACCTTTTAGATTGACCGTCTGCATCAAGCTACTAAGCTCAGTCTTTAATCGGCTACGCTCTTCTTCACCATCGATACGCTGCGATATACCAATATGATCACTCGATGGCAAATATACTAGATAACGTGATGGTAGTGAGATGTTAGTCGTTAGACGAGCACCTTTGCTCCCCAGCTGGTCTTTAGTTACCTGTACCAAAATACGCTGACTTTCATGCAAACGATGCTGAATCAAAGTTTTAGACGCTGGTACTATTTCTGTGCTTTGCGCACTGACAATAGGCGGTGTCACAGCCAAGCTATCAGCAGAAGCGTTGGCAGTGGCATCGTCCTCATTTATCTCGTGCTTAGTGGCCTTAGCCGCTTTGTTTTTTTCTGCAACGGGGCGTGGTTCACGCTGCATATCATTAACATGTAGAAATGCGGTCCGTGACTGACCAATATCTACGAAGGCTGCCTGCATACCAGGAAGGACACGTACGACCGTCCCTAGATAGATATTGCCGACCAACCCCAGTTTGTGATGTCGTTCAATATAAATCTCGCCCAAAATACCATTGTCTAAAACCGCAACACGGGATTCCATTGGACTAATATTAATCAGCAGCTCTTCGGACATAGTTTTTTCTCTTATCTCTCAGCTTTCTTATTAGACGGTCATCGCCTATTAGATTGACAGTGTAACAAATGCGACTTGCTCTTGCCCATTACCCTACCGTGTCATTATGTGCATATCCCATTATAACGGGTTGACTGTGTCCTTACTGCCTTCTGTCATTTCTTTGATTAGTGCCAGCGTTTGCGCCAGTGGCAGACCAACGACATTGGTATAGCTGCCATTAATACGACTGACCCATGCCGCACCCAGTCCTTGAATACCATACCCACCTGCTTTATCAGCAGGTTCGCCACTATCCCAGTAATCGCTCATCATCTGTGTCGTCAGTGGTATAAAAGTCACTTCCGTACGTTCAGTGATTCGCTGCTGGTTAATAATTTGTAAGGAATGTGTAGGTTCTGATGGGCTTCGTTCTGCTATAGGCAATAGCTGTACTTGAGTCGCTTGAACGGCAGTCCATACTTCGTGGACGTTATCAGACATACGCTGCCACATACTATATGCGTGCTCGCGATCAATAGGCTTGACCAAGACTGTCTTACCGTCTGACAGTACACCGATGGTATCAGAAGTCAAAATAATAAACGGTGATGTAAGGCTATCGTGATTTGCTTGAGAGGTGTCGCTTAATTGTTGTATCGCGGCATCGGCTTTGGTTGCGACCATGCGTTCGATATAGTCTGTTGGCGACTCATTATCTAACGGTGTCTCATCAATATCCACGCTTAAGATAGTAAAGTCTAGTTGCGCTCTTTCTAGTAGCTCACGACGACGCGGAGAGCCAGACGCCAAAACGATATCCATCAATCTTCTCTTCATTTATAAATTTATGATGTGTGTGGTTGTACAGTATTGTATACAGAGCAAGCTAAGCTGTTAAACAAAGTAATCTTGATAACTGATAATTTATCAACGTGAAAACTTGCGTAAAGCAAACAGTACGAGTGGCCAGCTAATGATACTCATAAACAATGACACAGCAGACTGGGCGACAAAGACGTTTTGAATAAACATCTGTAGTATCCATAGATTTAACTGAAAGACAATCAGCCCTAGACTAGCAATTAACCAAGCGCTAACGGTATTCAACTGTCTGACATAGATACTGGTAATTTTAATAACCAGTGCAACTACAACAGCGGCAAAAGCTTGCTGCCCTAAATGGGTATCCATTAATAAATCAGCAATTAGTCCAACTGTGAATGCGGTGAAAATACCCACATAGCGCGGCTGAAACAGCAACCAATAAATCAGCACCATGATCATGACCATGGGACGCAATGTGGCCATGCTTGGGCTTAATGGATAGACATTGAGTGATGATGCAGCGATGAAACTTAGAACAATCACAACTATCAATAGTACCGTGGCATTCTCAGAATCAGGATACGACATGGGTACTTACCTTAGCGAGTGTTTGATAGTTGCTGTGATATTGTTGATTGGATATTGGCAAGGTGAATACCATAAATGGAAAGCTTTAAAACATCAATAAGCCAGCTAATTAGCCGTCAATACTGTGGCTTACGTCATTATCTATGGAGCAATAGCAGCAGCATTATTCTCATTTAGCAGCTTGTCTTGAAGTATTAATACATAGGCATTGTCAATAAAGTTAGCTGCTGGAGTAACTTCGATCGTTCTAAAGTTATCAGTTTGCTCGTCTTTGACATGCGCGATACGCCCTACTCGATAACCTGCCGGAATACGACCGCCCAATCCTGACGACACTAGCTCATCACCTACCCGCACATCCGATGTTTTGAATACGTAATTGAGACTTAATGAGGATGGAATGCCTTGACCTGTGACGATAGCACGCTGACCGGTACGCTTGACAGTAACCGCAACTGACTGCTGCTCATCTGTAATCAACAACAGACGGCTAGTATTCGGGTAGACATTGATAATCTGTCCTAATACACCATCTTCATCGATGACCGTTTGCCCAACTTGTACGCCATCTTGCTCACCTTTGTTAAGCACCACAATCTGTCTGAGCAAATTGGTATCTGTACCGATGACTTGCGCCAAATTAAGATCAAACTGCTCAGGCTTGGTGGTAGATAAGATACCTTGCAGACGTGCGTTCTGCGCCAAGATATAATCTTGCTGTTGTAGCTTGGCATGCGCGTGTATCAATTGCGACTTTAGCTGCATATTTTCGCGACGCAGTGCTTCTTTTGACTGCAGGCTGCCACCAGCCCAATGCTTGGCATAGCTTGGTAATAGAGACAGCTCATAGATTGGCTGCATGGCGGCATGACTGGTGCTACGTACTGGCTTGAACCAATCAGAGTTTTTGCTATCAAACCACATCAAAATTAAGGCTGCTATCAATACGATAACAGTCTTACGAAGTGATAACGGCTGGCGCGCAAAAATACTTGGAGTCATAAGTCGTCTGATTTAAGGATTCTAAAATGAACAATAGCACTTATTTATAGCATGAGTGTTTATCGAGGATATTGGGTTCTAGCACAAATGAATGCAATTAAAGGTAGCACAATCGGCTACCTTTAATTTTATATATAGTCAATTTTATATAAATTAGATACGGTGTTAGTCTCGCTCAGCCTACTATTTGTAGTACTTTCGCTTGCCTTCCTTATATCCAAATTATATTAAACCGACTATATTTATAGTTTCATCATTCACATAAATCATCATATATTGCCAAGACTATAGGGCAATTAAGAATAAAGATGACTTAAACAAAAATCATGTTTAAACTTTTGTTATTGATGAAATCAAGCGCGATACCACCGCCACGACTAACGCAGGTCAACGGGTCTTCTGCTACCGTTACTGGCAAACCGGTCTCTTGCGAGATAAGTTTGTCTAAGTCACGTAATAGTGCGCCGCCACCTGTCAATACAATGCCACGCTCAGCGATGTCCGATGATAACTCTGGAGGAGTCTGCTCAAGTGCTACTTTTACAGCGCTAACAATACCGCTCAATGGATCAGTCAACGCTTTTTGCACTTCTTCTGAATTGACAGTAAAGGTCTTTGGCACACCTTCTGCCATGCTACGACCACGAACTTCTACTTCTAGTTGGCTGTCTTCATTCAATGCAGAACCGACTTCTTTTTTGATGCGCTCAGCGGTTGTCTCACCGATGACACAACCATGCGTACGGCGTACATGAGTGATGATCGCTTCATCAAACATATCGCCACCGATACGAATCGACTCAGCATATACGCAACCAGATAGTGCGATAACAGCAATCTCAGTCGTACCACCACCGATGTCCACCACCATAGAACCACTGGCTTCATGAACTGGCATACCAGCACCGATAGCCGCAGCCATCGGCTCTTCTAGCAATAGTACTTTGCTCGCACCTGCTGATGATACTGCCTCACGAATCGCCTTGCGCTCAACTAGAGTAGACTTACATGGTACACAAACCACGACGTTAGGCTGTGCCATAAAACGCTTGGCTTTTACTTTAGCGATAAAGTGCTTAAGCATTTTTTGCGTCACTTCAAAATCAGCAATCACACCGTCTTTCAACGGGCGAATTGCTGTGATGTTCGCAGGCGTACGACCTAGCATCTGCTTGGCATCGATACCAACAGCGGCGACGGTCGGGTTCTGAGTACGATTGCTTCGTAACGCGACCACCGTAGGCTCGTCAAGCACGACGCCTTTATTAGGAATAAAAATTAGGGTGTTCGCAGTACCGAGGTCGATAGCGATATTATTTGATAAAAATCCAAACAGGTTCATGACTAATATATCCAGCGTCTTACGAATGAGGCGAATGAGATTGACTGAGGTGTTACTCGTCAGTATTGAGCAGGTCGTCGTTAAACATTACTTGTGGCAACAGTTAATCATCCCAACAAGTCAAAATCCAAACAATAATGATGAAATGAAAAAACTGAGCTAAATTATACCGATTTAGCTCAAAAAAAACATAGATATTTGCATCAGTCAGTAAGGATTTTTGTCTTAGACGCCAAAAGTTGTTACAAAGTTTGAAATAGTAGTGAATATCATTCAACTCAATGAAACATCATTTAATCTGATAACTAACAAGGCTCTACAGGCAGATGAATGTTTTGCTTAATAGCAGATGCATACTGTAACGTATTTTAGAAGCTAATTGGAGAGCAATTGAGGAACAATGATGAATTAGGGGGTCAGTTTTGCAATTCTCTGTAAATCATTGTGTCTTAATTGGCATTATGGCTCGGCTAGCACCATATCTTATTTAATATTACGTCTTTATCAATTCAGTTTCTTGGTTGAGATTGTGCATCAATCAAGCGTCATACTCTGTAAACTTGAGTCAGATGCTTTATAATAAGCCCACTTACTATTTGTTTCTATTTTAATTGTTTCTATTTTAGCGCTTACGTATTTTCGTTTTCGTAATCAACTACTCTAACAAAAACTGTCCTTAACTGGAGAAACTATGTCTCAGCAGCCAGCAACGTCTGACAGCAACGTCAGCCGTGAAGAAATCCTAGAAGTTGCCAACCTTGCCCGCCTAGGTGTCGATGAAAGTACAGCCGATAGCTACGCTGATGATATCAGTAAAGTATTAAAACTGATGAATACGCTATCTAACGTTGATACCACAGACATCAAGCCACTAGCCAATATCCATGAAGCTTGCCAAGAGTTGCGTGCTGATGTGGCAAAACACGACATCAATCGTGAGCGTAATCAGTCAGTCGCACCTGCCGTAGAAGAAGGCTTATATCTAGTGCCTCAGGTGATTGAATAATAGTGGCTGAATAATATAATCACGCATTTGCCATTATCTCATTTTATTTTATGCTATTAACATTTTGACGGACGACACCTTATGTCTGAACTTCATCTATTAAGTACCGAGCAGCTTATTACTGGCTTGCAAGACAAACAATTTAGCAGCCTTGAGCTGACCGAACATTACATCAAGCGCATAGACGCGCTCGACAGCAAGATTAATAGCTTTATCACTCATACCTCTGAAACTGCCCGCGCACAGGCACAGGCAGCTGATGAGATGCGTGCACAGGGCGATCAGCGTCCATTACTTGGCGTACCAATGGCGCACAAAGACATCTTTTGTACTCAGGGCGTACTGACCACTTGTGGCTCAAAGATGCTACATAACTTTGTCTCACCATATAACGCGACTATCGTTTCTAACATCGACAAAGCTGGCATGATTAGCTTAGGTAAGCTCAATATGGATGAGTTTGCGATGGGCTCAGATAACAGTAGCTCTTACTACGGCACTGTACAGAATCCTTGGAATCTAGAGCGCGTGCCTGGTGGCTCGTCAGGTGGTAGTGCTGCTGCTGTTGCCGCTGGTTTTGTCCCTGTTGCTACCGGTAGTGATACAGGAGGCTCTATTCGTCAGCCTGCCTCATTCTGTGGCCTAACGGGTATCAAACCTACTTATGGCCGTGTGTCACGCTTTGGTATGATTGCCTACGCCTCAAGTCTAGATCAAGCGGGTAGCATGGGACGCAGCGCTAAAGATTGCGCCTATCTGCTCCAACCGATGATTGGTCATGATCCACGCGATGCCACTTCTATCAAGTACGAGATGCCTGACTACGTACAAGACATCAATGATGCAGAAGCCGCTGCTGGTGACAAACCATTTGCTGGCTTACGTATTGGTGTGGCCAAAGAATACTTCGGTACAGGGCTTGATAGCGAAGTTGAGCAAGCAGTACGTGCCGCACTAAAAAAATACGAAGAGCTGGGCGCAACGATTGTAGAAGTAAACATCACTGATCCTGAGATTACGCTTGCCACTTACTATATGCTAGCACCTGCTGAAGCATCATCGAACCTATCACGCTTCGATGGTGTACGCTTTGGCTATCGCTGTGAAAACCCAACCGATCTTATCGATCTATACACACGCTCACGCTCTGAAGGCTTTGGCCCTGAAGTACAACGCCGTATCTTGACAGGAACGTATGCGCTATCAGCTGGTTATTTCGATGCTTACTATACCAAAGCACAGAAGATTCGCCGCTTAATCGTCAAAGACTTTGATGAAGCATTTGCTAGCTGTGATGTGATTGCTAGCCCAACTGCACCGACTGCGGCCTATAAGCTCAGTGAAGACCTAGATCCTGCAACGATGTATTTGGGTGACGTTTATACCATCGCGGTCAACCTAGCGGGTCTACCTGCACTCAGTCAGCCAGTTGGTTTGACGACAGAAGGCCTACCTATTGGCTTGCAATTAATCGGTAAGCACTGGCAAGAGAGTCAGCTGCTCACGACTGCGCACCTGTTCCAGCAGCATACCGACCATCACCTACAACACTCTACCATCGCAAAGGAGACGGTATAATGAGTACAGCTACTACTGATAACAATGCCGTCCGTGAACACGCCGTGCGTAAAGAGCTATTTGTCGATGGCTATGAAGTGGTCATCGGTATCGAGATTCACTGCCAGCTAAATACGGAAAGTAAGATTTTCTCAAGTGCGCCGACTGATTTTGGTCATGAGCCAAACAGCCAAGCTAGCATCGTCGATTTGGGTTTGCCTGGCGTATTACCAGTGCTAAATGCTGGTGTGGTCGATCGCGCATTAAAATTCGGTATCGGTGTCAATGCTGAGCTGGGTCTGTTTAATACGTTTGACCGTAAAAACTACTTTTATCCTGATTTACCTAAAGGCTACCAAATCACTCAGATGGCCAATCCTATCGTGGGTGAAGGCTACATCGATGTCGTGGTCAACGAAGGCGAAAAGAACGAGTATCCGAAACGTATGGGGATTACTCGCGCGCATCTAGAAGAAGATGCAGGTAAATCTGTACATGACGCAGTCGACGGTATGACCGGTGTGGATCTTAACCGTGCAGGTACACCACTAATCGAAATCGTCTCTGAACCAGACATGCGCTCAGCCCACGAAGCACTTGCCTATATTAAAGCCATTCATCAGCTAGTTACTTGGCTAGGTATCTCAGACGCAGTAATGGCTGAAGGCTCATTCCGCTGTGACTGTAACGTCTCTGTACGTAAACCTGGTGATGATCTTGGTACACGTACTGAGCTAAAGAACTTAAACTCATTCCGCTTCATCGAGCGTGCTATCAATCGTGAAATCGAACGTCAAATCGATATCTTGGAAGACGGTGGCAAAGTCGTTCAAGCGACGATGCTATATGATCCAGAGCGTGACGAAACGCGTACCATGCGTACCAAAGAAGACGCCAACGACTATCGCTACTTCCCTGATCCTGACCTGCTACCTGTCCGAATCGAGCAGCATACTGTTGATGCGATCAAAGCAGCTATGCCAGAGCTACCTGTCGCTCGCCGTGCACGTTTTGAAGAAGCGCTTGGTCTGTCAGAATATGACGCTCGTATCTTGACTGGTAGTCGTCAAATTGCTGACTACTTCGAAGATGTGGTGGCTGAAATCGGTCAGCAAGATGCCAAAATGGCTGGCAACTGGGTCATGGGCGACTTGCTCGGCGCACTGAACAAAGATGACACCGACATCATCGACTCCCCTATCAGCGCTAAGCAATTGGCTGGCATGCTCAAGCGTATCAAAGATGACACGCTATCTGGCAAACTGGCTAAAAAAGTCTTTAGTGCTCTATATGAGCGCGAAGGCGGCGATGGTGATGATGCAGCAGATAAAATCATCAAAGACAAAGGCCTCAAGCAAGAAACCGATACTGGTGCTATCAAAGCGATGGTCGAAGAAGTCATCGCAAAAAATGAAGCGATGGTAGAAGAATATCGCGGCGGTAAAGAAAAAGCCTTTAACGGTCTGGTCGGTCAGGTCATGAAAGCCAGTCGCGGTAGTGCAAACCCACAGCAAGTGAACCAAATTCTAAAAGAATTATTGGGTTAACATTGGCTGCTAAGCAATTATACTGACTATGCTAGGCAGAATAATATTGTAGAGTTTGGCTGCTATAAATAGCCCTTGCAATATACATAATTTTGCGTAAAATAGTCAGTCACTCGGGGCGTAGCGCAGTCTGGTAGCGCACTACACTGGGGGTGTAGTGGTCGCAGGTTCAAATCCTGCCGTTCCGACCAAACATAGCAGTAATAAGAAAAGCCAATCATTGTTTTCAATGGTTGGCTTTTTTTTGTGCTAAATTTGATGGGTGGTTTTATGATGTTTTGATTGAGCAAACAATAATAAAAATCTTGCAAGGCATGACAAGTAATCGAAATCCAGCCGTTCATACACCTTTAGGCTGGCACTGCCTTGTACCTACTTTGTTTTAAGGGTGTAGAGGTGTGAATTGTGGGAGTACTAGATGAAGCAAGAGAGAAAGCGAACTGCTATATATCACCAAAAGATTTCTTATGTTTCATGTCGTATAAGCTAGGAGAGCCAATTCAAGAGATCGTATCTTTTTTGCTGTATAACAATTTTGATGAGCTAGTAAACGAATATTACATAGACCGACATTACCGCATTTATTCGTGCAACGATATTGATCGTAAGTATAAAACCAGTACGCTATTTCATGAGATCGCAAAAGATGGCTTTCTCGACTATATGATGTTTTGTAATTCTTTTTATGATGATTGCCTAGAAGATGATGATGCAGATTTAGATTTTTATGAGCCTATTGAAATAGACTTTTATTATAGTTTGGAAGAATTGCAGAAAATTGGCTTTTTAAAGAAGCTCAACTTGCCTTTAGAGAAAGGTAGGACGCTAGATTATAGCGTGACTGGCGATGATATGGTAACAGCAAAAGAGCCTAAAGACGGGATAAGAACATTTAAACTAATAGACACTAATGTCGTAAGTGAGGCTGAAAGAGCCAAGCAAGAACAGTCTATAATAGATGAGTATGGCGAGAACTCACAAGCTCGTAACTTTCATAAGCTTATTACAATGGCATCAAGAGGAGAGCTTCCACAGCAAAAAACAGGATTTAAGAGTGACAAACAAATTATTAATGAACTTCAAGAGCAAGTAGCGCAGCTTACTACTTATCATAACAAAGCACAGGACAAAGTAGCCGAACTTGAAAACCGACTAGCACAAGCCAAAACTGAAATAGTAGACAAGTCAGCTAATGACGAGCCAACACACCATAAAAGTGTAGGTTCTATGCAAGCGTTAGTCACCACACTTATTAAAATGGCTGAATATGATAAAGAACACTTAGCCGATCCTTATGGAGAACTTAATAAGCTTATTCAAGCTAAGGCTGAGGCGTTAGGACTCTCTGTTAAAAAAGACTTCATTGCAAAATGGCTAAAGAAAGCTGATGAGGTTCTATAGAACTCTGCCATTTTCTATATAGAACTATCGAACTACCCTATTTCATAAAATAAATCCATACCAGCCGCAGCAATCAAGTTACGGTAAATTATGGAGCTAGACACATGAAACAGAGAAATCATATCCCAACTAAGCCAAAACAAAAACCGGGAGTTTCCTAAAAACTGTGTAACTGCTTATAATCCATTAACAGGAGAATAAGCAATGACTACTCAATCTGACATTAAAAAACTGGCCGAGCAAATGGCTGGTAGCATGAAAAGCTTTGATAACATCAAAGACTTCCAAAAGCAGCTCATGCAATCTTTTATCGATACTGCCTTAGAGGCTGAGATGGAAGACCATCTCGGCTACCCCAAGCATGAGAAAGCAGATAAACCAAACAAGCGCAACGGACACACTAAAAAGACCGTCCGCAGTGATACAGGCGATCTTGAAATCTCTACCCCAAGAGACCGTGATAGCAGCTTTGAGCCTGTACTCGTTAGTAAGCATCAAACCCGTATCTCAGGTCTCGATGATAAAATCATATTCCTTTACGCCAAGGGTCAAACCACCACTGAGATCGTAGAGAGCATTAAAGAGCTCTACGATGTCGACATTTCAAGCTCTCTTGTCTCAAGAGTCACCGATAATATCTTAGACGACATCACCGCTTGGCAGAACCGGCCACTGAGCAGTGTTTATCCTATCGTCTATTTAGACTGCATCGTCGTCAAAGTACGTCAAGACAAGCAGATCATCAACAAAGCCATTTACTTAGCCCTAGGCATCAATCTTAGCGGTAAAAAAGAGCTGCTTGGTATGTGGCTCTCAGAGAATGAAGGCGCTAAGTTCTGGCTGGGCGTTCTTACCGAGCTTCAAAACCGCGGGGTGCAAGACATCTTAATCGCTTGTGTCGATGGCTTAAAGGGCTTCCCCGATGCCATCAATACGGTTTATCCTAAAGCTCAGGTTCAGCTGTGTATCGTGCATATGGTGCGTTACTCCATGAAGTTCGTACCATGGACGGATAAGAAGGCCGTAGCGGCTGATTTAAAGGCCATCTATGGCGCTGATACGCTTGAGATGGCAGAGGCCAATCTTGAGCACTTTGATGAGGTGTGGGGCGAGAAATACCCGCATGTGGTCAAGTCTTGGCGCAATAACTGGGAGGGCTTAACGGTGTTCTTTAATTACCCTAAAGACATCAGAAAAGCCATCTATACCACCAATGCTATTGAGTCATTGAACAGCGTGATTCGAACAGCGGTGAATAAGCGTAAGGTGTTCCCCTCTGATCAGGCAGCATTTAAAGTGGTGTACTTAGCCACCCAGCAGGCATCCAAAAAGTGGTCGATGCCCATTCGTAACTGGACGTCTGCTTTGAATCGCTTTATGATTATGTTTGATGATCGTATAAGCAGGCATTTAATCTAAATGGCAGTTACACAGAATCTGAGATGGGCTCTATCGATCATCACTATCAGTGACTGCATTATTAATTATATTAGGTAATTTATTCAAAATCGAAATTGTGATTTGGTGCTCATAGTCATTCATACGCTTACTGATATGATACTCTGTCTCTTCGCCGTCTTTTTTCAATTCTTTTTTGAGTAGAGGTATAATTTGTGTCTTACAGAGATGTTGTGCTTCTGCTATAAATTTGATGATTGTGTCTGATACACCAGCATCCAAAGTGTATAGTCGACTTGTACAGTATTTAACGTGTCGTATATAACGTTCTTCATCTATAAGCTCTTTTCTAATGACAACGTGTGTCAGATATACAAATAGATCATTACTACCGCCATCTTCATGTAAAAAACGTTTAATAGAATAAGGATTTTGTCTTGATTTGTCGGCAATACCTATTAAAAACCAGTAACGCTCACTTTCAATGACAAAGAACTTTTTACGCTTTGCCTCTCTTTTTATAATATCAGGTAATTTGTCTTGTTCCTGAAAGTCTATATCAGTAGAATCCCATGCGCGAAAGTCTCGCCCCTGAATCTTTTGCTTAATAAATACTTCTTTAAAGTATGTTTTTACGATATCAGTATTTAAGTGCCTTATACCAGGTTGTACTATAAGATTTACATTATCGATCCAAAATGCTAAATCGTATAAAAATGCTTTTTTTATACTTTCACGACTTTTTTGGTCTAAAATATGATCACCTATATGAATACGGTTAAGATAATCGATCATCGCCTCTACTTTATCAGCAAGTTCAATAGCATCATATGAATCCGGCTTGGACTCAATAAATTTCAACATCTGTATAGCAATTGCTTTTAGCTCTCGATGACGAATTGCTGTTTTAGATAACAAACTTCTCAAATCATCTGGAATGATATAAGTAAAATTTGGGCTAATGTTCCTTTTTGATAATATTTTTTCGTACACACTTTTACGACTGGGTATATCGAGCTGCGGCAAAATACTGATAAGAATGGTTTTCCAGTTACCACCTAATGCTGGGTCTATCGATTTTAATTGATAAACTTGGTATTCTGAGAGCTCATACACATACATATTACAATTTCCTTTACAGAACTAATGTTTGCACAAATGCTCGCTATCTTAGCATCTATCAAATAACTATCACAGCATCTTTATTTCTCAGGCAGCTAGTTTAATAAACTAAGGTAAGATTATGACCACCTCAAAAGTAACCTACCAAGGCAATTTACGCACCCAAGCCATTCACCTACAGTCGAATAATCAAATCATCACTGATGCGCCGACAGACAATCATGGTAAGGGCGAAGCGTTTTCACCGACTGATTTACTAGCGACCAGTTTGGGTAGTTGTATCTTAACAATTATTGGTATCAAAGCCGAAGCGATGGACATCGATATCTCAGGTACGACCGCAGAAGTTACCAAAGTCATGGCGGCGAAACCAAGACGTGTGAGTGAAATACACGTTGTAGTCAATTTCGCTAAGGCATTGGACGAGAGTACCTTAAAACGGTTTTATAAAACCGCGTTGACCTGTCCAGTAGGCAATAGCTTGGATCCTGCCATTACTCAAAATCTAGTGTTTAACAATGGCACAGACGCCTAATATGTCTACTAAGACTTTACTCATCGTCGCTCATATGCCATCGCCCAATACTCAGAAATTGGCGCAGGCAGCTTATGACGGTGCCAATCATCCTGATATAGATATCACTGTCATTTTGAAATCACCGCAGGATACGCAGCCTGAAGACGTGTTGGCTGCTGATGCGTTACTGCTAGGTACGACTGAGAATCTGGCGTATATGGCAGGGCTGACCAAGGACTTTTTTGATCGTTGCTATTATCCCGTGCTAGAAGAGAAGCAAGGCATGCCATTTGCGGTATATATACGGGCAGGGCATGATGGTACAGGTACCAAGCTTGCGCTCAAAACGATTACGACGGGGTTACGTTGGTCATGGATTCAAGAGGCGCTGATACTACAGGGCGATTGGCAAGATAGCTTTGCTGAGCAAGTAGAAGAGCTTGCTATGACGCTTGCTGCTGGGGTAGAGGCAGGTATTTACTAGTAGTCTAGTTGTTTGGCGGGCATTAGGTTGGTCATAGACAGTGCTTGTTCATCTACTGCTATCAATACTGAGAGCATAACAAACGGTCTGGGAGGATAGTGATGCATGACAATAATCTGGATAGTGATAATTCAAATAGTAAAGTAGATATTTCTGCATTGCCGTTTTCTCAAGCGTGTGAAAATAATAAGCAGCCTATTCTAAAAGTACTTCAAACAGAGCTACAAGGCTTTAGTCATGTGCTAGAGATTGGCTCTGGGACAGGTCAGCATAGTGTTTACTTTGCTCCTAATCTGCCTGAGATATCTTGGCAAACCAGTGATGTCATTAGTAATCACCGTCCTATAATCGCTTGGCACAATGCGTATCCTGCACCCAATCTATATTCACCATTAGCGTTTGATTTAGCGCATGACTCTGTACCTGTTGGTGGTCATTTAGATAGTAATCATTTAAATAGCAGTGATATAGCCAAACCTTATGATGTGATATTTACAGCCAATACTTTGCATATCATTAGCTGGGCTTTGGTGGAGCGGTTATTTGCATTGGTTGGTGAGGTGCTACCTGTGGATGGCAAGCTGATTATATATGGTCCTTTTAATGAGCATGGTAACTATACCAGTGAAGGGAATCAGCGATTTGATGCGATGTTGAGAGCAGGTAATCCTGATAGCGGCATTCGCGATAAAGAAGATGTCGTTAGTTTAGCAAATGCTCATCATTTACAACTTTCTAAAACGTATGCGATGCCTGCCAATAACCAGCTATTGGTATTTCAAAAAAGCTAAATAGTTAAAGCTTTAGCAAAAATTAAATAAACAAAAAGACACCTTGATGGATCATTATTAGATCTTATTAAGGTGTCTTTTTGTTTGGGCTTGCTTGTATTATTACTTATTCGACTTGTGCCACTGGATTATTTATATTCTTCTGCTAAAAAATCTAAGTAACGCTTCCAAGAGCGCTGATCTGCACGTGCATCGTATCTATCACTACCGAACACGCTAAAGGCGTGTGGCGCGCCGCTGTAGGTAACCATCTCATGAGGTACTTTGGCTGCTTCTAAGGTCTTGCCCAAAGTCGCAAAGCTCTCTAGCGAGACAGATTGGTCAGCAGAGCCATGGAATACTAGGATTTCTCCCGTAGTTTTGTCATAACTTTGACCAGTTGGAATATCGAAGGCACCGTGGAAGGGTACAAAGGCTTTTTGCTCAAAACCTGAGCGTGCTAGCTCTAACGCAACCGTACCGCCGAAACAATATCCCATGGTCGTGCCTTTACGCACATCATTGCCTTGTAGTTGTCCAGCTGTTAATGCCCCTGCCAATATGCGACGCATTTTATTACGATCATCATATAGCTCCCCAGTTAGGCGTTTGTTTTCTTCGATAGAAGTAGGGCGAATGCCTTGTCCAAACATATCGGCCGCCAATACGTTGTAGCCTTCAGCCGCTAACATATCAGCACGTTTGCGCTCATAGTCAGTTAGACCATCCCAATCATGAATCAATAAGATAAAAGGTGCATTAGCTTTGTCCGCCTTGGCGTAATAGCCTTCGTACGCTTTATCATCGACCGTATAGGTCACGTTTTTGGTCGTGATAGCAGCAGCCGTTTGACTGAGCGTTAATGCCATTAGACCCATTGATGCGCCTACTAGCAATGAGTGATAAGGTTTTTTAGTCGGGGAGCTTAGAGTTGGTAACATGGTAGGTAGCCTTATAGTTATATAAAAAATAGTCGCATCATCAAATCTATATAAACCCGCTACATCTTCATCTTCGCTAACCATACTAATGTACAGCTTGCGCTCGGTTTTCTTGTATCGAAATTATCTGAATTCAACGATATAAAAAAGATAAATATAAGGCTAAAACCCTGCCAATTTATTTATCAATAGTCTCTGGTACTTCATAAAAAGCATACCTTAAAGAATAACTACATTACAAGATTCTATTGTTAACGTTTATGCACCTTTAAGACCATCTAAAGCAGCTGGTTTATAGCGTCTATAGACCTTAACCAAACATCAACAAGGTTTACTATATACGCAACTATATTTGACTTATTTTTTGGGTAGTATAACTCCTAAGCCTATTATTCCTTTACGAATTTTAGTGCGGTATCAATTTAACGCTCGACAATGCTGAAAACACAGACAAATAAATGACAGATGAAGTCACCACTATTTCAAAGGATATCAAACCTGTGTAGGCACTCTTTTAATGATTTAAAAGAGCACTCTCAATCTATTAGCTAGGATTTTTTATGAATAATAATATCGATCATACGGACCCCGCCAAAAACATGAATACGGAACGTGGCAATGGTGGTGAAACCCATCAGCGCGCAGGTGACGACACTAAAGTATTAACCACGCAACAAGGTGTGGCAATCGCTGATAACCAAAACTCTCTAAAAGCAGGCTCACGTGGGCCGACGCTATTAGAGGATTTTGTATTACGTGAAAAAATCAATCATTTTGACCATGAGCGTATCCCTGAGCGTATCGTCCATGCTCGTGGTAGTGCCGCACACGGTTATTTTGAGCTGACAGAGTCATTAGAAGAATATACGACTGCAAAAGTATTGACCGAAACAGGTAAGCAAACGCCATTGTTTACGCGCTTTTCAACGGTAGCGGGTAATAAAGGCTCAAAAGACACGCCACGTGATGTGCGCGGTTTTGCTGTGAAAATGTATACGGAAGAAGGTAACTGGGATATCGTTGGTAACAACATGCCAATCTTCTTTATCCAAGACGCGATGAAGTTTCCAGATTTGATTCATGCGGTAAAACCAGAACCAGATCGTGGTTTCCCGCAAGCAGCTTCTGCTCATGATACGTTTTGGGATTTTGTCTCACTAAGTCCTGAAACCATGCACAATCTAATTTGGCTAATGAGTGACCGCGGTCTACCACGTAGCCTACGCATGATGGAAGGTTTTGGTATTCATAGCTATCGCTTAATCAATAAAGACGGTAAGAGCACTTTTGTACGTTTCCATTGGAAGCCAGTATTGGGCGTACAGTCAACCACATGGGATGAGGCAGTGAAAATCTCAGGTGCGGATCCTGACTATCATCGCCGCGACTTGTTTGAGTCAATCAACAACGGTGACTATCCTGAGTGGGAGTTTGGCGTACAGTTATTTACTGAAGAAGAAGCCAATGAGTTTCCGTTTGACCATCTCGATGCGACCAAACTGATTCCAGAAGAATTGGTACCAGTAAAAGTCGTGGGTAAAATGGTATTGAACCGCTATCCAGATAATTTCTTTGCAGAAACTGAGCAGGTAGCATTCTGCCCATCGCATCTGCCACCGGGTGTTGATTTTAGTAATGACCCATTATTACAAGGTCGTTTGTTCAGTTATCTAGACACACAGCTATCACGTCTAGGGTCGCCAAACTTTGCCCAGATTCCTATCAATGCACCAAAATGTCCGTTTGCTAACAATCAGCAAGATGGTCATATGCAGATGCAAGTGCCTAAGACGCGTGTACTCTATGAGCCCCAAAGTCTAGATCCAACTCGTCCTCGTGAAAGCGCTAAACGTGGTTTCAACTCATTCCATGAGCAACTAGATGATGGCGTAAAAGGCCGCGTACGTGACGAGAGCTTTGCCGATCATTATAGTCAGCCACGTATGTTCTATCGTAGTCAGACAGCAACTGAGCAAGCACATATCGCCACCGCTTATGCGTTTGAGCTAGGTAAAGTAGACACAGCCCATGTACGTACGCGTATGCTTAGCCATTTGATTCATATCGATGAAGACTTGGCCAATCGCGTAGCAACGGCATTGGGTATGGAGCTACCAGAGCCAGCTGATGCAGCTGCACCTGTCCAAGACTTAGGAACTTCTAAAGCGGTACAAACGATTGGTCTAACGCCTGATACATTAAAAGGCCGTATGATCGGTATATTAGTCGCGGAAGGTTCTGATAGCAGTGAAGTCAAAAAGTTCGAAGATGCTGCCAAAGCGCAGGGTGCTAGTGTCAAAATCGTAGCGCCTAACAAAGAAGTCGTATTGGATGATGGTACCCGTATACAAGCTGATGAGCGCCTCGCTGGTGGTCCGTCAGTGATGTTTGATGCCATCGTTAGTATCATCATGCCTGACCAAGCTAAAAAGCTGGCAAAAGACAGCTCAGCACTAGATTGGTTCAACGATGCGTTCAACCATTGCAAAGCCATCGCCTATTGCGGCGCGACTGATGAATTTATCCTAAGTAAACTCCCAGTTGAAAAAGATGAATTTGTAACGCCATTGGCTGAGTTAGATGCCTTTATCAGTAATGCTAAGTCTCGTCTATGGGAACGTGAGCCAAAGGTTCGTGATCTTGCATAGTCGATGAGTAGGTAATTTACAAATTATCTAAGATAACAAATAAGATATTAAGTGTTTCCTTAAACCCAGCCTAAGCGCTGGGTTTTTGCTTTTTGCTAATAAGGTGAGAATTTTCACAGATAAAAGTCATGTTATAGGTGCTAATCAATCGTTATTAATCGTTATTAATCGTTATTAGTCGCATTGTCTCTGTATACCGCCTAGCCTTTGTATATAGTCACAAGCGTTCACTCAAAGTCATTTTATTTGTGGTGACGGGCGCTATACTAAAGATTGGCTATAAAACTGAACAAAAGCCTCACAATAATAACGACGAATGAGGTAAGGAACACCAATGAGTCTATGTGAAATTGTAAGATTAGAAGGATATATTCAGAGTAGTTATTTGGCAGTATATCCAGAGAAAATAATGCTGTTAGATGGCTGTTGCCGTGCTGATGTGCCGATGGTGCTCGACTATATCAAGTCAGCGTTAAAACGACCCGTCACCGACCTAAAAGTAGTGGTGGTTACGCATATGCATCCTGATCATGCAGGCGGTGCGAATAAGTTTCGAGAAAAGACGGGCTGTCTGATTGTCTCCGCTGATAAAAAAAAGCAGTGGTATAGCGGTATTGGCGGGCACACGATGCACTTCGTAGATATACATCTAGGATATTATGTGGCCAGACGTCAAGGACGCCCATTTAAAAACCTATATTACTCGGCAAGTCTGAAACCGGATATCACCGTCACAGATGGTGAGCTTGTGCCAAAGTTCGATGAGTGGCAAGTACTAGAGACGCCAGGTCATACGGATCGTGATTTGTCTTTGTTTCATCTGCCCAGTCGCGAAGTGTACACCGCTGATTTAATCATTAAGTTGCGTCACAAGTTCGTAGCACCTTTTCCTGTCTATTACCCTAAAGACTATGTTCAATCGCTAAAAAAAATCAGGGCATTGCAACCGTCAATGGTGATGATGGCACATGGTCGAGAGCTAGCGATGAGTGAGGCAGAGTTCGATGAGTTTATTGCTCATGCACCTAAGCACCCACGTACCATCAAAGATACGATCAGACACAAACTACTATGGCGCAAGAGAGATAACTTTAGACTATTTAAACGCAAGCATAATAAATAGAGGTATATAAAAGCTAAGAAACAACATTTAAAACGCCCAGACGAAAAAAAGCCCAATTACTAAGATAGTAACTGGGCTTTCTAAATATGGTGGGCTGTCCGCGACTCGAACGCGGGACCAATTGATTAAAAGTCAACTGCTCTACCAACTGAGCTAACAGCCCTGAAGAGTATATAAAAAAGCGATGCTTTTTAACTCTACAAGAGAAAATTCTAACTAAAGAACTTTCTAAAACTAAACATCTTAACGATGTCTTTTAAACTTATCTTTATTAGTCTACTACCGGATAGGGTAGAACGACTAATAAAGATTAAACTAAATATGGTGGGCTGTCCGCGACTCGAACGCGGGACCAATTGATTAAAAGTCAACTGCTCTACCAACTGAGCTAACAGCCCTAACGTTTAAAGTGTTTGTATCCCTAAACGTGAGAGCACATTATATATATTATTATGACAATTACAACCCCACATGATAAAAAAAGTGTAATTCTCTTATAAAATTGCCAATTTATTCCAGTTTCTTTAAATTTTTGTCATTATATCGATATTGACTGCTCTATTTTTAGCTAAAGCGAGTCAATAATCGATTATTAGTCTCGAGAAAGTGCTTCAACAGGATCTAATTTGGCGGCATTACGTGCTGGCAAGAATCCAAATACCACGCCAATTAACGTCGAACAAACAAAAGCAGCAATAATAGAGGTTGATGAATAGATAACTTTGAAATTATCACCGCCCACACTATTAATCAGCTCACCAATGGCAAAGGCCAGTCCAATACCAATCAGCCCTCCTAAAATACAGACCAGAACGGCCTCAATAAGGAACTGCTGCATGATATCGCTCTGACGTGCGCCTACTGCCATACGTACGCCAATCTCGTTGGTGCGCTCGGTGACAGAGACTAGCATAATATTCATCACCCCAATACCGCCGACGATCAATGAAATAACAGCGACTGATGAAATAAGTAGAGTCATCGTTCCTGTCGTCGACTCGATTGTTTGACGAATAGAGTCTGAATTACGCAGCTCAAAGTCATCTTTACCATGGCGACTCTCTATTAAATCAGAGATGGCCGTCTCTGCGGCACTAGAAGAGATACTGTCATCTAACAACGCCACAAAGCGGTCGATATTGGTACTACCAGTGACGCGCGACATCACCGTTGTATAAGGCATATAGATGGTAGGCGTCGTCACACTGGGACCAAAGCCACCATCGCTCTCTTCGAGGACGCCAATTACGCGTCCAGGTACACTACCAACCAGTATCACCTCACCAACAGGATTATCAATATCTGAGAAAAAGGTCTGTTTAGCGTTGTCATCGATGATGATATCTTGACTACGTAATGTAATGCTTTTTGCATCAAACCCTTGGCCCAATGTTAATGTCTCACCAGTGACGTTTAGATAGTCTTCACCAACGCCATTGACGGTAGCATCCTCTTGTATATTACGATAGCGGACACTAGAGCTGGCATTTACCTGAGGGCTGACACTGATAATATAGGGCTGATTGCCGACCGCCTCTGCATCTTCTGGTGTCAAATTGTCATCATTATAGCGGCGTCTAGGATCGCCTCTAGGGTAGCCATCATTGACGGTAATGGTATTGGTACCTAACGAGCTGATATTGGCAAGGATTTGCTGCTGAGAGCCTTGTCCAAGGCCTACGATAGATACGACTGCGGCAATACCGATAATAATGCCGAGCATAGTTAGTAGAGTACGCATCTTATGCGCGCGCATGGCAAGCAAAGACATTTTGAAAGCTTCAAGCAGTCGATCAATAAAACTACCAAAGGCACTTTTTCGATGCTCGCCAAGGATAGATTCTGGTTTTTTGTCTGTGTGCTTATAATGCTCAGTTTGATAGTCAGCGATGACATGGCCATCTTTGAGCTCAATCACACGCTCCGCTTGTGCTGCTAGTTTTGGATCATGAGTGACCATGATAATGGTATGACCTTGTGCGCTGAGGTCATGCAAAATCGCCATGACATCTTCGCCAGACTTACTGTCTAGGGCACCAGTTGGCTCATCTGCTAAGATAACATCGCCACCATTCATCAGTGCACGAGCGACAGAAACACGCTGCTGCTGTCCACCTGAGAGCTGATTGGGACGATTGTTGACCTTATTGCCAAGGCCGAGGTCAGTTAGTAGCTTCTCAGCACGATTGGTGCGTGCCTCGGTATCCATGCCCGCATACACGGCAGGGACGGCGACGTTGTCTTTGGCACTGATATCACCAAGCAAATGATAGCGCTGAAAAATAAAACCAAAGTGCTCACGGCGCAGTTCTGCTAGCTGATCGGCATCAAGCTTACGGGCGGATTGACCATAAATCTTATAATCACCAGCAGTGGCTTGATCTAGACAACCTAAGATATTCATCAAGGTGGACTTACCAGAGCCTGATTGTCCAATGATGGCAACCATCTCACCTTGGTGAATCGTCAGATTGATATCATGCAAGACGCGAATGGTTTGCTCACCAGCAGGGAACTCTCTGATAATGCCAGACAGCTCCATAATGGGCTTGCCTGATGCAGGATGGTTAGCGGTATTGGTTTTTGCCGGATTACTTAAGTTATCTGAGCTGTTTGAAGGGTTAGCAGAAGTGTGTGACCCTAAGTTTTGAGCCGTGCTACTTTCAGAGCTATCTTCAGTCGACGATTTAGGAGATTGAGATATAGTCATAGCAGTGTCTTTAATAAAGGCTAATAAGCGTTATAGTGTTGTTATGAAAGGGCTGCTATGTTTTTAGCAAGCCTTTCTTACTCAACATAGTCAAAGCACAAGTTACATTTGAGGTCCACCAGGTACGCGGCCGCTATCTGATTTCTTACCGCTCTCTTCACTGATGATTACTTCTTCCCCTTCTTTCAAACCACTTAAGATTTGCGCATTTACTCGGTTATCAATACCGACTTCTACAGTACGCTCTTCTACGGTTCCGTCATCTCTTAATACACGTACAAACTTGCCCGTTGTTGATTTACCTTTTTCTTTAGTTCGCTTTTCTTGTATCACTGTTGATGGTACTAATAGAGTATTTTTGGCTTCGTTGACGATGATATATATCTGTGCCGTCATATCGATTCGAAACAAGCGGTCAGGGTTTGGTACTTCTACGTAGCCGACGTAATAGATAGCAGCGTCTGTCGAGCTGGTGCTACTGATCTGCTCTGGGGCAGGTTCGATAGCGGTTAATGTCGCATCATACTGTTTGTCTGGATTACCGATAATATTGAAATAAGCAGGCATACCAGCACTGACGTTAATGACATCAGCTTCTGAGATTTGCGCGTTGATACGTACGGTCGATAAATCTGCTAACGTCACCAATGTGGGCGCCGTTTGGTTAGCATTGACCGTAGTACCTTGCTCAGTCGTAATAGAAACGACTGTACCTGATATTGGTGCACGAATCGTGGTATAGCTTAGATCTTCTTCAGCAGTACTGACGTTGGTTCGTGATTTGCGTAATGCTGCTTGCTGACTGTTGATATTGGCTTCTGTGGTCGCAATCGCGGCTTTAGCTGTGTCGATAGCCGCACGTGCATTGGCAACGGCTGCTTTTGCAGTCTCGACACTGGTCGCCTGCGTGTCATATTCTTGTTGTGAGATAGCATCGATAGCGACTAAGTCTTGCAAACGCGCAAAGTCAGACTGTGCTTGTTTGAGCTCAGACTGACGGCTGGCAAGATCAGCATAGGCACTTTTTAGACTGGCTTGTTTGCTCAACGATTCTGCTTGCGCACTTTGTAGCGCGGCTTCGCTTTGCTCAAGACTGGCTTGTTCATTGCTCAGGCTGTTCTTCTGAGTCACTTGATCAATCTGCGCAATCAAATCGCCTTGCTTGACTTCGTCACCGACTTCAACGTACAGGCGTTTTACTTCACCAGATACCTGTGCCCCTACATCGACGGTATTTAACGCTTTTACTTTACCAGATGCCATGACATTGTTTTCAATATCACCGACTTCAACGGTTGCGGTTAAATAGTTAGGTGTGGCTTCTTCTGGTTTTAAAAAAGTATAGGCCAAAGCCCCTAATGCTACGATAATTAAGGTGATGACACCCCATTTGATAGCAGACTTTTTGCTTATTTTGCGCATGACAACAATCCAATCACAATTAAATCAAGTGTAGATATAGTAGAGACTTCACCTACAAAAGGGAATGGAAATTAGTTTACGAAAGGTTAAGGTAGCCAAGAATAGAGTTAGGTACAGAAAAGAAATGATTACTAAAGATCAATAAAACGGAGATTATAGGAGAACAAGATAGGGTAGTAGAATCTGGATTTATAGCGTTTAAATGTATAAACCAGTAAGAAAAACGTATAAATCAGTAAGAGAAGAAGTGGATAACTTGTTAATAAGAGAAACAATATAAGGTGGTGAGAAGTGGATCAGTCTTAGCGCATCGCAAATAAACGCTTACCTGCGAGCTCTAGTGCCGCTTGTAATAATAGTTCCCATGCTGGCTGGCGAACAAGTCCTTTGATAGCTTGGTCACAGCGATAAAGCAGGGCAGGCCATTCGCTCGTTCGTTGTTCTGACTGACGGCGGCAGGCTTGTTGGTATAACCCTTGTTTACTACGCCAAATGCCTAAGGCTTGAGGGTCTTGACCGTCCATAAGTTGGATAATTTGACGCATGTCTTTGCTAATAGCCCAGAGCACTAAAGTAGTAGGCTCATCGGTCGACTTTAGCTGAAACATAATTTTGGCGACCTGCGTACTATTGCCCGCAAGCATCGCATCAGACAAATCAAACACACTAAACTGCGCGTCGCTGACCAACGCTGCTTGTAGGTCTGCAATATCCAATGCCACATTATTCACAGGTTGTGAAAAACTATTAGATTGTTCGGTGCTATTGTCATTAGCACTATTTTCACTAGTACTGTTATTAGCAACTAGCTGCGGTGCAAACAGATAGGACAATCGCCAAAGCGTTTGATAAGCACTTAGCAAATGATGCTCAGTGTGTGACATGAGTAGTTGCCATGCTTCTTGAGACAGTCGTAAGCCAAACTTCTGAGCTTGTATCTGTAGTAGCTGTTGGCGCTGCTGCTCATTGTATAAATTGCAATCAATGACATTGCCATATTGTGCAAAAGGAGCAAACCATTTGCTGCTCTGGCTGCGTTTGTCTTGCTTAGGTGTGAGCCACAACATACTATGACCGTGTGTGCCCGCTTGTGCCTCGACCGCAAAACGTTCCAACTCAGCGATAACTGCTTTGTCAGGTTTATGGTTGCCCGTCACGATTAAGGCACTGGCATCATCAAATAATGACTGACTACCAAGCTCTGACAACACTTCTTGCCAGCTCTTGACAGAAATCAGCTCTATACGTTTGATTGCGTAATTCTGTGCGCGCCAGTGTGGACGCAGCGCATCTATCAACCATTGACTGAGTAATGGCTCGTCACCGTGCGCCAGCCACAAGCCCGCTACCGCAACGGAAGGCTGCAGCAGTTTGGGGTAGGCTTTTATGAAAGTATCTTGCATAGCGTGGTGTTACACAGGTTGATGAGCAGGTAATACCAATTCCAAGAATATGCTTAACAGTATTAAGCCAGCTCAGCCTACTTAAAGTAGTACATGCACTTGCTTAGTTTGCTACTCATATTTCCAGAAATGGTATCGTTTGATAATCAGAACGACTAACTCTTACGGTTGTGGTACGACGACAACGGTTGGTGTCACACCTTTATTCATTTGCACAGACTGCTTGGCAGCAGGTGCGACTTTAGGAAGCGAGATAGCAACATACTGGTCAGTGATACGGCGAGCTAAAGTATCATAGAGCCAATCGCGAGTCTGATCGCCTTGCTGATCGTCAGTACTAACAGATGCTTCGTTGTACTGATAGCTTCGCTCGACTTGAATGGGATTGCTCAGGGTTACAGGCTTACCATTTTCCATCGTTTGATAGCTGACATCTGCTGATAGTACCAAGCGAATCTCTGTTAATACCCCAACCAATTCGTAACGTTTAAAACGTACATTACGGATATCGATAGCAGCAATAGACTCAGCCCCTGCTTGTTGGTTATTACGAGCAACTTCTTCTGAGCTCATATTACTAATAACATCGACACCTAACGTCTTTAGGCGACGCGTCAATGGTAGTTTCAGCGGGAATGAGGTGCGATTATCTTCGATAATGACCGCTGTTTTTTCGACATCAAGCAGCATCGCTGAGTCGTAGCCACGCAGCTGGAAGCCGCAGCCGCTAAGAGCAGCGGCTGCACCTACCACGGCGAACATTGGCAGCGTAGCAAGTAAGACTGCTCCGAGCTTTTGGCCATGGGACTTTTTGTTAGATAGGCTGTATGCGCTTGATCTTGGTTGCGCCTGCTCAGCTCGATGCTTGTATGACATAAACGCTATCCTCATATGATAAGAAGGCTTAGAGCACTAAGCCTAAAATACTTAGCTCAAGATACCTCAGCCTACAACCACGATGTTAACCAGTTTGTTAGGAACGACGATTTCTTTTTTGATCTCGCCCGTGATGAATTTTGCCACGCTTTCCATGGTGCGAGCTTGCTCTTTTAGCTGCTCAGGATCGCTGTTTGGTGCGACATCCATCTTACCACGCATCTTACCATTGACCTGTACCACCATCGTGATCATGTCCTGTACCAGCGCGCTTTCATCCACGGTTGGGTAGTCCAAGATTAAGGTGTCAAGACCCAACTGCTCAAGCAGATGCTCGCCAACGTGCGGCGCATATACAGACAACATAATCAACAGATTGGTCAACGCTTCGTGTTTGACGTGCAGCTCTTGCTCATTACTCGCGTTAAAGCCAGTCAGCTCATTAGCAAGTTCCATCAGGCTTGATACTGGCGTGTTCAATGCCAGACGATCACCCAAATCACTATCAATCTTAGCAATCGTTTCGTGCGTTTTACGGCGTAAATTTTTGGCTTCTTTGCTTAGACCGTCTGTGTTCAAGGTAGCACTGTTAAGCGTATCTATGCTGATATTGGCGGCCGTTAGCGCTTGCATATGGTCGGTTGCAATACGCCATACTTTTTTCACAAAGTTATAAGGGCCTTTTAGCGCGTCATCTGACCATTCAAGCGTCTGATCAGCAGGCGCAGTAAATAGCGTATATAGACGAACCGTATCAGCACCATATTTATCAATGGTTAGCTGTGGATCGACACCGTTGTTTTTCGATTTAGACATTTTTTCGATTTTACCAATCGTGACTGGCTGGCCATCTGACTTCAAGATAGCTTTGATTGGTTGACCGCGTTCGTTGAAGTCAATATCGATATCTTCTGCAAAGTAGTAGGTCGTACTGCCATCCGCATTAACGCGATAGAACGTACCAGCGAGTACCATACCTTGGGTCATTAGATTGGCAAATGGCTCGTCGCCTGTGACTAAGTTTTCGTCACGCATCAGCTTGTGGAAGAAGCGTGCATACAATAGATGCATTACCGCATGCTCGACACCGCCCACGTATTGATCAACAGGTAACCATTTATTGGCAGCAGACTTGTTGACCATGTTTTGCGCGTCATTTGGGCTAGCAAAGCGTGCATAGTACCAGCTTGACTCTACGAATGTGTCAAAGGTATCGGTCTCACGCTCAGCAGGATTACCACATTTAGGACAAGTGGTATTGACAAACTCTGGTAGGTTTTTGAGTGGATTACCGCGACCATCAGGTACGACGTCGGTTGGCAATACAACTGGTAAGTCTTGCTCTTCAACAGGTACCGTACCACAATGCTCACAGTTGATCATTGGGATAGGGCAGCCCCAATAGCGCTGGCGAGATACACCCCAATCACGTAAGCGATACTGGATCTTTTTCTTAGCCAGCTCTTTTGGCTCAAGTTTGGCTAGCATTGCTTCAAACGCTTGCTCAAAGTCTAGATCGTCAAACTCACCTGAGTTAACCAAAGTGTTGCGCTCAGTATAAGCAAGATTTACTTCACTATCGTTTGCTTTGGCATCTGCTTTTAGTTCATCAAAGTAACCTTCAGGGGTATTGATGACCTGTTTGATTGGTAGGTCGTACTTAACCGCAAACTCATAATCACGCTCATCGTGAGCAGGTACTGCCATGACTGCGCCTGAGCCGTAGCTCATTAGCACATAGTTGGCAACCCACACTGGAACTTCTTCACCAGTTAAAGGATGCGTCACAGTGAGGCCTGTATCCATACCGATTTTTTCAGCTTTGGCCAAATCAGCTTCAGCTACTGAGCCTTTTTTACATAATGCACAGAATTGAGCGATTGCGTCATCTTGCTCAGAGGCATACTGTGCAAGTGGATGCTCTGCGGCAACAGCAACATAAGTCACACCCATCAAGGTATCAGGACGAGTGGTGAACACGTCTAAGGTGTTTTCTTCACCAGCAAGCTCATAAGGGAAGTGGACTTCCATACCGGCACTACGACCAATCCAGTTGCGCTGCATGGTTAGTACTTCAGACGGCCAGTGACCTTCTAGCTGATCCAAATCATCCAATAGCTCATCAGCATAGTCAGTGATGTTGAAGTAGTACATAGGGATGTCGCGCTTTTCGACGGCAGCTCCACTACGCCAGCCTTTGCCATCGATGACCTGCTCGTTTGCTAAAACAGTGTTGTCAACAGGATCCCAGTTGACCGTCGATAGCTTTTTGTAGACCAAGCCTTTTTTGTACAATTGCAAGAATAACCACTGCTCCCACTGATAATACTCAGGGCTACAAGTGGCAAATTCACGTGACCAATCAATAGACAGGCCTAGCAATTTAAGCTGCGCACGCATGCTGTCGATATTAGCAAATGTCCACGCAGCAGGTGGCGTTTGGTTAGCAATCGCTGCGTTTTCTGCTGGCAAGCCAAAACCATCCCAGCCCATTGGCTGCATGACTTCATAGCCTTTTAGGCGATAATAACGGCTTAATACGTCAGAAATCGTATAGTTACGTACGTGGCCCATATGCAGCTTGCCACTTGGATAAGGGAACATTGACAGCATGTAACGACTTGGCTTGTCGCTTGGCTCATTGCTTACTTCAAAGCGCTTGTCAGTGGCCCATTTGGTCTGCTGCGCGGCTTCTATCGCTTGTGGGTTATAATAGTTGTTTTCTGCTTGGTCTGCTGTCACGGCGTTGCTCATAGTCGGCTCGAAATTGGTTGATACTGATTTGTTTAATATGAATTTGTTTAATACTGATCAAAATAGATGGAATTTGACAATGCCATAGCATAGCGTAATTTGGCGAAAATTGCGACGATATGATGCAGTTGCTGATAAGGTTTAGGGCTAAAAAGTGACTTAAAAATGATAGACTCTCTATGTTTATCCAGCCTTGGGTATAATGAAACCAATAATAAACACTCATAAGGAGGCATCATGACCACCACCATTTACGGTATCAAGTCTTGTAGCACGATGAAAAAAGCGTTCACTAAGCTAGACGATCTAGATGTCAGCTATGATTTTCACGATTATAAAAAACAAGGTATTGATAAAGAAACAGTACAGCGCTGGGTACATGAGCTAGGTATTGATAAGGTACTCAATAAGCGTGGTACAACATGGCGCAAACTAGACGACAGTCAAAAGCAAGCGGCTGATGCTAGTGTAGACACCGCGATAGATTTACTCGTGGAAAATACCAGTATGATTAAACGTCCGATTGTAGAAGGTCAGTTGGCAGATAAAGATCAAGCAGTATTACTATGTAACTTCGATGAAGCGGAGTTTGATAAAGTTTTTTCGTAAAATTAATTTATAAAAATTAAGCTAGGCTGATATTTTAAATATAAAAATGCACAAAAAAGCCCGAGCATTTGTATTCACTCGGGCTTTTCTATATTTAGCTTTTTTACATTTAGTATTGCTAGATTTTGCTAGCTCAATGATGAGTCTATTTCTCGACTGATGAGCGTACCAACCCCTTCGTTAGTGAAAATCTCAAGTAAGGTCGCATGAGGAACACGGCCATCAACGATTACCGCACTTTTAACGCCGCTACGTACCGCATCAAGCGCACATTGGATTTTGGGAATCATGCCGCCTGAGATAGTACCATCTTCGATTAAGCTATCGACTTTCTTTGGCGTGAGTCCAGTGACCACTTCACCATCTCGGCCCAATACACCTTTGATATTGGTTAATAGCATCAGTTTTTCTGCTTGTAAAAACTCTGCCACTTTACCTGCGACTAGGTCAGCATTAATGTTGTAGGTGTTACCTTCAGCGTCAACGCCAAGTGGCGCGATTACAGGGATAAAATCAGAGGCAATCAACATGTTAATCACGTCTTTATTGACGCTGACCACATCACCGACGAATCCTAAATCAACTGGTACAGCGATACCGTCTGCGCCAATTTTTTCCATCATCAGTTTTTTGGCTTGAATCAAGTTGGCATCTTTACCTGTAAGACCAATCGCGCGCCCGCCATGTTTGTTAATCAAGCTAACAATCGATTTGTTAACGCTACCGCCCAAGACCATTTCTACGATATCCATGGTGCTTTTGTCAGTGACACGCATGCCATCGATACGGTCTGATTGACGGCCGAGCTCTTTTAGGAGGTTGTCAACTTGCGGGCCACCACCATGTACGACTACTGGATGCATACCGACGGTTTTTAACAAAACAATATCGCGAGCAAATGAGCTCTCAAGCTCAGGGTCGGTCATGGCGTTGCCGCCGTATTTTACGACGATGAGTTTATCAACAAAACGCTGGATATAAGGCAGAGCAGTGGTCAATACTTCAGCGGTGTTTTTGGCATCATCTAAGTTAAGCGTCATTACAAACTCCTAAGGGCCGGGTTTAAATTGGTTGTTTTTCTACTGTGTCCAATGAGACAGTTATATGTTTTATGAGGCTACTCCGCAGGAATAGCAAGAATCTGTTCAGCTAGTGCTGCGTTAAATGGTCGACATAAAGCGGCAAATGTCGCCTGAATATCTTTTAGGTCATCTATACTGTCACCTGCAAAGCGCGCGGTCAGGCTATTACTGGTATTTGATTGACGCAGTACGCCAAAGCCATGCGCAAAGTCTAAACGCACACCATCGATACAGTTCAGCTTGGTTCCTACAGGTAATAATTCATGTGTCTGTTTTACTGCTATTTGCGCCTTCGCAGTAGCGCAGGTACACACTGATGACTTGCATGTTATGGCAGTCAAGCCAGAGTTCTTTCGCTGCTGACTAGATGAAGAAATACTATGAGTAGACATATCTACTAGATGCTGCAAGTAGTGACAAAATCTGGTTAGTTGCTCTACAAGAGAGCAGTCGGTAGTAGCGGTCTGCGGCATTGGCAAGTAATGGTCAGCAGTACTGACTATAGTGGGCAAGCTATGGATGATATCTGCTAGCGGTTTTTTATCATTAGTATTATTATGAGTTTGGTCAAGCCAATGCAGCAACCGTAATGCAGCATACATCGCATCATCATAAGGGATAAAGCGGCTGTCATTAAAGATGAAATGCCCTGATAATTCACCAGCGAAGACAATTTGATTGTCAGGATGCTGTACCTGCTGGCGCATAAAGCTGCTGCCAGTCTTGCTAATCACAGGTGTAGTAGCAAGCTCAGATAACAGTCTTGGTAAATGATGGGCGCACTTAATATCGAAAAGAACTTCAGACGCTAATAAAGAGGCGCTAAGAGAGTTAGGATGTTCAGTAATAGCAATACGTGCCAGTAGATAGAGCAAATGATCGGGCGTGACTATTTTGCCGTTGTTATCAACGATCATCAAACGATCGCCATCGCCATCAAACGCCAAGCCGATATCTGCTACGTGCAGCACAACGGCTCGTTGCAATTCGTTTAAGCGGTTTGGTTCGGTAGGGTCTGGATTACCAAGGGGGAAATTGCCATTGGGGGTATCATTGAGAAAAATAACATTCTGGCAAAAACGTTCGAACAAGCGTTGAGCAATGCTACCAGTTGCACCGTGCATACAGTCAATAACTATGACCAAATCAAGTTTATAAGCGCTTTTCTGATTGGCTTTAGTTGCCGAGTGATTATGTTGAAATAATTGTTCAAATACCTGTGCAATAGCATCGATATATACATTACCTACTTGATTAGTAGGTAGTTGCTCAAGTAGGTCGCTTGGTAATTTTGAGTCATGGTTATTATCAATGCTTTCAATATTTTCTGAACGCAAGGCAGAATTGTTAGCTTGGCTATCGGGATAAGCGTGACAACTATGATGATCGGTTAGCTGATGATAAAGCGTCTGTATCTCTGAGCTACTAGGGGACTTGTTATTCACCAACCACTTGATGCCTAGTATGTCTTTAGCAGAATGGCTCGCTGTTACGACTATGCCATGTCCTTGATATTGCATTGCCCAAAATGCCATCATTGGCGTGGTAATCAGACCTAACTGGATTACGCGTAAACCCTGCTGAGCTAATACAGTAGAGAGTGTATGTGCAATGGCTTCACTGCCAATACGCATATCATAGCCAATAACGACAATATTTTGCTTAGTCTCAACAGAGGAATTAGTACTGATGTTTTGAGTCGGTTGGCTATCTTGGGCATTGTAGAGAGTAGCAAAAGCATGGCCTAACGCTTGTATAAAACTGCTAGTGAAATACTGGTTGGCACCACGAATATCATAAGCACGGAATAAGGATTGCTGCGCCGCAAAAGGTGGCATTGCTTACTCTCCTTATAACCGTGATAGGTGTTCAATGATAAATAAAAAATGAATAGCGCAAGGTTTTATATATAGCTTAAGTAAAACCTTAAAGGTTATCTAAAAAATTGTCAGAAAAATTGACCAACAAAATAGCTACTATTGACGACCTGAGTGTCCAAACCCGCCTGCACCGCGTACGCTTTCATCACTGAATTCTGCAACCACTTTAAACTCAGGACGCGCAACAGGTACCACGATGTACTGTGCCATACGCTCAGCTACATTAAGAACAAAGTCTTCGTTACTGCGGTTCCAAATACTAACCATCAGCTCGCCTTGATAGTCAGCATCGATTAGCCCAACTAAGTTACCCAAGACGATACCGTGCTTATGACCAAGACCTGAACGCGGTAAAATCATACCTGCATAATTAGGATCTTGAATATAAACCGCAAGGCCTGTGCCAATTAAATGGGTTTCACCTGCTTTAATCGTTAATGGCTCGTCAATACAAGCACGCAAGTCAATACCTGCACTGCCATCAGTGGCACGAGTTGGTAAAGAAAACGCTTTATCTTCAGTAATTTTAGGGTTTACCACTTTAACTTGTACAGCTTGCATAACACACTCACTTAACGATTTGATGGTTTTTAAATTATGATTTTAAACTAAGGCCTTGAACTATGGTCTAAATAAGTCTTATTCGACATTTTTATACAAATAACAATTCTATATTTTAATTATTCAGCAATTCAGCAATTCAGCAATTCAGCAATTCAGCAATTCAGCAATCAACTAGAGTATCAGTACGCTGGCCAATCCTAAAAACGACATAAAGCCGACGATATCCGTGACGGTCGTTAGGATAACCGAAGCAGATAGAGCAGGGTCGATATTCATCCGTTTTAGCATCAGCGGTATGCTGATCCCCGAGACATTAGCCGCAGTCATGTTGATCGCAATGGCAAAACCAATGACGGCACTGATCTTAATATCATGAAACCATAACTGAGCAATAAACGCCATAATTATCGCCCAGATGATACCGTTTATCGCACCCACCCACAGCTCTTTATTTAACAGCCAGACACGGTTGGAACCACCGATTTGACCCATCGCCATCCCGCGGATAACGACCGTCAGCGTTTGCGAGCCAGCAATACCGCCCATACTGGCGACCACTGGCATCAATATCGCTAGCGCCACGACTTGTGCCAATACTTCTTCAAACTGTCCAATCACTGCTGCGGCCAAAAGGGCAGTACATAAATTGATACCTAGCCAAACGCTACGGCTTTTAGCACTGGTTAGGATGGGGGCAAACAGCTCTTCATCTTGGCTAACACCAGCGAGGTTTTTCATGGTGCTGTCGACATCATCTTGGATAATCTCCATGATGTCTTCACCGTTTAGTTGACCAACTAGCTCGCCATGGCTATTGATGACGGGCGCAAAACGGATGTCTTCTGAACGAAAAATCGCGGCAGCATCTTGGATATCCAAGCGATCATTAATCGTAATGGCAGTATCAATCAGCTCCGAGACTAATGTATTCTGTTTATGCTTGATTAAATCTACTAGACTCAGTAGTCCTAGCAGTTGCTGGCTTTGATCGACAACGAGCAGCTCTTGGCTCTCGTCATCGAGCAGATCGTCGTTTTCACGCAGCCATTCTTGCACATCTGCTAGGTAGATATCATCCCTTATCTGAATAATATCAGGATCCATATAGCTACCCACTTCCCAGTCAGCATAAGTATCAAGCTTATTGACTTGAACCCGCGTCTCTTCGTCCAGCGTTGCCATGACTGAGGTACGTACGCTCTCAGTGACAGTGTCCAAAATCTCAGAGATGTCTTGTGCATCGAGGTCTTGGGTAAACAAAGAGATTTCTTGGGAAGAAATATTCTCCATCAATGGCTGGCGCGTATCGACATCTAGCTCGGCAAGCACCTCACCTTTGATGTGTTCTGGCACCTGCGCCCAAATCAATAGACGATTTTGAGTTGGGAAGGACTCTAATAGGTTGGCAATCTCATATTCGGACTGCTTTTCTAAGAACTCTGTAATGGCCTCGTATGCTTTATCAGCAACCAACCCCTGCAGATACAGAAGCTTATATTCGGCACTATATTCAGCCGAATTATAGTCTCCTGACAGCATGGCGGTTCGTTCCTGATTTGGCATCGGGGTAGGCATAAGTGTTCCAAGTTTTTACAGTCGAGTTTTTACAGTATATAAAGAACAATAACAATGACGATTATAACAATCGCCTTTTGCGTAGTCTAAAGCATGTTCTTTTGAGCGTTTTACTTAGGTGTTTATTACTCAGATGCTTAAATGTTTTGAGTAAGATTAACGCTTACCCAGTAACGCTCGAATATTGGCCAGATATTCATCAGCAACAGCTTCTGGGTCTTTGGTCGCTTTTTTCTTTTTCGCTTTGGCAGGCCAATCAATATGATCCTCAGGCAGCTCATCCAAAAATCTGGATTCTGAGGTAACGCGCATCTGACCACCAGCACGGCGCTGGGTCGCGAGCGTCAATGTTAGTTCACGACGTGCACGAGTAATACCCACGTACATCAGACGGCGCTCTTCTTCGACCGTCTCACTCATAATGGAGTTGCGATGCGGCAGCATCTCTTCCTCAAGCCCCATGATATAAACAAAATCAAACTCCAAGCCCTTTGCCGCATGCAAGGTCATCAAGTTGACTTTGTTAGTGTTCTCTTCTTCTTGCTGTTGCTCAAGCATATCAAGCAGAACCAGCTTACGAATGATGGTATCAATCGTTCGGTCTTCATCTTCTTCAGCGCGATTAATCAAGGACTGAATACTGGTGTACAGCATATCGATATTATCAATACGGTTTTTTTCTTGTTGCGGCGTTTTGGCATCGCTACGGACAAAGTCAATATAACCTGTCTCATCAATCATCTGGCGTACGATCGGCACAGGGTCTGGGTGTTGATCCAGCTCACGCGTATAGTGCTCGATGAATTCACCAAACTCTTTTATCGTACCATAAGCCTTTGACGGCAATACATGAGTCAGGCCAGCATGGGTACAAGAGGCCAGTAACGATATGCTGTGCTCTTGCGCAAACAAACCAAGTTTTTCTAGCGTGGCTGGTCCCATACCGCGCTTAGGTGTATTGATAATACGCAAAAACGCACTGTCATCCTCAGGGTTCAAAATCAGACGCAAATACCCCATGATGTCTTTGATTTCACTACGCGCAAAGAATGACTGACCGCCTGATAATTTATAAGGCACTTGCAGTTGACGTAATTGTGCCTCTAGCATACGTGCCTGAAAGTTACTGCGGTACAGCACCGCATACTGTTCCCACTCATTGCCAAAACGCAGCTTATGAGTGACGATTTCTTTGGCCACGCGCTCCGATTCATCATCGTCATTACGGCAGTTAATGATGCGGATTTTTTCGCCTTGACCTTTATCTGACCACAGTTTTTTCTCGAATAAATGCTCGTTATTTAGAATAACGGCGTTGGCCGAAGTCAAAATACGCGTGGTTGAGCGGTAATTTTGCTCAAGCATAACGATTTTCAGCTTTGGAAAATCTTCTTTTAGCAGAGCCATGTTTTCAGGCTTTGCTCCGCGCCATGCATAGATAGATTGGTCATCATCTCCTACCACAGTAAAGCGACCTTGCGGGCCAACCAGATATTTAATCATCTCATACTGCGCTGTATTGGTATCTTGATACTCATCGACCAATAGATAGCGAATACGGTTCTGCCATTTGTCTCGCAATTCTCTATTTTCACGCAATATCTTGGTTGGCAAGACAATCAAGTCATCAAAATCGACGGCATTATAAGCGCGCAAGTTACGCTCATAAAGCGCATATAACGTGGCAAAAATCATGTCTTCTGGATCGTCTAGCGTTTCCATCGCCTTATCAGGCTCGACCAAGTCATTTTTCCAATCCGAAATCATTTTGATGGCTTTACCGACCAACTCGCGACTTTCAGCGCCACTCAAGTTGTCGCGCATCATCAGCTCCATCAGCAAACGCTTACTGTCATCGCTGTCCATGATGGAAAAATTGCCTTTTAACGGAGTATGAATCAGCTCATATCGCAAAAACTGTAGACCAAATTGGTGAAACGTCGACACCGTCAACCCGCGCATTTTTTCGCTTGGTAGCAGTTTGCTTACCCGCGCTTTCATCTCACGTGCCGCTTTATTGGTAAAGGTTACGGCGGTGATGCGCTCAGCTGGCATGTCACATTCTTGGATTAAGTAAGCAATCTTACGCGTGATCACAGAGGTTTTGCCGGAGCCCGCACCTGCAAGGACAAGTAATGGACCAGATACGTAGAGCATGGCTTCTTGTTGTTTGGGATTGAGTTGACTCATAACGTGACCTGTAAGACAAAAGCAAAAAAGAGGGTAGCGCTGATATGACAAAGATAGATAAACGCAGCGCGCATCATCAAAATTCGTATCGTTGCGATATTTTAATAATCTTTATTATAAGAATAATAGAATTTAAGGTTTGATGATGCCATATCATAAAAATCTGGTGGGTCATTATAAAGCAAAAATGCTCACTTTGGGGGAGGACTTGGGTGATGAAAGTGGGGTATTTGGACACTTGATTTTTGACAAATAGCGTGGCAGTGTTTGCTCATAGCCAAATGTACGGATTTGGGGTTAATATAAGGTAAGGTCTATATCATAATTCATAGTAAAAAAAACACATTTTTTTTACACAGAAAGTGACCGTTCAATACAGTTAAAAACTAGCTTTTAGGTACTGATATGCGTATAGTACGTAAATAATTTATGCCAGTTGTCACGTCATTGTTGACCACGTGTAATGAGCTATTAAATCAATTAAGTAAGCAGTCAGATATGATATTGATTTAATACGTTGATCTTACGTTGTTAGAAGATGCGTTGGGCGACCAGCCTTTATCCGCGCGCATACCGGAATCTCTACAGTTGGTCACGTCTGACATCGTCGTCAATAAGCTTGATAGTTGGTTGTTACCAGCAAAATACCTAACATGTGACTCAATGACAGTTACTTAAACACAGTGACAGTTGCTGAAGTGCAGTGACAATTACTTAAATAAAGTCACTTTTTAAATAAAGTCACTTTGTGTTTTCGTCTGCGTTATACCTGTCGCAACATGGCCTGAGTGGGTCAGTGCTTGCGCTGTGTCTAACACTCGATTGGGTGAGGAGCACGTATTATCATGTCTGCTTTTAATTGGTCAGCCATTGCTTTTATCTTAGCCGCCATTGGGCTAGTTGTCTTTATGCTGGTCGTACCGCGCTTACTTGGCGGTCGCTCTCAAGGCTCACAAAAGGAAGAAGTATTTGAAGCGGGTGTTGTCGGATCTGGCAACGCCCGTATTCGTTTGTCTGCCAAATTTTATTTGGTCGCAATCTTCTTTGTGATTTTTGATTTAGAGGCGTTATATCTCTACGCTTATGCTGTGTCAGTACGCGAGGCGGGTTGGCTTGGCTTTGCCGCCGCTGGCACGTTTATCACTATTCTGATTATCGGTTTGATTTATGAGCTGAGCTTGGGTGCGATGAACTGGGCACCTGCTGACAAGCTACGCAAAAAAGCACGCTTGTATGCGGCGCCTGCAGGCTTTAATTTGGCAGACATCACCAAGTTTGATGGTGCTCATGAGCTAATGGTCGATCCGACAGGTAAAGTACCCGCGCAGTCATCCGGTCAAATCAATGTCTCAAACAACATTGAGACCAATCGTCGTCATCTACAAAACATCGATCATATTAATACCACGGGTAACGTTACTTCTGTGGATTTTGCGACGTCTGCTCAGCAGGACAAAACTGAACGTTAATAGCAGTTGATGCTCAGCTTAGGGCGTTTGCAAAAACGAGCAGCAAAGCATGAAGGCGTCAGTTCTGTTTGAATTAATGATTGCTGATGATTAGCCACTTATTAATAATAAAATTATGGCGACAGCGCGAGCAAGATGATTGCCACGCCAAGCCTAATATGAAGGTTGTATGTTATGAAATACACATTAACAAAAGCCAACCCCGATGCAGATACCTATCCTGCACAGACCAGTCAAACGGTCAATGATCCTATCGAAGATGAAGTGAATAAAAACGTCTTTATGGGTCGTCTCGAAGACCTCGTTCATTCAACAGCAAACTGGGGGCGTAAGAACTCACTTTGGCCATTTAACTTTGGTACTTCTTGCTGTTATGTTGAATACGCTACTACCTTAACCGCCGTTCATGATTTGTCACGTTTTGGGGCAGAGGTTATTCGTGCCTCGCCTCGTCAGGCGGACGTCATGATCGTTGCTGGTACTTGCTTCGTTAAAATGGCACCTGTCATCCAGCGCCTATATGAGCAAATGCTTGAGCCAAAATGGGTTATCTCTATGGGTGCCTGTGCCAACTCGGGCGGCATGTATGATATTTATTCTGTCGTACAAGGTGTCGATAAGATTATCCCTGTTGATGTGTATGTGCCAGGTTGTCCGCCGCGTCCAGAAGCGCTTATTCAGGGTTTGATGTTGTTACAAGAATCTATTACTAAAGAGCGTCGTCCGCTGGGTATCCATGTCAATGAGCAGGGTATCTATCAGCCGCAAATGACGCCTGAGCGTGACCGCAAGCAGGCAGATCGTATCGCTGTCAAAAACTTGCGCAGCCCAGACAGTATTTAAGTTTCAAACAGCATTTAGACTTATAGCAACAGTTTCAATATTTTATGCGCTTATCATAGTTCGGTTATGATTAACATAGCTCAGTTATGGTTGACATAGTTCGGTTATGACTAACATAGTTCAGTTATGATTAATGAAGGAATACATCATTCATGGTCACGGTAGTCGAAAACATAGATCCTAAGATCAAGCCCGTCCCAGCAGTCATCACAGAGCTGGAGCAAAAGTATGCTGGTAAATTTGTCGTGCAGCAGACTGTGGATGAGATTCCAACGGTTTGGGTGGCGCGTGCTGATTTATTAGATATTCTTTTATTCTTGCGCAAACTGCCTAAACCTTACGTCATGCTATTTGACTTGTCAGCGATAGATGAGCGTTTACGCCAGCATCGCGCGGGTTTACCTGACAGTGACTTTACGGTGTTTTATCACTTGATGTCGCTTGAGCGCAATAGTGATGTACGTATCAAGGTCGCGCTGAGCGAAGACGATGTCAATGTACCGAGCGCCACCAATATTTGGCCAAACGCCAACTGGTATGAGCGTGAAGTATGGGACATGTTCGGTATTGTCTTTACGGGCCATCCGCATTTGACCCGTATTTTATTACCAAAATACTGGGAAGGACATCCACTGCGTAAAGAATATCATGCACGCGCGACGGAATTTACCCCGTACTTCTTGAATACCGCCAAGCAACAATACGAGCAAGAAAACCTACGTTTTGTCCCAGAAGAGTGGGGCATGAAGCGTTCAGGTCGTGATGAAGACTTTATGTTCTTGAACATCGGTCCTAACCATCCCTCTGCTCACGGTGCATTCCGTTTGGTACTACAGCTCGATGGCGAAGAAGTTGTCGATTGTATTCCTGATATCGGCTATCACCATCGCGGTGCAGAAAAAATGGCTGAGCGTCAAACATGGCACTCATTTATTCCTTATACCGACCGTATCGATTATCTTGGCGGTGTGATGAATGAACTGCCGTACATCATGTCGGTCGAAAAGCTGGCTGGAATCACCATTCCACCACGTGCTGAAACCATCCGCGTGATGATGAGTGAGTTCTTCCGTATTACCAATAACTTACTATTCGTCGGTACGTTCATTCAGGATGCGGGCGGTATGACCCCTGTATTCTATATGTTTACCGATCGCCAAAAAGCCTATGACGTCATCGAAGCCGTGACTGGCTATCGTATGCATCCAGCTTGGTTCCGTATCGGCGGTACTGCTGCTGATCTGCCACGTGGCTGGCAGCGTTTGGTTCGTGAGTTCTTAGATTGGATGCCAAAACGCTTGGACGAATATGTCAAAGCGGCATTGCAAAACAGCGTGCTCAAAGGCCGTACCCAAGGGGTTGCTCAATATAATGCCAAGCAAGCACTTGCTTGGGGCGTCACGGGTGCAGGTCTGCGTGCGACAGGCGTTGACTTTGATCTGCGTAAAGCGCGTCCATACATGGGCTATGAGAATTACGATTTTGAAGTGCCAGTTGGTTACAACGGTGATGCTTATGATCGTTGTATGGTAAAAGTCGAAGAGATGCGTCAGTCATTGCGTATCATCCGCCAGTGCATGGACAATATGCCACAAGGCCCTTACAAAGCGGACCATCCTCTAGCAGTACCACCGCCGAAAGACCGTACCTTAAACGATATTGAAACTTTGATTAATCACTTTATCTCAGTATCTTGGGGTCCTGTGATGCCAGCGGGCGAGTGTACGACGATTGTAGAAGCGACCAAAGGTTTGAACAGCTATTACATCACTTCAGATAAGGCGACGATGAGCTATCGTACCCGTATCCGTACGCCGACATTTGCGCATTTGCAGCAGATGCCATCGGTGATTAATGGCTCGCTCGTCTCTGATGCCATTATGTATCTGGCATCGATTGATATTGTGATGGCGGATTGTGATCGTTAAAGCCGCTGCTTCAAAAGTATTTGTTCATCAATATATTATTGCCTGATGGCACACCAAAATGCTGTTACTCGTCAATATACCCACAGTTTTAATCAGACTAATATTGGCTTGTGATAGAGCAGGATGAGTGAGGAAAGACAGAAGATTATGAAAATTGTTTCCGACAAAATGCCAAAAGTAGATGTGGAAAGCATTCTCACCAGTGATGAAATCGCTGCCATTCATGAGTTTATGCACCATTACCCACAGGCGCGTGCCGCCTCGCTAGATGCACTAAAAATCGTGCAAAAGCGTAACGGCTGGGTTGATGATGCGCAAGCAAATGCCATTGCCAACATTCTAGATATCCCGATGTCAGATATGGATGGGGTTGCGACTTTCTTTAACCGTATTTATCGCCAACCTGTCGGTCGCCATGTGATTCTCATATGTGACTCCGTGGCTTGTTATTTGACAGGTTATGAGGCGCTGTCAGCTGAGATTAGATCACAGCTAGGCATTGAGTACGGTCAAACCACTGCTGATGGACGTTTTACCCTATTGCCAATTTGCTGCTTGGGCAACTGTGATAAGGGACCAGCGGTACTGATTGATGAAGACACTTACGGCCCTGTCCAGCCATCTGAGGTCGCGCAATTATTGGAGCTATACGCATGAGTTTAACGATTTCAGAGCAAATTGCTCGTCGCGGTCAAGGCCAAGCGCCAAGCCAGCTAAATGCACAGCGTGTTCCAATTTACGGTGATAAAGCGACAGCCACTAGTGAAACCAAGCCATTGACGTGGCGTCTAGCGCATCATGATGCGGTGCTTGATTTAGCCACTTATGAGTCTCTAAAAGGCTTTACGGGTCTAAAAGAAGCGCTATCTAAGTCGCCTAAAGACGTCGGCAATATGATTAAAGCGGCCAATGTCCGAGGTCGCGGCGGTGCAGGTTTTAATGCTGGTCTTAAATGGTCGTTTATGTCGCCACCGGATGGTTTGCCGCGCTATCTCATCTGTAATGCTGATGAAATGGAGCCGGGCACATTCAAAGACCGTTTGCTCATGGAGCGTCTACCGTTTCAGCTGATCGAAGGTATGCTCATTACTGCTCATGCGATTGGCGCCACTGACGGTTATATCTTTATCCGTGGTGAGTATATCTTGGCCGCTGAACGTTTGGTCGCTGCTATCGAAGAGTGCTTGGCCAATAATCTCATGGGCGATAATATTTTAGGCTCAGATTTTAGTTTTAATCTGCATGTGCATACGGGCGCTGGACGTTATATCTGCGGTGAAGAAACAGCGTTAATTAACTGTCTAGAAGGTCGCCGTGCTAACCCACGTACTAAGCCGCCGTTTCCGCAAATCTCTGGTGCCTGGGGTCGTCCAACCGTTGTCAATAACGTTGAAACTCTGTGTAATATGCCAGCGATTTTGAATCATGGCGTTGAATGGTATCAGTCGTTATCTGAAATCAAAGGCAAAAGTAAAACGCCAGGCACCAAACTATTTGGCTGCTCAGGATTGGTCAATGATCCTGGTCTTTGGGAGTTACCGTTTGGCTATACGGCACGCGAAATCATTGAAGATTTAGCGGGTGGTATGAAAGATGGTAAAACACTGAAAGCTTGGCTACCGGGCGGCGCCTCGACTGACTTTTTGACCGCAGAACATTTGGATGTGGTGGTGGATTTTGACACCATTCAAAATGCGGGTAGCCGTATGGGTACTGGTCTGATTATGGTTGTTGATGAATCACAAGACATGGTGCCATTACTACGCAACCTTGAGATTTTCTTTCAGCGTGAGTCGTGCGGTTGGTGTACACCATGCCGTGATGGTCTACCGTGGGGCGTGAAATTGCTTACCGCCATCAATGATGGTGAAGGGCAAGTGGGCGATGTAGAAAAACTAGAAGGCCTGACGCGTGACTTATGGATTGGTAAAACATTCTGTGCGCATGCCCCAGGTGCAATGGAACCACTAATGAGTGCGATTAAATATTTCCGTCCAGAGTTTGATCAAAAAATCACGCAGGCGGTTGGTGTCGATGTTATTGATGCTGCAGCCAACCAACAGCCAGTAGTGAAATAAGGAGAGCGGCATGGCAGTCATACATATTGATGGAACCACTGTCGAAGTAGATAGCGCAGATAACTTGCTACAAGCCTGCTTATCACTTGGCATTGATGTGCCGTATTTTTGTTATCATCCAGCGCTTGGCTCAGTAGGCTCGTGCCGTCAGTGCGCGGTCAAACAATTCCAAAATAAAGAAGATATGGAAGCAGGTCGCGGTCGCCTTGTGATGTCTTGTATGGTCGCTCCTGGCGATGATATGTACATCTCGGTCACTGACGATGAAGCCAAAGCATTCCGCAAGTCGATGGTTGAGCTACTCATGACCAACCATCCACATGACTGTCCAACCTGTGAAGAGGGCGGACATTGTCATTTGCAGGACATGACCTATATGTCAGGTCATAGCCGTCGTCGCTATCGCTTTACCAAACGCACGCATCATAACCAAGAGCTTGGTCCATTCATCGCGCATGAGATGAACCGTTGTATCGCTTGCTATCGCTGTGTACGTTTTTATAAAGACTATGCGGGCGGCGAAGATTTGGGTGTTTATGGCTCAAACAATCGTGTTTACTTTGGCCGTGATAAAGATGGTCAGTTTGAAAGCGAATTTTCAGGTAACTTAACCGAAGTCTGCCCAACAGGTGTGTTTACTGATAAAACCCACTCTGAGCGCTACAACCGTAAATGGGACATGCAGTATGCGCCAAGCATCTGTCATGGTTGCTCAGCTGGTTGTAATATCTCACCGGGCGAGCGTTATGGTGAATTGCGCCGTATCGAAAACCGCTATAACGGCGAAGTAAACCGCTATTTCTTATGTGACCGTGGCCGCTTTGGTTATGGCTATGTCAATCGTGATGATCGTCCAACCCAAGCGCTTGAACGTATCAATGATAAGCATGTCAAAATCAATATTGACTATGCATTAGATGAAACCATCAAACGTATCAAAGATAAAAAAGTCATCGGGATTGGCTCACCGCGTGCCAGTTTAGAGACTAACTTTGCGCTAAAAAATCTCGTTGGGTTTGATAACTTTTCAACAGGTCTGAATCACCAGCAGCAAGCACTGGTCAATAAATGCATCGAAGTGCTTAGCACGGAAGGCATTTATAACCCTAGCATGACCGATATCGAAACGCATGATGCAGTGCTCGTATTAGGTGAAGACATCACGCAAACTTCATCACGTGTCGCGTTGTCAGTACGTCAAGCGGCAAAAAATGAAGGCTTGAAAATGGCGGCGGCGCTGCAAACGCAGCCGTGGCTTGCTGAACCAGTTAAGCGTATCGCTCAAGATGCGCTAAGCCCAGTCTATGTCATTGATGTGACGCAGACCAAGCTAGAAGATATCAGTAAAGTGAGCGTAGTGGCGACCCCTGAAGACATCACTAAACTTGGCTTTAAAGTCGCTGATGAGATTGCTAGTTTTGCTGATGATTTAGCAGAAATCGCAGATCCACAAGCAGTTGAACAAAATGCTGATGCCAGTACTGAGACTGATGGTATGCAAGCATTGGCTCAGCAAATCGCTTATGACTTGATTCAAGCCGATAAGCCACTGGTTATCTCGGGTAGTAGCTTGTCGTCTACCGCATTGATAGAAGCAGCGGCGCAGATTACTCAAGCATTGACGCAAAAACGCTCGGCTATTAGAGCGACTGAGCAGCAGCAAGTTGAAGCGCATAATGCCAAAGTAAAAGCTCAATCGCAGTCTGCTAATGACCAGCCTGAAGAAGACCAAGATTTATCTGCTAAGCCAAACAAACCTGAAACGGGCGTAAGTATAGAAGCGCAAGATGATGTAGAACGCGCTCCTGCCGAACCGCTCGAACTAAAAGAAGTAAACAATAAGTATCAGGCACAAGCAGGTATCTACTTAACGGTTACCGATGCCAATAGCATGGGTGTTTGCATGCTCGGCGGACAGTCAGTTGAAGAGTTATTAGCGACTGATTTCGATGTGATTATCGTCGCTGAAAATCAGCTGACTGATGCCATCGATGCCAATAAATTGACGCAGCTATTGACTGATAAAACGGTCATTGCGTTAGATCATCAGCTCCTTGATTGGCATAAAGACGTCGATATCGTATTGCCAGCGGCGAGCTTTGCAGAAGCGGATGGTACATTGATATCAGCTGAAGGCCGTGCACAGCGTTTCTTCCAAGTTTACGATAACGAATACTACCATCCGATGAGCAGTATTAAAGAAGGCTGGCGCTGGATACATGCTGTGCATAGCAGCATCGAAGGTCGTGATGTCGACTGGACGCAGTTGGATGATGTGATCAATGCATTGATTGCCACCCATCCTAAACTTGCGGGTATCAAAGGCGCTGCGCCTGATGCTGATTACCGTATAACGGGTCTTAAAATTGCTCGTCAGCCGCGTCGTTATTCAGGTCGTACCGCTATGCGTGCCCCGATATCCGTCCATGAGCCGATGCAACCAAAAGATTTAGACACCGGTTTAACTTTCTCAATGGAAGGTTATAGCGGTAAAGAAACGCCAAGCTCGATGATTCCTTTTGCCAATGCGGCAGGTTGGAACTCACCGCAAGCGTGGAACAAATACCAAGACAAAGTTGGTGGCCATCTGAAAAATGGCGATCCAGGTGTACGTTTGTTCGATCAGCTAGCACGCCTAGCCACTCGTCAATATGTGGCGCCAGAAGCGATGTCTTCGAATACAACTGACTTGCAGCAAGGCCAAGCGAAACTGGTACCAATTCATAATATCTATGCCAGCTCAATGATGGCATCACGTAGCCCAATCGTCGCAGAGCAACTACCCGTTGCAGCATGGCGTATCGGTATAGACGATGCCAAAGACTGGAATATCGCTGCTGGTGATTACTTGGCGATTGAAATCGATAAGCAACAAATTACCTTGCCAGTACAGCTGGTCGGTTATTTGGCAGAAGGCTGTATCGGTTACCCCGTTGGGCAGGTGAGTATCATTCACCCATCAATGCCAGCATCGGTACGTAAAGTGGATGCACCAGTAACGATGATGGGTAGCATGGCTAACGATATGATTAATGATAATGACACAGCGCAAATAAACGCAGCGCCGATCACCACACAGGAGGTGTAATATGCAAGTTACCCGTATTATCCCTGATGTGCCAAGCTTTTTGGCCAATAGCATGAGCTTTGATACTTGGTCTATTCTGTTTTTGGTGGGTCAATCACTAGTTATCTTTTTGGTCGTGGTATTGGTTGCCGCGATGATGATTATCTATGAGCGCCGTATGTTGGCCTTATGGCAAGATCGTTATGGTCCAAACCGTGTTGGGCCTTTTGGTTCGTTGCAGTTAGTCGCCGATATGCTAAAAATCTTTTTTAAAGAAGATTGGACACCAAACTTTACCGATAAGTTTATGTTCACCTTGGCACCTGCGGTCGCCATGTTTACTGCCTTGGCCTCATTTGCCATTATTCCTATCTCGCCAACGCTTGGCGTGGTTGATTGGGATATTGGTATTTTGTTTTTCTTTGCCATGGCTGGTATTGCTGTTTATGCCGTGATGTTCGGTGGTTGGGCCTCTGCTAACAAATTCTCGTTACTTGGTGGTTTGCGTTCAGCAGCACAGACAATCAGTTACGAAGTGTTTTTGGGTTTGTCGTTGATGGGCGTTGTTGCGCTAACAGGTTCATTTAACCTACGTGCCATTGTCGAAGCGCAAGCAGACGGCTGGTATATCATCCCGCAGTTCTTTGGCTTTTTAACATTTGTGGTGGCTGGTGTTGCCGTTACGCATAGACATCCATTTGACCAACCAGAAGCAGAGCAAGAACTGGCTGAAGGTTATCATGTTGAATATTCTGGCATGAAGTTTGGTATGTTCTTTATTGGTGAGTATGTCAACGTTGTCTTGATTTCTGCCTTGATGACTTGCTTGTTCTTTGGCGGTTGGCTTGCGCCGTTCAATTTAGATATTCCATTTATTCCACCAGCTTTTTGGTTCATGATTAAAACGCTATTCTTTATGACCATGTTTGTTTTGGCTCGAGGCTCACTCATGCGTCCGCGTTATGATCAGGTGATGAACTTTGGCTGGAAAGTATGTCTGCCCGTAACCTTGATCAATCTGTTGGTTACTGCTGCGGTCATTTTGATCTTTTCTCCAACGTTATAGTCATTACTAGTAGCCATCACTGATGAACTAGGGTAAAGCTGATAAGGATAATAATCCCATGTTTACTACCATAAAAAAGACCGTCATTGGTATATTTACCATTGTCCGCAGCATGTGGATGGTCAATAGTCATGCGCTCAGACCGCGTGATACCATCCTTTATCCTGAAGAGCCGGTACCTGTACCGCCGCGTTTTCGTGGACGTATTGTCCTAACGCGTGATCCTGATGGAGACGAGCGCTGTGTCGCTTGTAACTTGTGTGCGGTGGCATGTCCGGTAGGGTGTATCTCATTACAAAAAGCCGAGCGTGAAGATGGACGCTGGTATCCAGAGTTTTTCCGTATCAATTTTTCACGCTGTATCTTTTGTGGATTGTGTGAAGAAGCCTGTCCAACGACAGCGATTCAAATGACCCCAGATTTTGAACTGGGTGAATATAAGCGCCAAGATTTGGTCTATGAAAAAGAGCATTTGCTCATTTCAGGACCTGGTAAATATCCTGATTATAACTATTATCGTGTGACAGGTATGGCGGTAGCAGATAAACCAAAAGGCGCAGCACAAAATGAGTCTGCACCGATTGATCTAAGGAGCTTGCTACCATGATGAATATTTTGAACCATCCTGAATTGGCTGGGTTTTATTCACTTGCAGCAGTGGCGATATTTGCCAGTCTGCGCGTAGTGACTCAGGCCAATCCAGTGCATGCTATCTTATCGATGATTGTGTCGTTGTTAGCAATCGCTGGGATATTTTTTGTATTAGGTGCGCCGTTTGCGGGTGCGTTAGAAATCGTTGTCTATGCCGGTGCCATTATGGTGCTATTTGTCTTTGTGATTATGATGCTCAACTTGGGCATGAGCAATGACGAGCGCGAAGAGCGTTGGCTCGATGCCGGCACTTGGGCGATACCGACAGGATTGACGATAATCATTGCCGTTGTGCTCTATGCGATGATTGGTCTCAATCACGATGAAGCGGTCATGATGGGTGGCACGACTATCTCTGCCAAAGCAGTCGGTACGGTGTTATTTACTAAATACATTATGCTGGTTGAAGTAGCAGCATTGCTATTATTGGCAGCCTTGGTCGCCGCTTATCATTTAGGTAAAGAGACAGTCGACGATGAGGTCATCGGTAATGATAGCCAAAACTTCAAGCCAAGCGTAGGCAGTATCAAACAATACGACAATGATAGTACGCTTACACAGCATGACGGCGTAGAAATGGCTAAGCCTTACGAATATAAAGATGTTGACCCGCATGACTATGTAGGTATGAAGGTAGGCATGAAAGCAGGTAGTCAAGTAGGTGCGAATAAAGTTACGCGCAAGGAGTCAGACTAATGGTACTAGCAGCAAGCGTGGCACAAGATGTGTCAAACGTGCCGTTTGCCCACGAGGTGGCAGGCTTAGTACAGCCAGTTGCTGAGGCGCAAAATGTACTGGGTATGATACCCATGAGCCATGGACTGATTTTGGCAGGTATTTTATTTGCCATCGGTCTGTGCGGCGTCATGGTACGACGTAACTTCCTATTTATGCTAATGAGTCTTGAGATCATGATGAATGCGGCAGCATTGGCATTTGTAGTGGCAGGTAGTCGCTGGGTCGATCCAGACGGACAGATTATGTTTATCTTTATTTTGACCTTGGCTGCGGCTGAAGCGTCAATTGGTCTGGCAATATTATTGCGTTTTTATCATCAGCGTGGGCATCTCGATGTCGATAGCGCCAATGAGATGAAAGGATGATGTCATGAGTTTATTACCATTAACCTTTATATTCCCGCTCATTGGCTTTTTGATTTTAGCCTTTATGCGCGACAAATTATCAGAGACGGTCGCAGCGATTGTTGGCGTGGGTAGCATGCTGTTATCAGCATTATGTACGCTAGTGGTTAGCTATACGTTTTTGACCACTAATCCAGCTGGAACGGTAATTGAGGTTCCGCTATGGACTTGGTTCCAAGTTGGCGATTTTGCGCCACATTTCGGTTTGAGCTTTGATGGTTTGGCATTGACCATGACAGGCGTCATTACTGGGATTGGCTTTTTAATTCATCTGTTTGCCTCTTGGTATATGAAAGGCGACACTGGATTTGCTCGTTTCTTTAGCTATATGAACTTGTTTGTGGCCAGTATGTTGTTACTGGTACTCGCAGATGATTTGTTCTTGCTATATCTCGGTTGGGAAGGCGTGGGTATCTGTTCGTACCTATTGATTGGTTATTATTACCATGATAGAGCCAACGGCCGTGCCGCGATGAAAGCCTTTACCGTTACTCGTGTCGGTGATGTGTTCTTAGCCTTCGGTTTGTTTTTATTATTCCGCGAATTCGGTACGCTTAATATTCAAGAGATTATTACGCGCGCGCCAGAAGTGTTCGATGTGAATAACCCAACGATGATGCTTACCACGATGATGTTGGTCGGCGGCGCGATGGGTAAATCAGCGCAGTTGCCACTACACACATGGCTTGCTGATGCGATGGCAGGTCCAACACCCGTATCGGCATTGATTCACGCTGCAACGATGGTGACGGCAGGGGTTTATTTAATAGCCCGTTTACATCCTTTGTTTGAGCTGACCCCAGGTATCTTGTTGTATTGGGTTGGCGGCGTAGGGGCGTTGACGTTGGTCGTTGCTGGATTCTGTGCACTCGCGCAAACAGACATAAAACGTATTCTTGCTTATTCGACCATGAGTCAAATTGGCTATATGTTCCTCGCACTTGGCGTGGGCGCGTGGCAAGGGGCAATCTTCCATTTGATGACCCACGCTTTCTTTAAAGCATTGCTATTCTTATCATCAGGTGCGGTTATTCTTGCCGTACATCATGAGCAAGATATCTTTAAGATGGGCGGTCTGCGTAAAAAGATACCATTGGTATTTTGGTGTTATATCATCGGTGGTGGCGCACTCGCTGCCATACCTTGGGTTACCGTTGGTTTTTATTCTAAAGAAGCAATTCTTTGGGAGACTTATGCCACAGGTCACTTAGTACTATTCTATATGGGTGTATTTGGTGCGTTCTTAACGGCCATTTATACGTTCCGTATGATTTGGATTATCTTCTTCGGTGAAGAAAAAACCCATGCCCATAAACTATCAGGTGTGTCGTATTGGTTGCCTTTGACGGTATTACTTGTACTATCTACCGCTGTTGGTGCATGGATTACGCCACCATTGGATGGTGTATTGCCAGAGAGCGTTGGTCATCTATTAGAAGTCGCAGGTCAAGCACATGCTAAGCACACCGCAGAATATATCGCGATGGGTGCCATGGCAGCAGGTTTGATATTGGCTGCACTGTTGTATGTCGTCAATAAAGGCAGAATGCTCACTAGCTTTAAGCGCTCACGTATTGGTGGGGCGCTATATCACTGGTGTTATCATGGCCTAGGTTTCGACGCGCTATATGATGTAATTTTTGTAAAACCCTTTTTATTCATCGGCCGCTTATTAAAAACCGACCCTATCGATAAAACGTGGTTGCTGTTACCTAAGCTGGCCTCAGCTGGTAATAAAGTATTGTCTGCGACGCAAACAGGGTCTCTTCGAGGTTATGCCACAAGCTTTGGCTTGGGTATGGCTGTATTGCTGGTGCTGGTAATGATGACGGTGGTGTAAAAGATGATTGAGTTACAACAAACGTGGATGCTACCAGCATTAATCGCAATTCCTTTTATTGCAGGATTGCTATGCTGGGTAGTAGAGCGATTTAATAAACGTCTGCCGCGCTGGATTGCCTTGATCGGTATGATGTTGACCTTTGCTTTGTCATTGGTACTTTGGCAGCAGGGCGATTTTAGCGATATGAGTAAGCAGGTCATTGCGCCAGATGCTGCCGTGCCTTGGGTAGCAGAATTTAGTGTGCCGTGGATACCGAGCTTTGGTATTAGCTTTCATTTAGCACTAGATGGCTTGTCACTGATGATGGTAGCCTTAACAGGTTTGCTTGGTGTGGCAGCTGTTGCCTGTTCGTGGAATGAGATTCAGCGCCGCGTTGGCTTTTTCCACCTGAACTTGCTATGGAGTTTGGGCGGCGTTATTGGTGTTTTCTTAGCGATTGACTTGTTCTTATTCTTCTTCTTTTGGGAGATGATGCTGGTTCCTATCTACTTCTTGATCGCCATTTGGGGTCATGATGTGGTTGGCAAAACCAAAGAATACGCTGCAACCAAGTTCTTTATCTATACCCAAGCGTCTGGGCTTATCATGCTCATCGGTATTTTGGTATTGGTCATTATCAGCTACGCCCAAAAAGGGGTAGTGAGCTTTAACTATAATGACTTGCTCGGTACGTCACTTGGCGGCTGGGAATATCCAATCATGCTGTGCTTCTTCATTGGCTTTGCGGTGAAGTTGCCAATCATTCCTTTCCACGGCTGGTTGCCAGATGCGCATGCGCAGGCACCAACAGCAGGTTCGGTGGATTTGGCAGGGGTGCTCATCAAGACCGCTGCATATGGTTTGATTCGTTTTGTGTTGCCGCTATTTCCAGCAGCATCACAAGAGTTTGCACCGATAGCGATTACCCTAGGTACGATTGGTATCTTCTACGGTGCATGGCTTGCGTTTATGCAGACTGATATGAAGCGTCTGCTGGCGTATACCAGTATCTCGCACATGGGTTTTGTGGTATTGGCAATCTATGCTGGAACATTGCTCAGCTTACAAGGTCTGATGATTCAGATGCTTGCTCATGGCTTGAGTTCAGCCGCACTATTCATTATGGCAGGACAGCTATATGAGCGTCTGCATACACGCGATTTGACCTTGATGGGTGGTATGTGGGGACAGTTCCGCTACTACGCACCGATATTGATGTTCTTCTGTGCCGCGCTGCTAGGTATTCCAGGGACAGGTAACTTCATTGGCGAGTTCATGATTTTATTTGGCTCATTTGCTCAGTATCCAGTGTTTGTGGTATTTGCGACATTCAGTTTGGTATTAGCAGGTCTTTATTCACTGATTTTGATTCATCGCGCGTTATTTGGTGAAAACAACATCGCTGCATTGGCAGAGCGAGAGACTAAGTCACATGGCTTACCTGCACGTAAACTAAAAGATTTGGGCAAGCGCGAGCTGTCATTACTACTGATATTAGCTGCTGGTTTGGTATGGCTCGGACTGTACCCACAGCCGTTCCTTGATACCTCAAGTCACGCTATGCAGTGGATCAATAACGCATATATATACAGTCAAGTGACACAGGTAGATGCGTCGCAGCTGCTTGATGTAATGGAGGCACGTTAAGTCATGAATGATATTACGATGAATGATTTGATAGGATTGTTGCCTTACGCGCCGATTATCGCCGTAGTGATTACGGTACTGACGGTTATGATCGCGATTACCTTTAAACGCTCGCACATGGTCACTGGTACGATTACAGTGGCAGGCTTAAACATTGGTCTATTTACCCTGATCGGTCAGATGATCGGTGTGATTGAAAGCGGATCTATCGCGCCAAATGCTGAGCAGTTATTTGTTATTGATAACTTTGCTCAGTTTAATATGGTGGTGATTTTTATCTGTGCCTTGGCTTGTTGTACGCTGTCTTATGCGTATCTGGCCAACCTAAAAGACAATAAAGAAGAGCTGTACTTGCTCATGCTGCTATCGACCATTGGTGCATTGCTCATGGTCAGCGCGCAGCATATGGCGTCATTCTTTATGAGCCTAGAGATGCTATCAGTACCGCTATATGGTTTGCTTGCTTATACTTATATGCGCAACCAGTCACTTGAGTCGGGATTGAAGTATTTGGTATTGTCGGCGACTGCATCAGCGACGTTGCTGATGGGTATGGCCTTTATCTATGCAGAAGTAGGCTCGCTAGCATTTAAGCCAATCAGCATGGTGCTAGGCAATATCTTTGAGTCGCCACTACTGATATTGGGTGCGGCAATGATGATGTTTGGTATCGCCTTTAAACTCTCAGCTGCTCCTTTCCATATGTGGACACCAGATGTTTATGAAGGTGCACCAGCGCCTATCGCTACCTTTTTAGCATCAGTATCAAAAGTGGCGATGATGGCACTGGCCGTGCGTTTCTTAATCGATACTGCTTTGCTGGCATTGCCATCAGTGCAGATGCTATTGATGGTAATGGCCACTTTATCTATCTTGGTAGGTAACTTATTGGCAGTACGTCAAACTAGCCTTAAGCGTCTACTCGGTTACTCATCTATTGCCCATATGGGTTATGTGATGATCGTTATCGTTAGTATTGGCTCGGCCGCTGATAGTATCTCTAGTATGTATATGGCGGTTTATGCCTTTACCTCTATCGGTGCCTTTGGGGTAGTGACGTTGATGTCGAGTCCGTATCGCTTATCTGGTGAAGCTGATGAGTTGACGCATTATCAAGGGCTATTCTGGCGTCGTCCATTATTGACCGCTGTCATGACTATCATGATGTTGTCATTGGCTGGTATTCCGTTGACGGCAGGCTTTATCACTAAGCTATTTGCTATCTTAGCTGCGGTACAAGGCACCAACTGGTTCTTGGCTGCGATGATTATCTTGGGCAGTGCGATTGGTCTATTCTACTACTTACGCGTTTTACTCACGCTGTTCAAACGTCCTAAGCAGTTCATCGAGTTTGACGTGTCTGGGCAATGGGGTATTCGTACCGGTGGTATCATGGTCATTGCTGTGACGGCGATTATTCTATTCTTTGGTATCTTGCCAAATAGTATGATTGAGTGGGCAAGTTTGGCTCGCATTTGGTAATGTCGCTGAGTTAATACAACAGATAAGTCGCTGCGATCTATCTGTTGTTACGGTTAAAAAACCAAGATGCGCCAGCTTTATGATAAGCTTGGCGCATCTTTTTTTATGCTTACCTTTTTGGTATTTATTTTCTTTTGCCTATCAAAGGTATCTTATAAAAATACAGTTTAATAAAGTATAAGTGACGAATAATTATGAGTGATAATATTCAAACAGTAACGGTGCTCAGTAAAACTACATGGACGCCGAACTTATTTAGCTTTACCGTCAGCCGTCCCGATAGTTTTAAGTTTACAGCGGGGCAGTTTGTACGTTTAGGCGTCAATCCCAGTCAATTAAAATATTACCAGCAGACTGATGCAAGTGATGAAACTGCTGATAGCGCATTGAATGAAGATGTCTTTCGCGCGTATTCGATTGTCTCTTCGCCCTTTGATGAGGTGATAGAGTTTTTCTCTATCGTGATTCCTGATGGTGCATTTACGTCGCAATTGCAGCACTTACAAGTGGGTGATGAACTGCTACTTAATACGATGCCATTTGGATTTTTGACGTTAGCACGTTACCAAAAACCATTGCCCAAAGACTTATGGCTGCTAGCAACAGGGACTGGTTTAGCACCGTTTTTGTCAATGCTGCAAGATTTAAAGACATGGGAAGATTACGAGCACATCGTATTGGCTTATAGCGCACGTTCGCTCGATGAACTTGCTTACGTTGAGAAAATCGAAAGCCTACAAGAAGACTTCGGTACACTGGTTGATAATCCAGCAAAGCTTATCTTTATCCCAACCGTCACTCGTGAGCCTGTCGAAGGCGCGTTGTCAGAGCGTCTGCCGAAGCTACTGCTAGAGGGTACGTTACAAGCGCGCGCGGGTATCGCATTAGATATTGATACTACGCATGTCATGCTATGTGGCAACCCAGACATGGTAGAAGATACCAAAGAGGCGTTAAAGACATTGGGACTGGTAATGAATCGCCGCGGTGAGGGTAATATTGCCGTAGAGAACTACTGGTAGTTGACGACTCCAATAAAAAAACGCTGCATCTATAAGGCCAATAACCTCTAAGCTGCAGCGTTTTTTTATGGGATAAAACATTGTCTTATGGGATGAAACATTAGCGACTTACTTTTGGCTTGGCTCAGTCGCATCGTCTACAGGGTTAATAGGGCCTTGCATCAATTCAGGATCATCATCATCACCGATGATATCTTCGTTACTGCTGGCCGCCAGTAAATCACGATAGTTGATTTGAGCCTTTAAAATCATTTGCTCTTCTTCTAGCTCGCCATAATTTATCTGTACCTTATACAAGGTACTCATGATTTTCTTATTGTTTTTTAACCAACGATGGATATCGAGATAAATCACTTCGTCTTTTGCGCGAGCAATATTAACGTACGACAGAATGAAGCCTAAAGGGTCTTTTTTGAGGACGCTATGATAAAACCAAATTGCCAGTTTGACGCCTTGACGTTTCACGAAAGATTCGCAGCGCAGATTTAATATATCGGTATAAGTTTGCTGACCAAATACAAAGCGCTGCACATTGCGATCGAGCTGGACGTGAACTAGGCTAAAGTTACTTGCTACTTCGGCATAGATGCCGCCTGCATTGACAGTGCAGTACAAACGAAACCAGTCATCATGCATCTCGACACGTAGCTCTAAAATGGCTTTTACATTGTCGGTGACGAATTTTTGTAGTGCATCATTAACGTAAGTCTGTGCCACTGGCAATGACAACTCATCTTCGAACTTGTCCGTCGTCTTATTATAGATATCTTTAACCGATTGGGCGATACGCTCCCAACCACTGCCGAATGACTCGTCAAAACGATAGCCAATACTCTCGAAGAACTCATCAAAATTGTCTGAATTATTCACGTTATCAAAGTCACTCAAACTTATTATCCTTATAGGGCGCGTCATTCAATCGGTGACGTAAAAATGGCTAAACAAACTTTGCAGGCTATCATTAATTTAAACGAAAGCTAATCATCTATAATTTCTAAATATCTACGACCATTAGTAATTTTTATACTGATAGGTAGCAAAAGCGAAAAACTGACCTCTGATACTAGTGCACAGTAAATCTGCGCTTATTGTGCTGCTTGATCATCTACTGTGCCTAATCAACACGATGCACCGTTCTGATTGTTGCAAAGTATCGTGCTACTAATGCTATTATGCTAAAGCAGTATATAACAAATACAGTGGCTTCAAAATGAACACATGCGTTTTATAGCAATTCATTTGGTATAGGCAGTGTTTCGTCTGCCTTATATATTCTCAAATGCATGTTTTTCAATCAGCGGATAAGGTTACCAATACTGTATGGCAGATGTCAAAATGCCGTCTCAGTGCTTATACTGGCGACATAATTCTATGTCATGTTATGATAGCGCCAGTATAAATCATGCCCATCGTTACAACACTTGTTAAATAGTGCTTTGTACTGATGTGCTCACAAGCTGAGATTCATTGTGGCCTATATAAAAGACTCACAGAGCTATCATTTTTCCGCGCAAGCGCCCAAGCGCGATATAAGCTTGCCTGTTGCTATTGTTATTGCAGTGGCTGTTCATGTGCTGATTATTTTCGGAATTAGCTTTTCTATGGGAAAAGACCCAGCTGCTATGATGCAAGATGTGGCAAAGGCGCTGACCGACAATATGAAGCCCAATGAAGATGCACACTTTATTGCCAACGCTTCACAAGAGGGCGGCGGTACAATAGAAGAGCAGCTCAGACAAGAGAACAATCAGTTAAGTGCAATGTCTGCTGAGCAAATGAGTGAGACTCAAGATATCGTTAATTTACAGCGTAAAGTACGTCAGCAGCGTTATCAAGAGAGTTATCTGCGTACGACGTTAAGTTGGCGTCAGGCCACTGTAGAGTCGGATAATGACAGCGAGCAAGCGCAAGATGATGCAATGGCGCAAGAAGAGCGGCTACGTAAGCAGATTGCCACCTTAGAAGCTCAGCTATCTCAGCGTCAGCAGGTCTACGCAACCAAATCCAAAGTCGTGACGATGGATAGTAATTCGACCACACGGGGTGCGGCAGCAGACTATATCAATACATTCCGTGAGCATGTCGAGCGAGTGGGCAACTTGCATTATCCCGTACAAGCGCGTGCTCAAGGCATTACGGGTGAAGTACGGCTAATGGTTATCATCAGTAACGACGGCAATATCAAAGCCATTCGACTGCTTGAAAGCTCGAACTCTACGATATTGGATGAAGCGGCCAAGCAGTCGGTACGACAAGCTGCACCCTTTGGTAAATTCACCGAAGACATGAACGATATCGTCGAGCTGCGCTTGATACGTACTTACCGCTATAGTGATACAGTCGAAGTAACGTACTAAGGTTAATGTATTCATGCACTAAGAAGATAGGTGCTAAGAAGACAAGCACTAAGAAAAAAGCTACTGAAATTAAAGTTACTGAAATTAAAGTTACTGAAATTAAAGTTACTGAAAACACAACTGTTAAGAATAACGCTTAACGCACTATTTTTTATAATCACAGATATCCAAGTTCATAACACACAGCTATAAAATAAAGAGTCAGTATGGAATTTTTAGGTTTTACCGTAGATGTCGCTACCTTAACGAGCAACGCCCTAGAGCTGGTCATTAAAATCGCTTTAGCAATACTTATATTTATCGTTGGACGTTGGCTTGCCAAAAAGGCAGTCGCTTTTTCCGATCGCCTGATGACGCGTAGCCATCTGGATGAGACAGTTGCTAGTTTTCTAAGTCGTCTATTGTATGGCGTGCTACTGGTCGTGGTAATTTTAGCTGCGCTTAGCAAAGTCGGTGTACAGACTACGTCTGTCGTCGCGATCTTAGGTGGTGCCGCTGTTGCCGTTGGTTTGTCATTAAAAGACCAACTATCAAATTTTGCCGCTGGTATTATGATTGTGACATTTCGCCCGTTTGTGCGCGGTGATTATGTACAGATTAGTAGCTACACAGGTACGGTGACTGAGATTACCTTGGTTAATACCCATCTGACGACCATTAATAATCACGATATCATCATTCCTAATAGCGATATCACGACTTCACCTGTGGTCAATTATACAGCGCTACCCAATCGCCGCGTCGATATCACCGTCGGTATTGGCTACGATGCTGATATCAAAACGGCTAAAGACGTGATGTTAAGTCTGGCAAAAAACAACCCATTGGCTTTCACTGATCCTGAGCCTATCGTGCGAGTGACCAATCTAGGCGACAACTCAGTAGATCTTACCCTAAACGTTTGGACAACCAATGCCGACTGGTGGTCGATGCAATGCGAGTTACTAGAGCAATTCAAGCAAGCTCTAGATGATGAGAAGATTGAGATTCCATTCCCGCAGCGCAGTGTCCATGTTAAAGGTTTGGATCATATGATTAATCAGATGGGTCAAGCGCAAAAGTTGCCACTATCTAAAGATTAGTGAGTAGCTGTCTAAGAGTTAGAAAATTGTTTAATAAAGCAGTGCTAGTTTAGATATAAGGATTTGGTAGGTTTAGACCTGCCAAAACCTCAATCTCAAAGTACTCCATCTCATCTTGCTCAGCTTGTCCGAGCTCGTGATCAAAACCCAGTAGGTGTAGCACGCCATGCACTAGCAAATGGCTGATGTGCTGCGCCACGGTTTTGTCCTGTTCATTCGCTTCACGTACCATCACTTCATGACAGATAATTAGCTCTCCAAGAGGTAATGTTGGCATTAGCTCAATGACGGCCGCAGGTAATTCGCTTGGATAAGACAAAATGTTGGTCGCATAGTCTTTACCACGTGCTTCTAGATTTAAAGCACGGCCTTCGACGTCATCAGTGATATATATATCTAGTGTTTTAGACTTTTCTTGCCACAGCTCAGGATCGATATCTGCAAAATAGGGTAGGGTCAGACCATTATTAATACGACCGTCTATATAATCTAAAGTCGCCATCATGACTGATAGTAAATGCTCGCGATTATAAAAAGTATCTAATATTTCATCATCAATACTGTTGGTCGCACTGATATCAAGTGCTGCTAAGCTGGCATGGTTGCTAGCGATCTTGTCGTCAAAATTAGTATTGTCAGGTTGGCTCATATTGCTGTCCTTTTTATTATAAATGTGTTTCTAATGCTGCATCTTCTAGGTGATTTATTTGCCAGCTCTTTTAATATAAAAGTAGCTTAATTATTGTCTCTTATTGCTAAGTTTTTGACTCGTAAATAGAGGCCTATGTATAGAATACATAGAGGCTACTATAGCTAAGTTACTGGTAGGCTACTAGTAGCGAAAGAGCTAAATTCAATAAACTGTTGGTAAGAAAAAACCGGACTACTTTGAGTAATCCGGTTTTCTTATACAAGCTAAATGCTCATAGCAAATGATTGTAATTCAATGATTAGCTTGATTATTACAGATTGGCTGCTGCATTAGCGACGGCTTGTCTACGCTCTTGTTCTTTAATACGTTCAAACTTACGTTTTTCTTCTAAAGCCATTTGTTCTTCATCAAATACGTCATAGGCTTCAACAATTTGTTGTACCAATTGATGTCGTACCACGTCTTTTGAATCAAACTTTGTGATATGAATCTCTTCGATATCCTTTAGAATATCCATCGCTTGTGCCAAGCCTGATTTGTGACCACGTGGCAAATCGACCTGAGTAATATCCCCAGTGATGACGGCTCGTGAGCCAAAGCCCAAGCGGGTCAAAAACATTTTCATCTGTTCAGGCGTGGTGTTTTGCGCTTCATCTAGAATGACAAACGAGTTATTTAAAGTACGACCACGCATATAGGCAAGCGGCGCCACTTCAATAATCTGACGCTCAATCATTTTACCGACTTTCTCAAAGCCTATCATCTCATAGAGTGCGTCATATAGCGGGCGTAAGTACGGATCGATTTTTTGGGTCAAATCACCTGGCAAGAAGCCCAGTTTTTCGCCAGCTTCTACCGCTGGACGCACTAGCAAAATACGCTCAATCTCATTACGCTCAAGCATATCGACGGCACACGCCACCGCTAGATACGTTTTACCCGTACCAGCAGGCCCAATACCAAACGACACATCAGAGCTCAGAACGTTTTTTACATAACGCTGTTGATTGCCACCGCGCGGAACGATGCGACCTTTACGTGTACGTAAACTGATGGGCGTAAATTCGCTAGCCTCATCCAAATCTTCATCATATTCCATGTCATCGTGATCTTGTTCGTCTTCTTCCATGTCTTCATCACGAGAGAGGCTAGATTGGATGATGAGATGCAGCTCTTCTGCACTGATGTCTTTGGTGTTCTGTGCTTCATCTACCATTTTGTAGATAATACGTTCACCACGTTCGACATTGGTCACATCGCCACTCAGGCAAAAATCGCCTTGGCGTTGCATGATTTTAATATCGAGGCGTTCTTGAATATATTTCATGTGATTGTTGTATTCACCAAGCACGGTTTTTAGCTGTGCTGGGGTCAATGATTCAAACTTTATACGGCGGCTCATGGAATCAGTCAAGCGATTATCCTTTTATTGTGTACCCGACGCTATGATTTGGTTTTAATTGCGTGGCGGGTTGCAGAGATAAAATAGTTAGTGGCGTTACAGTATTTAGGTGGTAAAAAATTGTAGATGATAAAAATGACGGCGATATTATTGTTGTTTTTGTGGAAGGTCGTGAATGAAAGTAATGAAAAGTCTTGCCTTCATTATGGTAGAGAATTTTTAAATTTCAAGCCATACATCAGATAGATAACGCTGTTTTTGTATGCTGATTGCAACTGCTACAGCGATTTTCTATAGATCGATTCGATGTTGCTATCAGTTCTATATAATTCATCGCTACCCACCATGTGATAGTGCTTTAATAAAATTAATATATTTGGGTTTTATAAATATAAACCTCGTTTACGATGAGAGTGGAGAAACGATTTGTCTACTGTTAAGACCACGGCATAATAGACAATTTGTGGTAATCTATGGGCGATACCATAGGTTGCTGCAACCCATCTAACAACAGTAGTGAAATGATAAAAATTATAAAATAAAGTCAGTGACGAGCGGCTATCTATCACTAATAAATTGCTTGTCCAAAAGATTATAATAGGAAAATAACGATGCAAGATACTGATTCACATTTATCCAATGCTGACAGCATACCTAAAAAGTTCGACAGCATCTCTAAAAACAAAGAAGCGATAACTGACCAGCAAGTGCTTATCGCAGGTGGTGGTCATGTTGGTTTGTCCTTTGCATTGCTATTGGCTCATCACGGTATTGCGAGCACCTTATTAGAAAAAAACAGCTATCCAACCATCAGTCCAACGGATGACAGTACTCGCAGCCATTATTTAGATAGTCGCAATACAGCGTTATCACGGCGCACGGTACAGATATATCAAGAGATTGGACTGTGGGATGAATTACAAAGCCATGCCTGCCGTATCGATACCGTACAGATTAGTGAGCAAGGCAGTTTTGGGCGCGCGCAGCTGAATAAAGCAGAAGAGCGCGTTGAGTCATTTGGGCAAGTCATCGAAAACGCTTGGCTGGGTCGTAAGCTTTTATTAGCCGCGCAGCAAGCGCCATTAATTACCTTGATAGATAATGCCAATGTGACGACTGTCCAGCAGCAGGCCGATAGTGTGACGATTAGCTTTAATTACAATGACGAAGCCGAAAACGAGCAGCAGCTGCAAGCTAGCGTATTAGTCGCTTGTGATGGACGCGACTCTACAGTACGCCAATTGCTAGATATCGGTACAACTACGTATAATTATCAGCAAACAGCCATCGTCGGCGTAGTAGAGACAGATACGCCACACGAGCATGCAGCGATTGAGCGTTTCAGTCCAGCTGGCCCACTTGCCGTGCTCCCACTGACCGATCCAGAGGGTGATGGCAATGATGAGTATCAACACGGCTACAGGCGCTCTGTGGTGTGGGTATGCCCAACAGGTGAAGAAACCAGATACTTAGAAGACGACGCCCATTTCTTGCAGACCCTACAGCAAGCCTTTGGCCAACGCGCTGGCAAGTTTATCGCTGCTGGTCGCCGCGGCGCCTATCCATTGACCCGCGTACTAGCGAATAAGCAAGTAGAAGGACGCTGCGTCATTATGGGCAATGCTGCTCACACCTTACATCCTGTCGCTGGCCAAGGCTTTAATCTCTGTATGCGAGATGCACATGTGCTGGCGCAAATGCTGAACACACAAATACTCAAAGGCGCAGATATCGGTGATGCACAGTTATTAAAGCGTTATGAGAAAGCACGTCAAACCGACCAGAAGCGAGTGATTCGTTTTTGTGATGCGGTAGTACATGGCTTCACGCATCCTAACCCAGCGATTAAGCTGGTACGAAATATGGCTTTGTTGGCCTTTGATAAATTGCCAAATATTAAACCACTAGTCGCCACTTATGCGATGGGTCTAAAATCATAGTGCTATAGTTAAATCCTCTTTAAAAGAGTGACAGCGTTAACCTCGCTTGAAGTATTGCCTATACATCTGCACTCGGTTGCCTTGTCCCTCTTTTAAACTGAATCAACTAACTGTAATTAAGATTGATAATAAGCATTCTAATATTGAGCAATATTGAGAGACACCTTATGAAAAACAACCATACGCTGATTATCGGTAGCGGTATCGTTGGGGCAACGCTTGCTCTAAAGCTGGCGCAAGAAAAAATGCCAGTGACGTTGATTGATGCCCGTCCTGAGCGTGATAAATCAGCTTGGCAACATGTACTTAGCAAACGTGATGCACGTGTCTATGCACTTAGTATGGCTAGTATTAAGCTGCTCAATGACATTGGCGCGTGGCAAAAGATTGCCGCCTCTAAACGCAAAGCAGACTACTCGCAAATGCAGGTATGGCAGCTAAATGGGATGGGTGAGTTATTATTTGGCGAAAGTGAAGATATTGGCGCCGAGGATAATAGTAGTAAAAATCATAAGCCTACATTATTAGGTAGTATGGTCGAGCCTGCTGTTATCGAGCACGCATTATGGCAACGCTTGCATGAAATTGATGTCAGTGACTATCTGACCCTTATCGCTGGTCATAAAGTTGTCAATATGGATTGGCTAGGGGTGCAGCAAGGCTACCGTGTAACTCTGGACAATGGCGAAGCGATTGATGCGTGTCTATTAGTTGGTGCTGATGGGCGCGGTTCATTTGTCCGTCAGCAAGCAGGGATTGGCGTAGATACACTTGACTATAAACAAACTGCCATCTGCTGTGCGATTCAGACTGAAAAACCACATCAAGCGACAGCACGTCAAGCTATGCTACCAACAGGTACGTTGGCACTATTGCCACTAGCTGATATAACCGATGTTGATAAGGCAAGCCCGCAGCATTGGCAGTCGATAGTATGGACATTGCCGCGCAATCAAGCGTTGGCATTGATAGAGGAAGAAGATCGTTTTATCGCTGATAAGTTAGCAGCTGCTAGCAATTACGAGTTGGGTGCGATTAATCAGATTGAGTCTATCGCTAGTTTTCCATTAGTGGCACAGCAAGCGAAAAGCTACGTCGCTGATAACTTGGTACTTATTGGCGATGCAGCTCATGGCGTACATCCGCTGGCGGGTCAAGGGTTGAACCTCGGTATGCTGGACGTGCAAGTATTATGTGAGCAATTAGCGCATGACTTTATACGTAGTGACGGTACGCTTTGGGGAAGTAATCAAACGCTACGTCATTATGAGCGTTCGCGCCGTCCGCATAACAGCCTGATGATGCACAGCTTTTCTGCGCTTAACTGGTTATTTGCAGGGTCGCTTGCCCAAATTCGTCCTGTGCAGCAAATTCGTAATGAAGGCATGTACCGAGTCAGTAAAATAAAACCATTGATGCGCTTGTTTGCTAAGCAGGCGAGTGGGGTATAGGAATAACAATTTAAATTAAATAATAAGAATATTTTCATGAAGCACATTTTAATCGACTATGAGAACATTCAGCCCAAAAGCTTCGATAATGTAGAGGTGGATGAATGTCATGTATGGCTTTTTTTGGGTATTAATCAGCAGAAGAGTCTACCTCTTGAATTGGTTGAAAACTTGCTCAGGTTTGATAATGAAAATGTGCACATTATTAAGATGCAACATGCAGGGAAGAATGCGCTAGATTTTTACTTGTCTTTTTATCTTGGCAAAATCTCTGAAATTGATCCTAGTGCTGATGTTTGTATTTTAGCAAGAGATAGTGGTTATGATATCTTGGTTGAGCATCTCAATAGTGCCTATGATGGTATGAGTATCATGCGGTTAGAAAATGCTAATCAGCTAACTGTGGCTTACGAGTCAAACATAGAAAATGCATCAGATATAAAAAAAAGCCAACTTGTCATCGAAGACAGTCATCATATTTTGTGTGATGACGTTACTAGCGTTGCCATGGACAATAAAAAATCTTTAGCGCAAAGCCTTGAAGAGAGCGTTCCCAAATCGGTTATACATGAGTGTTATGTATTGGTTTTTGATAGCATTGTCAATCGTAAGGTTTTTTTACCGAGCTATAAATCCAACCTATTGTACTCGATAAAGAAGTACGTTCCAGTGAAAGTACTAGAGAGATTCAATAGTACTGAGCAAGATTATATTTTTGAACAGGTTTTTGGAAAATTTATCAAAGCAGGACTTATTAGACTTGATGAAAATGGAGAAAAACTAAGTTATAAAGTAGACAGTCAAGGAATATTAGATTTAGTCACTGATCAAGTTTTACGAAGTAAGGCAAAAGAAATTGATGGATTGAATAATGTGATAAAGCAAAAACTTGCAAGTTATCGCCAAGCAAATAGTCAGGATCAAATTGATTTAGTTGTAACGTACCTCAAAAAGAAGGACATAATAAAACAAGATAATAAAGCTATCTATTACTCACCTTTCGATAATATCAAAGGAAATTCGAGTAAAGTTTCACAAGATGATAATAAGAATAGCAAAGACTCTGCTACAACATATCAACGTGCAATAGCACAGCTAAAAAGTAGACCAGCAGGTACTCGACCATCCAAAAAGTCAAGTTTAATAAACTATCTTAAAAGCTATCTACGTAATGAGGACACTAAAGCAATTGATAAGCTAGTTAAACAGATGGTTAGTAATAAAATAATCGTAATATCAAATACGAATAAGCTGATCTACAAAATATAGCTTAGCCAAGCGCCGAAAAGAACACCATCAGTACTGGCGAGACAATATTAATTAGGAAACCAAAGCTAATCGCTAGTGGCACGACTTTTAGACCACCTGACTGCTGAATGATAGGCAAGGTAAAGTCTAAACTGGTCGCGCCGCCAAGCCCAACCGCAGCGGAGGGGTATTTGCGCATAAATACCGGAATAAAGATTAACGCAAAGAACTCGCGTACCAAGTCATTAAACAACGCGACACTACCCCAAACCGCGCCATAAGCATCGGTCATGACAATCGCTGATAGCGAGTACCAACCAAACCCTGACGATAGTGCTAAGCCTTTCGTCCATGACACATCAGTAAATAGTAGTGCAAAGATAAGCCCACCCGCCAATACCGCTAGCGTAAAGATGACACTCATTTCTACGCCGCGTTTATTCAGTAGTACTTCTTTTAAGGTGATGCCCGATCCTTTTAAGCCTATACCGACCAGTAAAATCAAAATCATCAGCATGACAGTCATAGAGTTTTCAGGCGGCATATAATCAGCAGGCAAGAAATAGCCAATCACCATCCCGATCACCACACAAACCACTTGCGCCAAGCTACCTCGAATGCTCACCCGATGCTCTTTAGATTTTACGCTTGGTTTTTTGGCATGCCACGGGCGCAGATGATCGAACAACATCAGCCCAAATAAACCTGAACCAATCGTCAGTATCGATAATACAGTGACATATAAGGCAATTTCACCCAACTGATTACCTAGACCTTCTACCTGAGACAGCTCAATACCGATCAACGCTAGGATAATAAATACCAAGTATGATAGACCTTTGTCGGCCAATTTTGTCATAGTAGGGTTAGACGGAATGGCAAAGCCAATAAACATTGGCATTAATACCAGAACAAGGGTGACTAGGCTTTCCATGATAAAGGGCTCGCAGCATTTTTAATAAGGCGTTTTTAAGAAGCTGAAGATTGTACCATATAAGGTTAATAGTATTGATATGAGCCACTGAGATTCATTGTAAATCATCGCTCATTGTTGGCTAAACTGGAAAAACTGGACGATTATAATGATGTTAATAAATATCTTTTTCAAAATGTTTGAACGTTTTTGAGCGCTTTGTAATTCTTTACCTTATAAACTTTTGTTGCTACATTAAAGTACTGAAAATATTTGGCTAAACTCATGTCGCTATATCAGCTCAAAACTCAGTTTCAAAATCAACTACGCCCGATAAGTAATGCGCTGGTTGAGCAAAATATTACTGCCAATCAAGTGACAGTATCCGCTGTTTTATTAAGTATCGGTACTGCTTATATAATTGCCAAACCAACGGCTGAACAGCAGCGGTTGTGGCTTTTATTACCATCATCATTGTTTGTACGTATGGCACTCAATGCCATCGATGGCATGATGGCGCGTGAACATGGCCAGGCATCAACGCTAGGAGCCGTGTTAAACGAGGTAGGTGATATGGTTGCCGATACGGCTCTATTAGCGAGTCTGGCGCCTCATATTCTGACCCCTCATATCAATAACAAAGAACGGCAAACGGTAATAGTCAACTTACCAACGAACATATCAATTTCTCAGCACCATATCACTGCTCTGATCGCGCTTAGTATTGGCACCGAGCTGTTGGGCGTTACTAGTAATACCATGTTAGGTGTTCGTGCTAACCAAGGGCCTTTGGGCAAAAGCGATCGTGCCTTCTTATTAGGTATGCTTGGTGCGTTTATGGGCATTAGAGCCAAAGCGCCAGTAAGTATTAAAGGGCAGGTGGCTTTACCTGCTATCAGAATGAGTCAATTATTTATATCAACAGAGATAATGCTACTAAAGACCTGTCTCAATCGACTACGTTATATGACAGAGTTATACTTGATGCATAACCCACCTCAGCTGCGATCCGTACTGGGTGAGTCAACAAACAACTCACTATTTCTTACTGTTGTTTTACCAAGTACTTCTACTGATAACGCTCGCCCATTGGAGTTCAAAGAAATGCCAACCACAACCGTTGATAGTCAAAAATTCGAAGAACAGGCCAGTGTTGGTTTTGACTTGCCTGCATCTAAAATCATCAATGGTGAAAGCTGTTATAACGCTTACGACGGCACGGCTATTTATTATCGCTATTGGCTAACGACGCCTTTAGAAGACATGAAAAAATCAGCTATCAAGCAAGCCAACCGACCGTTGCGCCAAGTTATCTTATTGCACCGAGGACATGAGCATTCGGGACGATTGGCAGAGCTGGGAGAGCAGTTTGCAACAGCTGGCTATCAAGTATTTGCTTGGGATGCACGCGGTAATGGGCGCTCAGGGGGTATAAAAGACCATGCTGAGAGCGTTACCGAGCTGGAGCGAGATTTAGAAGGTTTTGTACAACTGGTGATTGGGCAAACAGGTATTGCTATCGAGGATACATTGATTGTCGCTAGCAGTATCGGCGCGGTATTGGCAGCAGCATGGGTACACGATTATGCGCCAAATATTCGCGGGATGATATTGGGCACGCCTGCTTTGAGTATTCGTCTGTATCTGCCCTTTGCCATACCATCGCTAAAGGTGGCACGTACGCTAGGTCTGATGTCACGTGTCAGCAGCTATGTTAAAGCACAAGTACTGACCCATGATAAAGACGCGCAGCAAGCCTATAATGCCGATCCGTTAATATCCAACAGTATTTCGACCGACTTGCTCATCGACACTCATGCAACCGGTCAGCGTCTACTCGATGATGCTGGTGCTATCACCGTACCGACGTTTGTCTTATGCGCGGGTAAGGATTATGTGGTCGATAAGCAGGCTGAGCGGAAATTCTATGAGGCGATTAACACACCGATTAAACGCTGGCAGTTGTATCCAGACAGCTATCATGCAATTTTTCATGAGACCAATAAAGCCGATGTCTTTGCCGACTGTATTGAGTTTGCTGAGGAAATATTTAGCACACCAGTCCAAGCCCCTGATTTGAGTACGGCTCACTTAAACAGTGCCAGTAAGGATAAAGTGGATCGTTTGGCGATTAAACCATTCAATCCAAACTTTGCGATTACCCGTTTTGCGATGCAGAAGTTTGGTCATGTTAGCGATGCGATTGCTACAGGACTTGAGCATGGCTTTGATTCAGGTCATTCACTGGATCATGTCTATTATAATAAACCCAGCGGTCAGAATAAATTCGGACAGGCAGTCGATAAGTTTTATTTAAACAATATCGGCTGGCAAGGTATTCGCATTCGTCGTGAGCATATATTGGAATTGGCACGCTTAGCACTCGCAGATATCGAAGATAAAAACCAAGGTAGTAATAAATCATACCAACCAAAACTGTTAGATATCGCTAGTGGTCATGGTTTTTATGCGTTTGATCTATTGACAGAGTTTACAGATTTGCATGCTGAATTGCGTGATTATGAAATGCATAATATTCAGGCACTGCAAGCAAAAGCACAGCAGTTAGTGATTGCTGATCGAGTAGTAACCAGTCAAAAGGACGCCTTTGATCCTACTAGTTATATTAATGCAGATACGAATGACACTAGCGCCGATACTAAAAAAACAGATCTTGCTATTGCTTCTGGGTTATTTGAACTGTTCTCTGATAATGCGCTACTAGCGACAGCTTTGGCAGGTATTTATGACAGTTTAAAATCGGGCGGTTATCTGATTTATACCAACCAACCTTGGCATCCTGAGCAAGAATTTATCAGTAAAACATTAAACAATCACCGTGGCAGTAGTTGGGTGATGCGTTGCCGTTCGCAAGCGGAAATGGATCAATTGGTTGAGCGTGCAGGTTTTAAGAAAGTCACAATGCGTATCGATCGCTTTGGTATCTTTACTGTTTCGTTAGCGATTAAAATCGCACCAGCTGATGACGAGTGATAGATGAATAATCAGCTGGTTAAACCTTATGAGCGTGTTCAGCTTTTCTCAGGCGGAGGCTCACGTTTTGGTTATTATTTGGGCAGTTATGCAGCCCTAGCAGCGCATGATTTGACGCCAGACATTATCGTTGGTACTTGCGGTGGTAGTTTGTCTGCCTACTTAGTACACCTTGCGCCTGACCCTAAAGATTTGCAAGCATTGATGTGCAGCCGTGAGTTATATCGTGTCATCACTGCCATCAGACATGTCGCGCCAGATGAAGCCAATAAACGTCTAAAGCTGCGCTATATGACACATGCACTCAAACGTTGGCGGTTATCAAAGCAAAGGGATAATGGACAAGGACAACGTCAAGCAGACAGTTACGAGCGACTGTTAAATGAGCTACAGCAGTTGGCAATGTTTCGTATCGATAACGAGCAGTACTGGCTGGATGAGCTGTCGCAGTTTGCTGCTAGTGATAGTGGTAGCGCTGCTGGTAAAACAACGCCAGAGATAGCTATCATTGCCAGTCGATTGTATCAAGCACCTGCTGATGGCTTATGTAATAAAAAACCTGTACTGCAAGAGTTGTTATTTGCGCCGCCGTGCTTAGCAAATTTACCAAATTCTGCATCAGGTCTGGCTGACGAACAAATAACGTCACCAGCGCATATATTTGCAAACGGACGCATACACCCGTCTGTAAAAGTACAGACGCAATGGGATTTTGCCCCAGTGATTCGCGCGTCTATGGCTGACATGTACTATCTACCGCCAACACATATCACAGAGCTTGGCTGGTGTTTAGGAGGTGTGATTAATCTCACACCGATTGAGTTGGCCTGTCAGTTGGGTGATAGCGTATTTGCAGAGACTAAGGCAGGTTATGACCCATGGCTGGCTGCTCCCGCGATTCAGCGCGTCTTTGGTTTTGATCCCAATGAGCGCTTGGCAGCAGTACACAGTTATCAACCAGTCAGTGTGTCGGCGCTCACTGAAACCATTAATAAAAACCGTCAGCTACATTGGTTACCATTTGCAGATAACAAGCAGCAACTGAGAGGGCAAAATGTGCAAAAGCGGTTTAACCTAAAGCAAATGACTGTTGAGCTAATACACACCGACTATGACGGTTTTGTGCAGCAAATGCAGGCGCAATGGCAATATGGCTATCAGCGTACGGTCAACTATATACAGCAACATAAATTATGAAAAACATCGCAAAAGGTATCACTAGAAACCATGCGCCGCATATCATTATCGTTGGTGGTACGAGTGGCATTGGCTTGGCATTGGCGTTGCATCATCAGATGCTTGGCTGGCAGGTGAGCGTTGTTGGTAGTAGCGCAGCAAAGATAGCCGATATCAATAGCCAGCATCCTGCTATCGTAACTTATGTGTGTGATTTAACTGAACCAAATCAAACGCAAACGTTATTAGACAATTTGTCAGGTATTAGTTTTCAAAGGCTGATCTATAGTGCTGGTAGCTATACCAATGAGCGTATCCATCACTTAAATCAAGCAGATAGCGACCAAATGCTAGCGATCAATTTACAGGCGTTTGAGCAAGTTTTTAGATGGGCAAGCAGTCAATTAAAGCAGCAGTTAAAACAGCAATATCAGTCATTGGACGCTAGAAAAAGCGATAAACCTAGCATTGTCTGTATTGCCTCTATCGCAGGTACGATAGATTATCCTTATGCCAGTCTTTATGCAAAAAGCAAACGTGCAATGATTGCGACTGCTAGTGCTTATCGAGCAGCACTTGTACCTTATGATATCCAAGTGAACTGTATTGCCTCAGGCTATATCAATACTCAAGCATTGCGTGATTTAAACGATGGCGATGCTAGCCATAAGCCATTTATCATGAGCACGCAAGCGGCGGTTGATCATATTATGCAAGCGATTGACGATGATGTAGAGCTGGCGATATTTCCACGCTCGATGCGCTATATCACAAGTTTTTTAAACCATTTACCAAAGCCTGTGCTCAATTGGATATTGCGCAGTAAACTAGATAAAGCCAAATAATATGACTATCAATACTTTGACTAGGTTTAACCAAGTAACCAGTAGAGTAAGGTAAATACTGGAACTCCAATCAGTAAACTGTCTATCCGATCTAAGACCCCACCATGACCAGCGAGCATCGTTCCGGTGTCTTTTACCCCGTGCTGGCGCTTAAAGGCTGATTCTAATAAGTCTCCAAAGATACCGCTCACCGCCAAGCCATAGGCAGCTAATAGACAGACCCACCAATCAAAAGGAGTGAGCCAAAGACCTAATACTGCTGCCAATATTGCCGCAACTAAACTGCCAAAGATAGCACCTTCAATGCTTTTATTGGGGCTAATAATCGGCGCTAGACCTCGTTTAAACAGCTTACGTCCAAGCAGTCTTCCGCATAGATATTGGGCAATATCATTAAACTGACTGGCAAATAATACGAAGAGTAAAACACCATATTGTTCGCGTTGCCAGGTCAGTTGCTGCAAGATAATAAGGCTAATAATGAGTGAGAGGAAAGTAACACTCAGTAGCAGGTCTAAGAAGTTGAGCCGCGTATAGTGTTGAGTCAGATTGAGAGAGGTTTTCGCTAGCAGGGGAGTACTTGGCTGTAAACCTTGCCCTTGGAGTTTATGAATGAGCACGGCTTTACTGCGTAAACACCATAGGCGTTTAATCTCGTAGCTGCCGCGTAGACCAATTAATATAAAAAATAAAATGAGCAGCCATTGATAGGGATATGCTTGCGAATAAGAACCTGGCGTATCGTGCGTTATTTTTGCAATCACATAGCAAGTGCAGAGCGCGGCTAACATCAACCACCACGAGCGGGCTATCAAGTAGATTTTTGGCAAACGTTTGCGCAGACGAGGTACGGCAAGTACACTCCAAGCCAAACTGACGATTATCATTAGGGCAATCACAAACACAATATCAGAAGCCATACCGTGGACACTCAAAGAAGAGGTAATATTTTAAGCCTATCCATAATGATAGCTTAAATGCCTCTTTAACTATAGTGTTAGATATCGCCCTTGATGGGCTTCGCTATTATTTATCGTAAGCTTAAATATGGTCAGTAACAGGTATTGGATAACGCTCGTCTTCTATAATGTGAGAAAAGGAGTTAAGCGTAGTTTTTCTTAATGGCAGAATGATACTGGTCAAAGGCGTTTCAGCTAAGTCAGGATAATCCTCACGATAATGCCCACCGCGACTTTCGAAACGCTGATAAGCCGATTGAACAATCATCGCTGCTAACGCTAATTGCCTCGCCAATTGAAAAATGGCAAGCTCACTGTCAGTAGTAGGGGCTTTACTACTCATATCAGATAGCATGGTTTCAGTATGTTTGATTGATTCTTGCCACTGCTCAATTTGTTGCAATGCTTGCTCTAACTGTTTGGCACTACGCGTGATGCCCATATTAGCTGTCAAAAGAGCTTTCAACGCTATAGTTATCCCTGCAATATCTACGTCAGAATGAAATGCTTTATCAGCCTTATAAATTGGGAGTGATGACTGCTTAGAAGAGGGTAAGATAACAAATTGCGTGTTTTCTAGTGTCGGAGATTGCCAAATATCGGCAGCCAACTGATGCAGTCCATAATAGGTAGTCGTATGTGGCTGTGCCATTTTTTCTAAAGCTTCAGCCGTTTTCTCTAAAGCCTCTAAGTTCTTTAGGCGTTCCAATTTTTTTAGATAACGAGGCAGATTAGCGGCGATGTTGCGACCAACTACCACACACTCCAACAATGAATTACTTGCTAAACGGTTGGCCCCGTGCAGCCCTGTATAAGCAACTTCACCTGCTGCATACAGCCCTGCAATGTCGGTCAAACCATTAGCATCAGTCACTACGCCACCACAACTATAATGGGCAGTCGGAGCGACTGGAATAGGGTCTGTGGTCATATCGATGCCGAGTGCTAGCAGCGTCTGATAAATCTGCGGGAAATGTGCCTGTATAAATGCGGCTGGCAAGTGACTGACATCAAGGTTTACGTAGCCAAGTCCGTTACTACTAATCTGATTAGCTATTGCCCGAGCGACGATATCGCGTGGCGCCAACTCAGCGCGCTTATCAACGTCTAACATAAAGCGCGTACCAGTCTGTGGACAATAGAGTCGTCCACCTTCACCGCGTAACGCTTCAGATATCAAAAAACTGCTGTCATCTAATGCCAGACCCGTCGGATGAAATTGTACAAATTCTAAATTTGCCAAGCGGCAGCCTGCTTGCCATGCCATCATGACGCCATCACCAACACAGACATTAGGCGCGCTGGCACGCTTAAATAACTGACCTAAGCCACCACTAGCGAGTACGACAGCTGAACTATGAATGGTGAGTTGGCGCTTATTTACATGATCAAAGACCAACGCCCCTCGGCAATGTTTGATCTCGCTATCGTTCATACTAAAAGAGGAGCTGCTAATCAGAGGTGAAGTCAGTAACTCTAATGCTTCATGATAAGGCAAGATAGTGATATTGGCCGCAGTCTGTGCTTTGATGTTTAATGCGTCCATCACGTGTCGACCTGTTGCATCATCCGCATGAGCCACACGTCTACAGCCATGACCGCCTTCTTTAGTCAAGTGTAAGTCACTGGTTTTTAAGACTGAAAAATCAGGTGTATTATCATTTTCTTTAGTTAAATTAGATTGAGTAAATGGCACACCTTGCTCGCATAGCCACTGCACTGCTTGCTGTCCTGCACCCAAGATACGAGCAGTATTGTCCGTCGCACACAATCCTGCACCAGCGATTAAGGTATCAGCGACATGATCAGTCACAGAGTCTGCTTTGTCTAAGCTGGCTGCGATACCACCTTGAGCGTAGTGACTTGAGCACACCTCAAGTGCGGCTTTGCTTAAAACAGTGATATTCAGTGATTTTGGCAGAGATAGCGCGGTGCTCAAGCCTGCCAGACCAGCCCCAATAATAAGAACATCAGTTTTTATCATATTACTCATATCACTGCTGCTCCTGTTATTTTCATAGCGAGTGGTGCTGGGACGATCAACTGAATGCGACTGATTCATGCTAGGCTGCCCCAACGTTAGCGAACAGCGCACGGTCTTTGACAATGTCGCCACTGGCGGCTACGCGTTGCTTTTGTGCTTCAGCAAAATCGAGCATCCGTTGTAAAGGTTTCTTAGCTGCTACTGCCAGCTCAGGTGTCATAAGTACTTCACAGCTTTGATTGGTTAAGCACTGCTCAATACCTTTTAGACCGTTCATGGCCATCCAAGGACAAAACGCACAGCTCTTACAGCTTGCACTCTCACCAGCAGTCGGTGCGGCCAAGAATCGCTTGTTTGGCGAGCGTTTTTGCATCTCGTGCAATATGCCCAAATCAGTAGCGACGATAAAGGTATCAGCATCCATCTCATACGTTGATTGCAAAAGCTTGCTAGTCGAGCCGACCACATCGGCTAGTTCAACCACGCTATCAGGTGACTCAGGATGCACCAAGACTTTGGCCTCTGGATGTTCCTCTTTTAATTGCATTAGCTCAGTGGCTTTAAATTCGTTATGTACCAAGCAAGACCCTTGCCACAGCAGCATATCTGCACCAGTCTCACGAGCGATGTATTTGCCTAAATGACGGTCAGGGCCCCAAATAATCGGCTCACCTTGGGCATGCAGATGACGGACGATGTCTATACCGACAGATGAGGTGACCACCCAATCAGCTCTCGCTTTTACCGCGGCGCTGGTATTGGCGTAGACGACAACAGTACGCTCAGGATGGGCATCACAAAATGCTGAAAACTCTTCAGCAGGACAGCCCAAATCAAGCGAACATTCGGCTTCTAAATCTGGCATGAGGACAGTCTTTTCCATGCTTAATATTTTTGCTGATTCACCCATAAAGCGCACACCAGCGACAACCAATGTTTGGGCGCTATGAGCTTGTCCAAACCGAGCCATTTCAAGTGAGTCACCGACGCAGCCACCGGTTGCCAATGCCAAGTCTTGGATAAAAGGGTCGACATAGTAGTGTGCTACCAGTACGGCATTATTCTCTTTTAGTAGCTTTTTGATATTTTCTTCGACTACGATGCGTTCAGTGCGAGGCAAGTCTGCTGGCATTTTAGCCTTGGCGTATTCAATGTTCATCTGAGTGGCGATGCGATTGTCCGTACTCATGATAGGTGCGTCGTAAGGATATTTTTTCATAATGGCAGCCTTTTTTGGTGCAATAACGATAAATGTGTGTGCTAAAAAATGGGTAATTAGACATAACAAATTTATAGGTTATCTTAATTATGCTCATTTTGAGCATAATTACAAGTGGTTTTTTATACTCAATAAGTCAAAAGATTGGTTTTTAGTGCTCAAAATGACGTGCAGTTAAGCCGTACTGAGCTTGGAAATGGTACTAATTCATGCCCCTTATAACTATTTATCGATATTGATTTTTCATACTTACAACCACAGACTATGATAGTTTTAGATTCGAGCTATACTAAGCCATACCATAGCTATTAACCCCAATAGCCTTTCACATTTCAGAGAAAAAGGATAATTCCCAAAGCCATGACGTTGTCTTATTCACATGCGCACCAGCAAGGTAGCGGCACGACAGAAGTGGTCGCCGTATTGGTCGCTATCACAGATCATATCGCGCGCGTTCTAACCGTTGACCAAGGTAAGCTGTTGCCAAATGGGCCACTTATGCCGCTACATCGCTCGTTACAAGCAGGTGTGCGTCAATGGGTAGAGGAGCAAACGCAGCAACCGCTTGGATATTTGGAGCAGTTATATACCTTTGTCGATACTAACAGGCGTAATATTGATGGCCATGCGTTGGTGTATGTGAGTTATTTAGGTTTGGTGCAAGAGACGCAAACGCAGGCACTCCAAAGCAAAGCACTCTGGCGAGATTGGTATGATTATTTCCCATGGGAAAATCATTTGGACGGTATGCCTAGTATTATTATGGACTTTATCGTGCCTGCGCTACTTGAATGGGCCAATACTGCCAACGACTCGATTGTCCAACAGCGCAGGCGTCAGCGAGTTGGCCTGTGTTGGGGACTCAGTGAAGCGTTTTTGGCAAGTGGTCAACTACCAGACAGCCAATCAGTTAGCGAGCAGGATAATGAAAGTAGGGAATGGATCGCAGAGCATGTATTGCTACGTTATGAGATGCTTTATGAAGCAGGTCTAATCCCCGAAGCACCTAATTATCCGCCCAACTATCAGGTTGTTGCTTTGCCAGAGGACTGGTCACAGCGCATAGGCGTACCGATGTATTATGATCACCGCCGCGTGATTGCTACTGCTATCTCAAGACTGCGCGCGAAGATTGAATATAGACCGCTTATTTTTGGTCTGATGCCAGACGTCTTTACCTTGTCGCAGTTGCAGCAGAGTGTTGAGGCGTTATCAGGAGTTTGTTTGCATAAGCAAAACTTTCGTCGATTACTTGATTCACAAAACTTGGTAATGGAGACTGGGGAGAGTAGCAGTGCTCAGCGCGGTCGCCCTGCCAAGCTATATCGCTTTCGCCATGATATCGAGCTACAGAGTTTATTGATGGACAGTAAACTTCCCAAGCGCAAATAGTCATTTCAAGCCAGTCCGTTTTATCTCTAAAGTGGTTTGTAAAACGAAAAACTTGTCACCTTTCCTTGCAGGGTCGCTAACTTTACGCTATATTTATGCTCATTTTGAGTTTAAATGACGAGCAGTTTCTATCAATATCATGCCTAGATAAGGGTCAAAAATGACAATTGAACAAGAGCCAGCATTGGATGTTGTATTGCTTAAACCATTGGTTGAGAATGCATTAGCTGAAGATTTGGGTAGGCGTGGTGATGTAACGTCACAAGCTACTATCCCAGCCGATATGCAAGCGCAGTTGCAGATCAAAGCGCGGCAAGCAGGCGTGATATGCGGTATCGATTTGGCACGCTTGTCTTTTGCCTTAGTCGATGCGCAAATTGAGTTTATTGCACAAGTACAGGATGGCGAAACAGTAGAGGCTGGTGCAGTGTTAGCGACCGTAAAAGGTAACGCGCGTCACTTATTGACAGCAGAACGCACGGCACTGAACTTTATGACCCATCTCAGTGGTATTGCGACAGCGACCCGTCAGATTGTCGATAGTGTGGCCCAATATCCTGCGCAGATTACTTGTACACGCAAGACCATTCCAGGCTTACGTATCGTACAAAAATATGCGGTACGCTGCGGCGGCGGACGCAATCATCGCTTAGGGTTGGATGATGCGATTTTAATCAAAGACAATCATATCGCTATTGCTGGTGACATCAAAACGGCCATTCAGCAAGCACAGAAATTTGCTGGGCATCTGATTCCTATTGAGGTCGAAGTCGATACGCTAGAGCAATTAGAGCAAGCGCTCGATGCAGGTGTGAGTTTAGTGCTATTAGATAACATGTCGCCTGAAACATTGTCGCAAGCGGTTGCTATGTGTCAGGGGCGCGCAAAGACTGAAGCCTCAGGTGGTATTACGCCCGAAACGGTACAAGCGGCTGCAAGTACAGGGGTTGATTTTATCGCGATGGGTTATTTGACGCACAGTACGACTGCTTTGGATATTGGGCTAGATTTTAGTGCATAAATATAGATGTGCTAAAGGTTAATAGCGCTACATGCGCTCGATTTTATCGAAAAGACTATCAACGAGTTAGTAAAATGGTAATTTATACTGATAGCTTTTACTGATAATCGGTTAAATGCTTGTTTTTACACTGAAGCTTTACTAAGGTGACATGTAGGCGTAACGGCGCAAAGTTAATGATTTTCTTAGCTTATCTGCCTATGCTACAATGCCGTTTTTAACTGCCTATTGGGTCATCGTTGCACTCGCACGATGGCCTTATCTTTTTGCACAAGCGGTATCAATAGACAAGCGAGCGCTCAGTGAATACTGAAATTATCAAGATAATCCTAGCCTTTATGGTATTGATCAATCCATTTAGCGCATTGACGTTATTTTTAGATTTGACTCGCGGCTATTCGATGAACAATCGACGTAAGGTCGCGCGCGTTGCTTGTCTGACCATTTTTATCACCATCAGCTTTTTTACGATTGCAGGTGAGACGCTACTAAAAACCCTTGGTATTTCTATCGGCTCGTTCCAATTGGCAGGCGGTATATTGGTGTTTTTAATTGCGCTAAATATGATGAATGGGGAGGGTAACCCGGTTAAACCTGATCAAGAGAATTTTGATGTTGATCATGTGAAAGATGCGCCAGTTTCAATGGCAGCTGCTGTGGTTCCCCTCGCGATTCCGATGATGATTGGGCCTGGTGGTATCTCTACGGTTATCATTTATTCTTCACAAGTATCAGGTATTTTGCAGGTATCTGCCATTTTGATTGCTGGCTTATTTATCAGTCTGTTTTGCTACTTAGCATTGATGGCGGCAGGTCGTATCAGTCGCTTACTAGGTGATACTGGCTTGAACATCATGAGCCGAATCATGGGGATGCTATTGGCCGCCGTTTCTATCGAGATTATCGTTAATGGACTGCGTACGCTCTTTCCTAGCTTGATGTAAACGATCAATACAATATTACCGCTAACCATATATATTTATACAGTGGTTAGCGGATATCGACGTCATTCAGTATTATCCAATACGTCGTTTACTTAATATTCAGTTTATTCAACACTCAGCTTATCTATCATTTCTCAGTTATACCTCTATCAGCTTTGATACAAATGCCAAGCCAGATAGAGCATTAGCAACCCTACCAAAGCGTCCAGTATGTTCCATGCTTTAGGCTTCTCAAATAGAGGCCTGAGTAATCGCGCACCATACCCAAGCGCAAAGAAGAAAAAGAACGAAGCGCTAATTGCACCTGCGGCAAACGTCAATTTACTGCTTGCGCCCGTAGAGACCATGCCGACGAGTACCAATGTGTCTAGATAGACGTGCGGGTTTAACCAAGTAAAGCCAAAGCATAGTAACAAGGCTTTTTTTAAGCTAGTGACGACTTGTCCTTCAACAGTCAAAGCGTGTGACACGCGTACGCTGGCATACAAACTCTGTACACCATATCCTAATAAAAATATAACGCCTGCTATTTTTGCGATATCTATAACGTGAGGATAGCGAGCTGTAACTGCACCAAAACCACCAACGCCTGCTGATATTAAAAATGCATCGCTCACCGCACAAAACAAGCAAACAAAAAATATGTGCTCGCGTTTGAGGCCTTGTTTGAGTACAAAAGCGTTTTGGGAACCAATAGCAATGATGAGAGATAACCCAAGTAGGAAACCAGAAATATAATCGGGAGCATTCATAATACGGTGCTTAACGGTTGGCGTGTAGGAATGGTGACATTTTGCTTACTGGCAGGCCAGCAAAAACCTGCTAAGATACGCTATTGAATGAATGTATGCAATATGCGCACAATGTGAGTGTAATAGATGAGGGGCAGAGCAAGTCATGGTAGTCAGTTTGACAAGAATGCTACAGTCATTTGGGCAAGCTCAAGATGACCTACCGACATTGGCAGCAAAGAATGCTCAGGAGATGAGCGTCAATCATGAACAGGATGCTGCTGCCAATAGTGATAGCAATCACGCAGTACAAGAGCGTTCTACACTGACTCCGCCTGAACGTGTAAACCGCATATGTGATGCGTTGGCACAAGTGAGTGATAGCCAATCATCCACGCCTTTGACCGATCGCTATCTGAGTAATCGTGCTCAAATGCGCCCAACCAATAGACCGCCTTTTGACCCAGATACTTTGTGGTATCTCAAACATGGACGTTGTCCGATTATGACTGAACTTGTTGATGTGGTCGATGAGGCCACCCTAAATGCCATGCCTATTGAAGCCGTTGCGATATTAGATCGTATCAACGGTAAGCTAAAGCGTTATCGTGAATGGAGTAGTGAGCTGAACGAACAGCAACAGCAGCAGCATAACGAGCGTCAGTTCGTCATCGATAAATTGGTGTCCGAAAGTATCCCTGAAGCATTACATCATTATGAGCAGCTACAACGCTTTAGTCCGCATCGCACCAAAAATAACATGGTGCAGGGCAAGATGACTGCTGGTGATATGCTGACAGATTTGTTCTTAGAGATTGATTATGAGCTTGACGAATTATTGGATGAATTGCATCAGACAGTCTTAAACCGCCTTGCCTCAACTCATCGTTATGTTAAGAGCCGTACGCAAAGTTAAATTTTCTCTGATGACACTTTCTCTCGTACATTTGCAAAGGTTAAGTATTATCAAAAAACACAATCGACCTAGTGCATAACAATATAGGGCTTTAATAGAGCCTTATTTTTTTGTTTAATAATAACAACCACAAAAAATCAGCCACGACATTCTGATAAGTAATAAGGACAATATAATGACCCAAATGACTGCGATGTTCGTAATGTTTGTTTTGTATGGGCTGTTGCCAGCGGCTGGGTTATATCTAGGTTATCGTGGCATTAAAAAAGTCACAGCACCCAAAATGCTCGAATATAAGGCGATGCCGCAACTGGGTTATATACCTGAAAAAAGCCTACCTGTCGACATTAAAACTGCTTTGGAGCAAATTAATACAAAGGGTGAAAAGCTGCGGGTCATGTATGGCGATACCAATAACGATGGCAAGATTGATGATAAAGATACCGTCAACGAAACTTATATTATGATTCAAAACCTAATGGATAGGCATGTGCCACAAGCAGTCGCTGACTATCGTCGCTTGCACGATTTAGATGTGACAGATAGTGCGCTTGCTGATACTACCAAAATTAAACATTCTAATGTCACTGGTAAAGAAGCCTTATTAGATGTGCTTAAGACAATTAACACACAGTTCGATGACCTGCTCAACGCGTCATATCATCAAGACGGTCAAAAACTACTTGCAACCAATCGCTATCTCCAGAAACGTTTTGACAATCCTACTAGCAATGCAGATATTAAAAAGCCTGATAGTAATGCCAATAATAATATCAGTAGTGATGCGAGCAGTGATGTAAATATCCAAGCGATTGAAAGCCCAATTGGTGAAAATGTGAGTGCTAAAGACATTAAGCTATAAATACAAAGTTGAATGGTGAAAGGATAAAGAGCAAGCGTATATGAGTATCTTAATAGGCATCGGTATTGTAACGACCGTCACTACCTTTTACTTAGGTAGAAAAGGCTGGCAGGCTTTTCATAAAGCCGTCGGTATCTCACCTGGCGTACTCACTTATCAGGATTACAATGCGCCCTTGTCATTAGCCACATTAAGCTTGCAGCAGTTAACGTTGAATAAACAGCACTTAAAAACATTGCCTGAGCAGCAACTGCGCCAGTTAAAACGCATCGATGAAAAAGTAAGCAGTTATCAAACCTATCAAGCGGCTCAATATGCTCAACATAAGACGCCAGCGATAACAGAAGCACAGTTTGTATTGAATAAAATGCTGCAAACACGGTTACCCGAAATGCTAGCTACTCATTACCAATTAACAAATATAAATGCCAAGAATGCAAATAACGACAAGAGATTGGAAGCTAATGAGTTATTGCAGAGTGTTTTAGATAATATCGAGCAGCGTTTAGATAGACTCCTGGCGCAAATGGATGAGGAGCAGCTACAAGAGCTGCGAGTCATGAAACAGTATATTAATAGTCACGATAGCTGAGTCGTTATATCTATACTGAGCGACTGTGACGCCTGTAAACTTTGAAGCCTATATAAAGACACAAAAAAGCGGTCAATGACTATTTATCATTGACCGCTTTTTTATGTTTATTCTAAATCTACTTAAGACTTAGAATAATGTTAAACCAATTTAACTAGCGCTTATCATTGCGATCACGGGTGTTACGTGTACCGCGGCTGGCAGGGCTAGCGCTACTTTTAGGTTTCGCACTACTGTTGCGATTATCGCTGCGGGTGTCAGTGCGACGCGCTTTAAGCGGCTTGTTTCTGATACGTTCTTGCTTCTCTTTAGCAGCGCCATGTAGACCCGTGCCATAACGTGGGCGTAAGCTGACCAAATCCGTCAACGTATTGATTTCTTTTTTATCAAGCTCTAAGAAACGACCAGTACGTAGCTCTTTTGGTAGAACAATCGTGCCATAGCGTGTACGTAGTAGACGACTAACTTTTAGACCTTGTGATTCAAACAAACGACGTACTTCGCGGTTACGGCCTTCTTTTAGCTGGACGTGATACCACTTGTTGACGCCTTCGCCGCCGCCTTCTTTGATGTCTTCAAATTTTGCAAGGCCATCTTCTAGCATGACGCCAGCGGTCAATGCACGGGCGATATCAGACGTTACTTCACCCAATACACGTACCGCATATTCACGAGTGACTTCACCAGATGGATGCATCAAGCGATGCGCCATTTCGCCATCATTAGTAAATAACAATAGGCCAGTTGAGTTGATGTCCAAACGTCCAACCATTACCCAGCGGTCATGAGTCAGCTTTGGCAAACGCTCAAAAACAGTTGGGCGACCTTCTGGATCTTTAGCAGAGCAAACTTCGCCTTCAGGCTTGTAGTAAGCGATAACACGGCGACGCTTCTCGTTTTCAGAAGTGTATTTGATTTGACGGCCATCAACGCGAATCTCATCACCTTGCGAGACGCGATCACCGATGGTCGCAGGACCATTGTTAACCGTTACGCGGCCAGATTTAATAACTTCTTCCATTTGACGGCGTGAACCAAGTCCCATACGGGCGAGTGCTTTCTGTAATTTTTCGTCTTTCATCATAATATCCTTGAGTCGGTGGGTTTACATTTCTCAATGTAAAAAATTGGATTGACTATTCTACGCTATTTTAACAAATTTAGCACGTAAACCAATACTTTACTGGTTAATGATGTATTCACCCATAAATACGTAATACTGTTTAATTGACTTATTATGAAAATTTATCAGTGCGCAGGCTTTATCTTACGCTAGGATTTTGTAGCGTACACAGGTACAATATTACTCTTAGTCAAAGATTGACGAACCAAAGGACAGGCATGCAAAGTATTTGCGCGCGCTGTCTTTATTTTTTTATATCGTACCCTCTATTGGAGTTACTATGTCTACTGCCCAAGAATCCGCTACCGTTTTGGACGGCAAAGCACTTGCCAAACAAATAGAACAGGATCTGCGCACGCGCGTAGATACGATTAAGGAAAAGACTGGCCGCACCCCAAGCTTAGCGACGATATTGGTTGGTGACGATCCAGCCTCTGCCACTTATGTTCGTATGAAAGGCAACGCTTGCAAGCGTGTTGGCATGGACTCTATACGCGTTGAGATGCCAAGTGCCACGACTACTGAGCAGCTCATGGCAAAGATAGATGAGTTAAATAGCAATCCAGATGTACATGGTATTTTGCTACAGCATCCGGTTCCTGAGCATATTGATGAGCGTGCTTGTTTTGAGCAGATTGACTTAGCAAAAGACGTCGATGGTGTGACTTGTCTTGGTTTTGGTCGTATGGCGATGCAGCAGTCAGCTTATGGCTCATGCACACCGCAGGGCATCATGCATTTGCTAGAGCATCATAATATCGAGCTATCAGGTAAAGAAGCAGTGGTCGTAGGGCGTAGTGCTATCTTAGGTAAGCCAATGGCAATGATGCTATTGAATGCTAACTGTACAGTGACTATCTGCCATTCAAGAACTCAAGATTTGGCAGCACATATTAAGCGTGCAGATATCGTGGTTGGTGCCGTAGGCGTACCTGAGCTGATTAAAGCGGAATGGATCAAAGCAGGAGCGGTTGTCATTGATGCAGGTTTCCATCCGACAGATGGTGGCGGTGTTGGTGATATCGAAATGAAAGGCATGGAAAACATTGCCAGCGCTTATACGCCAGTGCCAGGCGGCGTTGGCCCAATGACTATCAACACGCTTATTCGCCAAACGGTCGATGCTGCTGAAAAATCAGCGGGTTTGAATAAAGGCTAAAAAAATAGTCATACGAATACTGATTGCCGATATATAAGGGGCCTGAGGTAACATAGACTCAGGCTAAATCAACCACATTTCAGTTGATAGGACCTAAACATGGCTAAAAAAAACGTAGGTGTTCATGAGCGACTACAAAGTATTGGTAGAGAGTTTGTCGATGTCTGTCATTACGTTATTTTATTTCTAATCAGTGTGGTTGTCGTTTGGACTGCAGGTAAAGAGTTTATTTATATTGTCCAAAAGGGTTCAGCGGATCTAAAAGACATATTGATGTTATTTATTTACCTTGAGCTATTGGCTATGATAGGTATCTACTTTAAAACCCATCGACTGCCAGTACAGTTTTTGATATTTATTGCCATAACAGCATTGTCACGACATTTGGTGGTTGATGTGCAGGCGGTTTCAGACTATTTCCATTTATGGCTGCTAGCGACAATTTCCGTGGCCATCATGCTACTGAGCGGCTCTATTGTAATCCTGACTTGGACGGCCAAAACATTTGGTCGCCCAGAGGATAATCTTGATAAGCAGCATGCAAATCTAACAGTTAAGGCGCTATTGCCTGATAATGCTCAAGTACCTGATAGTCATACTAAGCATCGCCGTGAATAATTAGATAGCGTTACAAAAAGATAGCAACATAAAAAAAGAGCGACCAGTGGTTGCTCTTTTTTTATGCCTAGCGTTTGGTATTACAACCATTTCAATCTTTTGAAGTTATAGTACAGATAGCTACATAAGGCGATAATAATGACCATTATGACAAGGTAAGAGTATTTCCAATGCAGCTCAGGCATAAAGTCAAAGTTCATGCCATAAATGCCAGCGATAGCTGTCGGCACTGCCAGAATACCTGCCCATGCAGCGAGCTTACGCACGACTTCATTCTGACCCATATTGACCATCGCCATATAGGTGTTCATCACCACGCTCAGCATTTCATTAAGACCATTAATAGCATCTAGGGAGTGCAATAGGTGATCGTTAACATCGCGAAAGTAAGGCTTAGCGGCTTGAGAAAATCCAGAGATAATCTCACTTTTTTTATGATTAATAAAAAAGCTACAGATGTCTTGCACAGGTAAGATAATGGCGCGCATATGTACCAGTTGCGATTTGAGCTCATAAAGGTTTTTTAGCGTGCCTTTATCAAACTCAGAAGTAAATACATAGCGCTCCTGCTCGCGCAAGTAACGGCCCAATCGATCGGTAATCGGCATATAGTTATCAACGATAAAATCGAGGATAGCATGCAGTACAAAGATAGGGCCCATGCGTAGCTTTTCAGGGCGACGATGACAATGCTCACGTACTGGCGCATAAGAGTTTGACGGGCCATTACGAATCGTAATCAGGTAGTTTTTGCCCATAAATATCGCAGTCGTACCATAACGAATGACGTTGTCTTCGAGTTTGGCCGTACGTAGCACCACAAAGACCATATCGTTGTCGTAGTTCTCTACCTTGGCTCGCTGGTGGTCAGCAAAGGCATCCTCAATCGCCAATTCGTGTAGATCAAAGGCGTCTTTCACCTTGACCATGGTCTCTAGGCTGGGGTCGTAAAGACCGAGCCAAATAAACTGACCATTATTACTCAGCGCACGGCTCACATCAGTAAGGGCGATTTTGTCTAGATTTTCGCCTGTTTTTCGCGAGTAAGCGTAGCAATTAACCACTTCATCTTTACTTGATGAATCAATGTCTTCATAGCGCTCAGAGTCAGGATCGTAGACCGTCATGGTCTCGATGGTATCCTGAGTTGTGGCTTCAGCATCGCCGTAGATATAGCTGTCATCATCATCTAGATAGAGATGCCTGTCATTCATATTGGCATAAATGTGGCTCATATTAGAGTCAGGTGCAATGTGAGCCGTTTTTTTGATTAATTGGTTATTGTCGTTTTCCATATACTTTCCTGTCATATAATAAAAAAATTCAATAATCCAAATATGCTGTGAACGCTGCTACGGTTTTATCGTGTGCCAATACTAACTATAGGGCGTAGCTTTTTAGCGTATCGATATCTACCAATGCCAATAGACTCTCGTGACACGCTTCTAGTTTGATTTGCGGTGCAATATCGAAGTCCAGTGCTTCAACCCAACGTAGCGCGCAGATGCACCAGTAGTCACCAGGTTTGAGACCAGGAAAGTTGTATTCAGGTAGTGGGGTAATTAGGTCATTACCGCGACTGGCAGAGAAGTTTAAAAACTCGCTGGTCATCTTGGCACAGACAGTATGTTGACCAACATCATGGTTGCCAGTATGGCAAAAACCATTGCGATAATAGCCAGTGATGGGATCGAAACAACAGCTGGCAAGTGCGGTGCCTAAGACATTGGTTTGGTTGATCGCAGGATTTGGGTGGTAATCAGATGACATAAGGCTTCCGAGATAAAAATATGTGTTAGTGTATCATGAGTCTGTGTTGATGACGCTGCGGTAATCGCGCTCATTATCTTATGGTTAACAAAAAACAAACCTCTCGGCTATTCGCCCAATATTGAGCCAAATACATCAACGATGACTGTCACACCTACTAAGCTAATAAGCGGCAATTGAACTGTAATTAGATAGTGATTGTGGCTAATTGTCACTAGGCGAACCTTGAGTGCTATGCTAAACTAAAGCATAAAGTGCCTTGATTATTTGTCGCAATTTTTTAGCGCATAAAGATACTCGTCTTATCATTCTAAATTATACTTATTATTCACCCTTTTGCGGTTACCTGGTTTGTTTATAAATAATTGGGTCAATGATGTTGCGCGTTAAAAATAAATACACACAGCGTCAATACCCGGCAAATCACCCTTTAAGTACCGCATCAGTACCGCGTTTTTGGTAAGCGATACGCCAAACAAGGATTTATTGTGTCTGTTAGTTCTGATTCTGCAAAACCTGCCCAGCCAAATTCTACCAACGAAACAGTGTCTCAGTCTGCCGAAAACAGTGCTGTACCCAATCGCATGCCATATTTGAGTAACTTTGGCAGTGATGTTGCCAATAGTTGGCTATTGCCTGATGGGGTGGTTGATGCCCTGTTTGAAGATGCGCATAAGCAAGAAGTGCTTAGACATCAGTTAATCGAGCAGCTTATTACTCATGGTTATCAGCTGGTTTGTCCGCCGATGATCGAGTTTACTGAGTCCTTGCTAAGTGATGCATCAGAAGATCTAAAACGCCAAACCTTTAAGATTATCGATCAGTTGACTGGTCGCTTAATGGGCGTACGCGCTGACATTACCCCGCAGATTTTGCGTATAGATGCGCATCATGGCGGTACGGGTATTGCGCGTTATTGCTATGTGGGCGATGTGATTCATACCTTGCCATCAGGTCTGTTTGGCTCACGTACGCCGCTACAGTTGGGTGCTGAGATATTTGGCTGTGCGTCACTAGCGGCAGATATTGAGCTGATAGATGTGCTGTTTACGATGGTGAATAAACTCAATATGAGTGCAGCGCTCCATATCGATTTGGGTCACGTAGCGATATTCAAACGTTTGGCTGAATTGGCTGAATTGTCAGACAGTGATACTGAGCAATTGATGTACTTATATGCCAATAAAAACCTACCAGAGCTCAAGCGTGTTTGTCGCGCTTTGCCAATGGGTGATGATTTTTATGTGTTGGCACGCTTTGGTCACGATATCGCAAACTTATTGGCTAAATTATCAGATGCGGCGCAGCAAGACAGCCAAATCGCAACGGCAATCGATGAGCTACAGCGTTTGAAAAACTATCTACAAGACCAATGGCAGTGCCCAGTCAGTATCGATGTGACTGAGCTATCAGGTTATCACTATCACACTGGCATCGTCTTCAATGGTTATATCAATAGCGAAACGCAGCCACTCGTACGTGGTGGTCGTTTTGATGGTATGCAAAGCCAGACGCAAGCATTACGTGCGGCCACGGGCTTTAGTATGGATGTCAGCCGATTGCTGGCTCATACACAGTTAGATGCGCCAACCGTTGTCTTGGTTGATTTTGCTGCGTTGACCAATGCAAATACAGATGAGATGCAGACGCTATTGCAACAAGTAGAGAGTCTACGTCAGCAAGGCTATCGCGTCACTATGCCGCTAGATGCACAGGACAGTCCAGATGATGTTACGCATCGTTTGAGCATATCTGATGACAGTCAATGGCAGCTACAAACTGTTTAATTGCCTGATAGTAGGCGATTGAATGGCGCACGCGGCCAAAAGTATTCAGTACAGGTTACGAGAACGCAAAATTATTTGTTAGATATCTCAGTGTTTCTATTTCATAAAGCACTGAGATAAAAAGATATAGCTAAGAAAATCATTTTAATTTTTCAGCTTTTATTGCACACACCTCAATACATAAAGGTAAGGATTGATCATGGGTAAGAATGTTGTAGTTTTGGGTAGCCAATGGGGCGACGAAGGTAAGGGTAAAATCGTTGATTTACTTACCGAAAAAGCCTCAGCAGTAGCCCGCTTCCAAGGCGGTCATAATGCTGGTCACACGTTGGTTGTCGATGGCAAAACCACTGTCTTGCATTTGATTCCATCAGGTATCTTGCGCGAAGGCGTCACTTGCTTTATCGGTAATGGCGTGGTGTTAGCACCTGATGCACTACTAAAGGAAATGAAAGAGCTAGAAGACAACAACGTACCAGTACGTGAGCGTCTACGCATCTCTCCTAATTGCCCACTTATCATGCCTTATCACGTGGCACTTGATCAAGCTCGTGAAGCAAAGCGTGGATCTGGTAAAATCGGTACAACAGGTCGCGGCATTGGTCCTGCATACGAAGACAAAGTAGCACGCCGTGCGATTAAACTTGCTGATTTGTTCCGTGAAGATCTAGAAGAAAAACTACGTAACCTAATCGAATATCACAACTTCCAACTGACTGAGTATTATAAAGTTGAAGCGATTGATTTTGATGAGACACTTAAGCTTTGTAAAGAGTGGAAAGAAGAGATTAAAGGTATGGTTACTGATGTAACTGAAGACCTAAATCAATTACGTCTGGCTGGCAAAAACCTAATGTTTGAAGGTGCTCAAGGTACGCTACTTGATATCGACCATGGTACTTATCCGTTTGTAACCAGCTCAAGCGTAACGGCTGGTGGTGTATCAACGGGTACAGGTATCGGTCCATTGTATTTAGACTATGTACTTGGTATCACCAAAGCGTACACTACGCGCGTTGGTAGTGGTCCGTTCCCAACTGAATTGTTCGATGATGTTGGTGCTCACCTAGCCAAAGTCGGTCATGAATTTGGGGCGACGACTGGCCGTGCACGTCGCTGTGGTTGGTTCGATGCTGAAGCATTACGCCGTGCAGTAGTACTTAACTCTATGTCAGGTATTTGCTTGACCAAGCTTGACGTACTAGATGGTCTTGAAGAATTGCTAATCGGTGTAGGTTACAACCTACCTGAAACTGAGTGTGCAGGTGCACATGATGCTGAGTTCTATGAGTCAGTTACACCTAAATATGAAACGATGCAAGGTTGGAGCGAGTCTACCGTTGGTATTACTAACTATGATGAGCTTCCAGAAAACGCTAAAAAATACATCAAACGTATCGAAGCACTGATTGGTTGCCCAGTTGATATTATCTCAACTGGTCCTGATCGCGAAGAGACTATCGTATTGCGCGATCCGTACGATGCTTAATTTTTACTATTAACTTAATTAAATAGTTTTTAGTATCAATAAAAAAACCCCAATGCTGAGCGTTGGGGTTTTTGCTTTTGTTAGAACTTATAGCATTATCAACGACTAATGCACAATAAATTTACTTTTATGCAAGGTATGGTCATAAATTAACCCTATCATTTATGGCCTTAATCATTATAATAGGCAGCAATCCGATGTTGGCGCTTATGGTTATACACTGATATACCATGAGTTGTGTAAAACAGTCCAAGTCAACATTGTGGCTAAAGCTAAAACAACGCATTATTTTTTTCATATTTTATTGAATTTATCATTTATTAGGAGCTTCTCATGGCTAACGAACGTACTTTATCTATCATCAAACCTGACGCAGTCGCTGGCAACCATATCGGCGCTATCTACAGCCGTTTCGAACAAGCTGGTCTAAAAATTGTTGCAGCTAAAATGATGCAACTTGATGATGAAAAAGCAGGCGGTTTTTATGCTGAGCACGCTGAGCGTCCATTTTACAACGACCTAAAATCTTTCATGATGTCAGGTCCAGTATTGGTATCAGTACTAGAAGGCGAAAACGCTATCGCTCAGCATCGTGAAATCATGGGTGCAACTAACCCAAAAGAAGCTGCTGAAGGCACTATCCGTGCTGACTTCGCTAGCAGCATCGACGAAAACGCAGTACATGGTTCAGATTCAGCTGAATCAGCAGCACGTGAAATCAGCTACTTCTTCAGCGATGATGAAGTTTGTGCACGTACACGCTAATATAGTAAATCAGCGATAAGCTTTTACGGCATTCGATTTGTTTGAGGTAACTGCTATAATAAGACAGCTACGATTTAAACTGATCTTACCTGTATGAGTTTTATACTTGATTGACTATAGACGAATTATTTACAACATTGATTGTTTATAATTGGTTTGCGAGACGGCTTATATCTTATGGGTATAGGCCGTTTTAGCTATTATAATAATATTATAGTTAAATAATTACTAAACTGCGACGGTATTACCCTCATCAGATGTACTACTTGTACAATATGCAATCGGCTGCCTTGTATCCGCTTTAGAGTTCTATAATTATATTATTCATTGAAATTCTTAGTGACTTGCCTCATTATTGATTTTACTTAGCGTTATCAATCCCTTATCAGCATGTTTCTGTCAATTTAGAAAACTGCGCTCATAGCGGATTGCTCATGCACTCACGTATGTATGGCAAAGCCCATATAAATAATTGCACCGCTTATCTAAGCTCCTGCAAAAAGGTTACCTATTATGTCAACTGTTCAAGCACCTACTCAGCACGTACCTGCTAAGATTACTGATAGCATTAAGCTAGTAGATGAGGCACATGCCAAAACCAATCTATTGGGTATGACGCAAGCGCAACTGGCTGATTACTTCAAGAGTATTGGCGAAAAACCATTCCGCTCAACTCAAGTGATTAAATGGATTTATCAGCATGGCGTGACAGATTTTGAGCAAATGACCAATTTGAGTAAGTCGTTGCGAGACAAATTGTCACTTAATGCTTGTGTGGTACCGCCCAAAGTGATTCATCGTCAATACAGCGATGATGGTACGCGTAAGTGGGTATTTGAAGTCACTGGTGGCTCGTTGGTTGAGACGGTGCTTATCCCTGCAGATGATAGCAAGTTAAATGGCCGTAAGACATTATGCGTGTCTTCGCAAGTAGGCTGTGCACTAGACTGTAGCTTCTGTAGTACAGGCAAGCAAGGGTTTGAGCGTGACTTGAGTGCGGCTGAAATTATCGGTCAGTTATGGGTCGCTAATGCGTCATATATGACAGATGAAAATGAAAGCTTAGAAAACGTTGATCATAGCCTATGGGAAAATAACGTCACCAACGTGGTGATGATGGGCATGGGTGAGCCGCTATTGAACTACAAGCCTGTAGTAGGCTCAATGGAGCTGATGCTAAGCGATCATGCTTATGGATTATCAAAGCGCCGCGTCACGTTATCAACTTCTGGTGTCGTCCCGAAAATGTATCAGCTAGCACAAGACATCGATGTGGCATTGGCCATTTCACTGCATGCGCCAAATGATGAGCTGCGTAACGAGTTGGTACCAATTAACAAAAAATATCCGTTAGAAGAGCTGATTGCAGCGGCAAAAAACTATGTCTATGATGTCAATCCACGTCATAAGAAGCACGTTACGATTGAGTATGTGATGCTTGATGGGGTCAATGATAGCAATAAGCATGCCCATCAGTTGGTTGCGTTATTAGAAGGGTTACCAAGTAAAATTAACCTTATTCCGTTCAACCCATTCCCGCATGCACCCTATGACAAATCAAGCAACAACCGTATTCATGCGTTTAGCAATATACTGAGCGAAGCAGGTTTTGTTTGTACGATTCGTCAAACACGTGGTGATGACATCGATGCTGCTTGTGGCCAATTGGTTGGACAAGTGGCGGATCGTACTAGACGCTCAGCCGCATGGCAGCAGAGCATTAAAGATCGTGAAAGCGTTTAGCACGTTCTCTAGAAGATAAACGTTATATCTGACTGGTATAGCGTTTTAGCTGTCTTTTGTCTGTCGCAATGGTAAGAAAATGTAGCAATGACTGTCAAGATTGCAGAACGTGGCAATTAATAACAACTAAATTGTACTTATAGGGGTTAAATCTATTAAACTGAGGCTTCGAAGATCGAACGCATTGAATCCCAGTTTTATGATGGCGGCTATGATGACTTCTAAAAATTCTTGTCAGTTCAAATATCAAAAATCATTTTCTAAGTTTTATAAGCAGTCGAGTATCAGTGCTGCGCAAACCGCTTTGCCAAAGCGTGCAGTGCTGTCGGCAGTATTTGGCGTCCTTGTATTAAGTGGCTGTCAGACCACCCCTACTAATGATTTGCTAGGTAACTCTCCTTATCAAACATCTACGCGCGCTAGCAATGATCGAAATTTAGATCAGCAGGAAATCGCCCGTGTGCGTACCTCACTTGCCGCGCAATACATCCGAAAAAATGAGCTAGATACCGCGCAGCAGCAGCTTGAAAAAGCCTTTGCTGCCGATAGCCGTTATGCGCCAGCCTATGATATGATGGGCGTTTTGTTGCAGCAAGAAGGCAGCCGTATCAATCTAGCCAAAGCTGATGAATACTTCAAAAAAGCAATCGCGCTAGATAAAGACTTTGTACAAGCACACAATAATTATGGCGTGTATCTGTCACAGACAAAGCGCTATCGTGAAGCAGCAGAACAGTTTGAGATTGCAGGGGCGTCGCTAGGCTATGAAGGTCGTATTGGCGCGCTAGAAAACCTAGGTCGTACTTATCTACAGTTAGGCGATAATAGTGCCGCTTCAAAAGCATTTTTACGCGCACTCGATGGCAATCGTAACAGCATCATTGCTCATATCGAATTGGTAGATTTGCTGCTGCAGCAACAGCGTGTACCGCAGGCACAGAGACTGTATGATGAGACGCTGATATTGGTGCAGGGGCAGGGTATTAGCCCGCGCTTGCTCTTACAAGGTATCAAGCTTGCAGCAGCACAAAATAATATAACAACGCGCCAGCAATTGGCACAGCAGCTTTTATCCGCTTACCCGCTAAGTGATGAAGCAAAACAACTTAAGACTTGGCTTAACAATCCAGAGGCACCATGGAAATGATCACCCCATCATCTAACACTCAATCTAACGCTCAGGGATCATTTGGTGCCGTGTTGCAGCAAGCCCGTAAAAATAAGCAAGTAACTTTAGAAGCAGCGGCGGCTGAGCTGTTCATTCTAAAGCGTCATCTAGAAGCGCTAGAAAGCGAAAACTTCGCTGAGCTACCACAGGCTGCATTTGCTCGTGGTTTTGCGATTAACTATGCCAAATATTTGGGTTTAGATTCAGCAAAAATCGCTAGTAGCTTCGATGCCGCCTATCCTAATGAATTAAAGGCCAAATCAGCCAGCAATATCGATACGCCGCTGCGCCCAATGGGGACTTTGCAGCGTGATACTCATAACCGTATCCGCTTTAACCCTCTATTGATCATAGGCGTTATCGGATTAATTGTCTTGGCGGTGTTCCTATTCCGCATGGTGAGTAACGCTAGCAAAGAAAACACCCAAGAGCCTGTATCAGCTGTTGAAGACATGTCAGCGATAGAGCAAGCTCAAGGCGCTGCCATCAACAGTGATGGGAGTGGCGTTGGTGCCTCTGGCTCTGCATTGAATCTAGGTGATGCTGCAACGACTGCTAACCTCAACCTTGTATTGACAAGTGACGCTGTGGTTAGCATAACAGATGCTTCTGGAAACAGTTTAATAAGCGGTTCTCAGTCTGCGGGTAACTATGAATTGTCAGGTATGCCACCGTTTAACGTGCAAATTGATAATATCGACAATGTTAGCTTGATGCTCAATCAACAAGCCGTTGCGTTAGAGACGTATGCAACGGATAAGCAAGCCACTTTTGAATTAGCACCGTAGTCAGTTGCATAAGCGCCAAATTTAAATAAAGCACTCATATGTTTGGATGAAGCATCCATGTGTTTGAATAAAGCGAATATGTGTAGGCTGATTTAGCTGGTTTATATTATATGTACAAAGGCCTAGGGCTTTTCTATTTTTGATTTAAGGATTTATGTATGTCAATGCCATCGCCTATTAATCGTCGTCTGACCAAAAAAATCTATGTCGGTGATGTCGCGATTGGTGGTGATGCACCAATTAGCGTACAGAGCATGACCAACACTGATACCTGCGATGTAGCAGCAACGGTCGCTCAGATCGAGCGCTGTGTTGAAGCGGGTGCGGATCTGATGCGCGTGTCAACGCCAACGATGGATACCGTCAAGGCGTTTGGTGAAATTCGTAAATTGGTAAGCGTGCCTTTGATCGCTGATGTGCATTTTGACCATAAAATTGCTTTAGCAGTTGCTGAAGCAGGTGCTGACTGCTTACGTATCAACCCTGGTAACATTGGTAGCGATGCCAAAGTACGTGAAGTGGTCGCTTGTGCTAAATATCATAATATTCCTATTCGTATTGGCGTCAACGCTGGTTCTTTAGAAAAAGACATACAGCGAAAGTATACTGAGCCAACTGGTGAGGCAATGCTAGAGTCGGCAATGCGCCATATCGATATTTTAGAGCGTCTTAACTTTGACCAGTACAAAGTATCTGTCAAAGCCAGCAACGTGTTTTTGACATTGGATGCTTATCGTTTAATATCAGCGCAAATTGATAACCCATTACATTTGGGCGTGACTGAAGCGGGTGTCTACCGTACGGGCGCTGTCAAATCTGCTATCGCGCTAGGTGGATTATTGCTAGATGGTATTGGCGATACCATTCGTATCTCATTAGCCGCCGAGCCTGAAGAAGAGATTAAGATTGGTTTTGATATCTTAAAATCGCTTAATATCCGCTCGAACGGTGTAAACTTTATCGCCTGTCCAAGCTGTTCGCGTCAAGAGTTTGACGTAATTAAAGTAATGACAGCGTTAGAGTCTCGCCTAGAAGATATTCGTGAACCGATGAATCTATCTGTGATTGGGTGCAAGGTGAATGGTCCAGGAGAAGCAAAAGAGGCCGATATTGGTATCGTTGGTGCTGCCCCTAGATCACTGGTCTATCGTATGGGTGAAAAAAGCCACCTTATCGATACAGGCAATCTGGTTGATGAAATAGAAGGTATGGTTCGCGCCCATGCAGAAGACTTGGCGAAAAAACGTGAAAATGAAATCATTCGCGTAAAATAAGTCATAGAATAGATTGATACGTTGGGCTATATCGTCATAGCATCAATCACATACAACGCTTATTTAAGTACATAGAAAACAATAATAGAATACCTGTTAAACATTTAAGGATACGACCGTACCATGATCAAAGCTATCAAAGGTTTTAATGATATTTTGCCTGACCAATCCGCAAAGTGGCTGCATTTAGAAGCGATATTGGCTGATGTACTTGGTAGGTACGGTTACGAGCATATTCGCTTGCCTATCGTTGAACAGACGGATCTATTTGCCCGTGCTATTGGCGGCGCGACTGACATCGTCGAAAAAGAGATGTACAGCTTTACTGATAAATCTGAGCCGCCAACGCCGTTAGCGTTGCGTCCTGAAGGCACAGCTGGAGCAGTACGTGCAGTTATCGAGCACAACTTGCTACGCGGTGACACGCCCAAGCTTTGGTACATCGGTCCGATGTTTCGCTACGAGCGTCCGCAAAAAGGCCGCTATCGCCAGTTTCATCAGTTAGGTGTCGAGAGCTTCGGTAGTGCACTACCAGATGCTGATGCTGAACTGATTGCGATGACTCATCTGATGTGGCAAGAGTTAGGTCTCAACAATGAGATGCGTTTGCAACTAAACAGTTTGGGTGAATTGGATGAGCGCTATGCTTATCGCGAAGCATTGGTTGCCTATTTAACTGATAAAAAAGACCAGCTAGACGAAGACAGCAAACGTCGCCTAACGACTAATCCTTTACGTATCTTGGACAGCAAAGAGGCGAGTACGCAAGCAGTATTGGCAGATGCGCCAAAGCTTGCTGACTTCTTGGGTGAAGAGAGTATGGCGCATTTTGAGCAGGTCAAAGCCTATTTGACTGCGCTTAATATTGATTTTGAAATCAATCCGCACTTAGTACGTGGCCTTGATTATTACAATAAAACGGTATTTGAGTGGGTAACAGATAAGCTTGGAAGTCAAGCTACCGTTTGTGCGGGTGGTCGTTATGATGGGCTAGTCGGGCAATTAAAATCAATCGGTACAGATGGTAGTAAACCAGTCAAATCTGAGCCTGGTGTTGGTTTTGCAATGGGGCTTGAGCGTTTATTGCTACTCATAGAAGCGGTTGCGCCAATTGCTGACATACCTGCTTGTGATGTATTCATCGTTGCCCATCCTGAGGTATATAGTGCTGGTATAAGCTATGCACAGAACTTGCGTCACAGTCGTCCAGATGTACGAGTGAAGATGGCCAGTGCCACGAGTCTAAAAGCGCAAATGAAAAAGGCAGACAAGTCAGGCGCGGCATTGACAGTCATCATCGCTCAGCAAGAGCTGGATGATAATACCATTAGTATCAAGGATATGCAGACAGGTGAGCAAAAGACGGTGGCACAAGATTGGCTATCAAATAAAGATAACTTTTCTCGTGGCTAGTCAATTTTTGACTAATCAGCTTCGTTTGTGGCACTAGCAATTTAATGTAAATTTTATCAGGTAAATATATATGGCTCTGACACCTAATTCGCCAAATGCAGATAACTCCATGCAAGCGTTAAAGCAATATGGTAGTTATATCGTCACTGCGATTTTGTTAGCACTGGCCGCCTATTTTGGTTGGACATACTGGCAAAACAACCATGCGCGAGTAGATACCGTCGCCGCCGATCAATATGCTGATATTCAGCAGCTAAACGAAGAGGTCAAACTGGCCTCGCAAAACCCAGATTTGGAGGCAGAGGCTCAAGAAGCACTTACCCAAAGTCGTAGCCAGCTAGACAAAGATATTGATACCTTGGTCAGTACGCACGGTGAGTCGGTTTACGCATGGCAAGCGCTAATGATAAAGGCACGTCAACAAGTAGACAATGATGACTTTGCAGCAGCGACTGAGACATTCAAAAAAGCATTGGCCATCGATTTGGGTGATGCTGGTCTAGAAGCGATTACTCGTTTACGCTATGCAAAAACATTATTGGCTGCAGGTGATACAGATGCTGCACTTTCAGAAGCAAACAATGATATGCCAAGCTCGTTTGAAGCAAGTCAGCAGGAGCTGCTAGGGGATATTTACTTAGCGCAAGACAATAAAGATTCAGCGATTAAATCTTATAGCAATGCGTGGGAGCTATTACGTAGCCGTCAAGAAACGCGTGCAGTATTGGCATTAAAGATGGAAAGCTTAGGTATCACAGCTGAGCCGATTGCTGAACAAACCAGTCTTGTTCAAGAGCCATCTGCTCCTGAGCCGTCGCTAGTGATGGATACCTCGAACGAAGTCGCTGTCGAAGCAGGGCAGTAAGTCAGTAGGCTAGATATTAAGTCAGTAGTATAGTATTGAGAGTTGGTAATCATCCAAAGCTCTTTTTTAATATAACCTAATGGTTACTAATTTGCCGTTGGCCAATTTACCAATTAATAATAATTTATCTGTAGTGAGAACATACAATGACTCAATCTATTCGCTCTAGCAAAATGTTAAACACCAAGACTATCAAAAAGACAGTCATGCATGTGGCCGTACTGGCAGTAATGAGCACGGCAGTGATTGGATGTAATCGCGGTATTAAGCCGGTCGTTAATGATCCGGTAAAATTGGTACAAATCGCTCAGCCGATTAGCGTACTACAGCCTGTATTTAGTACCGATGTTGGCAATAAAAAAGCCAGCAAAAAAGATCCGCTAGATTTGCAAGTTGGCTATGCCAATGGTCAAATCGTTACTGCATCACGCGGTGGTGAGCTGTCAGGGTTTAATAGTGCAGGCGAGCGCGTATGGTCAATCAATGTTGACGACCAAATCACCGGCGGTGTTGCAGTAGATGCATTGAGCCAGACAGCTATCGTTAGTACTCGTGGTGGCAAGGTCATGGCGTTTGATAGCACGACTGGTGCAAAACGCTGGCAGCAGCAGTTATCAGGTTCGGTTTTGACGCCAGCACTGATTACCAATAATCGTGTGGTATTATCAGCAAATGATGGTTTCTTACATGGTCTGTCACTACAAACCGGACAATCAGTATGGCAGTTCGCAACTCAAGTACCTGCTATCAGCGTTCGCGGTAGCGCTGCGCCAACTTTATTAGACAATGAGACAGCGCTTTTAGCAACAGCTGATGGTCGCCTGCATGCAATTACTGTCGATAATGGTCTTCCGCTATGGTCAAGACGTGTTGGCGTAGGTGCTGGTAGTAGTGAAGTTGAGCGCATGAGCGATGTCGATGGCAAACCTATCTTAGATAAAAATCAGTTATTTGCGATCAGCTATAGTGGTCAGCTATTAGGTATTGATTTGGCCTCGCGTCAGGTGATGTTCGTCAATGAAATTGCAAGTCTCAAATCACTGGCGGTAAATCCTCAGCAAGTTATCGCTACCAGTTTAGATGGCAAAGTAGTTGCTTATGATCGCAACAGTGGCGAGACGCTGTGGGAAAGTGATGAATTGGCTTATCGTGATCTCACCAATCCTGTGATGATTGGCAATTATATTGCCATTGGTGATTTCGATGGTGTAGTGCATTTGTTTGACCCTGCTACGGGTAGCATCGTTAGTCGCGTAGAGACAAAAGGTGCGTTGACCAACTTGCAAGTCCAAGGTAGCCGTTTAATGACTCAAAGTACGTCAGGACAAGTCGCTATCTGGCAGTTAGTGCGCTAATAACTATATAGATAGGTGCTTATAGATAATTAACGAAGTGTAATATTTCACTATAGCCCTTAAGCCTATTCTTGATTGTCATTTATAAAACACAAACGCTGCTTAGTCAGCGTTTAGTGCCTTGTGTAAATTGCTTGTTTAAACACAGGCTTTCGCGTACTCTATGCGACCGATGTGCTATCCATATATACTACTGATTTATGTATAATAGGTATAATGAATCCATCCTATATACTATTTTTAATCGTAAAATAGCCATCTATTATTTTTGCTATTGTTCTATCATCCATTTTAATTAACGGTCAATTGCAGCATATCTATTACTATTGTTATGTCACTGGTTATAAGAATAACTGTACTGCCCGTCATTGTGCCTTTCACTGAGAGTAACCCATGAGTATCAAGCCTGTGGTCGCCTTAATTGGTCGTCCAAACGTCGGTAAATCCACCTTATTTAATCAGTTCACAAAAAGTCGGCAGGCATTGGTCGCTGACCTTTCAGGATTGACTCGTGACCGTCAGTACGGTGATGCAACTTATGAAGACAAATCCTTTATCGTTGTAGATACGGGTGGTATCGGTGAAGCTGATGACGGTAGCGGTAATATCGATGACTATATGTCTGAGCAGTCGCATACAGCAATCCATGAAGCAGACATCATCGTATTCGTCGTTGACGCTCGTGCCGGTATGATTGGCGCTGATGCTGAAATTGGTAAGTTTTTGCATACGTTAGGCAAGCCTGTCTATGTTGTCGCCAATAAAGTCGACGGCGTACATGATGCAGCGCCTGCCGAGTTTTATGCATTAGGATTGGGCGAGCCGTATCCGATGGCAGCCAGTCATGGTCGCGGTGTGGGCAATTTGCTTGAAGTGCTAACAGCTGATATGCCTGAGCAAGAAAACATAGTAGAGCCAAGAGGCTTGAAGCTTGCCATTATCGGTCGCCCAAATGTTGGTAAATCAACGCTCGTAAACCGCCTGCTTGGCGAAGATCGAGTAGTGGTATTCGATATGCCAGGCACGACGCGTGATAGTATTTATATTCCTTATCAGCGTGAAGGTCGCGACTATGTTTTGATCGACACTGCTGGTGTACGTCGCCGTGGTAAAATCGATGAAAAAGTAGAAAAATTCTCTGTCATCAAGACCTTGCAAGCGATTGAAGATTCCAACGTAACCGTGATTGTCATTGATGCTCACGAAGGTATCGTGGATCAAGATTTGCATATGATTGGTTACGCACTTGACGCTGGCCGAGCGTTAGTCGTTGCGATCAATAAATGGGATGGTCTAACGCAAGATCAAAGAGACTATATCAAGCTTGAAATGGATCGCCGTTTTAGCTTTATCCCTTATGTAAAAATACATTTGATTTCAGCATTACATGGTACAGGTGTCGGTAATTTATATCCGTCTATCTTGCGTGCATACAAATCTTCGATGTTCGAAGTATCGACCAACCGTTTGACCCAGATTTTGCAAGATGCGGTAACGGCCAATCCGCCACCGACCGTTGCTGGTCGTCGTATCAAGTTACGTTATGCGCATATTGGTGGCCATAATCCACCCGTTATTGTTATTCATGGTAACCAAACCAGTGCGCTTCCTAAGAGCTATCAGCGTTATCTGGAGAATCAGTTCCGTCAGGTATTTAAGCTAGAAGGCACACCGCTTAACGTTATCTTGAAGCAAAATGACAATCCATATGCTAACAAGAGTGACACGCCGACTAAGGCAAAAGCTCAGCAATTGCGTCAACGTGAGCGTAATAGATCACAGAAATTTACTACCAAAGATAAAAAGCCTCGTTAATTCTAGTGTCTATTGGCTTATAGTTAATGTCATCCGCTTGATAGTGTGATGACATTTTTCTATTAATACTCTATAGGTTGAGCTCATAGGTATCTATCTTGCTTAGTACTTCAAAAAATACTCAAATGTTTTACTTATCACATCTTTAAAATACCTGTACTATAAATGAAAGCTGCACGCGACTCAGTAGAGTGATATGAACAACCGTTCGTCTCAAACCATCCCCGTACTTATCTGGCGTTCTGTCATACAAGCTGTCATATTGGCAGTGCTGGCAGGTTTTTTATTGCCTTTTATTTATGGCTTAGTACATTACTATCAAGAGAAAAACCACCATATCCAACAACTGGCAGCATTACTAACGACTAGTGCATCCACTGCAGATGGGGCACAGGTTGTGGCTAAGCAAGTTAATATCTTGTTAGAGAATGAGCCCACTATTCAAAGTATTGTATTTTACTCAACCTCTGAGCCGATTGAAGATATAGATCAGTCGCTTGATGACTGGAAAAACGCTTTGTTTGCGCATACTGTCAGTTTTAACTATCCAGTAGTTAGTAAGGGTATTGATGCCGGTAGTGTCACATCTAATAAGTCTGATACCAATCAACAGTTGGCAATGGTTCTATCGAATGTTATGAGCGAATCGTCAGCGCCAGATGAGACGACTGATATAGCTACCGAAAATAGCACATTGATTGGTTATATTAATATTACGATGGACGTAGAATTGCTACGTTTACATTGGTTCCAAAATATCCTGTGGTTATGGCTAACAACAGTGGTAATGATTGTTATATTTGCCTTATATATTTTTAGAAAGCTTAATTGGCCAGTTAAAGATATTGAAGTATTAACTGATGTTTGTGACATTGTCATAAACAACGCAAATCTAGAGCAATTACCAGTCATTCCGCAACAATTTAATTTTCAAGAACTGACCCAAATCAAAAAAGCATTAATTGTGTTGTTCAACCGTTTACAAGAAGCACGGCAAGGTTATGAAACCCTTGCGGCCTTTGAACAGCAATTGCACAATAAAGATATGTCACTTGATGTGCAATTGCATAACTTTCAAAGCATGATTTCTCATGAGTTAAAAACGTCATTGAATGCAATTGTAGGTGGGTTACAACTATTGGATCACGAGGCGCTAAACAGAGAGCAAAAAGACGCGGTAGAGATTATCAGTAGTGGTAGTGATAAATTGGTATTGTCTTTAGATCATATTATACAGTTGAACCAGATCCAAAAAGGTCAAATAAGAATTCATAAAAATGAGTTTAACCCATTACAGTTAATCGCTGATCTGCTAGCTAAGTTTGAAAATACAGCTACGCAAAAAGGGCTAGAGCTGATTAGTAATATTCATCATATAGACTATAGCCTATATGGTGATTCAGAAAAAATACATCAGATACTATCGATACTACTCAATAATGCGATTAAGTTCACGCCTGTCGGAAGAATTACGATTACGTCGCAACTGACACATTTTAATAAGAGTAATCGCTGGCAAATTAGCGTGAAAGATACGGGTATTGGTATTGATAAGGAACACCTAGACGATATATTTAATCCGTTCTTTCAGGTAGATTCGTCGCAAACTCGCCAGTATGAAGGCTCAGGCGTTGGCTTGCCAATCGTTAGACAAATGGCTCAGCTTATGGGTGCTACTATAGATGTTGATAGTGTGCTTGGCGTAGGTACACAGTTTACACTGACCATAGCGATGCCCAATCAACAGCAATCAAAGCAGCAGCGACTATTGTCTGGCCTAACGATTATTTATTATTATTATCATGAGACAGGCTCCTTGTTAGAGGAACTGGAATACCTAGGTGCTACGATTATTTGTCGTCAAGGTAATCAACTCGTCATAGAGGAGATGCGTAAGCAGAAAGTTGACATGGTCATGTTTGCTGAAGATGTTTTCCCAGAAAAAGCTGAGATACTAGCCAAACGTATTCGTCAGTATGAAAGCGATGAGGGTAGTAAGAGCGAGCATCGTGCGTTATTGGTATATTGGTATCCGCAGCATCGGGCGCGCCATGTAGACAGTTTTGAGTATGGTTTAAAGGCAGCTGGCATTGACTATTGTCATATTGCTACTTATAAGGACAAAGCGTTAAGCGACTTATTAAAACAATGGTTGGTTTGGACGTAGTACTGTTCTACCAAATCCGTGTTCCTAGTTGGTTTTATTTTACTAGGTAGCATTTTATATATTTACTACCTTTCAATACCGAATCACTTTTAAAATAAAGTAGGCATAAAAACAAAAAAGACGCCCATTTTGAGGCGTCTTTTTTTAAACAGTTTTTAGCTAGAATTGCTTTTTAAAAGTTTCTCTTAGAAAAGATTCTTTACCCAGCGTACGATATGTTCCCACGTACGGCTCATAAAGCCTGACTGTTCGATATCATTAGTTGCGATAATTGGAACTGAGGCTACCGCTTTACCATCGATGACAGCCATCATTTTACCAACTTCCTGACCTTTTTTGATTGGTGCTTCTAAGCTCTCAGGAATATCCACCACTGTGGTGATTTTATTTTTCTGGGTTTTGCTGGTTAGAATTTGCAAGTTGTCGCCAGTTGCCAGTTCTACCTCGTCAGCTTCTCCAAACCATACTGGAAGCTTGCTAACGAACTGTCCAGCAGGCGCCTTGGTAACCGTTGTAAAGTGACCGAAACCCCAGTTAAGTAGTTCGCGTGACTGATCGGCGCGAGCTTGTTGGCTCTTGGTACCCATAATGACAGAGATTAGACGCATGCCTTCACGGTTGCTTGATGCAACCAAGCAGTAGCCTGCCGCATCAGTGTGGCCCGTTTTTAGGCCATCAACGGTTGGGTCAGTAATCAGCAGAGCATTACGGTTACCTTGGGTAATACCATTATACGTAAACTCTTTTTCTGCGTAGATACTATAGTAGTCGCCGCTGTTTTTGATAATAGCGCGCGCAAGTTTAGACAAATCCAAAGCAGATGCTAAATGACCTTCGTCAGGCATACCAGTAGCATTGACAAAGTTAGAGTTCTCCATACCAATTTTTTGCGCTTGTTCGTTCATCAAGATTGCAAACGAGGCTTCGCTACCAGCAATATGTTCAGCCATGGCTTTCGATGCATCATTACCTGATTGAATAATAATACCGCGTAGCATATCGATGACGCTGGCGGTTTTGTTCACAGGCACATACATACAAGATTGGCTGCTGCTACCACGGCACCATGCGTTTGGACTCATCAATACCTGTTCATCTTCTTTCAGGTCGCCTGATGCTAAGCGTTGCTCAATGATATAACTGGTCATCATCTTAGTCAGAGATGCTGGCGGCAGCGCCTCATTGGCGTTCTTTTGAGCCAAAATTTCGCCAGTGTTATAGTCCATCAACACATAGGCAGTATTGTCCATTTCAGGTGGTTGAATGGCTGCGTTTGCCACTACTGCACTCATCGAGATACTTACACCAACTACCAGCTGTATCAGCTGATTTTTTACACGCTTTACTGTCATATATCATTACACCGCATCATGGAACCAAATGTATCTATCGCTTATGTTTTGTACCTATTTCCATACATTATTTTAAGCAGCATGTCTTAAATGCAGTGTTTAAAATAATGTATCGATGAAAATAGTAACGCCTACACAATAGACATAAAATTAACGCCTTATCTTAGCAAAATGACTACCGATGGGGAATCGATAAATGCAAAAATAAGGCAAGTTTGAAAAGAAAAATGAAGGCCTATCATATATTTATTCTGACTATCATCTGACCAGTCTCTGTAATAAAAATTTAACGCTCACAAAAAAGCCTGCTGCACTGCTTGTGAATAACAAGTAAAGTGACAGCAAGCTTTGATGCTACAGATATTTAAACAATCAGTTGATAACCTTTGCTTAATTGATGTTATAAAGAGTACATAGCTTTTATTTTATTATCGTTAATACTAATATTATTAATAAGCTAAGCAGATGACGCTAGTCGTTGAATCAAACTAGCTAGTTGTCTAGTAATCCGCGTTTGCCAAATCTTCACATAGTGCTTTGTTTTCTTGCTTTGAGAATCCCATCGTCCAACTACGGATACCTTGTAGTATCTGGCGATAGTCTTGCTGTGTAGATAAGTATTGAATAGCCGCTTTTGGATCTTCTAGAGAAGGCATTAGCTCATGCAGCTGTACGGTGTACGACTTATAGAACCGCTGTTTTTGCTTACCATTTAGCATTGGTGGGCATATCTCTGATAGTACCTGCATCACCGCAATTTCGTGCTTAGTGATGTTGATGCCAGACATGTCTAGCGGAATGGTAGTGCCAGAGTTATTCGCAGCATTAGAAGCTTGAGACAGCATAGCAATAGACGTTATCAGTCCTGCAATCCCAACTTTTGAGGCAGTATTTGCTATCACAGAAGCTATAGATAATATCGATTGTTTATTCATTCAGTATTACACTCGCTCGTCTTTATTTAATGGTCATATGTTAATTGGTAAAAAAACAAAAGTCACATAAAATATTGATTTATGTGTAGATATCTTGTGAGCCAAAACCATTTTTTAGCAACATATCAGTAGCATACTCTAATGACGTTACTTCAGTATCAGTACATCGGTTTGTATTGTTGTGGGGTGTTGCGTATTGTAACGCGATGCTTAATCTACTGGTTGTTATTCGTTTGATACAGATCTTGTTACGCTACTTTCATCGTATAATTATCAGCATAAGAAGAACACGATACTTTGCTAACGACAGGGTTCGTGTCTGTATATTATTCAGTTATAATCGCCCATGCTATCAAAATGAATATTTTTCTCTAGACTGTGACGTCATGTCATTGAAGAATTAGAGTATCATGTTTTCATTTTAAATATGATCATCGTATTTTTATGCCATATCTTGAACAGACATGGCGCGATAGTAGAATTACCAAATAGAGATGTAGAAAGACAGCTAATAAAACATTAACCACATACTGAGTAGAAATGAGATTTTTAATTAGTAATGATGACGGTGTGTATGCGCCAGGATTATTGGCACTATCTCAAGTATTATCGACTATCGGTGAAGTTGTCGTCGTCGCCCCGAACGATGAACAAAGCGGTTATGCCAGTGCATTAAGTGTTTCAAGACCACTGCATACGCATCAGCTGCCTTCTGGATTTGTAGCGGTAAGTGGCTCACCAGCTGACTGTGTTTATTTGGCACTGCATGAATTGTATCGTGGTAGTGACTTTGACTGCGTGATTACAGGTATCAACTCAGGGGCTAACTTGGGACAAGATGTGATGTTCTCTGGTACGTTCGGTGCTGCATTGACCGCGCAACTATCTGGTATCCCTGCTATAGCAACGTCTTTGGTAGGCGGGGGTGTCAAAAACGGCGGGCAAGAATCAGCCAGTGATTATCAAGTGGCTGCACATGAAATCGTCAAGCTGCTTACTGAAACTTCGGTTTTAGAGATGCTCAAAAGTTTGCCCTATCATGTATTAAACGTTAATATTCCTGATGTGCAGCATGCCGATGATATCAAGGGTCGAAAAATAACCTCGCTAGGCCATAAGCAGGCTGCTCAGCCAGTACGCCATATGATAGACCCACGCGGTCGAGATGCGTATTGGTTGTCTCTACGCAAAGGTAAAAATGAGCGACCATCAGAGACGTCAATCGATGCGATACAAGCAAAGCAGGATGTGATGACAGATTATCAGGCTGTAGCGGCAGGGTATGTCAGTTTATCACCAGTACGCCTACATCATACGCCAACGGCAGCGCTGGAGAGATTATCAACACTCGCGCTATAAATTCTATAAGATATAGTCCATACCGGCTTATTAAACACTGACGTGTTATGAGAATATCAGAAGACTCTTGTATGATATCAAGCGCTTTTGAATGATTAAACAATGAATGAGCAACACAAAGAATAGGAACCTTGTATGAAAAAAATCATAGCTGGATCGCACCTTGTTAAAGCCGCGTTGATTGGTACTATGGCAGTCGCTACTCTATCTGTCGTTGGCTGTGCAACGAAGCCTACCTATCAATCAGCAAACCAAGCAGGTCCTAAGATTATTACTAACGCGCAAGGCGTCCCTAACTATCACCGTGTACAACGCGGCGATACGGTCAGCCAGATTGCAGCGCGCTATCGTCTGAACTACCGCCAAATCGGAGCGATGAACAATCTAGATAGTAAATACACCATCTATAGTGGCCAATGGCTCAAACTATGGCAAGGCAATGTGGCAACCACTGCAAGTAACAATAGCTACAGTGCTCCAGTTCAAACGCAACCAACTTATACGCCACCTGTGACCCAATCTCAAACACCAGCTTATGAGGCCACTGCCAACTCGACCTCTGGTTATGATTATCCTACGCGCAACCCAGTAACTCGTAACATTGACCCTGGTGCGGGCAATATGGGAATGTGGTTTGCGGGCAAAGTTGGTGATCCAGTACTTGCCAGCCAATCAGGAACTGTGCTTTACTCAGGCAACGGTCTGCCAGAGTATGGCAATCTAATTATGATTCGTCATAGTGATAACTACATCACAGCCTACGCTCACAATAGCCAGTTGTTGGTGCAAGAGGGCGATACAGTACAGCGTGGCCAACGTATTGCTAGTATGGGCAGTAGTGGTCAGACCAATGAGGTAGGCTTAGAGTTTCAAGTTCGTTTAAATGGTAATCCTATTGACCCACGTAGCGTACTTGGGCGTTAGACTTAAATAATAGCTACGGATAGCTTGGCCACTGTGAGCCATTTTATTTATTCATGTTTGAGATTTTTTATGAGATTAAAAAAGCAATACCTCACCTTTGTGCCAGCATTAGTGATGGTCGGGTGTACAAGCCAGCAGGCAATGCAAAGTAAGCCTGTTCGTCAAGGCGGCGTTGAGATTACTCAAACCCAAACCGTTCAGGTCAAACCAACACCTGCACCAGTCGTAAAACCGCAGCCTGCGCCAAAGCCTAGCTATAGTAGCTTTTCTGATTGGAAGTCAGACTTTTCTATGCGTGCCATATCGTCAGGCTATGATGCCCAAGTTATTGGTCGATTGCTTGATTCTGCTTATCTAAACCAGCAAGTCATCTCATTAGATTCAGGTCAGCCCGAGTTTTCTAAGATGCCATGGGAATACGTAGATTCTGCGGTATCAAGTGGACGCGTCAGTGTAGGTAAACGTAAGTTTGCCGAGCAGCGTGCTTATTTGTCTCAGCTAGAGTCTCAATATGGGGTTAATGCAGAGATTATCGCTGCGATATGGGGTATGGAGTCATCGTATGGTGCTGTAACCGGTAATAGTGATTTGCCAAGTTCTCTTGCCAGCCTTGCCTATGATGGTCGTCGTCAAGAGTTTGCTGAAACGCAGTTGCTATCGTTAGCGACACTGCTACAACGCGGTGACGTGTCATGGTCACAGTTGGACGGTTCTTGGGCAGGCGGTATGGGACAAACCCAGTTTATCCCTGAGACTTGGCTCAAACAAGGGGTCGATGGTGATGGCAATGGGCATCGCAATCCTTGGGCCACTGGTGATGCATTAGCCTCGACTGCCAACTATCTTAGCAATTCAGGTTGGGTTCGTGGCTTAGCGCCTTTTTATGAAGCAACGGTGCCAGCATCGTTTGATTACTCAGTGGTTGGTAGTAAACAACCTGCTGCTAGATGGGCTGCAATGGGTGTCGATACGATAGCGGACGTTTACTTAGATGCCAATACTCAGATGGAGCTTTGGTTACCCGCTGGTAAAGACGGTCCAGTATTATTGCTAAGCCCAAACTTTGATGTGATTAAAGTCTATAACAACTCATCAAGTTATGCGTTGGGTGTCAGTCTGCTAGGCAAAACGATTAATGGACAAAGCGGGTTGCAAAAATCTTGGCCTCGTTATGAGCGTCCGTTATCGACTACGCAAGTGACTAACTTACAACGTCGGTTGACTAGTATGGGTTACGATACCAAAGGCGCTGATGGTATCGTGGGTACCAATACTCGTATGGCATTTCAGCGCTGGCAAGCAGATAACGGCCAAACGCCAGATGGATTTATCACTCAAAACAGTGCGTCTTCACTGGCTGGGTGGTGAGATAGGCTGAGGGTATTTATACATTGTATAAAAGTGGCTCTTTTTAATCGTGCTTAGCCATTATTAATTAGTTACTAGCCAACAAACGATAATTTACTTTGTTCTACAAAAAGCACCTTGCCAAGGTGCTTTTTTTGTCTCAATCTATGTCTACTTTTGCTGACATCTTTAACACAATGGACCATGCAATAAATATCAAATATTAAGACCAGTGTAATCTGGCTTTATTCAAAACTTATCAGGACAAGGTTAATACAAGAAAGTTGATACTTTGAATGATAGACTCTAGATAATGTGTTTTTTAATGATGACTTTTACTTCTTATTTTTAGCATAGTGTTTAGTAACAGTTTTCAATGACCATTTTAAATAACAGTTTCGATTACGAATAATTAGAACGACAGTAATTAGAACGACAGAAAGAGCGTGACCTTATGATTACCATGGAAGAATTACAAGCTGCGATACAGCAACGGATAGATAATTATCATATTACTGACTTTCCGCTACAAAAAAGAGCCGTTAACACTTTAGAGTTGCTGGATAGCCTAAACCATATACTGGCTCAAGATATAGCTTCGCCCTTTGATGTGCCGCGGAAAAATTTATCTGCGATGGATGGTTATGCGATTGCCAAAGGTAGTGAGTTGTCAGAAAACAGTACTATCGAAATCATTGGCGAGTCGCAAGCTGGCAATGCTTATACTGGTAAGACAGCAGCAGGGCAAGGGGTGCGGATTTTTACGGGTGCAGTCGTGCCTGATTGCTGTGATACGGTCATTATGCAAGAGAATACGAATTTTGCAGATATCAAAGCGACCGTTGATAAATCTCGGCCTTATAGCATTACGCTCACACAAACGGCCAAAGTTGACGATAATATTCGCTCACAAGGCGAAGAGATTGAGTCTGGCGAAGCCGTGTTAAAAATCGGTAAACGCCTTAATCCTGCAGATATTAGCTTACTGGCTAACCTTGGTATTAGCCAAGTTAACGTGTTCCAGCCGCTCGTTGTAGGCGTGTTGGCAACAGGTGATGAGCTCGTGGCTATTGGCAATGAGCTACAAAGTCTAGCTCAAATATATAATTCTAATACCCCAACGCTCAAAAGCCTGCTATCAGATTTGCCTATCATTGTTCGTGATTATGGCATTATCCCTGATAACCTAGAGCAAACAACTATCGCAGTCAATGAGGCCATGCAGGACTGTGATGTACTGATATCAACAGCAGGTGTCTCAGTTGGTGACTATGATTTTTTGACCACTGTGATCGAAACATTAGGTCAGATTAACCATTATAAAGTGGCGATGAAGCCTGGTAAGCCTTTTGTATTTGGTGAATTGAATAAAAATCTTGATAAGCCGGTATTGTATTTTGGCCTACCGGGTAATCCACTCTCTACGGTCGTGGGTACGCTACAGTTTGTGATACCTGCGTTGTGGCAAATGTCAGGTGCTAGCGTATCAGAGCAGCCAATGCCGCTAACTATTAAAGCCAAACTTATCAGTGATATCAGAAAATCTCCCGGCCGAAAAGACTTTCAGCGTGGCGTATTGTCACGAGACGATACAGGTCATTATCAAGTTGAATGCTTTACAAGACAGCAGTCACATAGAATCAAACAGCTGAGCCGCGCCAATTGCTTTATTGTCTTGGACAAAGACAGTGGGAACGTAGCAGCTGGTAATGACGTCGTTGTACAACCGTTTCCTTGGCTACATCGCTAATTCATCGTTTGCCAATTTATTGTAAGGTGGTCGCACAAAGCTAAAGAGCAATCCTATAACCTTACACTGGTATGCTAAACACGAATAACAAAGTAGTGCTTATAGTAAGCAGTACTGATGGCAGTAACATATGATTGATGACAACATAGATGACAAACACAAAATAGACAGCCCGCAACTGTATTCACCGAGCTTGGCACCGGCAATGTCTGATGGCTACATAGAGCCTTCCTTGGTCGTGCCCACTGAGCAGATGAGTGACTATCACCAGCCGCTAACCGATGGGTTTGCACGGCGTCTGACTTATTTGCGTCTGTCTATTACTGACTTTTGTAATTTTCGCTGTGAGTATTGCCTGCCAAACGGCTATCAAGGTAAGCGCCCTGATGATGAGCTGAGTATCTCTGAAATTGCCACCTTGGTGCGTGGCTTTGCTCAAGTAGGTACTAAAAAAGTTAGAATTACAGGTGGTGAGCCTTCTATTCGTCGTGATGTTGTCGAAATTATCGAAACAATCAAGCAAACTGACGGTATCGAGACGGTCGCGATGACCAGTAACGGTTATAAATTGGGTAGACATATAGCCAACTGGCAAGCTGCTGGACTTGATCAGCTTAATATCAGTATGGACAGCTTCGATGCCGCTACCTTTCATAAAATGACAGGCTTTGATACCTTGCCGCAGATATTGGCTGACATGGATACATTGTTAGAAACGACTGATATCAAACTGAAAATAAATAGTGTCTTGATGGCGGAGACTGCTTTTGAGAACTTAATCACGGCGATCGACTATGTCAAAGATAGACAAGTGACTTATCGCTTTATCGAATTTATGCAGACCAGTGATAATAGCGATTTGTTTTTTGCTCAGCATGCTCAGTCTGATATTATCACTGATTACTTGTTAGAGAATGGCTGGCAGCCGCACGAGCGCGGTAGTGCCGATGGCCCAGCGGTAGAGTACAGTCACCCTGAGTATATCGGTCGTATCGGTATGATTGCCCCATATGCGGCGCATTTCTGTGATACCTGTAATCGTCTGCGTGTAAGCAGCCAAGGCAAGGTGCATTTGTGTCTGTTTGATCAAGGCAACTATGATATCCGTCCATACTTACAGCAAGACGATATCCAAGGACTGGTGAACACTTTACATAGTTTTATGCCAATCAAGCCTGAGCATCATCATTTGCATGACTCTAACAGTGGCATCATGCACAATCTATCGATAATCGGCGGATAAAACATTTCGAGTCTGCAATCATGACGCTGATATACACGGTTTTTCAATGCAATCGTTTTTCAATATAGTTTTTTGATTCAACGGATCTTTAATACAATTATAAAATGACATCTATAAAGGATTATTTATGAGTAAGCCTGCTGCACAATTTACACCGCTTAATGTTGCTGTATTGACCGTTTCTGATAGCCGTACGCTGGCAGAAGATACTTCAGGCCAGTACCTAGTAGATAACTTGACCGAAGCAGGGCATCATTTAGCAGATCGCCAATTAATCACTGACGATATTTACCAGATTCGCGCAGTCATTAGTGGCTGGATTGCTAGTCCAGACGTTCATGCGGTTATTACAACTGGCGGCACAGGGTTCTTCATCAGAGACAGCATGCCAGAAGCTGTGAGTGTACTGTTTGATAAATCAATCGATGGTTTTGGTGAAATGTTCCGTCTAATCTCAAAAGATGAAATCGGTATGTCTACCGTACAATCGCGAGCAGTTGCTGGCATGGCCAATGGTACGGGTATATTCTGTCTACCAGGCTCTTCTGGTGCTTGCCGTACGGGTTGGGAAAATATCTTAAAGGATCAGTTTGACAGTCGTACTCGTCCGTGCAATTTTGTGCCGCATTTTTTGGCACAAAATCCTAGCCATGATTGAGTTATAAATAATTAAGCTATGAGTGTTATACAATCAAGCCTGACAGGTAATGGTAAATGACAAATTGCTCAAATAATCTGGATGGTTTGGCAGGTGTGGTTATCTTAGCAGGCGGGGCATCTAGACGTATGGGAACAGCCAAGGCGATGTTGACACTACCGTCAGGTGAGCAGCTGTTAGACTATCATGTTCGTCATGCGAGCAAGTTACAGGTTCCTATATTGATTGCAGATAATGGTCGCGGCTTTCAAACGGGTTTAGATGTCCATTTAGAAAAAACCAATTCGCCTATTATTCATATTGCTGATTATGATATTGACTCTAATGAGCATGATGAGCAGATTAAAACTGGCGGCGCTTTGGTCGCTATCGAATCAGCCTTACAAACATTGAGCGATTTGAATGATTCAGGCATATCAAAAAATGTACAAGCATCGTGGTTACTGGTTATCAGCTGTGATAGCTTAATACCAGCAACTGACTTGTGGCAGAAATTACAATGTGAAATAAGCCTTGCTGCCGATAAAAAAGTAATTTGCTTAAAAGATGATAGTCACTTATATCCATTATTAGGGCTGTATCAGTTGAGCATTGAGCGTGATTTGAAAAACTATATAGATAGCGGACAGCGTAGTGTAATGCAGTTTATTCAGCCATTAGTGCAAGCTGTACCATTTAGCAAAGAGTGGCAAAATTTGACCAACTTTAATACGCCTGAAGAGTTTAAGCAGGCATGTGCTGCTCTATCAAAATAATAAAAATATCACATAAGAAAGGTTATATAAATGAATGACAGCGTTCAGATAAATCAGCAATCTACTTTATCTCACTTGGATAGTGATGGTGATATTACCATGGTCGATGTCAGTGGCAAGACAGCAACGACGCGAGAAGCCAATGCCTCTGGGCAAGTTCGTTTTCCCAGTGAAATTTATACGCAGATTAAAGCGGCTGATGGGATGACCAAAAAAGGCAGCATCACACAAACGGCTCATATCGCTGGTATCATGGCGGCCAAACGTACTCATGATCTGATACCGCTTTGTCATCCACTACCGCTAGACAAGATAGGTTTGAGCTTTGAGTATAACGACGCGCTCAGCAGCATCACGGTCAGTGCGATGGTCAAGGTCACGCATAAGACAGGGGTTGAGATGGAAGCGTTAACAGCGGTCAGCGTTGCCTGCTTAACTATCTATGATATGACTAAAGCGCTATCGCATGACATCGTTATAGATGATATTCATTTGGTTAAAAAGACAGGTGGTAAGTCAGACTACAGTCATGCTTAAAGTGACAATATTGCAGAGTGCGTCATCAATTAATTAGTCAATCAATAAAGATATGCTAAATGCCAAGCAAGGAAGCTTGCATAAGATGGAGAGATTTATGAGTGCTATCGATATGACAACTAATATCGAATCAACGATGAATATTAACGTCATGTATTTTGCCAGTTTGGCTGACGAGGCCAATTGTCAGCAAGAGACAGTAAGCGTACAGCAGGATACGTCATTAACTGAACTATACGAACAGCTTAGTCAAAAGCATCGCTTTAGCCGTCCGCAGTCGGAGCTACGCGTTGCAGTAAATGACTACTTTGCCAAATGGACTGACCAGATAAATAATGGTGATAGCGTGGTTTTCATCACGCCAGTCGCTGGTGGTTAGACAAGCGTTTATTAGTGTCCATTTTGTCAGTAGCTATTCAGTGGTTACAAAGAGAAAATAATAAATAGAGAAGAAAAATGACCGACAACGTCCACGATCATTCAATGAGCATCAAACGTAGTGCTGACGAAGCTTACCTTATCGCTGAGCGTGATGGTTTTGCGCTACTAGATATTGTGATTGACGAAGATAGGCTAAAAAGTACGTTAGATAATGACAGCTGCGGCGCGTTTGTTTGCTTTGAAGGGCGAGTGCGCAATCATAATAACGCTACGAGCGTCGATCGTCTTACGTATTACGGTTATGAAGACTTAGCAATCAACCAAGGCCGCGCCATTATAGAAGAAGCCAAAAAGCGCTTTGAGATCACTCACGCTATTGCCATACACCGCATCGGAGCGTTAGAGATTGGTGATGTGGCAGTGTGGGTGGGGGTAGTGTCAGCGCATCGTTATCCAGCATTTGATGCGTGTCGCTGGATATTAGATACCATCAAAGCAGATATACCTGTCTGGAAGCAAGAATATTACGAAGATGCTTCATCTAAATGGCTCAGTAATAATGGGTAGGTCACTAGCTGCTATTAGTACCTCTGCGTGTTTGCTACTGGCATTAAATGCTTGTACAGCAGATAACAGTACGAATACAGAATCGGCAGCTGCGACAAGTGCTGAGCACCAAACCTTACGTATCGCAGCGGCAGCCAACTTATCTGATGTCCTACCTAATATCATTGATAGCTATCAAACAGATAGCAATATGTCGAATCAAGGTAATTTAGATATCGAAGTCACTTACGCGTCTTCTGGCAAGCTATATGCTCAAATCAAGGCAGGAGCCCCTTATGATATATTCTTGTCTGCCAATCAAGAGTTTCCGGCAAAGCTGTCTGATGACAAGCGTGATAAATCTGTACAACCGTTTACCTATACCAGAGGTCAGCTTGCACTCTATAGTGTCACAAAACCTTTGAATGATTTTACGCCAGCATCGCTTCTTGACGCGTTTACAAGTGCTAGTTTCACAGATGATAGCAAGATTTCTATTGCCAATCCTGAACTCGCTCCTTATGGGGCATCTGCAAAAGCTTATCTACAATCACAAAAGATATATGAAAAATTAAATGCACAGAAAAGCCTGATACAGGCAGAAAATATTGGTCAAGTATTTCAGTACGCCCATACAGGTAGCGTGGATTATGGGTTTGTGGCGCAGTCTCAACTCGTTGCGATAAAAGCCAAACCTGAGCAGTTTATTACTTTACCAATAGCGTCCTACCCAGATATTCTGCAGGATGGTATCGTTATCAATAATACAGTCCCAGCAGCGGCGTTTACTGATTACTTGCGCTCGGATGCAGGACAACAGCACTTCGCGCAAGCAGGCTACCTGCCCATTCAGTAATCCGTTAGCCTAGACACGCTACCTATAAAACGAGCCGTGACATTATATGATCGACCAGTCTCTTATGTCAGATATGCTCAGTCCATTTTGGGTAAGTATTAAGCTCGCTTCTATCACGACCTTATGCTTACTGTTGTTTGCAACCCCTATGGCTTATTGGCTTGCCAAACCAAGTCAAAAGAAGGCAGTTGGGCGTTTCAAAATTCTGCTCATGGGCATCATTGCCATGCCTCTGGTACTCCCGCCTACGGTTATTGGCTTTTATTTATTATTACTGCTAAGTCCAAGTATGGGTATCGGTAAATGGCTGATTGAGCACAATATTAGTCCGCTTATTTTTACTTTTGAAGGTCTAGTGGTTGGGTCTATTATTTACTCACTGCCTTTTTATATACAGCCAGTGTATGCACAGTTTTTGCGTATTCCGCAAAGTGTCACGGAAGTCGCGCATCTTTTAGAACCCAGTCGTCTGCGCCGCTTCGTCAAGGTAGCCTTACCGCAAGCGCGCGTGGGTATTATTTTGGGGAGTTTGGTGAGCTTTGCTCATACCATTGGGGAGTTTGGGGTTGTACTGATGATAGGCGGCAGCATCTCAGGCGAAACTAAAGTGGTATCGATTGCTATATATGAGCAGGTAGAAGCGCTCAATTATGAGGCGGCGCATATGATGTCTGGTATTCTGATTGTCATGGGTGTAGTGATGGTAGCGTTAATCGCTAGTGTGAGCCGAATAAGTCAACGTCCATAGCACTAAAACATGCGCCTATTGTATCTATGATAATAATCAACCAACAATTAATAAAAACATGAGTCCTACCCACAATAGGGATTTTAGCAAGAATCTAATGTAAGCTTCATAACTCAGATCATTATGTATCAAAAACCTCTTTCCCAGAGAGAGCTCTTATGCATCTATGACTATCGTTTCCAATAAAATACAACTCTTCATGTATTAACGTTAGTCTAATTAAGAACACTTGATAATATATCAAAAATAGTTTGGTTCTCTATGAGAAGATAACTCAAAATGCTTGGAAGGATGATACCTATAGTTATAGCAATAGCTAAGATTTTCTTGTTTACTTTGAGAGGGCTTGTCATAGATATTTGTGGAAATGATTTTAATACGTAAATTTTTATATGATTGTCAGTAATTTTTATATTTTCTAAAATATCTGTTTTACTTTCTCTAGTAAAGTCAAAAAAAGCATTGATACTAGTAGAAGTATATTCCTTGCTATTTACGGTATAAGAATACTTTATCCTCAAAGTAAATAAACTGTAATCTTCTAGCCCTGAGACTGATTTTTCAATAGTATTAACTTCTACTACCTCAGCCCAAATTCTTCTAGCATTGATTAGTATGTAAAAATCGAAAATCAGTGCAGAGATAGTGTAAATACCAACTAGAACCATCAACAAGAGTAATGTATATATCCAGAACATAGCTGTCCTTTGAGTACTTTTATCAATTGAATCTACCAGTATGTGCTGTATTTATCATCATAATATTAATTGAGACTACACTGCTAAACAATATAGCTATAGTTGTTGATAGTGCTATACCTAACGAATCTGTTGCACTTGTTAATAAGCCTGTTGTTATTGCATTAATCAACATTATGTATGTTATAGCGATTAAAGTTTGGGAGATTTTATTAGTTGTGCTCAAATTATCATTTTGCCACGTTAAGCTAAAGAAGTCGCTCATTCTTCAAGATAAAGCGTCTGTTAATTATTTTAAGTCGTATATCATAATAAGGAATAAGCTGCTTCTAACGAGAAGACATAAAGCATGAAAGCTATAATAATGAGTTGTTTTATAGACACAAAAAAACCTCAAACAATCTAATGTTTGAGGCGAAACTTGCTTAAACTCGTAAGTTTAAATTCGTTTTAAATATGGCGCAGCGGACGGGACTCGAACCCGCGACCCCCGGCGTGACAGGCCGGTATTCTAACCAACTGAACTACCGCTGCTTAGGTCTCTTAGCTTGTTTAGCCACTTGCTAAGAAGTGGTGGGTGATGACGGATTCGAACCGCCGACATTCTGCGTGTAAGGCAGACGCTCTACCAACTGAGCTAATCACCCTTCGAACAATTGCTAGGCAATTTATTCAACTTCAACTGAGCTCTTAAGTTTGTCACTAAGCTCCGTTGCTGTGGGAGTGTATTATATAGATTTACAGTTGGGTGTCAAATGTTATTTTAATATTTTTAGAAAATAATTATAAATCGGACTTGTAATCTATCAAAAATAGCACTCAAAGCCATGTATTATATAGCATTTCTAAAAATACACTTATTATCATTATTTGTTGTTTGGCGGTGAAAAGCTACTATACTATGGATGCTTTATTCGTTGAACACGGTTGATGGAGGCCAATATAAACACTTTTACTATTAAAGATACTTTTACTAGCTGGACCTGGGGAGACTTAGCGGGTCTAGGTCTGGTGCTGCATATTGTACTTATGATAGTAATGACGCTGCGAGTGGTTTCTGTGCAGCGCAATATTGGCGTGTCTATCGCTTGGGTGGCTGTGCTTTACACGTTGCCAATATTTGGTTTTGTGGCGTACATCCTGCTCGGTGAGCCGATGATTGGACGGCGCTATCGTGAACGCGTGGATCAAGCCAGCATCTTGATGAATGATATGGCAAGGCGTGAGCATCTGATTTTTGACAAAGGGCAGGACTTATTACCAGCCAACTACCGCGGTGTTAGCCAAATAGGAACGCGCTGGACCGGGTTTGGTGTATTTCCCAATCATCAAATGCAGCTGTTGACGGATCCTGCTTCTATTTTTCAACGTTTGATTGAAGATATCCATGCAGCCCAGCGTATTGTCCTTATGGAGTTTTATATTGTCTATCCAAAAGGACAGGTGCTAGAAGTCATAGAAGCGCTATCTGTAGCAGCTCAGCGCGGCGTAGAGTGTCATATATTGGCCGATAGTGTGGGCAGCTTTAGCTTTATTAATAGCAGCGTGCACCGCAAATTAGAAAAAGCAGGGGTTTATGTCCATCAGTCATTGCCAGTAGGGTTGTTTAAGACATTATTTAAACGTTCTGATTTGCGCAATCATCGTAAAATGGTGGTTATCGATGAACATATTGGCTATATCGGTAGCTTTAATTTGGTTGATCCAAGGTTTTTTAAGCAAAATAAAAATGTTGGTCAATGGATTGATGTGGCGCTACGAACGACTAGCCAGCACTCGATTAGTATTAATACAGCGATGGCTAAGGTGATTGTTACCGACATCGGTGCTGAAAGTAATGACAATCTTGCTGAGCTGCATCAACGGGTTAATAACTATACCCGTAAGTTATATGTGATGCATCCGACTATCAATGACTTAAATAGCCGAGTGAAGGTATTGGCGGATACGGTTGATGATCATGAGCAGCCAGATATAGGTGCCACCTCGATTGTCGTACCAAAGATGCCTGTCGTGGACAAAGTCTTAGCGCAGCTAATACCTTCAGCACCGCAGCTAACGGCTCATGTGATTTACAATACATTAGTTACCGTAATTCATCGTGCCAATAAGCGTATTCGTATTACCACGCCTTATTTTGTCCCTGATGAATCCTTATCGGGCGCGCTGACGATAGCGGCTAAGCGCGGCGTTGATGTGACGATTATTGTTCCTGAAAAGGTTGATTCATTTCTGGTACAGCATGCCTCTCAAGCCTATTATCAAGAGTTGTTGGATGCTGGGGTAACGATTGCCTTGTTTAAGGGCGGTTTGCTACACGCAAAAACAGTGGTTATCGATGATGACTACTGTCTATTTGGCACCGTTAATATTGATATGCGCAGCTTTTATCTAAATATGGAAGTCAGTTTGGCGATTTATACGCCAGAAATGGTTGCCCAAGTAGCGGAATGTCAGGAAGTCTATTTAGAAAACTGCCGAATCCTAGATAGTGATGAGTGGCAACAGCGTCACGGATCAAAACGCTTGTTTGACAATGTCGTGCGCTTGTTCAGTCCTTTATTGTAGCACTCGAACTTTTAAGGTAAGGTAATCTACCAGTACCGTTCTATTATTTTAGTCGTAGCACTTTTATAGCCTATACTTTTTGGGTTTATTTATCTGCAAAGAGGTCACGTCCGTCTATGTCTGCATCACCTTTAACACCACTGGACTATATTGCAGAAGGCTATTGGCAAGATTTCTTAGCTGAGCGTCCTATTGCAGGTGGTATCGCCTACGAAACTGAGCTGCGCGCTTGTACACTAGACGAGTCGCTTGAGAGTTTACAGCGTATCGACACGCTATTATCCCAAGTGCGCCGAGATATGATTAAGAGCGGTATATGGGATGAGACGATGCTGCTGGTCGATGAACGCTATCGTAATTTTATGGTATTTTTGGCGTTTTATGCCGGTCGTGTATTGGCGCAACAGTGGCAAAGCAAGCCACATTGGTATGGTCATTTTGAGCTGCGTAAACGTTACCCTGAGCTAACGTTGATCACCGATGATTTTTATCAGCATATGGCTGTTGGTTATGATAATGGTGGGGTTAAAGAGCGCTTATTTTTTGCACTAGAGCCAATAGGGCTGCGTCTGTTTGGTCATATTGATCGGCAGTTTGACGCAGTACAAGGCGGGCAAGTAGATAGTGGGTTATATCAAGCGGTTAGCCTTAGACTACCAACTATTTTAAGTAACGACGTTCATTCAGTGTCCGAATTAACAGCGCACAAAGCAATAACGCACAAAGCAACCACTCATCAAGTCACTGATAGCATCGCTCCGAGCGCAGATTCAAATATGCATGTCAGTACTAGCCAATCGAGTGAGCTTCTGGAAAAGCAAGAAGAAGTATCGATAGGAGCTGAGCGTAACCAAGCAAACGTAGTACCTCCTGAGTCTGAGAGTCCAATAAAGCCTGAGCTGACTAAAGTAATGAAGCCAACAGCCAAGCCTACGTCATCTGTAAAGAATACATCAACGCCAGAGATGTTTACGCAACTGCTTATAGAATTAGATGAGATAACGGTGCCACAACCAACTGGTGATGTCCAGTATCTGCAAGCACGCAAAGTACTGGATCAGTTCGAGCAGCATATTGCCAAGCAGAACAAGCCTCGTCGCCAAGTTATATTTTCAAATGATCACAACACGGCAAAAAACAAAGCGCTTTTAATACTACAATCGGCTGCTGAAGATGGTAATACAGCTGCTATGTTACGTTTGGCCATGTATGAATTGTTAGGTGAAGGTTTGGCTACAAATAGCGATGATTCTAAAAAATCTGGCGTAGAGTGGGTCAATCAAGCCGCTAGCAAAAACGACAGCCGTGCTCAGCGTCTACTCAGTAAAATGTATTACCAAGGAATAGGGGTATCACAAGATATAGATAGCGGTAAATACTGGTTAGAGCAAGCGGCAGATAATGGTCATGCAGAAGCAGCCAATCTGGTCAAGCAATGGCAGCAAGCAGAAATGCTGCTGACCACACAGAAACAAGAGCAGCACAGCACCAAGCGCTATCAGCTGTTAATTGGCGCAATCATCGCAGTCGCTTTATTGATAATAGTCATTATCTAACAATCATTATCTAATAACTATTTACTCAGTAACTTTTTAAAAGCTTATTGTTACAGCTTAAATTCAGGTAGAATTGGCGCGCTCTACCTTTACCCTTTTATTGTTTGATTCATAACTAATTTGGGCTGTTCCATGCCATCATCTAATACCCCGTCTGACCACTCTGCAAATCCAATTGACCCTGTATCATCGCCTAATCGTGCGGTACACGAGACACCTTTATATTATCAGTCTCTGATTAGGCTGCTAAAGCCACTATATCGTCTGCAAGTATGGCGTCGATCTCATAAAAACGATAACTATCAACAGGAAATCGATCAGCGTTTTGGTAAGCAGTATCCACCGCGTCCAGTGGTCAATGCTGATAGCGATAAAGGGGTAATTTGGTGCCACGCAGTCTCATTAGGCGAAACCAATACGGTTGCACCTTTATTAGATATGTTATTGGCTAATGGCTATCAGATATGGTTGACCAATACGACTCAGACAGGTTTTGCCCGTGGTGCCAGTCGTTTTGCAGAACAGATAGCTCAGGGTCAGATGAGTCATAGCTATGTGCCAGTCGACAGCCCTGCCGTTATCGAGACTTTCTTGACGCATGTACAGCCTATTGCTGCCTTATTTGTAGAAACAGAGCTATGGGCAAATATCTTGACCAAATTATCCCAGCACTGTATTCCAAGTATCCTAGTCAACGGTCGACTATCTGCTTCTTCTTTTCAGAGCTATCAAAAAATTGGTGCAGTTAGCGCCAGCATGATGAAAAACCTTTCCTTAATAATTGCGCAAGACAGCGACTCTGCTAAACGCTTTAGGCAACTAGGGGCTAGTAGCGCCCAAATTCGCGTGGCAGGCTCATTAAAGTGGGTAATCAATGCGTCCAAAACTGATGACCAAGCGGTAGAAGATAACCGTATTTATAGTAAGAAAGCTGATCTGCGAGCAGATTTTGGTATAGCAGATCGTCCTGTGTGGGTAGCTGCGAGTACTCATGATGGCGAAGAGGCAGCAGCGTTGTCATTGCAGCAGCAACTACTGTCTCAAGCCACATTAGCAGATACATTGCTTGTTATTGTCCCTAGACATCCTGAGCGTTTTGACGCAGTAGCAGAACTCATTCAGAAAACTGGGTTAAATATGGCTCGGCGCAGTGATGGAGACGTGCTTGATGCAGATACGCAAGTCTATCTAGCAGACAGCATGGGTGAGATGATGACTTGGTATACATTGGCAAATGTAGCATTTGTGGGCGGCTCGCTGGTAGATATTGGTGGGCATAATCCAGTGGAGCCTGCAAGTGTGGCCACGCCTGTACTCATGGGACGTTATACTCAGTCGTGCCAAAGCGTAATAGACAAACTGGCTGAAGTAGGCGCTGTATATCAGCCAAATAATGACTTCTATCGTCCAATTGAGTCAGATAACTCAAGTAGTTCGGATATACAGATAGTCAGTGATGATCAGTTAGAGGCGAATAAAAAATCCTCTCGTAAGAAAACAGCTTATAACCGTGAAGACGCTGTGAGCATTTATACGCAGCTAGAGACTTGGTTGTGTAATTTGCCATTGGCCGTGCAGGCTGGGCAAGCTGGCGAGCAAATGACGATACAGCAGCAAGCGGTATTGACCCGCCAATTTACTATGATTGAAGACGCAATCGAGATGTCTTCTAACCAAGATAATTTATGAACTGTATATTATTGCCTGCTGAAAACTTCTCAGCAGACGCAGCAAAAATCGATTCCTTGTCTCAAGTCAGCCATGTGACTAAAGTGCTGGGCGCAAAAGTCGGTGATACGCTTAAAATTGGCCAGATCGGTGGCAACCTTGGTACTGCTGTTATCGAAGATATTACCGCTGACAGCATTCAGTTAAGTAACGTTCAGCTCAATACTGTGCCGCCAGCCAAATTAGATTTGACTGTCATTTTGGCGTTACCGCGTCCTAAAGTGCTACGGCGTTTAATCATGGATATGACGGCGCTTGGTGTACGCGATATCATTCTTATCAATAGCTATCGTACTCAAAAAAGCTATTGGCAAAGCCCAATGCTTGAGCGGGTTGACGAGTTTGTATTAGAAGGTCTACAGCAGAGCATCGATACGATCGTTCCTAGTATTACGCTACAAAAACGTTTTAAGCCATTTGTCGAAGACTCACTTGGAAGCCTAATAAGCAGTCAAGCGATTGTCGCGCATCCTTATAGTCAGCAGTCCTTTTCTGAATTTTTACAACAGCAACCATCACGAGAGCTACCAAATCTAGTCTGTATAGGCGCTGAAGGTGGTTGGATTGACTATGAGATAGAGCTGTTGTTAGCTCAAGGCTGCACGCCTGTACATATAGGCTCTCGTATCTTACGTACAGAAGCTGCAGTCAATGCAATATTGGGACAATGGCTGCTTTAGATGGATACTAAAACGCGTCGCTAGACCAAACTATGGAAAGAGCGGTTAAAAAATAGTTCTTAAAAATCAATGCTAAAGACTCATCACAGGTATATTTACCAGTTAAACAAATGTATTGATAATTAATCTCACTTCCATTAGTATGTTGCTTTGATATATTATGGCCTGATTACTGCTAGCGCTTAGCAAATCATCGTTATAATCACTGTTGTTTTGTCTCACCATCCGTCTTACTTTTTTTACAGCATTACTATGGGGAAAACCATGTCATTGAACGCTATCAGCGCTAATCTAACCTCTACGAAGCTTATTCTACCTGCAGCCGTATTTGGCATGATGTTGGGTTTGGCAGGTTGTAGTAATTCTTCAACCACAGAAGAGAGCGTAGAAGTAGAGTCAACAGAAACAGGTGCTGAGCAGCAAGCAGCAACTGACGAAGCTACGACTGCTGATGGTCAGACAATTACTATCTACTCATCACGTAATGAGCAGCTGATTAAACCATTGTTAGATCGCTATACTGAGCAAACAGGTGTAAAAGTTGAACTGGTTACAGACCAAACTGGGCCTTTGATGGCGCGTCTAAAAGCTGAAGGTCAGAATACCCCAGCTGATATGCTATTGACCGTTGATGCTGGTAACTTATGGCAGGCTGCAGAGCAAGGCCTATTACAACCAGTATCATCTACTGTATTAGAAGCTAAAGTCCCTGCAAAATACCGTGATCCAAAAGGTCAGTGGACAGGTCTGTCACTACGTGCACGTACTATCTTTTATGACCCAAGCAAAGTCACTGCTGACCAGCTATCTACTTATGCAGATTTAGCCGATCCAAAATGGAAAGGCAAATTATGCTTACGTACTTCTAAAAAGGTCTATAACCAATCGCTTGTCGCTAGCATGATGGAGCATTTGGGCGAAGAGAAGACCGAAGCAGTTATTAAAGGGTGGGTTGATAACCTAGCGACTGATGTGTTCAGTGACGACGTTGCGATGTTAGAAGCTATCGCTGCTGGTCAGTGTGAAGTAGGTATTGCCAATAGCTACTACTATGGTCGTCTATTGGACGAAAAACCAAACTTCCCTGTTAAAATATTCTGGGCAAACCAAGATACGACTGGTACGCACGTAAACATCTCAGGCGCTGGCGTGGTTGCAGGTTCGGACAATCCAGATGGTACGCTTAAACTGATAGAGTGGTTGTCATCTGACGAGGCACAAGGTCTCTATGCTAGCTCTGACAAAGAATTCCCAGTAAAAGTAGGTATCGATGAGTCAGACATGCTTAGATCATGGGGCGAGTTCAAAAAAGACGATATCAATGTACAGAAATTCGGTGAACTACAAACTCAAGCTATCCAAATGATGGATAAAGCGGGTTATAAATAAGGGATCGCCAGTAATACTGATACCAATCGCAAAATCATAACTTCGAGACAATAGTTCTTAAAGAATAGGTTCAAAGGTTAGTTATTACAGATCAGTTATTCAAGTAATGACGATTTTGAGGTTGGTATAAGCTTACAAGGTCTCTATACGTATGACACGGTAATGATAATATGATCACAACGCCAGATGCGTCTGTTAGTCAAAATGATACTGTCAATAACGGTGTTAACGACCAGCAGACTGTCAGCCAAGACCACGCCCTTCGTAAACGTATTATCTCGAAATCAGTCTTAGGGCTGATTTCGTTGTTTATGCTAGTACCGATTTTAATCGTGCTGCTGTCGTGGACTCAGCCAGTGGCAGAGATTTGGACACATATGGCAGACTATGTACTGCCGCAAGTGCTCAAAAACACGGCAATTTTATTGCTAATGGTGACTGTCGTTTCAGGTACTATTGGTACTGCTCTGGCTTGGGTCACTAGTATGTATCGTTTCCCTGGTCAGCGTTTCTTTTCGTGGGCGTTGATGTTGCCACTTGCCATCCCTGCTTATGTATTGGCATTTGTCACTATTGGGATTGTTGACTTTAGTGGGCCGCTACAGACAGCTCTGCGCGATTCCGGTATCAGCACTGCCATACCGTCGATAAGGAACGTATGGGGCGCAGGCTTGGTATTATCGCTAGCGTTTTACCCTTATGTATATTTGCTCGCGCGTCAGGCATTTTTGTCACAAGGCAGGCGAGCGATAGAAGCGGGGCAGATGCTAGGTTTGAGTCGTAGCCGTGTATTTTTTCGTCTGGCATTACCGCAAGCATTACCGTGGATCATTGGTGGCTTATTGCTAGCTAGTATGGAAACCTTAGCGGACTTCGGTGCAGTATCTGTATTCAATGTCGATACTTTTACTACCGCCATTTATAAAGCATGGTTTGGTTTTTTTAGTTTGACCACAGCGGCTCAGTTAGCAGCCTTGCTTATTGGTGTGATTTTTATCGTGGTATTGTTTGAGCAGTATTGGCAAGCGAAGCGTGGTAGCTCACTTACCCAAGGTAGCAGCCAACGCTTTGATGCCAGCAAACCTGCCAAACTCGCCATGACACTGCTGTGTACGCTGATCTTTTTAGTTGCCTTTTTAATTCCTTTCTTACAGCTCATCTATTGGACAGCACTTAACTTTCGCCAAGATTTTGATGCACGTTACATTGATTTTGTCACCAACAGCCTCATGATTGCTAGTATGACCACGCTGTTTATTGCCTTTTTGGCCATTATTATTGCGTGGATCAAACGGCAGTATCCTGATAAATCGACTAAGCTAATGACCACTTTAGCCAATTTAGGCTATGTCGCACCGGGGACTGTATTGGCGGTAGGGATATTTATACCTATTGCGTGGCTTGATAATCAAATGATTGCCTTTGGTATCACCTCACAGCAAGTGCTCTCTGGCAGTGTCATTGTTATGCTACTGGCGTTATCGACGCGTTTTATGACGGTGAGCTTTCAGCCAGTTGACAGACAGTTGCAGCGATTGACCGTCAATCAAGAGGCTGCTGCAAAATTACTTAGCGACAGTCCTTATCAGCGCTGGCGTCATGTGATGCTGCCTGTGCTTAGCCCTGGTGTATTGACCGCATTATTGATGGGCTTTGTCGAAGTGATGAAAGAGATGCCCATTACGCTAATGACAAGGCGTCAAGGCTGGGATACGCTTGCAGTACGAGTATTTGAAATGACGAGTGAAGGTATGTGGGGACGAGCCGCATTGCCGAGTTTGCTAATCGTGCTAGTTGGATTGCTCCCTGTCTGGATATTACTACGTCAAAGCGACAAACACAGCTAGTAACAACACAGCTAATAGCAATAATTTGGCATAAGTTTAACAGCACACTCATAGTGTCAGCTATATTATAATTTGCCCTGTTTTATCGATGGTTTTACTTACTAATAGCGAACTGGTACCGTTTATGTACACTGATTCAATGAACGACTCTACAAATTCTAAGTCAGAAAAGGCTCGGGCTAATCACATGCCTGTAGCAAAATCAGCACTGTCACAAAATAGAATCAATCCAGTTCAGCCGAATAAAACTGTAGAACAAAGCAATACCTCACAACAAAATACTGAGAAACATATCGCGACAGATCCTTATTTTAGTGTACAAAACCTAATTGTCGGCTATGACGATACTATTGTGGTTAATGGCATGTCGTTGATGCTCGAGCAAGGAGAGATTGGTTGCTTCTTGGGTTATAGTGGCTGCGGGAAGACCACAGCGCTACGAGCAATCGCGGGACTGGAGCAAAGTCGTGGCGGCACTATTTATCTAAACAACCAACGCCTAACAGAGAAAACTGCTCGTCAATCATTTGCAGTTGCGCCAGCCAAGCGTGGCATGGGCATGGTGTTTCAAGACTATGCTCTGTTTGGGCATTTAAGCGTGGCAAAAAACATCGCCTTTGGTCTCAATAAGTGGTCAGCTGCTGACAAAAAAGCCCGTGTGGCTGAGATGCTAAGTTTAGTTGAATTGACTGAACATGCAGACAAACGTCCAAATGAGCTTTCTGGTGGTCAGCAGCAGCGTGTGGCTCTAGCAAGAGCGCTAGCCCCCAAACCAAAACTACTATTACTTGATGAACCATTCTCTAATCTAGATGTGGTGCTGCGTGAATCACTAGCAATGAATGTCCGTGATATTCTTAAACGTACCAACACCACAGCAATTTTGGTCACTCATGATCAAAATGAAGCGTTCGCGCTAGCGGATAAAGTAGGGGTAATGGATAAAGGACGATTGGTACAGTGGGCAAGGCCAAGCGAGCTGTATCATGAGCCTGTCAGTCCTTTTGTCGCTGAATTCGTAGGCGAAGGCGCGATGGTAGACGGCATTATCAAAGAAGGTCATGTTGAGACGGCGCTAGGTAATATCTATCGTCGCATGGAAGTCTATGATGAATCAGGCCAGCCACAGTATTGCGAATATGACTATCCAAACGGTACACCGATCAAAGTACTTGTACGCCCTGATGATATTATTCATGATGATGACAGTACCCAGACAGCTTTAGTTATTGGACGTGTGTTTCGCGGTGCCAACTATTTGTACCGACTGCAGTTAGATGACGGACAGACTGTCTTATCCTTAGTTGCGAGCCATCATAATCATGCAATCGGCTCGTATATTGGCATCTTGCCTTTGCTAGAGCATGTTGTAGTCTTTGATGAAAAAGACATCAATGCCACTACTTGGTCAGAATACGATAGATCATCGAGAATGGATGAAGAGGTTTAGCCGTCTTCATCCATTTTTGAGCTATCGTCTAAATTTACCGTTTAGCCAAAATATGTAAATAACGACCAAGCCACTTGTACGGCTCTAATTGTGAGTAGCGTAACTCCATTCTAATCACTGCATCTGGGTCGTTGTGACCGCCACGCTTGAGCGGCGCATAATCATGAAATACCCGCAAGCCACTGCTACGTACCGTCTGATAATCATGCGCTTTGAGCCAAGACTCGACTTCTTCTTTAGCCACGGGATAGTTCGGGGTGAGGCTTTTCTTATTGTCCGCTTTGTAATCGTTACCATCAAGTAAGCTATCGAGTAAGTTAAAATTTCCCATGATAAGATTGCGATAATCGAAACTTGCTGGATTATAGAAGCAGACGGATAGCGCGCCACCATCTATTAAGTGCTTATCAAAAAAGTCCATGACCGCCGCTGGTTCTGCTAACCATTCAAGTAGCGCGTGCGACATAATCAAATCAAATTTTTCTGTCTCTGTCTCTGTCTCTGTCTGAGCCAGTTTTTCTTCAAGCGCTTGATAAGGGCAAATATACCAAGTGATGTCTAGCTTTTTATCGATTTTCTCTGCGCTCGCTTTTGCCTTCTCAAGCATATTTGCTGAGATGTCATTTATGACTACGTTATGACCTTGAGCAGCAAGTTCTATCGCAATTTGCGCAAGCCCTGCACCCACATCCAAGATGCGTAAAGGTCGCCCAAGCGCCTCACTCATTTGTGCGCTATATTCGAAAATATCACGGCGTAGCACAGCCAATCGAATCTCGCCTTTTAAACCACCATAGACTTTCTTTTCGAAATGATCGGCAATGGCATCGAAACTACGATCTGCTCGATCGTTTTCTGCTGGTATAGAAAGGTTTGAGTCAGGCTGGCTATCTTGATGTCTAATTGGCATAAGGTATTTAGTTCAATAAGTAAGAGGGTCAAATTAATAAAACTATTCAGTATGAACTAGCGTTTCAAACGTCTGTTAATTACCCATTTAAAAACGAATTTCGCTAAAACAATAACGACAAATACCACGATAACAAACACCCACATACCGTTGCCTTGTAGGTTTTCTTGGTAGGCTTTTGACAAGTATGCTGATAAAGCCATAGCGACTAAAAGTGCTCCCCAACGGACATAGGGTACAGCGCGATTGTTATGGTTAGGAAAGCTAGCAACATAATCGCTCGAAAAGCTGTATAGCACCATTGCTAAAATCCAAACAATTGCAAGAATGATATCCATAATAAAAGTAGCCTGTTAGGTCGTTATGTAAGTGCTATAAAAGATGAGGTAGTGTAGCGTTTAGAATTTTTTTGTCCAGTATCACTCAAAAAATAGCTGCATCAAAGTGGTTTAAATCATAATGTGCTCATGAGAATAATATGACTGTTGAAAATAGTATGCTTATGAAAGAATTATGGTTGTAAAAAAAGCATGCTCATGAAAACAATCAGTTCACGTCAGAGACAGTTGTAGGTGTTGTTGTATTGGCTAAATATTCTAAGCATCCTAGTTGTTTGCCAATAGAGCTTATATGCAAACCACGTATGAGCTCTATGCTCAAGATTTTAGCGTTAAATCAAATGTCATGTTGAACTGTAGATAGAAATATAAGTATCCACTCAGTTAGTCAAAATAAATCTTGTCGAGCTGTAGCCAATGAGTATAGTATTTTTCTATTTAATATCCATCAGATACGGAGAATAAACAATGAAATCAATCAGCACAGCGCTACTCGCTCTAGTATTTGCCTTTACATCTATGAGCCAAGCCCAAGCTCGAAATACGCCTTGTTCAGGAAAAATGGGCGGGGTGTCTCATTGCTCAGCAGATGGTAAGTTCGTCTGTAAAAATGGCAAAATCAGCCAATCAAAAAAAACCTGCCATTAGAATTATTTTAGTGTGTATGGATAATTCAAAATATCACTGTGAATGAACCGTCTAGCTTGATTTTAATGGTACTCAGAACCCCCTAAATCAGCAAATTTGTGCTAAAATAGCTTCTTTTATTAAACATTAAAACTATCGCTATTTTCCTATTGTTTTGCACGTGTAGCAGTGTTTTTTTATGGTGTCTATTTTGGTCATGACTGCCCATTTATGTGGCAGTATTTTTATATGATCTACGGGTGCCATAAGCGATGTGTCAACGTTAGAAAAAAATGTGAGTGAAGGAGTGTATATGAGCGAATCGGTCAGTCCTATTGGCATCGTAGATGAACTAAAGCAGTCGTATTTGGATTATGCGATGAGCGTGATCGTCTCGCGTGCGCTGCCTGATGTGCGTGATGGGTTCAAACCTGTACACCGCCGCGTGATGTATGCCATGCACGTGCTATCAAACGACTATAATAAACCGTATAAAAAATCAGCACGTGTGGTCGGTGATGTTATCGGTAAGTACCATCCACATGGCGATAGTGCCGTCTATGATGCCATCGTACGTATGGCGCAGGATTTCAGCTTGCGCTACCCAATGGTTGATGGTCAAGGTAACTTTGGCTCGATCGATGATGATCCTCCGGCAGCGATGCGTTATACCGAAGTACGTATGACCAAACTGACCCACCAGATGCTCGCTGATTTGGACAAAGACACGGTCGATTGGGAAGACAACTACGACGGCTCTGAGCGCATGCCAAGTGTGATGCCAGCGCGTATTCCTAACCTATTGGTCAATGGTGCGACGGGTATTGCCGTTGGTATGGCGACCAATATGGCCCCGCATAATTTGACCGAAGTGATCAATGCTTGTTTGGCCTATGCTGAAAATCCACAAGTTTCAGCTGAAGAGCTGATGTCGCATATCTCAGGTCCTGATTTCCCTACGGGCGGTATTATCTATGGTCGCGCGGGCATTTTAGATGCTTATCGTACGGGTAAAGGCCGCTTGCATATTCGTGGTCGTTATCATATCGAGCCGATGAGCAATTCTGGCGTCAACCGCGATCGTGAGCGCATCGTATTCACCGAAGTACCTTATCAGGCTAACAAAGCCAAGTTGATTGAGCGTATCGCAGAGCTGGTCCGTGATAAAAAAATCGAAGGTATTAGCGAAATTCGTGATGAGTCTGATAAAGATGGTATGCGTATAGCTATTGATTTGCGTCGCGGCGAGACTGCTGAAGTTATTGTTAATAACCTATTTCTACAAACGCCGCTAGAGTCTAGCTTTAGTATCAATATGGTGGCGCTGGATAATGGTCAGCCAAAACTATTGACCTTGCGTCAGCTTATCGCTGCATTTGTCCGTCATCGTCAAGAAGTGGTGACACGTCGTACGATTTATGAATTGAACAAAGCCCGCGTTCGTGGTCATTTGCTAGAAGGTCTAACGGTTGCTCTAGCCAATATCGACGAAATTATCGCGACGATTAAAGCTTCTGCAAACCGTGGCCTAGCACGTGAAAGCTTATTAAATAACACGTGGGGTTCAGGTAGCGTCGTTGCGATGCTTACAGCTGCTGGTAGTCAATCAGTACGTCCTGAGTTTATCGAAGGCGAAGATCCTAAGGCGCCGTTTGGTCTAATCGAAGGCGAAGAGCGTTATCGTTTGTCACTTGAGCAGGTCAATGCGATTTTAGATATGCAATTGCATCGTCTGACTGGCCTTGAGCAAGATAAGTTGACCGAAGAATACCAAGATTTACTGCGTGAAATTGCACACTTAGAGTCTATCCTTGGCGATTTTGATAAGCTGATGGCTATTATCTCTAATGAGATGATCGAGATTCGTGATAACTTCGGTGATGAGCGCCGTACCGATATCATCGATTCACGCATGGACTTTAGTCGCGAAGACCTTATCCCTGAGCAAACGGTCGTTATGACGGTATCGCGTACTGGTTACGCTAAGACTCAGCCGATTGATGATTATGTCGCGCAAAAACGCGGCGGTAAAGGTAAGTCTGCCACAGCAATGAAAGAAGACGATGTAATCGATCATTTAGTCGTGACATCAACGCATTCTACGGTACTGTGTTTCACTGATAGTGGACGTGTCTTTAGCTTACGTGGTTTTGAAGTGCCGATTGCCAGTCGCGGTGCTCGTGGTCGTCCATTGGTCAATCTAATTGGTCTAAATAGCGACGAAACCGTTACAACCATACTACCAATTCCAAAAATTGTGGAAGATACATCAGTAGTAAGTGAAGTATCAGAAGTAAGCAATGATGACGATTCGGTAGAAGATAGCAACCAAGCAGAGCCACCTTTTGTATTCTTTGCCACGGCCAACGGTACAGTGAAGCGGGTAGAGCTAAAGCAGTTTGCCAATATTCGCTCGAACGGTTTGATTGCAGTTGGATTAGAAGACGGTGATAAATTGGTCAGCGCTCGAATCACTAATGGTAGCCAAGAAGTGATGTTGTTCGCTTCAAGTGGTAAAGCCATTCGTTTTGATGAGAATGATGCACGTGCGATGGGCCGTACGGCAAAAGGCGTCCGCGGTATGCGTCTGGCTACTGATGAATTTATCAAATCATTGGTCGTTATCGAAGATGATGTACGTGAAATCTTGATTGCTTGTGAAAATGGCTTTGGTAAACGTACCTTTATCGATGAGTTCAATACGCAAAATCGTGGCGGTGGCGGTGTAATCGCTATCAAGACCAGTGAGCGTAATGGTGCGTTAGTACGAGCGACCAAGGTTGACTCTACTGATGATATTATCTTAATCTCTGATAAAGGTACGCTCGTACGTACGCCAGTTGAGCATGTCGCTAGCTCTGGTCGTAATACGCAAGGCGTGACGCTGATTCGCCTGTCAAAAGATGAAAAACTGGTTGCCATGGCACGTGTTGAGCATGAAGAGAGCGATGATGAGCTTATCGATGCCATGAGAGAAGACGGTACGTTTGAGGTAGAAGGTCAGGAGCAGATAGATATTGATGCGACAACTGACAATACCGCAACTACTGACGTCGATGATGTGATTGATATTGCAAACGATCATAAACCAAGTGACAATCTATAATAGACTAACTATGCATAAGACGATGACGAGTAATAGTCTTGGTAATTAGCTTTTGAGTCTAGTCTCTTAGCATTTTTCTAGAAAAAAGCCTCTGACGTTATCGTCGGAGGCTTTTGTTTTTTTATTCTCATTTTTTCAATACTGTAAATAAGGTTCTATTTTTTAAGGCTGTTGTTATGCTTACGACCAATCAAACTTTTCAGGGAACGGTTGCTTCGGTAGCATCGAGCTTTTTATTCTCGATGATGTTTTTGTTTGGACTGTTTATGCTGCCCTTAACAGGGACGCAGGTAGCATCATGGCGTGTGCTCATGATGTTGCTCAGTTTGGTTATATTGGTCAGTTTGACTAAGCAGTGGCAACGTGTTTTTGATTATATAAAGACGCTAAAGACACTAAAAGAATGGCTGATATTTATACTGCCTGCGCCAATCCTAGGTGGACAGATTTGGTTATTCATGTGGGCACCAGTCAATGGGTTTGGTCTCGATGTCACGTTGGGCTATTTTTTATTGCCGCTAGTGATGATTGTGCTTGGTCGATTCTTTTACCATGAGTATATGAGCATCTTGCAGTGGGCTGCCGCGATATTTGCAGCGCTCGGCATCGGCTACGATATTATTCAGTATGGCTCAGTCTCTTGGGTGACACTGTTTGTATGCTTGGGTTATCCGCCATATTATCTGCTACGGCGCACCCTTTCTGTACCGCCTATTACGGGCTTATTGTTTGATTTGACGCTATTGACACCAGTCGTGCTCATCGTGCTATATATGACGGGTGGTTTTGATGTTGCGGCGCAAGATGTGAAGTTCTGGTATCTATTGCCGCTGCTTGGTGCTTTTAGTGCGCTTGCGATGTCGCTGACGATGATTGCCAGTAGCAAGTTGCCAGTATCACTGTTTGGGGCATTAAGTTATATCGAGCCGATGCTGTTATTTGTGTTGTCTATTACTATTCTGAGTCAAAGCCTTGAAGAAGGTGGTTCGCTCTTTATGTATGGCATGATTACGCTTGCGCTACTGGTCATGATGGCCGATAGTGTAAAAGGCTACCTTGTTCGTCAGCGTAATGACCGCTTGCATGGCTATAGAGAGCTTCAGATTGGCGGCTTTCCACCGCGTCGTCATTTTATCAATCAGCGTATCGATGGCGTGCTAAAAGCCCATCGTTTTCGTAAGATTCGTCGTTACCAAAAGAAGATGGATAAGATACAGCAAAAAATCCAACAACTTGATGCAAAATAAGCACTTACCTGCATTAAATTTACTGAATTTAAAAGTTTAGACACTAGATGAACAGTGGCATTGCTTATTCATGCTGACTTTGACATAATGCCGACCATGATGTAAGCCTAGTACATCAAAAGCGTTCAACTTAGATTGCGCGACGACCTTATATGCAAAAGCCTCAGACGTTCTCGTCTGAGGCTTTTGTTTTTTTTAAAAATTGCCATGGATGTGCCCCAATCTTTAAAGGCTGTTGTGATGCTGACTACTAACCAAACCTCGCAGGGTACAATCACCGCTGTCGCTGCAAATTTTTTATACTCATTACTGTTCTTATTTGGTCTACTGCTGCAACCATTATCAGGTACGCAAGTCGCTTCGTGGCGCGTGCTGACAATGTTTTTTAGTCTAGTACTGCTGGTAAGCGTATTAAAGCAGTGGCAGCACATTTTTGATTATTTAAAAACACTAAAAAATGCAAAAGAGTGGTTTTTATTTATATTACCTACACCGATTTTGGGCGCACAAATTTGGATATTTATGTGGGCGCCAGTCAATGGTTTGGGGCTTGAGGTAACGTTGGGTTACTTCCTATATCCGATGATTATGATTGTTGTCGGCAGGTTCTTTTACAACGAAGACATGAGCTTACTTCAGTGGGCTGCCATTGTGTGTGCGGGTCTTGGTATCGCTTACGATATTTTTGAGTATGGCGCTATTTCTTGGGCGACTTTGTTTGTTTGCTTGGGTTATCCTCCTTACTATCTACTACGTCGCAAGTTGGCAGTACCACCTATTACTGGTTTGATTTCAGACCTTGTATTGTTATTGCCAGTGGTATTGGTCGCGCTGTATATGAATGGTGGTTTTGAAGTAGCAATCACCAACCACAAGCTTTGGTATCTGTTGCCGTTATTAGGCATTATCAGTACCGCTGCAATGTCACTAACAATGGTGGCCAGTCAGAAGCTGCCTGTCTCATTGTTCGGGACTTTGTGCTACCTTGAGCCGATATTCTTGTTTATCTTCTCAATCGCAATTTTAGATCGTAACTTACATGATGGTGGCTCCATGCTGATGTACAGCATGATTTTCATCGCACTGCTGATTATGATTGCTGATAGCGCACTGGGCTATATGGCACGTAAACGTGAAGACCGCTTACACGGCTACAATGAGCCACAAGTGGGCAGTTTCCCACCACGTCGTCGTCTTAAAAATCGCCGTATCAAAGGCGTGCTAATCGCGCATCGATTCCGTCAGATCAAAAAGTATCAGCAAAAGATAGATAAAATGACGCGCAAGATTGAAGCATTACATTTAGATTGATGTTGAAGAGTACAGTGTCTTAGGCGTAGGTTGAGATGTAAATTGAACTGACTTGGTAGACATTGTTTTCCAGTATGTCTGCCAACTCGCAGTATTAAACAAGTAGAAATTACGCTATTATCGAGAGCAGTAGTGCCGCGATTGAGTGAACATATGGCGCTATATCTGAGATATTATGGCTGATTTACTACAATATATAACTAGGACGGTTTATGTTACATCTTCATCATTTAGCAAACTCGCGCTCGTTTCGTATTATTTGGCTGTTGGAAGAGCTCGGCGCCGATTATAAACTGACTTGCTATGAGCGCAATAAGGCATACCGTGCTCCTGACAGCCTAAAGCAAGTGCATCCGATTGGTAATGCGCCGATACTAGAAGCGGACGATCGTGTGCTGATTGAGTCAGGGTTTATCATTGAGTATCTGATTAAGCACTATGATAAAGAAAAGCAGTTCAAACCTGAAGATAATAACGAAGCAGCGTGGGAAGCCTACACGTTTTGGCTACACTTTGCAGAGGCTTCATTGATGCCACTGTTGGTCATGCGTTTGGTATTCACAAAAGTAGTGTCTCAGTCGCCAATGCTAATCAAACCTATCAGCAAAAAAATCCAAGGTCAGATTGAAAAAAACATGATCAGTAGCGGTTTGGAGAAGATGCTAGATATGATGGAGCGTCATCTACATGAAAATCACTGGTTTGCAGGTAGTGAATTTAGCGCCGCTGATATTCAAATGCATCTTGCAGTCTTGGGTGCCAATGCTGGTGCAGGTCTAGATCAGAGTAAATATACCAATCTTTTGAACTGGCTCAAACGCTGCGAAGAACGAGATGCCTTTAAACGAGCAGAAAAAAAGGGTGGCCGTCTGAATTTTTAGAGGATACTGGTATAATCCTCTCTCAACGCTTAAGTAGCCATGTAGACCAAAGGCTTTGTTTATGAATAAACAAAGCCTTTTTTAGGATAATGTTATGACAGACCTAAATACCTCGAATAAAGGTAATCTGAAGCAAGATAGTCTAGACAAAGATAATAATCAGTCAGCAACTCAAACATCACTTAATAAGCAAGATACCAGTATGCAAGAAAATAATAGACAACAGATTAATAGCCAACAAGTCTCTATCAAATCGTGGTCACAGAAAATTCTGGTGGTCATTCTATGTGTGGCAAGCTTTTATGGTGGCTGGAAATCTTACGAATCGAATATGGTAAATGAGTGCACTGCCAATGGTGGGCAAATGATTGAAGGTCAAAAGACCATGATATGCCAATTGTCATAGCTAGGGCATATTCTTCGTTTATCTTATTTCTGTTATCGTTTTAGAATGAAGAGACGCACTTGTACTTCTGAGCCAGTACTCCTGATAAATAAAAGGCATCACTATGCTAAAGCTAACCTTTTTGGGTACGTCCGCGGGTGTACCGACTAAACAGCGTAATGTGACCGCATTGGCCATAGAGTGTTTGAATCCGCATAGCTCTGGCGTACAGCAAGGAAGTCGGCAACAGAATAATCAGAGTAAGAAATCGCGTCCATGGGTGTTGATTGATTGCGGTGAAGGCACACAGCAGCAATTGCTACATACTAAGCTCTCATTGCATCAAATGGCTGCTATCTGCATCACCCATGTGCATGGTGACCATTGCTATGGTCTGCCAGGGTTACTAGCAAGCGCTGCCATGTCAGGACGTCGTGATGCGCTGACTTTGATTGCCCCAAAAGCGATTGCTACTTTGCTTGATGCCATTACCTTAACCACGGAATTGTATTTACCTTTTGCTCTTAATTTTGTAGCGATTGAAGAGGTGTTAGCTGAGCAAGGTGATACGAACAAAGTCGACATTAGCTTAAGCGACCAACATCAGCTTGATATTGACATCACGCGGCTATCACATCGGGTTGCTTCTCATGCCTTTGGTATTACTCAGACTATTAGCCGCCGCATCCTTAATACAGATAAGCTTGTGGCAGATGGTATTCCAGCAAGTGCGCTGTGGGGTAAATTGCAGCAAGGCGAAGATGTCACGACTGAGGATAATAGACAATTGCACTCAGTAGACTATATCAATGAGGAAATACAGCAGACGCGCGTGGTGGTGGCAGGAGACAATGATACGCCAAATTTGTTAAGCGAAGCCGTTATCAATGCGGATTTATTGGTGCATGAAGCCACTTATACGCATGAGGTCATGATGGCTATTCAAGCCAGAAACCCTGACTATGACCCAATGCATAGCAGTGCGCATGTGGTGGGCACATTCGCGCAAAAGATGAACCTGAAAAACATCATTTTGACCCACTTTAGCGCTCGCTATCAGAAATTTGATAATCCAGATAGCGAAACGCCAAATATGGCATATATTCGTTTAGATGCTGAGAGCGTCTACAAAGGCAATCTCTGGTTAGCAATAGATTTTGACCAATATATGGTCAATGGTGCTGTTGAGTCGGTAAGCAATCAAGAGGGCAGTCAAGAAGAGAATCGCGTGCAGTATATAGGCTCTGCACGCAGTGATTAGACATGGCTAAGCTTAGATATGATTGAGCGTTAAATATGACCTAGTGCTTACTGTCTTCGATAGCCAATTGTGTTTTACCACTCCAAAAACGGCTAAATTGATAAGCAACTCGTCCTGAGCGACCGCCACGTTCTGAGGCCCAACGTAGCGCATCCTTTCTGATCTTATCAGGCATAGACTGACTTGCTAAAATTTCCTTAGCCTCATTATCCACATCAGCGGAGATTTTTTGCTGCTCTAAATTCAGATAATGCTGAACGATTTGCAGATAAGTCTGCTGATCCATAGGATGGAAGGTGAGGGACAAACCGAACCGATCTGATAATGACACGGTCTCATCAATGGCCTCATAGGGATTGACTTCATCCGTCTGCCCATTATAGATATCGACATTGTCTTTCATCATCTGCGGTAGCAAGCGACGGCGATTACTGGTGGCGTAGACCAGTAGTTTGTCTTGCTCAGAGTCTAGCGAGCCATCGAGCACGCTCTTTAGCGCACGATAGCTCTCGTCTTGACCATTAAAAGCGAGGTCATCACAGTATACGATATAGCGGCAATGACAATCTGCTGGTAGGGCATTAATAGCAGCACGAATCTTATCCAATACTTGCAGATCATCGCGCGCAACCTCAATAATACGTAAGCCTTCACTATGATGAGCTTGTAGCAAAGCGCGAATCAATGATGACTTACCGGCACCGCGTGTGCCTGACATCAATACATGGTTGGCAGGGTAACCTTTAATAAACTGACGGGTGTTTTGTACCAGTTTCGATTTTTGCGTATCGATACCATGTAAGTCATCTAAGCTCAAAAACAGGTTGACCGACAAAGGCTGCAGGTGACCAGTGCGACCACCAACCCAGCGATAAGCAAGCTGGCTCGGGTCGATTTCAATAGTTGGTGTGACTCGCTCTTGTAAGTACTGACTGAGTAAGTCTAACAAAGGTGCGGGTAGGGCATAAGTAGGTTGATCAGATGGCATGGTCGGGGTAGTTGGTTGTGACATAGTGGCTCTAGCAATTAAGGTTGTCTTTAATACCATACCCAAAAATACAATTAACGCTGCTAAAATTTCAGTGCCTACAATCTTAGTACCTATTAATCGTAGTACTTGTAATCATTATTCGCGCTATTATTATCTTTGGAAATGATACGAATGGGAAGGCTGTAATCTCACTATATTATGAGAAACAATACCATGGAAAATAGTGCCAGTAATCCGTCTATTACGCAAGCCTTGCAAGCCCAGGCGATACAGCTATTGCCCATTATTACCCAAGAACTGGTCGCACAATATTTTAGCCAGATAGTGCATCAACGTATTGCTCAGCAAAGCACAGAACAAACGCAAGATGCCAAAACGCAACATATCGACAATACTTACTTCCAAGGACTAACACGTGCCCAGCATCCGCAATTTGGTAGCGTGATGATTAAATGGCAGTTGAGTGATGGCGCTTATCCTATCGCTGCCGATTTAACTCACGAAGCGGATATTTTAGCTGCTGTAAATGCTTCATTGATAGTCAAAGATAATGCTATCGCACCGCCGCTATTGGCGCATCATTGTCTAAAAGTCCAAATACTAGAGCAGTTGAAACACCTAGTTATAGTGGTCATGCCTTATTATCCTAATGGTAGCTTGGCGAGTCAGCTAACCGCTTCAAAACATCTGTCATTGATAGCGTCACAAAAGCATCATTTCATCATGAAATCTGCACACTTGATAGCCAATTTGCATCAGGCTGGCTGGCTACACAATGATATTAAGCTCAGTAATATTTTGCTTGAAGGTTTTGACGATGAGTGGCCAGCAGATACTATGAGTAATGATCTGGCCCCTAGATTATTACTCACTGATTTTGCTTTATCACAACGTATGACAGTGGCTAATAGCCAACCAAATATTGCTGGCACACCAGCGTATCTTGCACCTGAGCGCTGGCAAGGTCAGGGTGTAACGGTGCAAAGTGATATCTACGCGTTTGGCATAATGATGGTTGAGATACTAACAGGGAAACGCCCGTTTCAAGTAAGCGCCGACAGCCATGATAAATCAAAAGCGTGGGCGATGCAGCATTGCCAGCAACCCATTCCAACATTGTCATCAGAATATAGTCACTATCAATATATGGTCGACAAAGCATTGGCGAAGCGGGAAGAGAGACGATATCAGAAGATGGATAAGATATTGATAGATTTGAAGTTATTAGAAAATAGCTGAATTTATGATTTTATTTTAAAAAGTGATTGTTTGTAGTATTCACATGTTACCTAGTCGTTGTTTTTTATGTTTGAATGGATATTCAGGCTCATTTTAAGCGAAGTCGCTACAAACTAATTTGGGTTCCCATATTTCATTACAATGTTTTATTACAATACAGTGAGAATATCATGGCTAAAGTACTTATCATTACCGGTGATTTTGTTGAAGACTATGAAAACATGGTTCCGTTCCAAGCACTACTAGCAATGGGGCATGAGGTTGATGCGGTCTGCCCAGATAAAGTAGCAGGTGATAGCATTGCTACCTCAATACACGATTTCGAAGGTGATCAAACTTATACCGAAAAACGCGGTCATAATTTTGTCCTTAATGCGTCTTTTGCTGATATCAATGTAGAAGATTACGATGCCTTGTATTTGCCAGGTGGACGTGCGCCAGAATACTTGCGCTTGAATGCTAAGGTCATTGCAATGATTCAGCATTTCGCAAATACTGATAAACCGATTGCCTCAGTTTGCCATGGGCCACAAATGCTGACAGCTGCTGGCGTACTAAAAGGTAAAAAAGTATCTGCTTATCCTGCGTGTCAGCCAGAAATGGAAATGGCTGGCGCTGAGTATATCGAGTTACCTATGGATGGCGCTATTACAGATGGCCAACTGGTAACGGGTCCTGCATGGCCTGCCCACCCAGCGATGCTAAAGCAGTTTGTTGCCTTGCTATAAGCATTAATTCGGGTCTGTTGAACGTTCAATAGACCCCAGTATCGAGAGAGGATATATATATGTGCCAACTTTTTATTAGTGCTGACGACAGCTTGTGGAGCTCTAAAACCAAATCGCTTCGAATTCAGGGAGTTGTCACTTCAATTCGTTTAGAAGTGTTTTTTTGGGATATATTAGAAGAGTTGTCATTTCGTGATCAAATGACGGTTAATCAACTGATCACTAAGCTATACCTTGAATCTCTCGATGCTGATCATGATATTGGCAATTTCACTTCTTTTTTAAGAGTTTGTTGTTCTCGTTATTTATCTTTAATAGCCGATGGCGATCTTTCTCGCGAAACAAGATTACCTTTAGAAAAAGTCGATGCAAGAAATATTATTCAACGTGAAACCCTCCGTAAAAATCAACGTAGTGCATTATTCAATGATAGTGAAGGAATCCTTTCTATTAATTAGTTCTGTCTATGGCAAGTACATGAAAGCATTGGCAAAGCGGGTAGAGAGGTGCTATAAAAGTACGGATGAGGTGCTGAAGGATTTAGAAAGGGTAGAAAAGTAGATTAATGCTCTTGATAAGATATTTTATAGTTCTAACACCAAATTCCAGACACAAAAAAACCTGCTAAAAAGCAGGTTTTGATATTTGGTCTAAGATGTACTATCCGAAAATGGTGGGGCTGGAGAGACTCGAACTCTCACACCTTGCGGCGCCAGAACCTAAATCTGGTGCGTCTACCAATTCCGCCACAGCCCCATTTTCGTTACTCTATCATCAAAAGCGATTAAACTCAAACGCTATCTAGACAGTTAACTGATTCGGTAGTGCGTCTCAGTGGTTGGCTATTATATAGAGTTTTAATTGTTTGGCAACCCCTATTTGCAATTATTTTTAATTATTTATCATTTATTTTCGATATTAATTTTAAGTAATTGATATTAATAATAATTTATTATCGTATTTTATGCGTTTCTTTATTCTTTAGTTGGTACTCTAGGGGCAGAAATATCCAACTGCTGCAATTTGCGCGTCAGAGTATTGCGTCCCCAACCAAGTAAGCTCGCTGCCTCTATCTTTTTGCCGCCACTATGATTGAGTGCTGCTGTTAATAAAACACGCTCAAACTCAGGGGTTGCTGTTTGCAGAATATCAGTTTCACCCGTGCTTAACGACTGCTCAGCCCAATCAGCCAATGCTTGTTGCCAACTCTGGTTTTTAGGCAAAGGGCTACTTCGCTCATTTTGATGACTGTTTAACGCACTACTATTTAATACATTGCCACTTTGTACCAAGTTCTCTTGAGCGTCTTCCTGTGATGCGCCATGCTCTTCATAAAGCACCGTATTAGGTGAGATGTTTTCAAGTAGCTCTGGTGGCAAATCTGTCGCCATCACAGTATCACCAGTAGCCATAACCGTGAGCCACAAACAGACGTTTTCTAATTGACGCACGTTACCACGCCAGTCAAACGTCTGCATAATTTGCAATGCGGCAGGATGTAGATGCTTTGGAGAGGTGTTCATTTGCTCTGCAGCAGATTGCATAAAGTAGAGGGCTAATGCAGGAATGTCCTCAGGGCGTGTACGTAGTGGTGGTAGGGGTAACCGAATGACATTGAGACGATAAAACAAATCTTCGCGGAATCGGCTTTGTTTTACCAGCTCTTCTAAGTTTTGATGAGTGGCTGCGATGATACGTACATCGACCTTTATGGGCTGCTGACCACCAACACGATAAAACTCACCATTGGCTAGGACGCGTAACAGCCGTGTCTGAGTGCTAAAAGGCATGTCACCGATTTCATCTAAAAATAGAGTACCGCCGTCTGCCTGCTCAAAACGGCCTTGACGCATCGTTGTTGCACCAGTGAACGCGCCTTTTTCGTGACCGAATAGCTCAGACTCGATCAAGTCATGTGGTATGGCTGCCATATTGAGGGCAATAAATGGTTGCTGTTTACGCGGGGAGTGTTGGTGCAATGCACTGGCCACCAACTCTTTACCCGTTCCAGACTCACCAGTAATTAAGACGGAAATGGGAGATTGCGCCAACCTGCCAATAGCACGAAACACCGTTTGCATGGCTGGTGACTGTCCAATGATGCCGCTAGGGTTCCCATTACTTTTGGTTTCGACGGCACCTTTGCTCTTATTGTCTTTGTTTGTCTTGCTAGCAGGTGCTGCTTTAGGTTTTATCAGGTCTTCAGTGAAAGTATCAGACGTTATATTGGTATTAGGTTCATCTGAAAGGGAAACAGTCGTTGTCTCTAAATTGGGCTGATAATTGATGGCTTTATAAATCGTTGCAACCGCATCATCTAAGTCAAAAGGCTTGGGTAGGTATTCAAAAGCACCAGTCTGATAGCTATTGATAGCAGAGGTCAGGTCTGAGTGTGCCGTCATAATTACGATTGGCATTTTAGGGAAATGCTGATGGACCCAGTCGCTAAAAGACAATCCATCCATCATTGGCATACGAATATCGGTCAATATGACGTCTGGTAATTGCTCGGCTGACTCTTGCTGTTTTAAAACATCATTAAGGCGAGTCCATGCTGCTTGTGCTTGAGTAAAACTGATAACGGTCAATCCAGCATCTTCAAACGTGTCTGCCAACACCATACGTAGGGCTGCATCGTCATCGATTAACCACAATGTTGCAGGGTGGTCGCTGGGTGCATTATTCACAGTTACTATTTGTGATTGTGGTGATTGATCATCGCTTTTAGGTTGGAGGTCGTCGCTATATTCAGTCATGTATTGGGCCTAATCAGCAATTATTGATGGTAAGTTGGGGATTGGGAGTTAGCGTTATGAAACTTAGCAGCCTTTAATTCATAAATTCATAATTTGTTTTATGTCTCAGTGATGGGTTGAGTAAATGGTAGATATAGCGTAAATCGGGTTTGCTTGTCTTCTTGTTCTTTTGTCGAGCTCACATCAATCATACCATGATGATGACTGATAATATCTTGGACGATGGATAATCCAAGACCTGTACCAGCTGCACGGCTAGTAACCATCGGGAAAAATATCTGACCAATCAGAGCTGGATCAATACCTGAGCCATTATCAGTAATAGTAACTTGCATCACTTGCTTGTGCTGCTGTCCGACGATTGTATGCTGAAAAGCAACCCGCGTTTGAATATGCAATGTCGGTTGATAGTCAGAATTGCCCTCAGTTTGTATGGCAGCTTGTAGTGATTCTTGAGACTCTGAGATTTTATTCTGTTGTAGCGTTTGTTCGAACTCAGTCATCGACTCACAAGCATTATTAATAAGGTTTAAAAACACTTGAATCAGCTGATCCTTATCTGCACACAACTCTGGCAATGATAAATCATAATCACGCTGTAACACTACCTGTGGATACTGATTGGTCACTAAGGTTAAGACATGCTCTAAAGGCTCATGGATATTGAGCGTTTGCCAGTTTGGCAGTTGATTGGAACCTAGAAGCTGCCCAATAAGATGAGTCAATCGATCAGTCTCTGAAATAATAATGTCCGTATAGTTGCGCAGCTTTTGATTCATTTTTTGCAAATCATGCTGCGTGTCAGTGTTGGTAGTTGTCAAAGCATTATCAGCGCTAGAGGTGTTAGTAGTAGATGCGTCACTGAATTTAATAAACTGCCGTTGCAACAGCTGGGCTGCCCCGCGAATACCAGCAAGAGGGTTTTTTATTTCGTGCGCCACTGAGCGTAGCATATGACGGGCCACTGTATACTGCTGTTGTTGGCGCTGCTCCTCAGAGATACGACTTTGACGATCTTTACCCCACATCTCGATAATAAAATAAGGCTGCTGTTCATAGATGACCGGTGTGACGCTATAGTCGACTGACAATGATAAATTACCGTTTAGCGGTGTTTTTATGATGTGGTCATGATCGATAAAAGGTTGTTGGTAGTTCTGCGCTTGCACAAAGCGCTCGGTCAAAGAGTAAGCTGGCTCGCTCGAAGGCTCATTTTCATTTGTCTCACTACTATCATTATTGATAAATGCAATATCTTTAGTCTTTAACTCATCAGGTGCGAGCAGTGTCAAGATTGATTGATTGATTAGTCTGCCGCTACTAATGGCAAGTAGCTGCTCGGCTTGAGCATTCAACCGTGTGATTGATAGCTCATCGTTGACCCATAAAATAGCGGTGAATAAGTGCTGAGATATAAATGCGAGGTCAGGGGTTGTTTTGGCGGTTATAAAATCAGCGTTCATCAGTAGTGCCCAAAAAAGTCAGATGCTTGAGATAATATTTAACCACAAATCAAGACTATAGAGCGGCAAAACTGGTGATTTTTGCAAAAAAAACGTACAATGCGCTCAGCCAATTTATCTCTAGCAAGGTCAGCCATGTCCAAAACTTCTACCGAGTCAGTGAATACGACAGCAGCAGCTCCTCTATCTGCCGTAAAAGACACTGCCACTATCTTCAATCCTGCCGCGCCTACCATAGTACAAGCGCAGAGTCAGGCAGATGTCAGTCAAACAGATACTAAACAACCTTACCATCATAAAGCCAACCACAATCAGAACCGTAGTGTAGCCCAAAGCAGCGATGTAACGACTGCCAATGCGACTGCTACGATGCCAGTTAGTGCAGCGCCAAAGATTGGTTTTGTGTCACTAGGTTGTCCAAAAGCATTGGTAGATAGTGAGCGTATTATCACTGAGCTAAGCCGTGATGGCTATCAAGTAGCCAGTGATTATGACGGTGCCGACTTGGTCGTGGTAAACACTTGCGGCTTTATTGAATCAGCGGTACAAGAGTCACTTGATGCGATCGGCGAGGCCATTAGCAAAAACGGTAAAGTGATTGTCACTGGTTGCTTAGGTAAAGAGGCGGACAAAATCCGTGAGATGCATCCAGCTGTACTAGCAGTGACGGGCGCACATGCCTATGATGAAGTGATTACGGCAGTAGCGCAGCATGTGCCTAAGCCAAATCGCAGTCAGGACGCCAACTATGATCCAAAAATAGATTTGATTAATGAAGCGGGTATCAAACTGACCCCAAGCCATTATGCCTATCTAAAAATATCAGAAGGCTGTAATCACCGTTGTACGTTCTGCATTATCCCAAGCTTGCGCGGTGATTTGGTATCGCGTCCGATTGATAATGTGATGAACGAAGCACTGGCACTCAAAAAAGCTGGCGTGAAAGAATTACTTATCATCTCGCAAGATACCTCGGCATATGGTCTTGACCTAAAGTACAAGACCAGCTTTTGGAATGGCATGCCGCTCAAGTCTAAGTTTTATGACTTATGCCAAGCATTGAACGATTTGGGCATTTGGGTACGTCTGCATTATGTCTATCCGTATCCACACGTAGACAAAGTCGTTGAGTTGATGGGTGAGAAGAAACTGCTTCCTTATCTAGATATTCCGTTTCAGCATGCCAGTCATCGCATCCTAAAGGCGATGAAACGTCCTGCGCATAGCGAAAACACTTTGGCCCGTATCAAAGCGTGGCGTGATATCTGTCCTGATATCGTGATTCGTTCGACCTTTGTGGTTGGCTTCCCTGGCGAGACAGAAGAAGATTTTCAGTGCTTGCTTGATTGGCTAGTTGAAGCACGCCTCGATCGCGTGGGCGCATTTACTTATTCAGAAGTAGAAGGCGCAGTGGCCAACGACTTGCCTGATCATGTGCCTGAAGACGTCAAGCAGTCTCGCTATGAGCGACTAATGGCGCTACAGCAAGATATTTCAGCGCAAAAGCTACAAGAAAAAGTCGGCAAAACCTTAACGGTATTGGTCGATGAAATTGATAGCGATGAAAATATTGCTATTTGCCGTAGCTATGCTGATGCACCTGAAATTGATGGTCATGTCTATGTTGATGACATCAACGCTCAAGTTAAAATAGGGCAGTTCTTAACCGTGACTATCGATGATGCTAGCGAATACGATCTATTCGCCAGTTATCAAGGCTAGATATCCAATAAGATATGCGAGTGAAAATTGCCCAATGGCGGGCAGTTTTTGCTACAATTAGCGCAATTTAGCCTTTTTAATACGCTTAGCTGTAAGTGTGGCGTTGTGGGCAAACTCGATTTGTATTTTACCGATAATTTTCTTTATAATTTCATAATAACAAGGTGACCTCATGTCTGACAAAAACCCGCGTTACGCTCGTATCTTGCTAAAACTCTCCGGTGAAGCCTTAGCTGGTAGTAAAGACATGGGTATTGATACCGAAGTGCTTGATAAAATGAGCTTGTCTATTGCTCACTTGCGTGGACTTGGTGTCCAAGTTGGTATCGTGGTCGGTGGTGGTAATTTATATCGCGGTGCACAGTTACAAAAAGAAGGTCTCGTTGGCCGCGTTACTGGTGATCAGATGGGCATGCTAGCGACCGTTATGAACGGACTGGCAATGCGTGATGCGCTTGAGCGTCGCAACATCAAAACCCGCTTGATGTCAGCGTTACCGATTGGTGAAGTCACCGAAAGCTATAGCAGTCGTAATGCCATTCGTTATCTTAAAAACGGCGAAGTTTGTATCTTTGTCGCAGGTACGGGTAACCCATTCTTTACCACTGACACGGCTGCATGTTTGCGCGGTATCGAGATCGAAGCTGGTTTGATTTTAAAAGCGACTAAGGTCGATGGCGTTTATGACAAAGACCCAAGCCTACATGATGATGCAGTCAAATATGACGGTCTGACTTTTGATGAAGTACTAGAGCAAAAGCTAGGCGTCATGGATTTAACGGCTATCGCATTATGCCGTGAGCATAACGTACCGCTACAAGTGTTTGATATGACTAAACCTAATGCATTATTGAATGTCATCATGGGTGAAAATGAAGGCACACGAGTTTTTCATTAATTGATGCGATACTGGCTGGCAACTAACGTCAGTAAATAGCTAACGTTTAGCAACAAGTAATTAATATCCCAATAGCAAATAAAAAATTTGTCGGTAACGATAAATAAGGATACACAATGATTAAAGAGATTAAGCAAGACGGCGAAGCACGCATGCAAAAAACGTTGGAAGCGCTTGAAAGCACTTTCAGTAAAGTTCGTACTGGTCGTGCGCATCCAGGTATGTTGTCAGGTGTGATGGTCAGCTACTACGGTTCTGATACACCATTGAACCAAGTGGCAAGCGTAAACGTTGAGGACTCGCGTACCTTACTGGTTCAACCATTTGACCGTACGATGGTACAAGCAGTAGACAAGGCCATTCGTGAAGCAGATTTGGGCCTAAACCCAATGTCTGCTGATGTGATTCGTGTGCCAATGCCAGCATTAACAGAAGATACTCGTCGCGATATGCAAAAACTTGCACGTGGTGAAGCTGAGAGCAGCCGAGTGTCTATCCGTAATATTCGCCGTGACATGATGAATGATATCAAAGACTTGGCAAAAGAAAAAGAAATCTCAGAAGATGATGAGCGCCGCGCGAGTGATGACATTCAAAAAATCACTGACAAATACATTGAAACGATCGATGCTCGCTTAAGCAAAAAAGAAAGCGATTTGATGGAAGTTTAAGACTAATATACTTGTCATTTATAGCAAGAATCAGTTCGGTAGATTATCTGTAATTTAGCAGCCAATACTTTATAGCTATTGGCTGTTTATTATTGTGTAGACTGATATAGTTAATCCTCTATAAAAGAGTCGCAGCGTTAACCTCGATTGAAGTATCGCATATACATCTGAACTCGGTTGCCTGGTCTCTCTTTTAAACTGAATCAACTATATGCAGCCATATCTAGAACATGCCAAAAACGCGATTGATTAGACTTTGTTCATCGCATTCTGAACATTAAAAATTCACAATATAATTATGATAAGTTAGTGAATTATATAAATGGCACTTTTTATTCGCCGTTGCACACGTTATTATTATTTTACCTTAACAATAAGCAAGTTCGCCTATGTCCACTTCAGCCGTTTTGGCGCCCGCTATTCTTCCTCGTCATATCGCCATCATTATGGATGGTAATAATCGCTATGGTAAGGCCAATAATTTAGGCCAAGGTCAAGGTCATATAGCGGGTAAAAATGCACTAGATCCCCTTGTTGATTATTGTGTCAATACAGGCATTAAAGTGCTGACCGTTTTTGCGTTTTCTAGCGAAAATTGGCAGAGACCGCCTAGTGAGGTAGCATTGTTGATGCAGCTACTCACATCGACGATTCATGAGCAAATGCCGCGCATGAATGAGTATCGTATTCGCTTGCGTTTCATCGGTGACCGTAGTCAACTTAGTGAGTCATTACAAACGCTAATGGCTGATGCAGAAGAAAAAACGGCGAAGTTTGACGCAATGACGCTAGTGATTGCGATTAGTTACGGTGGGCAGTGGGATATTGCAAATGCAGCAAAACAGCTGGCTCAACAAGTTCAAGCTGGCGAATTAAAAGCTGAAGATGTCAGCGAAGAGTTGTTAGGTAATTACGTACAGTTAGCCGATACGCCAGCAGTAGATATGCTAGTGCGTACGGGCGGCGAGTATCGTATTTCTAATTTCTTATTGTGGCAATCTGCTTATGCTGAGCTATTTTTTACTCCCACATTATGGCCAAATTTTACAGCAGAAGAGCTGGCTTTGATGATCGCAGATTTTGCTAAACGCCAACGCCGCTTTGGCAAAACCAGCGAGCAAGTAGTGATAGAGCAGCAAGGTCACTGAGCAGTGAGTTGATAGATAAGTTTAGTCGGTTCAGTTCAGTTAGTATTGTATAACTGGTCAATAGGGTTGGTTTATGCAATGATAAACGGCTTGGATTAGTATTAAATGCTATCACTAGGCCATCGTTAGTTAGCTGCTATAATGCATTTTTTGACCATCTGTTCTTCATTATTATAAGGCTCGATAAGTATGTGGCAACGAATTAAGACGGCAATTGTTCTCGTTATTATCGTTGGTATTGCAATGTTTGCGAGCCAAACGCCTATTTTATTTGCACCACTGTTGGCCATAGGGGTCATTATCGCCGCTCATGAGTGGGCTAAATTGATGCCTAAATGGCGCCAACCTGCGGTATTCGTTCTATTGATTTTAGCGCTCACTATATTATCACTAATGTTCAAAGTGACTTGGTTGTTTTGGTGGGTGGCGTCACTCGTTATATGGCTGATGGCGCTGTCTTGGGTTCGAGTCTTCCCAACACAAACAAGATGGTACGGCAACCAATTGGCAATGATGGGCGCAGTTATTTTAACGGCATCTATTACGGCGATGTTCTATCTCTGGCAACTGTCGGCATGGTGGCTGCTGTATGTGTTCTTATTAGTATGGTGTGCAGATAGTGGCGCATATTTCGTTGGACGCAAGTTTGGTCGCCGAAAAATGGCACCCAATGTATCGCCCAATAAGAGCATGGAAGGATTGGCTGGTGGCCTCGTCACAGGGCTATTAGTTGTGGTAGCCATTAGCGTCTTTAAATTACAGCTGACGGGTGTACCGCTAATCGCATTTGTAGCGTTATCGGCCATCACTATTCTTGCCTCTGTACTTGGAGACTTGTTTGAGTCAATGCTCAAGCGCCGTGCTGATGTAAAAGATTCAGGCACTATCTTGCCAGGTCACGGTGGTATCCTTGACCGTATCGATTCTCTGTTGTCTGCTACACCGATATTTGCCCTTGGTTTTTGGGCGATACAGCAGCTTGGCTTGATAGTGGTATAAGATTATATAGCAGCACTTTTCTATTTGAACCTGTTCTGTAGTCAGTTCACCATAATATTGGTATAAGTCAGCCGAGAGCGAGCAATGCATTGGTATGGCAAGCGTGGCTATTAGCATGACAATTTTATAGTTAACAGACGATATTCTATTTTTATTATTTTTAAGTATCATGGGCATTGATGGTTATGACGCAACGCATCGCCGTACTAGGCGCGACAGGCTCGATTGGCGATAGCACTCTAGCAATATTAGCGGCGCAACCGCACACCTATGAAGTCTATGCTTTATCAGGCTATCATCGCTTAGATAAGCTATTTGCACTTTGTCAGCAGTTTTTGCCGAAACGCGTCAGTGTGCCGACGTCAGCCGTAGATGATTTTGCTAACAGGCTTAAAGCAGCGGGAATTGATAGTGATGTCGTAGGGGGCGAGGCAGGATTGGTAGATATTGCCACTGACTCACAAACTGATACGGTTGTAGCGGCGATTGTAGGGGCGGCAGGGTTGCCGTCTACATTGGCAGCAGCCCGTGCAGGTAAGCGTATCTTATTGGCCAACAAAGAAGCCTTAGTCATGGCAGGTAAGGTCATGATTGATGCGGTCAAGAAGCATAAAGCCACTTTGCTACCGCTCGACTCTGAACACAATGCCATTTTTCAATGCTTGCCACTTGCTATTCAACAAGACAATACGCAAATCCATCAGTCAAATCATGGTGTTCGTAAACTATGGTTGACAGCCTCTGGCGGGCCATTTTTGCAGCAGTCGTTTGAGCAAATGCAGCAGGCAAGCGTCGCACAAGCAGTCAAACACCCGAATTGGTCAATGGGTCAAAAGATATCTGTCGATTCGGCGACGATGATGAATAAGGGGCTTGAGCTGATAGAAGCCTGTCACTTATTTGATTTGCCTGAAGATAAGATAAATGTGGTCATTCATCCACAAAGTATCATTCACTCAATGGTAGAATATAGCGATGGGAGTTTTTTGGCGCAGCTGGGCAGTCCAGACATGAAAACGCCCATTGCGCACGCGCTTAGCTACCCTGATCGGATTGATAGTGGCTCACAGCCGTTAGACTTATTTGCACTTAGTGGTTTGGAGTTTATTGAGCCAGATCTACAAAAATTTGCCTGTTTGCGTTTGGCCCGCCAAGCCATGCAAGCCGGAACGCAAGCCACAATTGTGCTTAATGCGGCAAATGAAATTGCAGTGGCGGCGTTCCTCGATGGGAAGATTCGTTTGACGGATATTGCTAATATTAACGAGCAGGCCTTAAATGACATACAGCTGCCACCATTGAACGAAACTGCTGACATAGAAGATATATTGGCAATCGATAAGATTGCACGCCATCTGACTGATAAGTTGGTAGCAAATCTGACATAATCGTAGCAAGCGTCTCTGAGCGGATATATGACATTAATAAACGATATTAGCGAAAATGTTAGTAAAAATGCTAAGAGACAATACTGAGAAAAAATCATGACGTTTTTACTAACACTTCTTGCCGCCATATTTGTCTTGGGCCCGCTTATTGCCTTACACGAGTGGGGACATTATATTGTGGCGCGGCTTTGCGGCGTCAAAGTGCTAACGTACTCTATCGGTTTTGGCCCTAAAGTTTTTGGTTGGACCAGCAAAAAAAGCGGTATCGACTATCGTATCTCAGCATTGCCACTCGGCGGTTATGTAAAAATGCTGGATGAACGTGAAGGTAATGTCGCAAAAGATGAGCAGCACCTTGCGTTTAATCGGCAGCATCCGCTCAAGAAAATTGCTATCGTTGCAGCTGGCCCTATCATGAATTTTGTCATCGCTATCGCGCTATTTTGGGTACTATTTATGACCCCATCTGAGCAGTTGGCGACTAAGATTGGACAGGTACTACCAGATACGCCTGCTGCAATGGCACAGCTGCCAGTCGGCGATAAGATCGTGGCGATTGATGGACATGATGTGCAGACATGGGAAGGTATTAACTATCGCCTTGCAGGACGTATGGGTGAGACGGATAATGTCAGCATTACCTTGCAGTCAGATGCCCAAACCGATCAGTCGACTAAGACATATAAAGCACCAGTTACGCAGTTTATGCAAGGCGAGGCTCAAGGCAAAGACGCATTGACCAGCTTTGGTATGTTGCCGTGGCAGCCGCAGATTGCGCCGATTGTAGGCGGTTTGGCTCCCGATGGTGCCGCTAGCCGCCAAGGTCTAAAGGTTGGCGACCGCATTACTGCTATTAATAATGAGTCAATCGAAGATTGGATTACTGCCACGCGTATCATCCGTGATAATCCTGAAACGCTATTGAACTTTACGGTGTTGCGTGATGATAAGTCTGTACAGTTGCAGATTATGCCTCAAGGTAAAAAAGACAACTTGGGTAATGATTACGGACAGATTGGTGCGATGGTTGATCAGACTGAGATTGTGATTCCTGACGATTACAAGACTACCGTGGTCTACGGTCCTAGTGAGTCGTTAGTTAAGTCGTTTGAAAAGACTGAGCAGCTCGCGGTAATGACTGTAAGCTCGATGGGGAAAATGCTGTCAGGTATGATTGGTTTAGACAATTTATCAGGGCCAATTACCATTGCCAAAGTCGCCAAGCAAAGCTTTGATATCAGTTGGCAAATGGTATTATCGACAGCGGCGCTGATTAGCTTGAGTCTTGCTGTATTAAACCTTTTGCCAATTCCGGTATTGGATGGTGGACATATTGTTTATCATTTTATCGAGCTGATCCGTGGTAAGCCATTATCTGAAGGTGTGCAAATGGTCGGTCTAAATATCGGTTTACTCTTGCTGGCAGGTTTCATGGTGTTAGCAATTGGTAATGACATCAGTCGGCTATTTTGATCAACTGATGGGTAGTATGGCTTATAAAGCACGATATACTAATGGTTTTACGCCTATTATAGGCTGATTATTGTTATGATATACATGCTACTCTGTGTCGCAGCCTCTGTACTAATCGTAATTTTTAGTTTATTTTGTGATGCAATTTATATAAAGTGTTCTGAGTTACCCTTGCATAGGTTTATAACCTTATGCGCACGGGTTAGACAATACGTGCCTTTTAACTTAACTTAAGCAATTTTTTTATTGACGGATAGTGTTTATGCGTACGCCTTTAATTATGAGCGCGGCTGGGTTGCCGTTAGTTGTAGCGATGATGAGTATGCCAGTACAGGCTGCAGAATTTGTAGTAACTGACATCGGTTTTAATGGCTTACAACGTCTAACCCCTGATAGCCTCTATCCGGTCTTGCCTGTTACGGTAGGAGATACGGTGAATGATAGTAGCTTAGCTGCCAGTATTAAGGCGCTATATGCAACTGAGAACTTTGCTGATATTCAAAGCCGTGTTGAAGGTGGCAAGCTAAGGTTTGACGTCATTGAGCGTCCAACGATCGCTGAAGTTACCTTTGAGGGTAACAAGCTTATTCCAAAAGAAGGGCTTGAGCAGGGACTGAAGAATGCTGGCCTTTCTGCTGGTGACGTGCTCAAGCAGTCTACTTTGCAAGGTGTGGCCAATGAGCTACAACAGCAATATATTAGCCAAGGCTACTACAATAGTAATATCGAAGTAGATCAAACGGTACTTGATGGTAACCGCGTGAAACTTGACGTGCGCTTTGTAGAAGGCAAGCCTGCTAAAGTTGTCGATATCAATATCATTGGTAATAAGCACTTTAGTGATGAAGAGATTAAAGACGTTTTCGCGGTAAAAGAATCTTCATGGACGCGTCTATTATCTAAATCTGATCGTTACGCTCAAGAGAAACTGGCCGCAAGTCTAGAGAGTTTAAAGGCGCTGTACCAGAACGATGGTTATGTGCGTTTTTCAGTTGATAATGCCGTATTGAACATCAGCGAAGATAAAAGTAGTGTGTTTATCGAAGTCAGCCTAAGCGAAGGCGAACAATACCAGTTTGGCGAAGTGAACTTTTTAGGTAAACCTACTTTTGAGAACAGTGAGCTAAAAGAGCTGGTGAGCTTTGCATCTAATGAAAAATACTCGCAAGCAAAACTAGACGAAACCACTGCTTCTCTTAAGAGACGCTATGGTAACGAAGGCTACTACTTAGCCCAAATCAGACCAGTACCACGTATCAATGACGATACGAAAATGGTCGATGTCGATTACTATATCGACCCTGCACGTCCTATCTACGTTCGCCGTATCAACTTTACGGGTAATATCAAAACGCAAGACGAAGTATTACGTCGTGAAATGCGTCAGTTAGAAGGTACGCTGTCTTCTAATGACAAAATTCAGCTGTCACGCACGCGTTTGATGCGTACTGGCTTCTTTAAAAATGTCACTGTCGACGTTAAGCCCGTACCTAACCAGCCAGACCAAGTTGATGTGAACTATGTGGTTGAAGAGCAGCCTTCTGGTAGCTCAACGATTGCAGCCGGTTACTCACAAAGTGGTGGTGTGACTTTCCAGTTGGATTTGACTCAAAACAACTTTATGGGTACCGGTAACCGTGTCAAGGCTGCGCTTTCTCGTTCAGAGACACGTGACTCTTATAGCCTAGGTTATACTGATCCGTACTTTACAGAAAACGGTGTTTCTCAAGGTATCAGCGGTTATTATCGCAAAACCAAATATGATGACGATAATGTTAGTAACTATGTGACCGATTCATATGGTGCGACGCTGAACTATAGTTATCCTATTGATGAAACCAAACGTCTTAGTGCTGGTCTAAATGTAGACAACACAAAGGTTCGTGGTGGTCGTTATCTGGGTATATCTAATGTTCAAGAGATTCTAGACGAGGGCGGCACACAAACATTTGACGATGATACTGATGGCGTTTCAACATTTAAAAACGACTATCAAACCTATAACTTGTTACTTGGCTGGGACTACAGCACGTTAGATCGCCCAGTATTCCCTACCAAAGGGATGAGCCATGCAATTGATGCAACCATCGGTCTTGGCGATGCCAACTACCAAAAGCTAACTTATAGCGGCAATGTATATTACCCTATTTATAAAGACGTGATCGCGCGTGGTTATACTAAGCTTGGTTATGGTAATGATTTACCGTTCTATGAAAACTTCTATGCTGGTGGTTATGGCTCAGTACGTGGCTATGAATCATCTACTCTGGGACCTAAATCACAAGTCTATTATGATGCGGTCAATGATCCAGACAACCAAACCTTTACCGCAGAAGAGGTTGGTGGTAATGCACTAGCAACGTTTGGTGCTGAACTAATTTTACCAATGCCGTTTAAAGGCGATTGGGCAGATCAGGTACGTCCAGTATTGTTTGCTGAAGGTGGTCAGGTCTTTGACACGTCTGATAAAGAAGATCGCACTTTTAATGACTCAGATGTTCCATTGCTGACTCAAGATAATGACTTCCGTTACAGTGCGGGTGCCGGTATCACTTGGTATACGCCAATTGGTCCAATCTCACTTAGCTACGCGGTACCATTTGGTGACAAAGAAGGCGATGAGACCGAAAAAGTCCAGTTCCAAATCGGTAATACATTCTAAATTAATGACATCATTCTCATCTATTTGAGCAGTTTCGAAGATTGTCTCAAATGGACGGAAATATCATTAGAGCTTAGTAGGTCGTCAAAACGCATTGTTATTTTGGCGACCGTTTCATTTATAACCATATTTTATTAATAGTCATTATGATAACGATTGAGCAACTCATTACTCGAATTGAGCAGCGTCAGCCTATTATTAATAAGGCTGAGATTGATACTGAGCAATTGTGTCAACCATTCAGTAGCGTCGGTAGTTTGACGACGGCCGATCAGCAGCAGTTAAGCTTTTTGGCAGATCCTCACTATATTTCTAGCTTGGCGAGCAGTGACGCAGGGGCAGTGTTGGTGACGGAAGCATATCGTGACCAAGTGCCTAATTCAGCGATAGCGTTAGTCGTCTCAAATCCATATTTGGCTTATGCCAGTGCCAGTCAGCTGTTTGCACGTCATTCTTTATCTAACGGGATTCATCCTAGTGCTGTGATTGCAGACAGTGCTGTTATTGGCGAGCAAGTCAATATCGGTCCTTTTTGCGTGATTGGTGACAATGTGCAAATAGGGGCGCGTAGCGCACTCGATGCTCATGTCGTGGTTGAGGCCAATACCAGTATCGGTAACGATTGTGTGATTAAGTCGCAAGTCGTTGTCGGGCCTGAGTGTGTCATTGGCAATCACGTTAGATTGCATGCAGGGGTAAGTATCGGATCTGAAGGGTTCGGGTTTGCCCCGACTAAAGATCCTAGTAACACAGGTTGGGAGCGCATTGCCCAGTTAGGCCGTGTCATTATTGGTGATTATGTGAGAGTTGGTAGCCAGACGTGTATCGATCGTGGTGCTATCGATGATACCGTTATTGGCAATCACGTTATTATTGATAACTTGGTACAAGTTGCGCATAACGTCCGTATTGGTGACGGCACTGCTATTGCTGCTCAAACGGGCATTGCGGGTAGTACTACGATAGGTAAGCGCTGTATAATAGGCGGCGCTGTCGGTATCACAGGACATATCAAGATTACAGACGATGTTGTTCTATCTGGTATGACCATGGTAACCAAATCCATTAAAACCGCTGGCTCATATTCATCTGGTACGGCTGCAATGCCAACTGCTAATTGGCGACGTGCTGCTGTACGTTTTCGTCAGCTGGGCAATAACTAATGCAAACACAAACAAATAATAGATATTCAAAACACAGCAAGGAAGCGTCATTATGAGCAATAACAATATAGATATCCCAACTGATGAAGACGTTAAAAGCTTGGCTGAGCAAGGTCTTACGCTACCATTGACGTATCATACGATTAAGCATTATTTACCGCATCGTTATCCTTTTATGCTGGTAGATCGTATTGTAGCTTGTACCCCAGGCGAGTGTATTACTGGTATCAAAAACGTGACTATTAATGAAGAGTTTTTTAACGGTCACTTTCCTGATGAGCCGATTATGCCAGGTGTATTGATGGTAGAGTCAATGGCGCAGGTGTCAGGGGTGCTTGGTTTTATCAGTGCAGGACTGACGGCAGAAGACGGTTACCTCTATCTATTTGCAGGTGTGGATAAAGTCCGTTTTAAACGTCGTGTAATTCCTGGTGATCAGCTTATCATTCGTGCAAAAACCGTGATGCAAAGACATGGTATCTATAAATTTGATTGTACTGTTCATGTCGAAGATGAACTGGCTGCTAGTGCGCAAATTATGATTGCACGTCAAGAGCAACAAAAACCTGCTAATACGAAGGGTGCTTAAGTTTTTAATAAGCCATACTGTACAAAGAGCGATATTAATTCGCTCAATATAATTGCAATAAACAGCTATATGTAAATTCAACAACACAACTGGTATTAGCTTCGTTAGTAACACTGAAATAGCGATACTTTCTTATTATTTACTCGCATCAAATGATACAAGGGCCCATCTTATGAGTCAGATTCATCCTACAGCACTCATCTCACTGTCCGCGCAGATTGACGAAACTGCTATCATCGGGCCCTATTGTATCGTTGGTGATGAAGTATCAATTGGTGCGCATACGGTTTTGCATAGACATGTAGTTGTGACTAAGCTGACTCGTATTGGTCAACACAATGAGTTTTATCAATTTTCTAGTATTGGTGAAGATCCTCAAGATTTGAAATATGCAGGTGAGCGTACTTGGCTTGAAATCGGCGATCATAATACGATTCGTGAAGCCTGTAGCTTACATCGCGGTACAGCGCAAGATGGCGAGCTGACTAAAATCGGTAGTCATAATCTACTGATGGTAAACACCCATGTCGCACACGATTGTGTCATTGGCGATCATAACGTACTGGCTAACAATGTTGGTGTGGCAGGGCATGTGACTATCGGCGACCATACCATCATCGGTGGCAACTCAGGCATACATCAGTTTTGTACAGTAGATGACTATAGCTTGATTGGCGGAGCCAGCCTCATTCTAAAAGATGTGGCTGCATTTACGATGGTGTCTGGCAATCCAGCAAAGGCTCATGGACTCAATATAGAGGGTATGCGCCGTAAAGGTTGGTCAAAAGAAACCATTAATGTATTACGTCAAGCGTATCGTACGATTTTCAGGTCAGGTTTGACTACTGCACAAGCGTTGGAAGTCTTACATAGTGAGCTATTGGCTAAAGAGCCAAAAATTCAGCTACTTATTGATTCCTTACAAAATAGCAGCCGCGGTGTTGTCCGCTAAAAAAACGTAACTCGATTAAAGATGAGTTTGACACTTTTAATCAGCTAAATTCTTATGGAATGAAGGCGAATTAGATAAAAGCCATAACTATTTGTTATGGCTTTTTATATTTATGAGCACTTGACTTTTTTGGTCGCTTAGCAGAAACTGAGCGTTTACGATATTGTAATCAATTCTTTCTTAATGTTGCTGGGCGTTTCACATCGATGCGTTTACTAAATAGTTCAACGGTAAGGCCGACTATTTATGTTGATCAAGGAAGATTATCAGTAACGTTAATTGAAGCACGAGGACGGAAAAAATGGCTATCAATAAACAAGAACATGCCCAATGGAGCTCAAGCTTTGGCTTCGTATTGGCAGCAGTAGGCTCAGCAGTTGGTTTAGGAAACATATGGAAATTTCCATACATGGTTGGCGAAAGCGGTGGTTCAGCTTTCGTTATTGCTTATTTGTTCTGTATCGCGCTGGTCGGTTTTCCAATATTAGTTGCTGAATGGTTAATTGGTCGACGTGGTCAAAAAAACCCAGTCAATACTTTTTCAGACGTAGCAGCGAATGAAGGTAAGTCACGTAGTTGGGGTATTATTGGTGCTACTGGTGTTTTGGGTGGCTTCTTAATTCTATCGTTCTATAGTGTGATCGGTGGTTGGGCGCTTAACTATATTACTAAAGTTGCAACAGGTAGCTTTGCTGGTCAAGACAGTGATTCTGTTGCTGCAACCTTTGATGCTATGCTTGCATCAGCTGGTACATTGACGATCTGGCATACGGTATTTATGATTTTAACCGCTGTCATCGTTGGTATTGGTGTGACAAGTGGTATCGAAAAAACAGCTAAGATTTTAATGCCATTATTGGGTGTAATTCTGTTCGTTATCGTCGGTTATAACGTGATGAACGGTGGATTTGGTGAAGCAGTTGCTTACCTATTTACACCAGATCTTAGCAAACTAACGGCTGATGTTATGCTTGCAGCATTAGGTCATGCATTCTTCACACTATCAATTGGTATGGGTATAATGGTTGCTTATGGTTCGTATTTGGGCCGTGAAGTAAACTTGCTAAAAACAGCACGTACCGTTGTTATTTTAGATACGGTTATTGCGTTGGCTGCTGGTCTTGCCATCTTCCCAATCATCTTTAGCAATGGTCTAGATCCTGCATCAGGTCCTGGTCTTATCTTTGTAAGTTTACCAATTGCTTTCGGTAGCATGGGTGCGGGCACTATCATTGGCGCATTGTTCTTCTTGCTTATTACCTTTGCAGCTATCACCTCATCTATCTCGTTACTTGAGCCAACCGTTGAGTTATTAGAAGAGCGTACGTCGATGAGTCGTACTGTATCGACTATCGTGGCAAGTACAGTAATCTGGTTGTTAGGTATTGCAGCACTGCTATCGTTCAACCTATGGTCTGACTTTACTATCATGGGTAATGGTATCTTTGATGCATTAGATAAGCTTACTAGTAAGTTCCTATTGCCTCTAACAGGTCTGGCTGCAATTGTATTTGTTGGTTGGAAAATGGATCAACGTAACATTCAGCAAGAGCTTGGTTTATCTAATGGTACATGGCAGCTGTGGCAAATCGTTGCGAAATTCATCGCGCCAATCGCTGTTATTGTAGTATTTGTGACGTCATTGATGGGATAGTAGTCAAAATAGACTCTACTTAAATCATTAAGTGATAATCATTGAGTGATAAAAGCAGCACAGAAAAAGGGCTTAAGATTATTCTTAAGCCCTTTTTTATTTCAACAGATATCGTTATACGGTCGTGAATATTAAATAGGATTAACGCAAGTTTAACTCAGGAACCGTTTGACCGCGTTTGGCATAAAACTCACTGACAAACTCATCAAATTTATCTTGCTCGATAGCATCTCTGATACCTTGCATCAAACGTTGGTAATAGCGTAAGTTATGAATGGTCGCTAACTGAGCACCTAGCATCTCTTTGCACTTATTAAGATGGTACAGATAAGCACGGCTAAAGTTTTGGCAAGTATAGCAGTCACACTCAGGATCTAATGAGCCTTCATCATTGCGATATTGGCTATTACGAATACGTACCACACCAGCATTGTCTGCATCGCCCGTCACAAAGTAATGGCCATTACGCGCGTTACGAGTTGGCATCACGCAGTCGAACATATCCACACCGCGACGTACGCCCTCAACTAAATCCTCAGGCTTACCAACACCCATAAGATAGCGTGGCTTATCTGCTGGCATATCATCAGGCAGGTAGTCTAGGACATCTATCATCTCTTCTTTAGGTTCGCCAACTGAAAGACCACCAATAGCATAACCATCAAAGCCAATCTCTAACAGGCCTTCAAGTGATTGCTGACGCAAATCAGGATACATACTGCCTTGTACAATACCGAATAATGCGTTGGTGCTGCCCAGTCTGTTGTGCTCATCGATACAGCGCTGTCCCCAACGTAGCGATAGCTCTAACGACTTTTTCGCTTCATCATGAGTGGCTGGATACGGCGTACACTCATCGAACTGCATGACGATGTCTGAGTTCAAGCTGTACTGAATCTGCATAGATTTTTCTGGTGAGAGAAATACCTTTGCGCCATCGATAGGAGATTTAAAATTTACGCCTTCTTCGGTAATTTTACGCATTGCGCCGAGGCTGAATACTTGGAAACCGCCCGAATCGGTCAAGATAGGCTTGTCCCAATGCATAAACTTATGTAAGCCACCGAATTTATCAATGACTTCAGTACCCGGACGTAACCAGAGATGGAAGGTATTGCCCAAAATAATATCAGCACCGATGGCTTCGATATCACGTGGCAGCATGCCTTTGACCGTACCATAAGTACCAACAGGCATAAAAGCAGGCGTTTGCACGTCGCCATGATTGAGATGAACCGTACCACGGCGTGCACGCGTTGCACCGCTGGCCGTTTTATGTAAGACAAATTGCATATGATAACCGCTATTTAAGCTATGAAAATGGCGCTAATTATAGCATTGTTAGCGGTTTTTTTGGACATGGATATTTAGTGGTATCGATACATAGTTAATATGTTCTTTAGGGATTTTATTTGACATCCCTTTTTCATAACCAAAAAATACAGATAGCACGCCAAAAGACACAGACAGTGCTAGAGGTCTATTGATACAGTAGAAGTTATACAGGTGAGGTAATAATCATTGCCACACCATGCTTTTAGATGCTGGAGACATGACATGAAAAAGACAGCTTACTTATTATTGAGTGGTTTATTATTGATATCAGGAGGGGCTATGGCTACTGAGGAGCCGAAATATACGGTGTTGACCCAAGTAGATGACTTTGAGCTGCGTCGTTATGATGAGCAGCTAGTAGCGCAAACGTGGGTGAGTGGTGACCAAGACTCAGCAAGTCGTGAAGGGTTTAAGATTTTAGCGGACTATATTTTTGGTAATAACACCGCACCAAGTGGCGACAGTAGTAAAATTAGTATGACGGTACCTGTCACGATGCAAGCTGATAACAAAGAAAGTGATAATGAGTCACAAAAAATTGCCATGACAGCACCAGTCAGTATGCAACAAGACAATGGTAAGTGGCGCGTACAATTTACGATGCCTAGTAAATATACGATGCAAACACTGCCAAAGCCAAACAATCCAAACGTTGAAATTATAGAAGTGCCTGCACAGACGTACGGTGTGATTAAGTTCTCTTGGCTCGCAGGAGAGGACAAAGTAGCGGAAAAAACCGAAGCGCTGCAAACATGGATGCAAAACCAGAATTTGACGCCTATAGGCGAGCCTGAATTAGCACGTTATAACCCACCTTGGACGCTACCATTCTTACGTCGTAATGAGGTGATGATTGCGTATCAATCTAAATAGTAGTCGATCCATAAAAAAAGACAGCAATCGCTGTCTTTTTTGTGCTTAATATAAGGTATCTAAGTTAGACGTTTTGCTCACGGATGATATTAAGCATACGACGTAATGGTTCTGCTGCGCCCCATAACAATTGATCACCAACAGTAAATGCGCCTAGATACTCAGGGCCCATATTAAGCTTACGTAAGCGACCTAGCGCAACGGTTAGGGTGCCAGTCACTGCTACTGGAGTTAGGCGATTCATAGTAGCTTCTTTGTCATCTTCGACTAAGTCCAACCACTCGTTGCCACTGTTTTTGAGTGCAGCTTCGATTTCTTCTAGTGGAATGTCTTTTTTCAGCTTTATCGTTAAACCTTGCGCATGACAACGCATAGCGCCGACGCGTACACACATACCGTCGATAGGAATCGTACTGGTATCATCGTTACCCAAGATCTTATTGGTCTCGACGCCGCCTTTCCATTCCTCTTTTGACTGTTTGTTTTCTAGCTGAGCATCGATATAAGGAATCAAGCTACCTGCCAGTGGTACACCGAAGTATTGTGTAGGGAAGTCTGCTGAGCGCTGAGTCTGAGCGATTTTTTTATCAATCTCAAGAATCGCACTAGCAGGGTCAGCCAATTCGTCTTTAACGGCATCGTGTAATACGCCCATGCCATTGATGAGCTCGCGCATGTTGTTTGCGCCAGAGCCACTAGCGGCTTGGTAAGTCATGGCGCTGACCCATTCGACCCAGCCTTTGTTAAACAGCTCGCCGATAGCCATCAGCATCAATGATACGGTACAGTTACCACCGATAAAGTCTTTTTTGCCGTTGGCTAGGGCACTATCAATAACGTTACGGTTGACTGGATCAAGAATGATAATGCTGTCATCTTTCATTCGCAGCGTACTCGCCGCATCAACCCAGTAGCCGTTCCAACCGCTATCACGCAATGGTTGATGGACTTTTGACGTATAGTCACCACCTTGGCAAGTAATAACGACATCACAAGCAGCAAGTGCTTCAATATCATGAGCGTCTTTTAGTTGGTCGGTTTCAATACCATCGAATTTTGGTGCATCACCACCAGCATTACTGGTTGAAAAAAACACGGGTTTGATCCCGTTAAAGTCATTTTCTTCCTGCATACGTTGTATCAATACTGACCCTACCATACCGCGCCAGCCTACCAAACCTACTGTTAAATCACTCATGAAGTTCAATCCTATTTACAATTATTTGTTGCATCGTCAACCGATAACAATGCCGTGAATGGCGCGAAAAAGCAAGGCGTTTTGGCTATTATTTGGTCGTTTTCTATACACTATTAACTATGTCGGCTATAACTTTAAGTTATTACTGTTGAATAGATACTTGGCTATCTGACGACCTCAAAAATATAATGTTTAATAAAGCACTCATTACATTGAGTGAGCCAATATTGTAACGTTTTATGATAGTTGTCGCATAATTGAGACTCACCAGTAGGCGAGAATCTTCTGAAATGCTAAAGTAAGTCTCAAACACAATTACTCGACGTTAGTTATTTGATGTCAGGTGAGTTACAACCACGATATTTCTTATCAAATAAAAGCTTAACCAATATACATCATTGGCTCTATCAATATTTCAATCAACGGTTAGTACCTACTTATGGATCTCTCACTATTATATTACGCCTTACAAGGTCTAGCAGGATTCATCGCCTTTGTCACAATCTGGGGCTGGTTACCGCTGGATAACTGGTGGGTGCGCGGTGTTGAGTTTCCACGCATCCAAATAATGGTGCTTGGTATTATCGCTTGGGTTGGCATGATAGTGTTTTTCTCAGAGTGGGAGTTAGGGCAGTGGATATTGTTTGTTGTATTGAGCGGTACGTTAGCATTTCAGCTGAGAATGGTACTGCCATATACTAAGCTGTGGAAAAAAGAAGTTCAAAAGGCAAAAGATAAGCCAGAAGGGCAAGCGCATCAAATAAAAATCATGGTATCAAACGTATTGACGCCCAATGATGAAACGCAGAAGCTGGTCGATTTGGTTAAGCAAAAGCAGCCTGATATCTTAATTACGTTAGAGAGTGATAAGAAATGGGAGCAAGCCCTACACCAAGTTGAGTCTGACTATCCCTATACCGTGAAAGTGCCACTAGATAATTTATATGGTATGCACTTGTATTCTAAGCTTGAGCTAATTGATCCTGAAGTTAAGTATTTGATGATAGATGATATACCGTCTATCCATACACAGTTGCGTTTGCAAGGAGGCCGCGTCGTTTGGTTATATTGCTTACATCCTATGCCGCCTAGCCCAACTGAAGCTGATAAGTCCACCACGCGTGATGCTGAGCTGCTCATGGTGGGTAAACATATAAAAGAAAACGATCAAACGGCGATACTGGCAGGTGATCTCAATGATGTCGCATGGTCAAAAACCACGCGTCGTTTCCAACGTATCTCTGGCCTGTTAGATCCTCGTATTGGTCGACATTTCATTAATACCTTTCATGTTAAATACCCATTTCTACGTTGGGCTCTAGACCATATCTTTCATAGTGCCTGTTTTACAGTAGTTGATATTCAGCGTATGCCATCCGTAGGATCTGATCACTTTCCTGTGATGACTACCTTACAATATGAGCCAGAAGAGGCAAGCAAGCAAGAAGGCAATGCGCCTACTGCACAAGCAGAAGATATCCAAGAAACTGACAACAAAATCGAAGAAGGCAAGAAAGAAGGCGAAAAAGTGTCAGAAGAACACAGACAAGAACAGCGCAGTTTTGGTTGATAAAAGAGGCCGTTTATTAACGGTAATGCATAAAAGTGATGTAAGCATATGCTTACGCAAAATAGAGTCTTTAGCTTCTATCGGCACCAAATTCATTGGCCTATAATACATCCATCAACACAAGGATACGCATGGATGTAGTGTTGAGACAGTACCAATAAAAGTACAGGTCAGCCCGCTGTCTTATATAATACTGTTAAATGACTTAGGATGAGTCAGCACGGAAGAGAGATAATAACAATAACACGAAGTATTGAAACCCTGAACCAATCGCCCTAGGTTCGGGGTTTTTCTTTGTGTGGATTTTGGTTTAATAAAGTTTAAAATGCTTAACTCCGATATTTTTTTAAAGCTTCCAGTTAAATATCTAACTGCGCAAAATAAAGAAGGGTATATGCAATAGCATATACCCTTCTTTGTTTAAATCGATTCAGTGCTTTCGCTAACTTAATACTACTAGCTTATTGCAACATATCAGCCAAGTATCTGAATATAAGCGCCAGCACGTAGCTCTTGTAACCAGTCTTCTTGAGCTTGTGGCGCTAAACGTTGATACAATGCTTGACGTGCCATATTGCGACGATATTGCTCGCTAATATCTTGATCGCGCTTACCGTCGACTTTTAGGATATGCCAACCAAATTTTGTCTTAAATGGTGCAGAGTAGTCACCAACCGCTGTATTTTTCATGGTGGCTTCAAATGAACCAACCATATCTTCTTCGCTAACCCAATCAAGATCACCGCCACGTCCCGCAGAACCTGGATCATCTGAATACGTTGAAGCTAAACTAGCAAAGTCAGCGCCGCCACGAAGTTGCTCGTATAGATCATTGATTTTTTGTTCAGCAAGCGCGTCAGTCTGTAGGTCATCGACTTTGACTAGAATATGGCGAGTATGCCATTGTGGTATCAGCATCGTATTGCTGGCTTTTTTATCAGCAAGCTTGATGATATCAATCCCTTCAGGAGTCAATAGTGGCTCGCTTACAGTACCAACGTCTAGCTTGGTAATTTTGCTAGACAGTTCTGTCGGTAAAGAAGCAGCCTTGTGAAAGCCCATATCTCCACCTTGCAATGGAATCGGATAGCTACCTTGGCTAGCAGCAACGGCTTCAGCGACGTTGACATTTGGCTCAAGCAAACGCGTACGTAATGCTTGCGCGACTTTTAATGCTTCTTCACGTTGAGCGGCTGATAGGCGACTATAGTCATCTATATAAGGCACACGTACGTGAATGGTTTGATATTCGCTTTGATTCAGACGTTTGGCTTCAGGTGAGGCCAAAAATGCATCAATATCTTGCTCGCTAATACGTACTCGGCGAGTAATTTGACGCTGCTGTAGCGCTTGGATAGAAGCCTCTTCGATCAGTTTGGCACGTAGATTGGCATAACTACCAGGTTGTGCGGCATCTAGACGTTGCTGCAATGCTGCAATGCTATTAAAGCCTTCAGCTTGAGCGATTTGACCAAGACGTTGATTGATTTCTGCTTCATCGGCAGACAGTCCCGCACGTTTGACCATAGACAGTTGTAGTTCACGCAAAATAAGCGCGTTTAATACTTCAGACTGTAGTTGTGCTGAGTTTGCGATAGGCTCACCAGCAGCTTTGGCACGTGCTTGGGTTTGCTCGATAGCATCAACCAGTTCGCTTTTTAAAATAGCATTTTCATTAACTAGGGCAATAATACCGTCTGTGCTATTGGCTGGCGTCAAGCGATCAACTGAGCTTTGCGTAGCAGAAGTAGAAGCTTGAGCCGCTGCAGGTTTGACAGTAGCAGCGTTGGCACTTAACGTAAGCGTAAGGCCTGCCATAGATAGCAATACTGCTCTGCTAGTCTGACGTAAAGAAAAAAATCTCATGATGCTCCTCATCAATGTCATTGCATCGGATGGTAGTTGGTCAACTCTATCCAATACTCTTAATAATAAAATATTCGACAGCGTTTCCCATAATAGGGGTTCAAATAGTGTCTTATAAATATTTACGTAAATAATTCTAATCTAGCAAAAAACTGGTTAGTCTTTCCATGCCGTCTGTACAGGTTCAAAGCCCAAGATTTTATCAGCAAGCAATCGTGTCAAGCGGCTACTACCGCTGCCAAGACCATTTAATCTAACTTCTGCCATAATAGCTTGTGTTGGCTCGTCTTTTACGTTTAGGTCATTGTAATAGCGGCGACCATAAACAGCAAAGCCAAAACAGCAATCTTCGTAATCAACGCCGATAAGTGAATCAAGCATCTTGTTACGATTATAATCGTACTGACCTTGAGCCAATATACGCCAGCTGTTATTAATAGGGAAAACAGCGGAAGCGGTAAACGCCGATAATGGCAACTGATCGGTATTGTCATCACGCTGACGCTTAACATAACCCACATTAAATAAGCTATTGTCTGATGGCTGATAACGAAGTTCAGTCGTAATGTAGTTCAAATCATAATTACTGGTTAAGGCACCGCTAACATCAACCCAAAAATTATTATAAGGCTGAGTGCTGGTATCCCATACCATACCTGAAGAAGACGAGGTAAATACTGGCTGATCGTCATCAAGTGTTACACGTCCATCATCTAGATAGAACTGTTCTGCAATGCTACCATCAAAACGTGTCACACCCGTTGCATCGATGTAACGATAATTGACGCCAGGCGTAATAGAGTGCAAATCCTGCAAGCGATCATGACCTAAGAACCAACTGTCTGAAAACAGCTGCTCATAGTTAATAGAGGCAATACGCGTATTAAAGTTAGGAATGTCGTTTTGGTTCTTATACGGTGAATACGTATATTTTACGCGTGGGCTAAGTAAACGATAGCCGCCCATCGTATCGTCAAACGCACCAAATGGTGAGCCCGCTTGATAGAAGTGTAGTCCTGCATCGATACTGGCTTGCGGAACAAAAACCGACTGACTGCCATCTTCTTCACTAAGCTGATTATCTTCTAAGCTATCTTCATCATATGACGTATATAGATGCTGCAAGCTAAGCTTAGGTTTGATATAACCCCAAGAGGTTTCCATCGGGTAGGCGGCGCTCAGTTTATTATAAATACGTGCGCCACTTTTTTCGTTTTCAGAACCATCATCAATGGATTTTTTGAAGTATGCAGAATCATGAATACCAGTGATATCGAAGCGCTCAGCCCAAGGCAGGCGATAATTTAATTTGAGCTGTGGCAAACGTGAGTACGGCTTGTCTTTGTCTTCTAACGCTTCACCACTATCAGTGAATGCATCTAGAGTCTGGAAAGTTTCTACTTTCAGTTCACCATCGACATAATCATTGTAATAATTGACACGAGCACGACGTGGCAAGTTTATCGTGCTGTCTGACAAGCCCAACGTATCAAAATCATTAAGGTAATCGGCATCTGATACATAGTTGTATTCAGCGTCGGCGCTTAAACGTGGAATGCTTTTCGACGACCAAGTATGGTCATAAAACAAGCTGGTACGATCTTCGTCGTCATATTCTTTATCGTTAGGTAAGTATGAACCGTTTAAAATACCTTCCCCATAGCTCTCAGTCAGATAACGGAACTCACCTGATAGCATCGGGTTACGGTCAGTATAAATATGCGTGTTAAGGGTGGCATCGTAGTTAGGTGCTAAGTTGAAATAATAAGGAATATCAACTTCAAGACCGCTTTCACTGCTGACACTGGCACTTGGCAATAAAAACCCACTACTACGGCGACTGTCTATCGGGAAGTTAAAGTAGGGGAGATAAAATACGGGTATGTCAGCAACACGGAAAGTGGTGTTATACGCTTCGCCGCGCCCTGTATCGGTATTTAGATCGATACTTTTGGCTTCAAACTGCCATTTGCGGTTGGTAGGTGGACAGGTACTAAACATCACCTGATCCAGCTCGTATTCACTCTCATTCGGTTTGTTTAAGCGTTTGGCATAGCCGTGCGCTTGTAGACCGACACTGGCAAACGCCACATCATTGGCCGTTGATTGACCAGTCTCAGTATTGTAATTCAAGCTATCTGCAACGCCAATTAGGCCGCCTTGTGCCGCTCTATCATTAAAGCTGGCTTGGCCGTTATTCGTAGCGGCATTGTTTGTAGAGACGTTGCTTGTACGCTGTCCAGTCGCATTATCTGTAAACATGACTTTGCCTTGAGCAGCTGCAACGCCATTGCTCAAGTCAATCATGACTTTTTCTGCTTCGATATGCTGAGTGCCTTGGTCAATTTTTACATTGCCTGAGAGCTCAGCGTAATTCACGTTATTGTAATAACCGTAATCAGACTCGGTAAATAAAGGGGCTTGATTGTTCGGAACGCTAGCCACATTTGGTGCTGGTTGTCCGTTTGCCGTACCAGCTTCGTTTACAGCGCGTTGATAATTGGGGTTACTCTGCGGATATACCCATTGACCTTCACAGCGCTGGGCACTGTCCACGGCATTTGGCAACAGACGCAAATCTCTACCGACCTTTGGAATCGTCTGTGCAGCAGGCATCGCATTATTATGAGTATTGTTCGCTTCAGTGCTGATAGCCTCATTGTTTAATGTTGACGCATCGGTATCTGGCGTTAGCTCATAAAACTCTGCTAAGCGCATTAGACTGGCTTGAATACTCTCATCATTAAGATCTAGCTTGCCATTGTCAGTTGTTATCGCTTTAGGAACAAAGGCACTGCTATCTGGTGTATCAATGCTTGCTTGGTTGTTAGTTTCTGTATTTAAATTAGCAGTATTAGAAACTTCGTTGCTAAAAGCTTCAGAGTCAGCAGCCTCATTAATATCTGTGATATCTAGGTCATTGTTCTCAGAGAATCTGCTATCTAACGCAGTATCATTTAATAAAGTAGCGTTGTTCGTATTAGCAGAATTAGCATCGTCTGGATAGCTATCATTTAGAATATCTGCTTCTTGATAGCCCTCATTACTTTGAGTACGACTAATACTATTGGCGTCAGTCGCCACACTATTAGACGCATAGCTGCCTGTACTGTCCGTAGTGAGTGGTTCAGTTTTTTGCGTATTGGCATCACCAATGGCAGCACTGACAGTTAGGCTAGATAAACCTAAGGCACCAAATAAGATCAAGCGGATGCTTTGGTAAAGCGGAGAATATAACAAGGGCACACCTATGATTGCAGAGCTTATTGGATTGCATGACTGAGTTTAGTAGCGGTATCACCGAACGACATAAAGCAGTGAACGAGCGACTAAAATATGACTAATGTATTCTCAAAAATTTGGATGTTTTACATATAATGACGACTAATCATAGTCAAAAAAAACCAAATCAGCTACACTATTTACCAAAATTTATAATATAGCCATGCTGATTTTTAAGTAGCGATAGCGATTCTATCCGACATCAAGTATTGAATGATATAGCAATACGTTTGTGGCAGCTTGTATAGCACCGCCGCATATCGCTATTTTAGCAAGTATTTGTCAGACTTATCACTACTTTAATTATTTATGACTTATATTTAACCAGCGATGCCTAATATGACTGACAAAATGACTTTAGAGACTGATATGATCGATGAAAATAACAACCGCCAACAGCAATTAGAACAATGGTTACAGCAAGTATTTTTAGATCAAACATTTAGTCTAGATAGCTTACCTGGTGACGCTAGTGCCCGCCGATATCATCGTATCGAACTATCAGAGACAGACAAAAGCGCCAACAAGCATTATATCGTCATGGACTCTGCTGACGAGCAAGATGCGATGCTGCAGTTTATCAATGTCGCTAAGCTGATGGCACCTGCTGTCAACGTGCCGACTCTGACTGCACAAAATGTAGAAAAAGGATTTTTGGTATTACAAGATTTTGGCACAGTAGAGTTTGCCCATTTGCTTGTCGATGCCACCGCAGACCAAATCAATGACTACTATCAGCTAGCAATGCAGACATTAGTTGCGCTACAAACGGTACCAGTAGAAACGGCAAAGTCGCAACACCAGCTACCAGATTATGACACAGCACTATTAGACCGCGAGATGGATTTATTTAGCGAATGGTTTATGCCTTATATTGGTATAGTGCTAAATGAGCAAGTCTGGGGAAAACTAAAAACAGCATTAATGAATGAGATTTTGCGACAGCCACAAGTAGTGGTCCATCGTGATTATCACAGCCGCAACCTTATGCAAGATCAAGCAGATAAATCAAAGCTGGGCGTGATTGATTTTCAAGATGCCGTCATTGGCTCGTATGCTTATGATTTAGTGTCGTTAGTACGCGATGCTTATGTTGAATGGCCAGAGAGCCAAATATCTGCATGGATTGAGGACTTTTGGCAGCTACAAAAACAAAAGTCACTAACCACTGCTGATAGCGCGGTGCAGTTTGAAAAAGATATGAATGTCATAGGCGTACAACGTCATCTAAAGGTATTAGGGATTTTTATTCGTTTATCTGAGCGTGATGGCAAAGACCGCTATTTGGCGGATATTCCTAAAGTCATGCGCGATTTGATTATTGAATTAAACTGGCTTGCCGAACATGGCAACGATGAACTAAAGCAATCAGTTATACCGTTTAATCAATGGCTACAAGAGGCAGTGCTACCTGCTTATAAAGAGAAGTTTGTTTCAGCGTAGATTACGCTCAGCTAAATTAATTTAAATAATAAAGATAGGAGCGCAGATGTCTACCTCTACGATTACACAAGCCATGATTTTAGCAGCGGGCAAGGGCACACGCCTACGTCCATTAACGCTTGAGACGCCCAAGCCTTTGGTTGAAGTCGCAGGTCAACCGCTTATTGTATGGCATATTAAAGCACTACAAGCAGCAGGCATCACCGATATCACGGTCAATGCCTCATGGTTAGCGGACAAGCTAATGAATACCTTAGGTGACGGTTCACAGTATGGCGTAAATCTGCATTGGTCAGTAGAAAACGATGAACCACTTGAGACCGCAGGTGGCATTTTTCAGGCATTACAATCAGGTAAACTAAAGGATGAACCGTTTATTCTGGTCAATTCTGACGTCTGGACTACCTATGATTTTTCTCAATTAACAGACTATACATTGGGAGCGGATCAGCGCGCACACTTATTATTGATTGATAATCCAGAGCACAATAATGGCGGCGATTTCGCGATTAATAATGGCCTAGCGAGTGAACAACCAGTGGGCGATGCAGATAAGTATACCTTTGCGGGTATTAGCGTAATGTCACCAAAGTTGGTAGAAGGTCTGGTATCAGGACAACCTGCTGCATTGGCACCACTACTGAAGCAAGCAATGATAAAGTTTCAGATTACCGCTGAAGTGACGACAGATAATTGGATAGATGTGGGGACACCAGAGCGTCTGACACAGGTTAATGAGTTTATCGAACAGAATGATATCGAGCATGCAGGTAAACCAAACTGATAAATTTCAGTTAAATAAAAAGCAGCGTCGATTATTCAACGCTACTTTTTTTATGCATATAGAATTATTTTTTACGACATGTCTAAAAGGTATATTGGTAAGACAAAAATGCAAGTTTAGCATCTAGCAAGCTATTTATTAGCTAACTAACTGGCACTCAATCGTATGATTAGGCAGTTATGCTAAACACCCATGGCCAGTTTAATTAGCTGAGCAATGGTAAACACCACTAAAAACCCTGCCAAATATAGACCCACAAACCATGCCCATTGCGATTGTTTTTTACTGAACTTTTTCATAGAGATCTCCTGATTAGCGTATGAAGTGTGACTACCATCTATAAACAATGATAGCCATCCTTTTTAGCTGATCCGTTGCCCGCCGCGATTAGCGACTAGTACATCGGATTGTGATCAGATTTACCTTTGAAGGTGTAGTAAGCAAATGCTGTATAGCTCAAGATAATCGGTAACATGATACAGGCGCCAATCAGCATGAATGATAATGAAGTATCGGCAGCAGCAGCCTCATAAATCGTCATTTGATACGGTACGATATAAGGGAATAGGGCGAAACAAACCCCGATATAACCCATTAAAAATAAGGCAACCGTTAGTAAAAATGGACGATACTCACGCTCTGTTTTTAAGTCTTTACGCATGATAAAGAATAAGAGCATGACAATGATAGGCATAGGAGCAAGATACAATAAATCTGGGAAATTAAACCATCCTTCTAATGCGTCAATGTCTGAGAAGTACATAAACGCTGTGACCACAACCATCGCTACTAGTAACGCAGTAAGCATCCATCTAGAAACTTGGCGCGCCCATACTTGTAACGTGTGTTCTGTTTTTATAATAAGCCACGTTGAACCAAGTAAGGCATAGCCGATAATCATAGCAAATCCGCACACAATCGAGAAGGGCGTGAGCCAATCAAATGGGCCACCAGTATATAGACGGTTACTGGCTTCCAGTCCTTGCACTAACGCCCCAAGCATAATGCCTTGAGAGAAAGTGGCAACGACTGAACCGACAAAGAAGAAGGTATCCCATACATGCCGACGTGAAGAGGATTTAAAGCGAAACTCAAACGCCACACCGCGCATGATAAGACCGAACAACATGGCAGTCACGGGTAAATAAAGACCTGTCATGATAATGCCATAAGCAACAGGGAATGCTGCGAATAGACCACCACCGCCTAGCACTAGCCACGTCTCGTTACCGTCCCAAAATGGCGCGATAGAGTTCATCATGCGGCTACGGTTTTTATCTGAGCCTGCAAATGGGAACAAGATACCGCAGCCTAAATCAAAGCCATCAAGCAGTACATAGACAAAGACAGACAAAGCAATCAAACCGCCCCAAATAAGAGGTAAATCTAATACATCACCGAAGTTAAACATTAGCGTAATCCTCCATCATCGACATCATTTGCAGGCTCATCTAAGCCTTCTTCAGTACCTTTGGCAGGATTACTATCACCACTTAACGCGCGGCCTTGGCTCTCGGTTACTGAGTGCTCGTAGAAATTATCTTCTGCAGGATCTGTATAAGGTTTCGGCCCTTGAGCAATCAAGCGCAAGATATAAAAACTGCCTGCACCAAAGACAAATATGTACAGCACGATAAAGCCAATCAATGTGGTCGCTACTTGCTGTGCTGCAAGCGGAGACATACTTTCAGCAGTGCGAATCACCCCATAAACTGTCCAAGGCTGACGTCCTGTCTCAGTTACGAACCAACCTGATAATAAGGCGATAAAACCAAGCGGAGTCATCATCATCCAAGCACGGTGGAACCACACACTGTCAGTATTGAACTGCTGTTTTTTGAAGTATTTGTAGAGACTGAATAGGCCGACCAGTACCATAAGCATGCCAATACCAACCATGATACGAAATGCCCAAAACACGATAATGACGGGTGGTTGATCTTCAGGTGCCCAGTTTTTGAGCCCTTTGACTTCACCATCTAACGAGTGGGTTAAGATTAAACCAGTCACATAAGGAATTTTTACTTCGTACTTATTGGTCTGATTTTCTTGGTCAGGAATCGCAAAGAGACGTAGTGCGGCACCGCGCTCATCTTCCCAAAGTCCTTCCATCGCAGCAACTTTAGCAGGTTGATGCTCAAGGGTATTCAGACCATGTTCATCACCAATCAATACTTGCGCCGGCGCAACAAAGATGGCCATAATCATTGCCATACCTAGCATTACACGACCATGCGCGCGATGCTCGACGTGCTTTTTGGATTGAATATAGTAAGCACCGATACCACCGATGACAAAGGCAGTGGTCAGAAATGCTGCGGTCATCATATGAGCATAACGGTAAGGGAATGAAGGGTTGAAGATGATTTCAAGCCAGTCAGTAGGGTAGAGCAGGCCATCTGCGCCCATCATAAAACCTTGAGGGGTCTGCATAAAGCTGTTGGCGGCCAATATCCAAAAACCTGAAATCAAGGTACCAATAGCAACGATAGCAGTTGAAGCGAAATGCATGCGTTTGCTCACGCGGCCCCACCCAAATAGCATAATACCTAAGAAGGACGCTTCTAAGAAGAACGCTGTCAGTACCTCATAGGCGAGTAATGGGCCTAAAACGTTACCGGCTTTATCAGAGAATACGGCCCAGTTGGTACCGAACTGGTAGGACATCACCACGCCGGATACCACGCCTAGACCAAAGACGACAGCAAATATTTTGACCCAATGCTTGTAGACTTCAGCATAGATAGGTTCACCAGTTCTTAACCAGCGGAACTCAAGCACCGCAAGCCAGCTGGCAAGACCGATAGAAAAGGCGGGAAAGACGATATGGAACGAGATAACAAAAGCGAATTGGATACGCGCAAGCATCAGCGCATCGAGCTGGTCAATCATAAATGTAGCGAACATAAACGGTTACTCTCATCTGTTAGCTGAATAGCGCTGACTTCCATACAACGCTCAAGTAACTGTCCGTAACTATCCATCGATCAAAGTGGCAAGCATTACGGGCAATAGCTCAGTGACGTGGGCTTAGCACCATTAGACATAAATTGTGGCTAAGTTTGCGACTCACTGTTTAGCTGAATTGAATAATTTATGTCCTTATAAATTTACATATTACTGTCATGTGCTATAGATATATTATGCGCTCACCTAGATATACACGCAAGCAACCCAATCTGTCAGTTGCAGACCTAAGAGTCATCAAAATAACATAATTCAAACATTGAAAAATAAAATTAATATTATTAAAAACAAAGCAGTATGCGCGAACATACTGCTTATCTGAAAGCTATGACTGATGTTTAAAGGTTACGATTTGCACATCAAAAACCTTGTGAAATAACAAAAATCTACATCATTCTTGTAGCTGCTTATGCAAAATTCTTCGCAACGTCAAAATGGTCTGCGGATTGGTCTGAATACTATGACCGCCATTAATAATGGTTTCAGACGCAGCGCCATCGAGATGGGCACTTTTATAAGGAACGATACCATCTGACAAACGCTCGGTCAGTGCTTGACTGATATCATCATTGACTGTCACAGCAGCAACAAGCGGCTCGGGGGGTAACTGTGATGTCTCAGTATTGTCGCTGACATCAACGCTTGCCGTTTCATTTCCAGCATTGTCTTCTACCGCTTGAGACAAATCAATCTTGGCACCGTTTGGTTGCGTTTGTGCCAGTCCTTTAGTGATATCGGCATCGTTATTGGCAATGATTGAATGGTAAGTGATACGCTCATTCATAGTGATGTCTTTGGTTAACTCTATAAAAGAAGACTTATCACTTAACTGGCTGGCACCGTTCTGCAAATATAATGCGCCCAGTGGGTTTTGTGCCAAGTCGCCTTGTGTGGCAATGGTCGCTAAGTTATCAGTGAATGTTTTGACCAGACCTACAGGTAAGTAAACGATGCGGCGTAGTGCACGGGTGAACCAACGATCTGCATAATCGGTACCACGGAAAGGTGCAGATAGAAAAACAGCAGTGTCTACTTGCGGCAACGCCTGTAGCTCAAAACGCTCCTTTAACTCATCTTCGCCAAAAGAAGTCTTAAGCGCGTTACGGATTTGCTGTTTCTCATTACTAGAGAGTATGTCTTTATCATTGAGCTTATCTAAATCATCGACTAAATTTTCATCAGACAGCATCATGCGAGCGATAATGGCACCCATACTGTGACTGATAATCACACTGTTTTGACTGGCACGATTTTGTCCATTGGGATCAGTCTGCTGGTAGGTGCTGTTAATTAACTGCTGAATCTGATAACGATTTTCTAAAATAGGCAGATTGGTTGGATAGAATATTTGCCAAACTTGGTAATTATCACGCAGCTTGTCATCATTAAGAATATCGTTGGTCAGATTGACCCATGTGGCCGGACTAGAAGCTAGCCCGTGCAACATAATCAACACGCGTTTATCAGGATCATAAGGTTCAAGCATAAAGAGTTTGGGCAGCTGAGCATCTGGTTGGCGCGTAATCAAGTTTAAATAACCCACGCCATCTAACTGGTTCTCTGATAACCATAAGCCATATCCTGCCGAAAAGTTGGCTGCCAGTGGGTAGTCATCATTGAGAATATTAACGGATTCGGTTTGGTACGGGTTATATAAATGAATATCAAGCCTACGACTGCTCAGCGCATCTAATACGCTATCGCCGTCTGGCTTAATCAAGCCAGTTAGTAAAAGATGTCCAGTCGGATAAATACGTGAGCTTGGCTCGCTGTCGTCGGTGTTTTTATCTTCATTTGTTAGACGACCAGATAAGGAGGCGACCAACAACTGACGGATTGTGGTGGTGTAGCGATCATCCAACGATGCTACCAAACTGATGCCCAAACCAGGACGCTTACTCACGGAATTGAGACCGGAGAGTCGTAGCTCATAAGTAGATGATAAGTCTGCCAAAGCGGAAGTTTGTTTATGGGCATTTTGCAGATAGTTGTTTTCGTTGGGCAAATAAATATCAAGATTGTAGTCATTTACGGTCACTTTCATGACTTTGACTTGGTCTGTTGCTTTGCCCTTTAGCGGTGGTCGATTGGCAATAGCTGCTTCATCAGTGTTATCACGCTTGGTAGAGGTTATTGGCAAATACTCTACTGTTGTATCACCCATCAACTTATTGGCATTTTCAGTTGATTGATAGATTTGAGTAATAACGTCATTGCTAGCAGCGTTATAAATATCTTGGGTTTGGATGTCATTGTCATTCGGAATACGGTTTTGCGCACGATGGCTATTACTATTTTGCTCTGCACCTTCAAAGTCATGGGTCAAACTGTCATAAAATAGATAGGTGTAGCTGTATTTGACGGCATCAAACAATCTTGCTTGATAATCGGTTAAACACAGGTCAGTCTCTTTTTGCTGCGTTTTGGCGTCATCATCACTTAAAGGCGCATTGGCGTAATACGGATCAAGTGGCGGGCGTGCCAGTGCATTACGACAGTTTTTCGAATCAGATAGTTGACGCGCTTTTGCATAGTGCAGTTCTGCAAAAATAGCCAAAGCAGGGCGATAGTGCCTGTTAAGCATACTGTCAGAGAGCTGAGTCAAGCATAAGTCAAATTGCTGCATACAGGCTTGCTCATTCAGTCCTGCTGATAATAAAGCAGATGCTGTGTCGCTGCTTAGCGCATTGTCAGTGACGATATTGCCGCGCTGCGCTGAGATAGTCTTGGCCGAGGCTTGTTTATCGACCGTCACTGTACTACACGCTGGTAGCAATACTGTTGCCGCCAAAAGCATAAGTGAAGTAATGGGCAGGTTTTTTTTATTAGTATGCATTACTGTCTGTTTGCTAAAGCCAGCGAAAGTCATAAGTCAGTCCAATAAACGGTAGTTATGAGAATATCAATAATGAAAGTAGCAGTTGATAATGAGTGTAGCGCAACTTTTGGCGTTAGACTATTCATTTGCAGTTCTACAAAGGTGTGTTTTAAAACGAAAGGGTTTCTGCTAGTCGAAAAAAACGCTTTTGTCTTATATATAAAACAAAAGCGCTTGGTATGTGCAGCTTAGATTATTTATTAAAGATTTATCTATTGAGGGTCTTATTAAACAAATATCCTTTGAACCAAACCCTCAGATGTTCATCTGCTATGCATTAAGTAATGCAGCGTATCTAAGCACCTGGTTTTACGCTAATATCAGGGGCAGGGATATCCCAAATATAGAATTTGCCTTCTTCAACGAGTTTGATTTGTTGAGGAATAACAGTGTTGTTAGGGTATTGCCCTTCAAGACGACGTAGGCGTTCTAACGCATTAGCACGGCGGTCACTAAGTAGATCTGACTGTGCCAAGCTTTGTTCTGCTTCGGTGTACCCTAAAGCGACAGCGCGATCTAGATACTTTTGACCTTCTTTGAAACCGCCACCTTCTGATAGCATCATGCCGTATAGGAAGTTAGCCTCACCACTATCAGGTTGCAGCTTGATAGCGCGATCGACGTACTGGCCACCACGTACCGTGTAGTCTGAACCTAAATCTAGGTTACGACCCATGCCGTTTAGCTTAGCGGCACGAAGCAACACATCAAAAGACGCGTCTGGCGACTTGGCATACGGTTCGATCCAATCCGCTAACACTTTGATTTTTTCACGTGTGTAATGGCGCTGTGAGCGGTTAGGGAAGTTTGGTGGATAGTGGCGCGCGTTAGGGGATACGTCAGCGATGAAGTCATCTAATAAACTGACATCAAGTTTATCAGTACCTAGCCCTTTTTGTTGCGGAATCAGTACAGTTTTGACAAAGCTCATGTCTGATAGTTGTACTTGCGGTGTAGGAATATTCGGAAGTTGTCCGCTACGCAGGTCGATACCAGTAGCTGTCATTGGACCAGGCTCATAGACACGAGTAGTGCCATTCATGACAGGTGCAGCAGCAGGCGACATCATTTGCGGTGTTTGAGGTTGAGCAGTGCTAACAGATGCATTGTTTTGCAGAGTGCCGCTTAGTTGCATGTTAGTTGTTTGCGCATTAGTCGGCTGGCTGTTGCTCGCAGGTGTTGCTGGCGAGCTTGTTTGAGCAGTGTTGGCTTGAGCAGGACTGATAGCTGCATTAGGACGAGCAAGACGAATCACACGTTTGCTTGAGTCCATCGCACTAGGTACAGCCGTTGAGGTAGCATCAGTTTCTGCAGCGTTCACGGGTGCAGATAACAGCATGGCACAGGTTGCAGCCATAACGGTCAATGTTGCAAACTTTGGTGACTTAATAGAGTGGCTACTAGAGAGAATCGCTTTCATAAAAATCGTTACCTTGTTTAATTTATTTGGTTGTTATTCATTGATTGGACGGTAATATAAATAGCGCATTGCTGGAAAATCGTACAAATTTTTAATACCGTAGCAAATTAAGCTTTACGCTATCTGTGGTAGGATTGTTAATCGCTAGAATTAAGCAAACCTACGTAAATCTGTGTAGACGTTGATGAGTAAGAAAGTCGACAACAGCAGCTAACAACAGTACCTGTAACCATAAGCTATAAATGATAAGCGGTATCTTTCATACGATTTGCCATCCATCGCATGGTCCGACGTACTGCCGGAGAAAGGGCAGCGCCGCCACTTGCAAGTGCTAGCTCGCGATGATGCAGCTCCTCTTTATCCATTTGTGCCAGTATTTCTTTTGAGCGCTGATCATGTTCAGGTAGCTGCTTGATATGATCCTGTAGATGCTCGCTGACCTGCGCTTCTGTCTCCGCTACAAACCCTAGACTAAACTCATTTGAGATCGCACCTGCTACCGCACCGAGTCCAAAAGACATACCGTACCAAAGCGGTGTAAATACGCTGGCATGGCTACCAAGTTCGCTTAGACGAGTCTCGCACCAGACCAAATGATCGACTTCTTCTTCGGCCGATTGTTGCATGGCTTGTTTGACACCATTATCTTTCGCGGCAAACGCTTGGCCATGGTATAGACCTTGCGCACATACTTCACCTGTATGATTAATACGCATAAGACCTGAGACGTGCCGCGCCTCTGTGATGGTCAGCTCAGGAATCTCATCGCTACTGACGGGCAACGGACGCGTGCTTGGATTGGAATGTGGCACGACAGCTCGTAATGCCTTATCGACCCCAAGTAACAACTGGTCAATTTTAGATAAAGGACGCAGGGTCATAACTCACTCCTGATGGTGTTAAAAACTGTCAATAAAATAAAGTGTGTTACCGTCTAAATGCAACGGCATAATACGTATTACTATAACAAACAATCCAAATTATCGGCTCGAATATTACTGTCTAGATAGCTCATAAATAATCTATAGATAGTGGGCAAACTACTATAGCTATCATAACTACGAAACCATCAGCGCAACATTAGACTATATCTATGGAGCCAAACTTATTTACGGCGCCATACCATCGTTGGTTTGGATAATGGCATGCTTAATATGTTTATTCAGTTTGATGTATAAAAATGCACCAAACACTATATTCAATAGCCCTGTCACCAAAAATAGCTGCGGTAGCGTAAACCCTAAGACGTTTAAGATAACAATCGCAAAAATGGCTGATGTGACCATAAATATCGCGTTAAAGATGTTATTCGCACCTACGATGCGTGCTCGATGACTCTTAGGTGCGTAGGCTTGCATAGAAGCATATAGCGGTACGATATACAAACCACCGCTGAACCCTAATAAGAACAAATCTGCAAACACCCGCCAGCTACCACTTATATTAAACAAATCACCGATGCCAAGTAATGTGTCATTATTCACATTTATATCTAAACCTGAAAGTGAAAAATACAAATCAATAGCAAAGATACTTAATCCAGCAATACCAAAAGGTAATAAACGCAAGCTAACTTTGTTTTTGGTCAATGTTTTGCACAGCACCGAACCGATCGACACACCAACAGAAAACAATGTGAGTAAGAAAATAACGACTGACTCATCACCAAGCAAAATCACCTTGCTGAACTCTGGCACTTGGGTCAAAAACGTCGCCCCATAAAACCAAAACCAGCTGTTGCCAAGAATGATAAAGAACAAAAAAGGCAAGGAGTATAAGTAACGGACAGTGGCCAAGCTGGTGGTAATAATATTCCAGTTAATCTTCAGGTCAGGCTGCATCGCTGGCATATTAGGAATATAGCGTGCAGCTAAATATCCCAAAACAGCGACAACCAATACCGTGGCACTAATCCAATACAGTGACTGCGATAGCTGAGTCAAAATACCAGCGACAATCATACCGACCAAAATAGCCAGTGAAGTACCCATCTGAAAAAGGCCGTTGGCGCCGACCAGCTCATCTTCTTTCATCGCTTGTGGCAGATAAGCGTATTTAATCGGTCCAAAGAAGGTCGAATGTGTGCCCATCAAAAACAACGCGACAAATAGCAGTGCATACCATTCAAAGACAAAGCCGACTGCGGCAACTGCCATAATGACCAGCTCAAGCAGTTTGATAAACTGCGTGAGCTTTGACTTTTCATACTTATCAGCAATCTGTCCTGCCAAAGCAGAAAACAAAAAGTAGGGCAGGATAAATAACATGGCGGCCAAGTTATTAAGGATGCTGACCTCTACGCCCAATTTACTGGCGGCAGTATAAGTGAGCACCAGTATGAGCGCCTGCTTAAAAATATTGTCATTGAATGCGCCCAAAAACTGGGTGAAAAACATAGCGCTAAAACGACGGCGCTTGAATAACTGGAACTGGTTGGACATGGACATTCCTACAGATAAATCGCGACTGATAGAGAAAAGAGCGGCGCTGAACGACAATTTTTTTATGATAATAATCGTAAATTTTATTAAAAACTATATCAAGATATAGCATAGGTTTTATCAATATTAAGCCGTATAATAGCAAGGCTTCGGTGAAAATACATGCAGTCAATGCTATGATTCGATATTTAACTAAGTTATGATTTATAAATTTTATGTGATTGCGTTTTAGGGTATAAATAGTATTGAAAACAAAGGCTATTACTCATCAATGCTATCTATAAGTTAGTAGCCTTTTCTAAGCTAGTAGACCTACAAGGCAGTAGACACACAGTACTAAAGCCGACACTATAGATAACCAGTCATAAAATTAAAGTAGTAAACCATTAATTGCAGATAACTGCTATAAGTTTATTCACCGGTCAGACTTGACGATCGTTATCGTTGATAAGATTGTGCCGCGTGAGCTGATAGGACGTAAAGATGATAAAGCAGCCTTCAACTCGAGCATGCAAGGGTCTAATGATGCAGCGTGACACAGCCATAATCCAAAACGATAGTAATAATTTAAGTACGTACCCAGTAGCACCGCGTAAAAACTTTAGACGCTCTGCACTGTGCACTGCGCTTGCGACCAGTTTGTTCGGTATGGCACCTGCGGCAATGGCAGATACCATTAATAGTGTAAACAATACCGCTATCACCAACTCATCTGCTGCTGAGCAAACTGATAGCAATCAAACGCTTAGTAACCAGACTAACAATAGTCAAGCTGCGAATGATCAGGCATCTATCAAGCAATCAGCTACATTGTCCGATGACGATACTCAGCTAGATATGGCTCTAGATGCGCTACGTCTAAAAAAAGCAGTAGAACAAGGCATCATTGATCAGTCAGTATTGGACGACTATAGCGAACAGAGCTTGGGCATTAAGAAACCTAACTCGACAAAGTCCGGCTCTAAAAACTCGTCGATGCAAAATGCTAATGCTCAAAACCTATCTTCTCAGAGCAGTAATTCACAAAATACAACTTCTCAAAACAACAACTCTCAGAATTTAGAGAGTTTCCCTGATAGTCCAAGTACTTCATATAATCCAAACAATGCTCAATCAGTCGCTTCTAATGATGACCTGTTGCAACAAGCAACCGAGATTCAGCAGCAAGGCTATCAAATGATGACCCCTGAGCAGATCGATCTTGAGCTAGCTGCAATGGATGCGCAGAATGCTCAAGACATTGACAGTATCAATATTAGCAATAACGACAGTGACTTTGATGCGCCAATCGCTACGTTAGATGACACAACATCGCCAATTGGTCTCGATGTAGAGCTAGATGCGACAAACTTGCCAGCGCCTAGCAATCTTGATACGTTGGGTAGAAATGAAACAACGCAAGAGCAGGCGAGTACAGCTGAAGGGATGTCACGTCCGATTGAGGTGAGTGGCGCTGTTAGCAATGAAGATGTCGTTAGTAATGAAGCTATTGTTAAGAATGAAAATGGTCTGACGATTGATGATAGTAGTGATGAGGTGATAGCTGGTACGAATGTGCCTGCCAATGTAGAAGGTACGACGACAGATATTATCAATCCGAATGACTATCTACCAGATTATCAGAATGATACTCAGGCCGTCGATCAAAGTATCGAACAAGCCAATAGACCACGGCCACGCGCGCGCAATAGAGGTAATATCGTGACGCGTCTGTACAATCGCTTTTTTAATGACGGTGGCGTGGTAGCTTTGCCAAATGTAGAAACCGCTATTTATCTAGAGCAAGTATCTGCTGAAGACTCTCCTAATGGTAAGGCTCAGCTGATTGAGGCTGATAATGATATTCAGCCAATGAAAAACATCAAAGCAGCACTAGATGATACTTCCGTTCAGTCGGTTATTGACTTTACTGCAGCATTGCCACGTTTGCGCGAAACAGCACAGAATGCTGCTAAAGCCGTTGGTTACTACGAGGTTGAGCTGCGTCTGACCCAACCTGATCGTGACACAGTTAATGTTGTGATTGAAGAGCTGGGCGAGCCGGTACTGGTAGATAGCCGTATTATTGAGATTCGCGGTGAGGGCAGTGAGCAAGAAGAGTTTGCAGCGCTTGAGGCAGACTTGCCGCCGCAAGAAGGTGATATTTTTAATCACCGTGTCTATAAGAGCAGTAAAGCGGCTTTAGAATCTTTGAGTAATACCTATGGCTATTTTGACCAGTATTGGCTGAACAAATCCGTTGATATCATCTTGCCTGATAACAAAGCGGATGTCTCGTTGGTTTACAACACAGGTGATCGTTACGAGTTTGATGATGTGGTGTTTTTTACCTACGACAAAGAAACCAATACGCTGACCCAAGACCCTGACAAGCTACCAGTAGAGCTTTCATTATTGCAACAGCTCTATGGCTTTACGCCGGGTGAGCCGTTTTATCGTCCAGCAGTTACGAAGTTTAGTAACGACTTATCGGCAACTCGATACTTTAATACGGTCAACGTCGAGTCGATACTACCACCAACTGATAGTAGTGAAGCTGGTACCTTGGCGTTTGACAATGCTGCTACCGAGGGTAACGACACATTAGATGACGATATTAACAATGTAGACAATGATGGCGTTGCAGATCTGAGTAGCAATGATGGCGCAGCTGCCTTAAATGTGACGGCTAGTAAAGAAGATACGGTTAACGATAATAGTGATATAGGTGCAGAGAGCGATAGTGCTCTGAGTGCTAATAGTGGCGAGACGGTCAATGAAGCGGATATCGCTGCTATTGATTTTGAGGCTGATGAAGCCACCCTTGATAAGCTGCAAGCCATCAGACAAAAAGCAGAACGATTAAGCCGCTTGCCGAATGATCGCGTGCTTGATGAAAAAGATCAGGAAGCCGATAATTTATTGGGCAAAATCAGTGATTCAATCAGCAATGTCGCACAAAAGATATTCCCTGATGAGAAGATTTTGATTAATGATGAGAACTTTGTACCTCCAACATTAGCAGGACGTAAAACGCCTCAAGACGTTGCAGAAAGCAAAAAAGTACCTTTATATGTGTTTGTATACGCGGATAAACCACGTGATGCTCAAGTTGGTCTGGGTTATGGTACAGATACTGGCGTTCGCGCCACCGCAAAAATAGACTACAACTTGCTCAATCGCCAAGGCTATCAAGCAGGTGCAGAAACGGAAGTTTCGAGAATCAGCAAAAACGTGGCTGTGTATGCCAGTCGACCATGGAAGCACCCGCTCAATGATAAGCTAGATGCACGTCTTACTTATGAAGAGGAAGTGATTGACCAAGGTGAAGGCAACTTTGATCTATCAACCACAACGCTAAAAGCGGCTTTGGCACGTAACATTCGTAGTGACACTGGCTGGAATCGCAGCTACTCTGTGCGTTACCGCTTGGATGAGCTTGAGACGGGGGTTGATGGGGCAGCATTAGATGATTTGCCTATCCGCTTTACCTCTTCAAGTCCGAAACAGCGCGCGCTGCTATTTGGCTATGGTATGAATAAAACAGATACTGACAACGCTACCAACCCAACGCAGGGCATGCGCCAGTACTACTCAATCGAGGCTGGCACTGATAGCGCATTCAGTGATACCGATATGGCGATTATTCGCGCAGGCGTTAGTGGTATCTATAGCTTTGGCGAAGACAAAAAGCATCAAGTATTAGGTAGTGCCAATGCAGGTTATATCTGGGCGGATGATTTTTACGATGTGCCTTATAAGTTGCGTTTCTTTGCAGGTGGCGATCAGAGTATCCGTGGTTATGACTATGAGAGCTTGTCACCACTAGATAAAGGCTATCTAACTGGCGGGCAGGTGCTAGCGGTCGGTAGCGCTGAGTATAACTATGAATTTAAACCAGGTTTCCGTGGCGCATTCTTCACTGATGTCGGTAATGCCTATGACAAAGATTTTGATACTGAGACAAAAGTCGGTGTCGGTGTCGGTATCCGCTGGGCATCGCCTGTAGGAATGGTGCGTGTCGATGTGGCTGCTGGCGTGACAGAGGAAAGCATTCCTGTACGACTGCACTTCTTTATTGGTTCACCGTTATAATCGCTTAATGTAGTAGTTCCAACTGTTTAGTAGCTCCAAATGTTCTAATCATTACTTATCGTACCGATTGCTGGTCTTCATTTTTTAACGTAGTTGAGTGTCATGCTGACAGAAAATACCCCGCCTAATAATGCTCCAGATGAAGATCCAGCACAGCGTGATGCCCGTGCCGTTAGGCGTTGGTATCCGTTGTCATTTCTGCTCAAACTACTGGTATTGGTGCTTATCGTACTGGCGATTATGTTTGCCATATTCTTTTATGCGGCTGGTACGGACGCTGGTACGAAGTTTATATTAGAAAAAATTAGTGTTGAAACAGGTATTGATTTCAAATATGGACGCGGTAACTTGCGCGATGGTATTTGGGTCACTGATATCGATATTGAAGCGACTGAAGATCTTGAGATATTAGTAGATAAGGCCTACGTCAAAATAGGCTGGCGTGCAGTATTTGCAAAAGAAGTGCATTTAAGCGATGCAGACATCCAGACCATAGAGATTATCAATAAGAAACCGCCTACTGGTGAACCGTTCGATTATAAAACCTTAAAGTTGCCAGTAAACTTGCGCTTTGATCAAGCAAAAATTAAGAAAATTACTTATAAGCAAGTAACCAAAGATCCTATCATTATTCAAGATATTACGGCACGTGATCTAACGTGGGTAGGTAGTACGGTGACCGTTGGCCGTGGTGATTTGCAGTATGCTGATATCGTGAAAGTCAGTGCCTTACAAGGAGAGATCGACCTACAGGGCGACTATCCACTAGATTTGAGTGCGATTGCGGAAGTCAGCGCCCTTGAAAAAGCCTATATCGACCCATTAAATATCTCTGCAACGGGAACGCTCAAACGGACTGTCGGTAAAGTACGCAGTCGTTATAACGATAGCGATGTGAAAGGCGACTTTGTAGTACAAGGGTTAGATGCGGGTGCGCCGTTTGATGCAAAACTACAGTGGGATGATATTCTTATCCCTTACGCCGATAGCCAAAACATTCGCCTACAAAGCGGTACAGCCACAGCTTCTGGTGTCATCTCTGAGATACGATTGCGTATCAATACTGAATTGACCGCCAAAGACATTCCATCAGGTCATTACCAAGGCCGCGCCGTTATTGCCAACAGTCAGCTACGTATAGATCGCTTGGACGCTGACGTGCCAGCGGGACGTTTGGCGTTACAAGGTATTTTAGATTGGAAAGACAGCTTTGAGGCCACAGTGCGTGCGACGGGCAGCAACTTTAATATTCGCCAAGCTATTCCGGCTGAGTATGCTGACTTCAAAGCTTATGCGCCGCAAACCCTCAACGGTAGGCTGTCACTGCGTTATCAGCAGCAGAATGGTACTGGTAATACACAGATCGATGCAGATTTGCGTCAGCGCGATGGTGAGCACATCAATGCCAATATGGTCCGTGGTAAAACCTCTGCCAAATCTAAGCAGGTTGCGCCTTGGTATATTGATGCTAACTGGAAAAACTTAACCCGCCGTAACGTACCCAATATTGGCAATATCGACAGTCCTAGTGGACAGGCAGACGTCATCGTTCGTGGTTCAACCCTATCAGTCGATGCCAATGCCGTTATCAATGAGCTAAATGCTGCCCCCAAGGGCAACTATGATTTACGTATACGTAAGGCTGGTGATGTCATAGATATCAATCGTCTTAATTATAACGGCATCGTAGGAGACTTATCCGGCACAGGACAGATTCAGTTGGCGAGCAACCAGCGTCCACTGACATGGCAGATTGACGCCAGTACCAAAGGTTTACTTCCTAAGAAATATCGTAGCGATTTACCGCTTGAGCGCCTAACAGGTAGTATAAGTGCGCGTGGTCGACTGCTAAATATCACTAAAAACGGCGTCAGCGGACAGCGTCACGTGATTACTTTAAACAATACCGATATGCAAGCGCAGCTCGATGCGACGCAAGCAGATCGTGCTATCGGTATTACCGGTGCTGGTGATGCCAGTGTTGATATCGTAGGTGGTGAGCTGTCAGTATTTGATGCGCGTTTTGATGGTCGGATTGATACAGCAGATGTACCACAAGGTCGTCTGTCTATCGATGCTGCGGGTACGCCAAAGCTGATTAGTATTCGTAAGCTGAACTATAAAGGTGAAGCGGGCGCAGTTGATGCGAAAGGTGTTATCGACTTACGTAAAAATATCGGCTGGAATATAGATGGTCGTTTTGACCAGTTCAACTTGGGTTATTTTTTACCCAATAATCCAGCGATAATCACAGGCGATCTAAAGACCAGTGGCGAATGGCAAAATGCGCCAAAAAACAGCAAAAACACCGCAGGCACATTGCAGCGCTTTGCCGTAAATTTCAACGGCATATTAGATGCCGAGCAATTGCCAGCAGGTAAGCTGAATATAGAAGCCAGTGGTGACAGTCAGTTGATCCGTATCAACCGTTTCCGTCATGTGGGTGCGGCAGGTAGTATCGATGCCAGCGGTACCGTTGATGTGCGTCAAGGCGTTGCATGGGATATCAACGCGGTGATGGATCGTTTTAACATTGGCTACTTCCTAAAAGATACTCCAAGCCTTATCACTGGTACGATTGATACAGATGGCCGCTGGAGTGACACGCAGCAGATTGTCAATATTAAACAAGTTAATCTGAATGGCATGCTAAAAGGGCAGCAACTGAGTGCCAAAGGCAGCCTATCAGCGAAAATGCGTTTGCCTAAAGATTTAGCAAGTTACTTCAAACAACTTCAGACCCAAGATGCCCAAGCACAATACAAGCAAGTAAATGCTTTGATTGATAGCTTAAACGCTAATAATCTGGTGCTGCGTTGGGGTGATAACTATGTCACGGCTAACGGCAATGCCAAACAGCTACAAACCAAAATTAACATCACCAGTCTAGATCAGCTGTCTAGCCAATTAGCTGGTAAAGTCACGGGCGGCGCCACGCTGTCTCAACCAACTGGTCAAGCACTGCCTACTATTTATATTGATTTGGTCGGTGAGCGACTCGCGCTACCTGGTTTTATATTGCGTCAAGGCCGTGTACGCGGCAAGCTGGTCAACCTAGCCAATAGCCCAAGCCAGTTAATCGTGACGGCTGAAGGCCTAGATGCTGCTGGTCAAAGTTTCGATAGTGTTAAAGCGTCCTTTAATGGTACCGAAAAATCTCATGTGGTCGATTTAAATGTGGCCAATAAGCAACTCGATGTCGGCGCTAGGTTAAAAGGTGGTTTTGATCGAGATAGGCTAAGCTGGTCAGGTGTCATTGGAAAAGGCCGCATCAAATCTAAATATGCGACTTTGAATCAATTACAACCTGCACAGCTGATTGTGAATTTGCCTTACAAACAGGGTGGTGAGAATCGTGATCTAAAAGTACAGCTTGCCGCTCACTGCTGGCAGGCCACGGATCAAACTGGCAAGCTCTGTCTACGTGAAAAACTAGTGGCATCGCCAGACCAAGGTGAAGTCAATGTAGCGTTGCAGAATTTAGATACGTCGTTATTCTCAGTGTTCTTGCCAGAAGATATTGACTGGAATGGTAAGATTAATGGTAAAGCAATCGTCGGATGGCAACGTGGTCGTCCGCCAACTATCAATACCACGCTATACTCAGACAATGGCAAGATAGGCCTTGTTCAAGATGGCGAGAGCACATCAATGACCTTGCCATACAAGCGCGTGTCTCTCATTGCTCTGTCTGTGCCTAAGGGTATCAAGCTGCGTACCGACATCAATACTGGACGCGGTGCGCGTGGCTATGCTGAAGTGATCGTCGATCCTTATAAAGACCCTAAACCAATATCCGGTGCCTTGGTGCTGAACGAGCTTGATCTTGCGATATTTAAGCCTTTCTTCCCCGGTATGCGCGTCCTAAGAGGTAACGTCACAATGGCGGGTGGTCTAGGTGGTACCTTAACCAAACCGCAGTTCTATGGCGACGTAAAACTCTCTGACGGCCGTATAGCCATGCTTGATTTGCCAGTAAATCTGTCCAAAGTAAATGCGGCAGCCAAAATCCGAGGTACACAAGCGACCATTGATGGCACATTCAATAGTGGTACAGGTGAAGGCGAATTGTCAGGGACAGTCAACTGGCAGCAAAAACTGCAGGCCAAGTTGAGTATCGTCGGTGAAGGCCTAGTCATTACTCAGCCGCCATTACTGGTCGCTGAAATTGACCCTGATATCGATATTATCGTGCGCCCAGGCGACCGTTATGTCGATATAAAAGGGGCAATCAGTGTGCCGTCTGCGACCATTCGTCCGCCTGAAGCCAGCGAAGATATCATCACTCAAACCGAAGATGCAGTCGTACTAGATCGTCGTTTGATTGGTAATATCGATGAAGTACTGGCTATCTCAAAACCTTGGTCAATCAATGCTGATATCGGTGTTGATTTGGGCGATGATATCAACTTCCGTGGTTTTGGCGCAGTCATTCCGTTGGCAGGTGCGATTAATGTGACTCAGAATGGCACAGGTATCATGCGTGCCAGAGGTGTTGTACAGGTCTCACGCCGTACCAATATCAATGCCTTTGGCCAAAGCCTAGAGCTGAATTATGGTCAAGTGCGTTTCAATGGCGATGTGATGAAACCGAGCTTGAGTATTGAAGCGGCCAAAACCATTAATGGCAAGACAGTAGGTCTGCGTGTCAAAGGAACCACCGAAAGCCCCAATATTGTCGTCTTTAACAATGCAGGGCTGACCCAGCAGCAAGCAATGAACGCCTTGGTGACAGGTCGCATCGATAATAAGAGCGCGACACAAATCAGTGAGCAAGGGTTTAAGTCGCAAGTGACCAATAATCTGGCCGCCGCTGGATTGAGCTTTGGTCTGAGTGGCACTCGTAGCCTGACCAATCAAATTGGGCAAGCGTTTGGTTTGCAGAGTCTGACAGTTGATGCCTCAGGTAGTAGCGAGGATACCAATGTCAATGTCACAGGTTACGTAACGCCTGATTTGTACATTCGCTATGGTGTGGGTGTTTTCAATGCGCAAAACAGTCTCTCTGTTCGTTATCAATTGACACGCCGTATCTATGTGGAAGCCAGTTCAGCCGCCGAGAATGCAGTGGATGTGGTCTACAGTTGGCAGTTCTAAATCGTGTATTCAGAGGACAACTGCTTTTTGATTAAAGTTGATCGAGTTAGTTTCTAAAGTGATTTTTAAACTATATGACCTATAAAAAAACGCCTCATAATGAAGGCGTTTTTTTATAGAAGTATTGAAAAAGGTGTCACTGAAATAGACTTTACTTGGTTAGAATCAAGCGATTGTTGCGAGTTAGGCGTAGTCGATATTCTTCGCCTTCATGCTCGATACGTACCTCTTTAGTCAGTGCAAATAGATGTTGTGATTGCAAAGTAGGTAGACGGTTTTCACGACAGTTTAAATAACGAGAGATGACCATGCTCATAGTAAATTCCTTTTGAGAAGAAGTGGCTTAAAAAATTGGCTAACCATAGCGTAATTGTTTTTAACGATAATAATTATCATTTAGATTTGATAAATTTGCAAGGCAATTGATAAAATAAAATGCAGTTATTATGTAAACTTATCCAAGTTTACTGTCATAAACCATCTCGAATGAATTTTTTATCTATATAAATTAGTAGGTTAGGTGATAAATTTAAATAAATCATCTAGTCTATAAAAACTATTAAATTATCAGAAATAATCAGAGTAAACACTGAAATAAAGGATATAAGTATGTCGAACGGGTCAAATCAACAATCAGAAACCAAGCCGGACAGTAAAACAAATAGTAATACGAAAACTAAAAAACCTAGCATCGTAAATGTTGCAGTGGCTGTCATTCATTATAAAGATCAGTATTTGCTTGGGTTTCGAGATGCTACTCAGCATCAAGGAAATCGTTACGAGTTCGTCGGCGGAAAGATAGAGGCAAATGAGTCAGCAGCGCAGGCGTTGATAAGAGAAGTGGCTGAAGAGACAGGTATCTTACTTGATGATAATACTATCGTTAAGCTTGGGCGTTTGCATCATGATTATGGCGACAAGCAGGTCAGCTTACAGGTTTATAAGATTGAGCTGACAGCAGAGCAGTACGAGCAGCATAGACACTGTGAACAAGGTTTAGAAGGGCAGGCATTAACTTGGGTAAGCAAATCACAGCTTTTGGCAGGAGAGTATTATCTGCCTGCTGCTAATAAGACAATCCTTGAATGGTTGAAACTCCCATCGAAGATAGCGATTACTTATCCTCTGGCACATTTCAACACACACACTGATGCAGCGGCAGCATGGCTACAGCATCATCAAGAAAAGTTAGCATCAGAGTCAGGGGTATATATCCGATTGAAGGATGCAAATTCTAAGCATCTTGCTGAGCAACTGATGACGGTACGCCCAGATATTTTAGCGATTTTACCTAATGATAATAAGCAGCCTTTGAATGTTGAGGAATCACCAACCGCTAATGAGACAGAAACTGGCCAGCGGATAATTGCTAAGCATTTAACACACTCGACACTGATGCAGTGTTTCAATGAGGTAGGCAGTTCTACAGCTCTTACACAGTCGTTATCTAAAGACTATCCGCTTATCGTCAGCTGTCATGACATTGCAAGCATAACGGCAGCCAACAAACTTGCCAGCATGCGCATACAGAATGCATTACCACCAGTGATTGGTACTTTCGTATCGCCTGTGCTCGCTACCCAAACGCATCCTGATGACACACCGCTTGGCTGGGAAGTATGGTCAGAGTTAGCAGAATTAGCTGATATGCCTGTCATTGGGTTAGGCGGGCTGGAGCCTGCTACGCTCAATCAAGCATTGCAATATGGCGGTATCAGTGTGGCAGGTATCCGTCAGTTTATATAATCCGCATACTTCAAGAAAGCTATAGGGAATCCATCGTGCCATTTGCCTGAATGTGACCCGCATTAGACTTCTGTATTAAGCTTAGTAAGTTCAAATAACTGATTTTTAACTTAGTTATCCAGCAAGTAACTATGTGGTTATGATGTGTTCAAACAACACTCAAACCCCATAGTTACTTACAAACCGTTGCGTTTTCCTACATTGCACTACTGTTTTAATAGTCCAGTTGTCCTTAATATATATTGCATATCTACGATACGTTGATCTTATTTCTATAGACGAGTGACTGATCAAAAGTGATGTTCAAAATACAATAATAAAAAAGCTTTTGTAGAGTCAAGTTTTGCACGAATAATTTATACCAAAGCAAATGGCTTTTAGAAAACGAGACCAAATAGATGCCGTACATAAAGCGTTTTTAACAATCACTATTTAAGAATGGTACTCCTATGAAAACCAATAAGTTACCTGAGTCAGCATGGACTGATTCACAGGCAGCTGGTTCTCAACTTCAGCAGCCTAAGCAATCGCTCAATGACAATGAATATGGCGATGATACCCAACAGACAAACCAAGCTAGTAACGATGCTAGCTATAATCGTGACAGCTCGAATGGCGAATATTCGCACCATCTGGCAAAAGACACGTCTTCGCAAGACAGCTATTTTGGATACAAAAGCGCCGACAAAAGCCTTAGGGCAAAAGAGTCAGCTATGAGTAACAATGAAATAAGCAAAGATCTAAAAAATAGCAATGAGGACAATCATGACGTGGCTAGTGGCTACAAATCATCTGGCTATAAGTCATCACCAAAGAAACAACCACAAAAACTAAATGAAGATGAGCCACTAATGTCAGGACTGTTAGAGGATCAAATAGATAATCTAAACAGTAGTTCTGAACAGGCCATCGACGCTGAGCAAATGAGTGATGCATCAACAAATAATTCATCTTACAAAGAAATACCGGAGCGCATATTTATGAATGGACTGATCAAACATACAGGCATTGCCTTAGCGATTATTATACCGTTAGCAGCGTTCTCAGCCTATGCAGCCACGCCGCCAATGAACATGGCAACTAATGGAATGTCTGATGATGTGATGAATGAGAAGACCACGACCGATATGCTATCGGTTAAGCCAAGTGATATTATTTATAAATCTGCAAGTACGCCAACTACTGTAGATAGCGTAGATCTAAATACCTATGCAGGTACTTGGTATGAGATTGGTCGTTTGCCAGTGTATTTCCAGCGCAAGTGTGCTGGTGATGTGACCGCTAACTATGCACAAAAAGATGACGGCTCAGGAATCACGGTTACTAACAAATGTGTGAGCGAGGACGGTTCAGGTATTGTCGCAGAAGGTTTAGCTAAGCCAGTCGATGAAAGCGGTAGCAAACTAAAAGTGACGTTCTTACCGAAGTGGATTCGTTGGATTCCAGTCGGCCGTGCTGATTATTGGGTGCTAGCACGTGATTCAGAGTACAAAACTGCGCTAGTAGGGACGCCTGATAAAAAATACTTATGGCTACTAGCACGCTCGCCAAATATTAGTCGGGAAACGTATACCAAATATCGTCAAATTGCTCAGCAGCAAGGTTATGACTTAAAAGAGTTTACATTGACGTCGCAGAGCAACCAAACGGTGAGTCTAGCACCATAAGTGTTATAACTAAATTTACTGCTTTGGTTAATTAAGCCCTATAGCAATTATTATTTCATTACGTCTCGATAAGGCAGCATATAAAGCTGCCTTTATTTTTATTACTAGCTGTATATGAGAATTATATATAAGAGCTATATACGAGAGTAAAACCTATTATGCACGCTAGCTAATCGGTTACTACTGGCAAAATGAGGCGTTTTAGGCTAAAATCTAGGCGATTCAAATACTCTAGCGTCAATAACCCATATTGATAGTGGTTGATTATCATATTAGAGTCGCCATTTAGAGCATACACAACCTATCTATTTTACACTTCTTCATATTTTATTGATCATACATTACTGACCATAAGGATGTTTCTCGTGAGCAACGCTGATACCTTACGCCAATTACATCAAGACCACTTGAACAACTACAACAATCAAGAGCAACAAGCGATTGAGCTTATGGGGCTACTAAACAAGCTCTATAACAAGCAAGACGTACAAGTGACTTTGTTTGGTGAAACGCTAGACTCTACCTCAGTTGGTCAAATACTTGCTTTACATCAAAAAGTAGCACTACGGGACCATGGTGCCAAGGCTATCGATATCGCTGATACTCTAGCGATGGTAAAAGTTATCTCAGAAAACACTGATATCCAAGCCACTCGTATCGATGTTGGTCAACTGATTGCTAATGATGCTGACTTACAAACGGCTCTACAGTCTATCAATAACGCTGGTGCTGTAAATGGCGCGACGGATGTTGTGCTTTACGGTTTTGGCCGTATCGGTCGTATTTTGACTCGTCTGCTATTGTCACAAGCGTCAAGTGCGAAAGGTCTACAACTAAAAGCGATTGTTGTACGTCCAGCCGCTGCTGGTGACTTGGCTAAGCGTATCTCATTGCTTGAGCGTGACTCAATCCATGGTAGATTCTTAGGCGGCATTAGCATTGATGATGATAATAACGGCATGATCGTTAATGGTCGTTTTGTACAAGTTATCTATGCCAAAGACCCAAGCGAAATCGACTATACTGCTTATGGAATCGACAATGCTCTTGTTATCGATAACACAGGTATCTGGAAAGATGAAGCGGGCCTTGGCAAGCACTTACAGTCTACTGGCGTGAAAAAAGTGCTACTAACAGCCCCTGCTGGCGGCGATATCAAAAACGTCGTTTATGGCGTGAACAATGACACCGTTGGTGATGATACGATCGTTAGTGCTGCTAGCTGTACGACCAATGCGATTACGCCAACGCTGAATGTATTGAATGATGAGTACGGTATTGTAAATGGTCATGTAGAGACTATTCACTCATTTACCAATGATCAGAACTTGGTTGATAATTATCATAAAGCAGACCGCCGTGGTCGTAGTGCTGTGATGAACATGGTTATCACCAGTACTGGTGCTGCAAAAGCTGTTGGTAAAGCATTGCCAGAACTAAACGGTAAGCTAACAGGTAACGCTATTCGTGTACCAACACCAAACGTCAGCCTAGCAATCTTGAACGTGAATCTAAAAACTGCACCAGCAAGCGCTGATGCGTTAAATGAGTTCTTGCGCAAAACGGCTAACAGCAGCACTTGGCAGTCGCAGATTGCTTATACAGATTCTACAGAAGCGGTATCAACGGATTTCGTTGGTACGACTCATGTTGGTATTATCGATGCTCAAGCCACTATTTTGACTGACAACCAAGCTATCGTATATGTTTGGTATGACAACGAAGTAGGTTATAGTACTCAGGTATTGCGTTTGGCGACACAAATGGCCGGAATCAGCTACGCTCAGATTCCAGCATAGATTACTAAATACAGTAGAGCAATAACGTCATACCAAGTATAGTAGGGCTATCGTGTCATAAGATTGCGCTGTAGCAGATATTACTTTGAATAGCTTGGTAGGACTTTAACTGTCATACTTAAACACCCGATAGTCCGATTGATTATCGGGTGTTATTGTCATAATGGGCACTAAGTAAAAGTAGACTTTATACAGTGTTTATTTTGACGCAACAACATAGCAAAACCCCAAAATACAACCGTTGGTTGTAACCAGTTTCTAGACTGGATTGTGAATTAAGGAACGTAAGATGCGATTTATTGATGAAGCCGTCGTAACGGTAAAAGCAGGTGACGGTGGTAACGGAATCGCCAGTTTTCGCCGAGAGAAATATGTCCCGCGTGGTGGACCTGATGGTGGTGATGGCGGCAAGGGCGGAGATGTGTATGTCATTGCAGAAGACAACACCAACACCCTAGTTGACTATCGTTATACGCGTCGTCATGACGCCATGCGTGCTGAGAACGGCCATAGTAGAAACTGTTCAGGTAAAGGGTCTGATGATCTTTATTTACCAGTACCAGTTGGTACCACGGTAGTTGATACCGAGACAGACGAAGTATTGGGCGATTTGATTGAGATTGGCCAGACACTACTGATTGCCAAAGGTGGTGATGGTGGTCTGGGTAATACCCATTTCAAAAGCTCGACCAATCAGGCACCGCGTAAAGCGACGTCAGGTTTTGAAGGCGAGCTAAAAGTTCTTAAGTTTGAGCTAAAAGTAGTGGCTGATGTTGGTTTGATTGGTTTGCCGAATGCTGGTAAATCGACCTTTATCCGTCAAGTCTCTGCTGCTAGACCAAAAGTGGCTGACTATCCGTTTACTACCCTAGTACCAAACTTGGGTGTGGTCGATATTGGTCGTCATCGCTCATTTGTGATGGCAGATATTCCTGGTCTTATTGAAGGTGCGTCAGAAGGCGCAGGACTTGGTATTCGCTTTTTAAAACATGTTGCGCGTACGCGTCGTCTGCTACACTTAGTTGATGTTAAACCTGTTGATGGCAGCGACCCAGTCGAGAATGCTCGCGTTATCTTAAACGAGCTTGAGCGTTTTTCTCCTGAATTGGCCAACTTGCCGCAGATTTTGGTATTAAACAAAATTGATCAGGTCAATGATGAAGATTTGAATGCGCTTTGTACTCATATCGTCGCAGAGCTTGGTTGGACTGGTATGGTCTTCCGTACCGCAACGCTAACTGGTGAAGGCGTTGATGCGGTCAAATATCATTTGATGAATGATATCGAACTTGAGCGTGAGCGTGAACTAGAAGATCCTATCTTCGCTGAAGCACAAAAAGAACGTTTTGAGCGTCTAGAAGCTGAAGTACGTCTTAACACTGAAGCACAGCGTGAAGCATATCGTGCAGCTCGTAAAGCGGCGCGTGAAGGCTTGGATGCGTCTGATTTTGACGACGATGATGACGATGGCGTTGAGGTAATGTACGTTCCTTAAGCTAGTATGCTTGAGCAGTTATACTTGAATTGTGAATTTAATCCCTACAATCAATTTATATGAAAAAAAGGAGTTTATATGGCAGATGACATAGCAAACACGATGGAAGAAGCAAGATTTGTTAAGCAAACTCGCAACTTTGATATTCAGCGCGTTATTGTCAAAATTGGTTCATCATTATTAACCAATAACGGTCGAGGGCTGGATCGTACTGCCATATATGAGTGGGCAAAGCAAATTGCTAAGCTGCACAAAAAAGGCGTTGAGGTACTGCTGGTATCATCAGGTGCTGTTGCTGAAGGTGTGGTACGTATGAACCTTGAGGAACGTCCTAAGAAACTAGCAGCACTACAAGCCTGTGCTTCTATTGGTCAAATGGGCTTGATTGAAACATGGTGGTCAGCTTTGATTCAGCATGGCATTCAAAGCTCGCAGCTACTGCTAACTCACGATGATTTGTCTAATCGTAGCCGTTATCTTAATACCACTGGTGCGCTGACACAGTTATTAGAGTGGCGCGTACTACCTGTTATCAACGAAAACGATACCATCACGATCGATGAAATTAAATTTGGCGATAACGATACCTTGGGTGCGATGGCAGCCGCAATGGTTAATGCTGATTTGTACATTATCTTAACTGATCAAGAAGGTGTCTTCACTGATAACCCACGTGATAATCCTGATGCCAAGATGATTCGCCAAGAGCGTGCAATGGCTGATTATTTATTTGATATTGCAGGAGACGGCGGTAAGCTTGGACGCGGTGGTATGTTGACCAAAATCCGTGCTGGACGCCTTGCTGCAATGGGTGGCTGTCCTACCGTTATCGTCAGCGGTGCTATCGATGACGTTATTACCCGTGTGGTTTCAGGCGAAGCTGTAGGTACCTTGCTGACGACTAATGACGAAGATAAAATCATCGCGCGTAAACAGTGGCTAGCCGCGCATCTGCGCATGTCAGGTAGCTTGGTCGTTGATGCAGGCGCTGCAAGAGCATTGACTGAGCACAATAGAAGTTTATTGCCAGTGGGTGTTGTAGAAGTGCAGGGCGGATTTGATGAAGGTGATGTGGTAGAAATCATTCATCAAGATACAGGTGAGCGTATTGCCGTTGGGCAGGTAAACTTCTCATCGAATGATGCGCGCCGCGTCGCTCGTGAGCGTACCGAACAGTTCGATAAGATCTTTGGCAGTAGCGAAGAACGTGTCGTCATGGTACACCGCGACAATCTTGCATTAACTGTATAAAGCTTTCGTATAACCTTTTTTATTCAACTTATTTTATCCAGCACAATATCCATTTATAAATATGGATATTGTGCTGTTTTGGAGATTTGTACATGAGTGCTTCAGACGGTAGTAACTCGGCTCAGCAACAGTTTGCACCTTTAAAAAATGATAGATTGCTACGTGCATTACGTTTTGAGCCCATTGATACCACACCGGTATGGATGATGCGCCAAGCTGGTCGTTATTTGCCAGAATATAAGGCCACTCGTGCTGAAGCGGGTGACTTTATGAGTCTGTGCAAAGATACAGACCGCGCTACTGAAGTGACTCTACAGCCCTTACGCCGTTATGATTTAGATGCTGCTATTTTGTTTAGTGATATTCTAACTATTCCTGATGCGATGGGACTGGGCTTGTATTTCGAAACTGGTGAAGGTCCTAAGTTCAAACATCCTATTCGTAAGCAAGCTGATCTTGATAGATTGCCAGTGCTTGAGCCAAACGACTCTCTAGACTATGTAATGCGTGCCGTAACCAGCATTCGTAAAGCATTGAATGGTCAAGTTCCATTATTTGGTTTCTCTGGTAGTCCGTGGACGTTGGCTACGTATATGATAGAAGGCGGTAGCTCGAAAGATTATCGTTATACCAAAGGCTTTTTGTATAGTAACCCTGATTTTTTACATCAATTATTAGACAAGCTTACGACGTCAGTTATTGACTATTTAGATGCCCAAATCGTCGCTGGTGCTCAAATTGTACAGATATTTGATAGTTGGGGCGGGGCGTTAGGCCATCGTCAATTTATCGAATTCTCACACATTTATAATAAACGTATTGTCGCCGAACTAAAGGAACGTCATCCACAAGTACCTGTAGTGCTATTCACTAAAGGTGGTGGATTATGGCTTGATATTCAGGCTGACAGCGAAGCAGATGTGCTAGGTCTAGACTGGACGATGCCGATTGATCGTGCGCGTCAAGTACTGACTGAGAGTCAGCGTCAGTTGACCAAAAAGCATAAAAAACTGCAAAGCAGCAAGGCTATCCAAGGTAACTTAGATCCAGCGACGTTATACGGTTCGCCTGCGACAATTCGTTCTGAAGTGAACGCCATGCTTGACCGTGCTTACGCTGACGGTGAAAAGACTGGTTACATAGCAAACTTAGGTCACGGTATCACCCAGTGGGTTAACCCTGACAACGCCAAAGTGTTTGTGGATGCAGTACACGACTATAAAATTTAAGAGTCAGAATATTTAGAGAGTGATTCTATCTTTGTTCGCATTTGTAGAACTGTATAATTTATGGAACTGAATGAGTTATAAGCAAATATAGAATCTATCAGTGTATATTTAGTATTTACCAAGAAAAGGGTGTTTTATGATTTCAGCAGCGATCGTCGGCGGTACAGGCTATACGGGTATTGAGCTCATTCGCTTATTATCTGCTCATCCTGAGGTTTCTATTGATTTATTAACTTCTCGTAGCGAAGCTGGCACTCGTGCTGATGAAATCTTCCCAAGCTTACGCGGTGTGTCTGACATCGTTTTTAGCGACTTGGGTGATAATACGCTTGCTGCATTGCAAAAATGTGATGTTGTATTTTTTGCGACTCCGCATGGTGTTGCAATGAAGCAAGCTGAAGCGCTTACCCAAGCTGGCGTCAAGGTCATCGATTTGGCTGCTGATTTTCGTTTGCAGTCACTGACTGACTTTGAGCACTGGTACAAACAGTCACATGCTTGTCCTGAGCTGTTGAAAACAGCAGTCTACGGCTTACCAGAAATCAATCGCGACAAGCTTGCGAATGCGTTACTAGTAGGCAACCCAGGCTGTTATCCAACCACTGCGATTTTGGGTCTAAAACCAATTATCGAAGCTCAGAATAAGCAAGCAGAGCGTTTGATTGAGTCTCGTATCGTTATCGATGCAAAATCTGGCGTGTCTGGTGCAGGTCGTCAAGCATCACTTGCACTCAATTATGCTGAGACAACAGATAGCTTTAAGGCTTATAGCGTCGAAGGCCATCGTCATTTACCAGAGATTGAGCAGGGTGTTGCACAGTTATTAGACAGTCAGTTCGCGCACCGTATTCGCTTTTTGCCGCATTTAGTACCGATGATTCGTGGCATGCTAAGCTCTATTCATATGGAACTGACCGATGCTGGTGCGGCTATCGATTGGCAGCAAGCGTTTGACAATAGCTATGCGTCAGAGTTGTTTGTTGATGTCATGCCAAAGGGGCTTTATCCCGATACGCGCAGTGTTCGCGCTAGTAACCGTTTACGTATTGCCGTACATCAGGACAATGAGCGTGCTGAGCTAACAGTTATCGTTGTTCAAGATAATTTAGTCAAAGGTGCTGCTGGGCAGGCTGTGCAAAACATGAATGTGATGTTTGGTTTTGACGAGTCAATGGGGCTGAACTTTGCACCGATTGTTCCTTAATATCAACGACTTCATATTCCAATCATTCACATTTGCGGTGCTAGGTATTGATTATAAATTCGGCTATAATGACTTGCCCTTACCCTTAAGAGATACTGTCTAAATGCGTTCTCAGCTCGTACTACGCTTTTGCTCACAGCCAGCACGTCTATCGTGCAAAGACTCGGTTATACCTAGCTTGGAGCGCAAACAGCATTCCTTTAGAAATAATAATGTCCCTATAAGTGGTATTGCTAGCTCACAACGCGGCGCTTCTACATTGGTATTGGCACTGTTTGTAGTGGCAGTATTAGTGACAGCGGTGGTTGGACTGGTATTCGGTCATAAGCTTGGCTACCAACGTGGCCTCCATTCGATGGAAACAGAAGCCAAGCAAGCAATCATCGATAGCACTGAAGCGACACAAGCACTAGAAGATTTGCGTCTTAGCAATAAGATAGCCATTAACCAAGCGGCAACTGCCAAACAAGAACTGGCCATCAGTTTGGCTAATTTAAAAGAACTGCGTGAAAGCCAGCAAGAATTGACGGTAGAAAATAAACAAGTATCACAGCTCAATGAGCTATATTCAGATGTCATCCGTGAGAAAGGTGGTATGCCTTTACAGGTATTAGGTGCCAAAATTTCGCCATTACCTGAAAATGCTTTTGAGTATGGTTTTGATATTGGGATGCTCAGTAGCGATGGTCAAGCCAAACGATTGAGGCCTGTATTGACGCTACTTAACAATGATGACCTTGTAGAGGTGCCACTTGACCCTGCATACCATATGATCGAAGGTATCGTTCGGATACGTGGTCGCTTTGTAATGCCATCAGGCTTTAGACCATTGCAAGCTAAACTGACTTTGCAAGCTGGTGGTCAGAAAGTAGAGCAATTGTATGACTGGAAGCTCGGTGATAGGGTGGATAACATGCTACCATCGCTCCTAGATTTACCAGAAGTTGATGAAAGTCCTATCGTACCTTAATTACCTCATGTCTTAATAAAATACTCAGTGACGATGCTGTGGTTGAAATCAAAGCACAATGACCTTAATTAGTGGTTGTGCTTTATACCATGCCTTATCGCCTGCCTTAACATTCTCTATCTTAAACTTACCTTATAATTATATTTTGATTATGATGAAAAAAATGATATCACAAGCCACGCCAACGGTTGCTGATTGGCACTTTCCCAATATGCCTGCTCATCGTGCACAAGACGGTGATACCGATGGCGAAACGTCACCGCAAGCAGATGTATTGGTCGCAGAGCCTGAAGTAGCCAAACCGCCCATGTATGCGGTCGTTATGTACAATGACAACTACACGCCGATGGAGTTTGTTGTATACATATTGCAGTCAGAATTTCGTCATAGTATGGATTCTGCAGTTGAGATTATGCTGACCATTCATAATAGCAGCAAAGGCATTGCTGGCATTTATCCCAAAGATATCGCCGAGACTAAGGCCAAAAAAGTAAATAGTCTGGCACATCGTGAAGGCTATCCATTATTGACCCAAATCGAACCGCATCAAGGCGAGTAGAGCAATTTATTAGTTTCTTGTACTGATATATGGCTCTATTAAAGTTTTACCTACTGTTCCTTATTTCTAAGTAATCCTTCTCAAAGCTCACCTTTATAGTGAGCTTTTTTAACTTTTCAGTCACCTCTCTTATATATGAAATTTGCCTCTTAAAATAGTTTTATTATTCATATAGTATTGATTTATATGGCAAATAACCCTATCTATTAAAATAGCCTGTTCAATAGTTTTAGACTAGGTATCTCCGTTGAACTTGCTAAAACCATGTCATTTCTAGCTTCTAAAATATCAATCTCTCTTTCTATCTAATCAATTTTTCAACATTTAATATTCGTTATTAAGGTTGTCGCTACTAGCTTGTAGCACGCTTTGATACATTTTAGTCTGTGTTAATAGATTGACTCCATCGAAGTATCGTGTTGATATAAAGAAAAGCGGCCATGGATAGTTATGATTACGGTTGGCTGATAGCGAGATTATAGTATTTAATCAATAGTCTACCGCTCACCTCATTGATTCATGACTTCTAATAATACGAATATAGCCCTTGAACAATTCATCTACCGCCCTGATTTACTTACTAACTCATTCATAAAACTATCAATTATAAAGATAGATATAACCGTAGGAAGTTGTTATGTTAAGTCGTCATCTTGAAGTTTCTCTACGTTTAGCAATGACGCTTGCGCGCCAAAAATCGCATGAGTATCTCACTGTTGAACACCTGCTTTTGGCCTTATTAGAAAACACTCATGCTGCCAATACGTTGACTGCTTGTAATGCTAATGTCTCGGCGTTGCGTACTGAGCTTGAGATTTATATTAATAAACACACGCCAACTATTGATGCTGATACAGAACAGTCACCGCAGCCGACTCAAAGCTTTGATCGTATCTTGCAACGTGCTATTTTTCACGTGCAGTCGATCGGCGGTGGTCGTTTGGTAGAAGGCTCTGATATTTTGGTCTCTATGTTTTCAGAACATGATACCTATGCTGTCTACTTGCTTAAAAAACAAGGTATCAGTCGCCTTGAGCTAACCCAGTATTTATCACACGGTCAAGACAAAGAAGAGCCATCTGAATCACGCGGTTCAGCAGGTACTGAGCGTCGTAGTGCTTCTGAAAAGACCAGTAAAGATCCCTTAGTTGAATTTGCGACCAATCTAAATCAACGAGCTGCCGAAGGTAAAACGGATCCTTTGATTGGTCGTGCCTCTGAGATTGAACGTGCCGCCCAAGTACTGTGCCGTCGTCGTAAAAATAACCCATTGCTAGTAGGTGAGCCTGGTGTAGGTAAAACCTCTATCGCTGAAGGTTTAGCATGGTTAATCATTAACGATAAAGCACCAAAGCCACTTAACGGTTGCGTGATTTATAGCCTTGATATTGGCTCACTAATTGCGGGAACTAAGTATCGCGGTGACTTTGAAAAACGCATGAAGTCGTTGCTTGATGCACTAAAGAAAAAACCAAATGCTATTCTTTTTATTGATGAAATTCATATGATTATTGGTGCTGGTTCATCTATGAGCAGCAATATGGATGTATCAAACCTTATCAAGCCAGCGCTTGCTAACGGTGAGCTGCGTTGTATAGGTTCAACAACCTTTACTGAATATCGCCAAGTATTTGAAAAAGATCATGCATTGTCGCGTCGTTTCCAAAAAATCGATGTCAAAGAACCAAGTGTGGATGACACTATCGATATCCTGCGTGGTCTAAAACCTCGTTATGAAGAATTCCATAATGTTGAGTATACGGATGAAGCGTTGGTCACAGCGGTACAGTTATCAGCCAAACATATTCATGAGCGTTTTTTACCTGACAAAGCTATTGACGTGATTGACGAAGCAGGTGCGTATAAGCGCTTAGGTGTGGTGCCTGATGTCGATGATATCGAAGCGGAAGAAAGTTTCATTGCTGATTTAGAGCAAGATTTTGATGCGCAGATTGATGCTGATATCGAAGGTATCGATGGTGATACAGACAATGAAATGCAGGATGAAGCAGCGACTGCGAAAGCAAGCGATAGTGCTAAACCAGCAGATGGTGTGAAATTATCAAAAGGTCAAAAGCCACCGATGAAAATCGATGTGGCTGATATCGAGGCTATTATTGCTAAACTGGCACGTATTCCACCTAAATCTGTATCGAGTGATGACAAGAGTATCCTTGAGCATTTAGATCGAGATCTGAAGCACTTGGTATTTGGTCAAGATGAGGCGATTGCCACGTTAGCCGATGCTATCAAGCTATCACGTGCAGGATTAAAAGCACCTGATAAGCCAATTGGTTCGTTTATGTTTGCAGGTCCAACTGGTGTGGGTAAAACAGAAGTGTCGCGTCAGCTAGCCAACTTGCTAGGTGTAGAATTAGTACGCTTTGATATGTCAGAGTATATGGAAGCACATACGGCATCACGCTTGATCGGTGCGCCTCCAGGTTATGTTGGCTATGATCAAGGCGGTTTACTCACCGAAAAAATCAATCAGCATCCACATTGCGTGTTGTTGCTTGATGAGATTGAAAAGGCGCATCCAGATGTGTTCAACTTGTTACTACAAGTGATGGATCATGGTACGTTGACCGATAACAATGGTCGTGTTGCTATCTTTAAGCAAGTCATCGTTATTATGACAACGAACGTTGGTGCTGATAGTATCAGTCGCTCGTCAATGGGCTTCACGCAACAAGACCATAGTCGTGACAACACAGAGTCGCTGAAACGTGTCTTTACGCCAGAGTTCCGTAATCGCTTAGACGCTATCATTCAGTTCAACCCTCTAGATACGTCAGTTGTTGTATCGGTTGTCGATAAGTTCTTGGTGGAATTGCAAGTACAGCTTGATGATAAACAAGTGACATTAGAGATTGATGATGATGTACGTGACTACTTGGCGGATAAAGGCTATGACCGTCTAATGGGTGCACGTCCGATGCAACGTCTGATTCAAGATGAAATCAAAAAACCATTGGCAAGTATGATTTTGTTTGGAGATTTGGTCAATGGCGGTGTCGTACATCTGACTTTAGAGCCTAAAGTCGATGATTCTCAAGAGAATGATACGATGAAGCTTGATAAGGTGTCAGACAAAGGCTCAGCTGATAGTCGTATTATTCTAACAGTTGTTGAAACTCATGAGCCACATCCTGATTCTGAGTCTCTAGCTAGCTAAGTTGTTTAATGTTGATGTCACAAAAACGGCTACTGTATTACTGCGGTAGCCGTTTTTTTATTGCTATAATTCATCAACAAAGCTCATATCATTTTTTGTTAGTATGATTATTTACAGTAAGCTGGCTTTAACAAAACTATTGAACTTATAACAAGATAAAAAGTATAAAAAGGACACACTATGGAACTGTTTGATGAACCGACAACCAAGACTCCAGAACAAAAACAAGCGATTTTAGACAATGTTCGTTTACCAGAAGATTGGAAAACGGCATTAGCAGATGAATTAACGTCTGAGAATATGGACAATCTACGCGCTTTTTTAAAAGAGGCGTATCAGTCGGACGACAGTATCTATCCTCCTGCACCCTTGATGTTCAATGCGCTTAATCTCACGCCGTTATCACAAGTCAAAGTGGTAATCTTGGGCCAAGATCCTTATCATCGTCCAGGTCAGGCTATGGGGTTATCATTTTCTGTTCCTAAAGCCATTCCAAAGCCACCATCATTGAATAACTTGCTCAAAGAAATGGCAGATGACATTGGTATTCGGCCTTCAGCGCATGGCGATTTGACATACTGGGCACAGCAAGGCGTTCTCCTGCTTAATAGCTCACTAACTGTCCGAGAAGGCGAGCCAAACAGTCATCAAAATAAAGGCTGGGAGCAGTTTACTGATGCTGTCATCGATGCAGTCAATGAACAGACAAAGCATACCGTATTTATTTTGTGGGGTAGTAAAGCCCAGAAGAAAGGCAAGTATATCGATACGGATAAGCATTTGATTCTGACAGCGGTACATCCATCACCACTAGCGGCGAACCGTGGCGGCTTTTTTGGCACTAAACCTTTTTCTAAAACAAATGACTACTTGGTGCAGTATGGCCAAACTCCAATTGACTGGCAATTACCACAATAAATGCAAAATATACAGAATATAAGCTTAATGCCGTACCAATCTTTAAATATTCAGGTCAGCACCTTTTGGTTAGCTGAAGATGTTATATGGATGCAACAAGCAATCCAACTTGCTAAGCAAGGTGCTGAGCGTGGAGAGGTGCCGGTAGGTGCGGTATTGGTACATGATCAGCAGATTATCGGCCGAGGTTTTAATCAACCCATCAGTAGCCATGATGCTACTGCTCATGCAGAGATAGTTGCATTAAGAGATGCTTGTACGCGTTTAGAAAATTATCGACTGCCGCTACAGACTACTTTATATGTCACTCTGGAGCCGTGTACAATGTGTATTGGTGCATTAATTCATGCGCGTGTAAACAAGCTGGTGTACGCAGCGAGTGAACCGCGTGCTGGGATGGTTGGTAGTCAAATGGACTTATCATTACAACCTTTCTATAATCACAGTATTCAAGCCTATAGTGGATTATGCAGCGAGCATAGTAGTCAAATACTTAAGACATTTTTTCGTGAGCGTAGGCAAGCGGCGAAAAAGAATAAGGCCACTATGTAAACTCAAAATACTAATAAACAAGATATCAGTCTTGGTGCTAGTGGTCACGATGATTTTTTGCTATAATATTGCCCTATTTGATAGCACCCATTTCAATGGGCTATTAAAGACTTAACATACGAATAAATATTGTTTTATTAATGACATACGATAAGCGATATAAGTAACGCATATTATTGAGTAAGTATTATGACTAGTTCTACACCTGATAATGTTTTACTCAATACAGAGGATAGCCATACCTCATCAGTGCGCTACCCTGTTATTTGTATCGATGGTCCCAGTGGCGCTGGTAAAGGTACGGTCACATGGCGTCTAGCACAAGTGTTAGGCTATCAGTTGTTAGACTCTGGTGCGCTTTATAGAATTGTTGGGCTAAAAGCCTTTGAAGCGGGTTTAATCAGCGCAGATACTAGCCAACCAATTGATGAAAATGCTGTATTAGCATTGACTGAAAGCTTAGAGATAGCGTTTGTACCAAACAATGACTCAGGACGTGTAGATATCATTGTTAATGGACAAGCAGTAGGTGAGCAAGTACGCAATGAAACGGTCGGAGGCTATGCATCACAGATAGCTGTCTTTCCACAAGTTCGTCAAGCATTGCTCAAGCTACAACAAGATATGGCCACTCGTTCAGGTTTGGTTGCTGATGGTCGCGATATGGGTACGGTTGTTTTCCCAGATGCTGATGTTAAGGTGTTTTTGACGGCCAGTGCTGAAGCACGTGCAGAGCGCCGTGTGATTCAGTTATTGAATGCTGGTCAAACAGCAGATTTTGAGGCGATTTTAGCGACGATAAAAGAGCGTGATGATCGTGATGAAAATCGCAGTACAGCGCCATCGAAGCCTGCGGCAGATGCATTATTACTTGATAGCTCAGCGCTTAATGCTGATGCAGTATATGAGCAGGTTAAGAAGCATTGCCAAGATAAAGGTGTTTTTTTCACTAGCTAGTCATTTAATAGCTAGTAAAAACAACATATTAAGTACTAAAAAGTTTCCTATTAATCATTGTTTTAGTATAAAATAATACGGTTAAGTTAAATTTTATTGAAGCCATAAGAAAAACTTAGTTTATTCAAGATATTGCATTCGATATAAGACAGTTGTTGTTAGTCAGTTTTAATTATAATGAGCTCGCTATCAACAAACGTTTTTTTATATGATTGTATGGGATATAAAACCAGTATTTCGTTCTATACAATCATAAATTTGATCCGTACTGTGCTGGACAGGATACGGCTATACAAAGGTAGACATAATGGAATCATTTGCTGAACTATTTGAAGCGAGCATTGAAGAGCAGGGCCTAGATATCGAGCGTGGCTCGGTTATTACAGGTGCTGTTGTGGCCATCGATAGCGATTGGATCACAGTAGATACTGGTCTTAAATCTGAAGGTATCGTCGCTCGTGAAGAGTTTTTAAGCGAAGAAGGCGAACTTGAAGTTGAAGTTGGCGATAGCGTTGATGTCGTAGTTGAAGCGGTTGATAACGGCATGGGTCAAACCTTGCTGTCACGTGAGAAAGCTAAACGTGTTGAAACTTGGAACTTCCTTGAAAAAATCGCTGATAACGATGAAATCGTTAAAGGTATCATTTCAAGCAAAGTTAAAGGCGGTTTCACTGTAGATATCGGTTCAGTACGCGCGTTCTTACCAGGTTCATTGGTAGATGTACGTCCTATCCGTGATACAACGCATCTTGAAGGCAAAGAGCTAGAATTCAAAGTCATCAAACTTGACCAGAAACGCAACAACGTTGTTGTTAGCCGTCGTGCAGTTATGGAAGCTGAAAACTCAGCTGAGCGCGAAGAGCTATTGAACAAGCTTGAAGAAGGCATCGAGATCGAAGGTATCGTTAAGAACCTTACTGATTACGGCGCGTTCGTTGATCTAGGTGGTATCGATGGTCTATTGCACATCACTGACATGGCATGGCGCCGTATCAAGCACCCATCTGAAGTTGTTGAAGTTGGCCAAGACCTAAAAGTTAAAGTATTGAAGTTTGACCGTGAACGCAACCGCGTTAGCCTAGGTCTAAAACAACTTGGTACTGATCCTTGGGATAACGTTGGCGGCACTTACCCAGTAGGTAGTGTTGTAAAAGCTCGCGTAACCAACTTGACTGACTATGGTTGTTTCGCTGAGATTTCTGAAGGTATCGAAGGTCTAGTACACGTATCAGAAATGGATCATACCAACAAAAACATCCACCCATCTAAAGTGGTTCAAGTGGGCGATGAAGTTGAAGTAATGATTCTTGATATCGATGAAGAACGTCGTCGTATCAGCCTAGGTATCAAACAAACTCTAGCTAACCCATGGGATGAGTTTGATAAGAAACATGAGCGTGGTGATAAAATCACTGGTACTATCAAATCAATCACTGACTTCGGTATCTTTATCGGTCTAGACGGTGGTATTGATGGTCTTGTTCATCTATCTGATATCTCTTGGAACGAAACTGGCGAAGATGCTATCCGTAACTACAACAAAGGTGACACCGTTGAAGCAATGGTATTGTCTGTAGATGCAGAAGCCAATCGTATCAGCTTAGGCGTGAAGCAGTTAAGCTCTGATCCATTCAACGAATACCTAGTCAACAATGACCGTGGTGCTATCGTTAATGGTAAAGTAAAAGAAGTAGATGCTAAAGGCGCTACTATCGAACTTGCTGACGAAGTTGAAGCTTATCTACGTGCTTCTGAAATCCAACGTGACCGCGTTGAAGATGCAACTAAGCATCTGACTGTTGGTGATGACGTTGAAGCGAAAATCATCAGTGTTGATCGTAAAACACGCAACATCAACTTGTCTATCAAAGCGAAAGACGAAGCTGAAGAGCGTCAAGCGATTAAAGAACTAAGCAGCACTAGCACGACTGCTGCTCCAGGTTCTGATGCACAGCCAAAAACTATTGGTGATTTGATCAAAGAGCAAATGCAGTAAGCTGCAAACTATTGACATAAAAGTAATATAAAAAAAGCGACTTCGGTCGCTTTTTTTTATGATTAGATTTTATTAATACAGTTAGTAAGAGAGGTTTTTAGCCAAATGGGCAAACTCTTATTCCCATTTACGCTAATATCCGCTATCATTTGCACCATTGAGTAACGAGATGATAGTTATAAGCTTTTTATAGTCATAATGTGATTCTGAATGTTAATTTTCAAAGATTCAGTATATATAGTTTAATTATACAAACGCAATTACGTACTATAGAGCGTTGACTTATCATCAGCTTATCCATCAATCAACAAGGCAAGCGTAATAATGCAGCAAGCGATTAACAAATCCGAATTTATTAGTAATTTGAGTGCAAACTGTGACAACATGGCAGACACCGTGGTTGATGACGCAGTGCGTGAAATCTTAAACTTGATGACCCATACTTTAGCCAATGATGGCCGAGTCGAAGTTCGCGGATTCGGTAGTTTTTGTCTACATCATCGCCGTGCCCGTATGGGACGTAATCCTAAGACAGGTGAAAGCGTACCTGTACCGGCTAAAGCGATTCCACATTTTAAGCCAGGTAAGGCTTTACGCGAAGCAGTAAACGATACGGTAGCAAACGGTTAATTAAACCAGCACTGGCTATCTAACCGTCAAAATTTATCATTCCAAACAGAGGTAACTGTCTCATGCGCTTTCTACTATTTGTATTGCTATTCTTGAGCTTTGCCTATTCACTTGGTTTGGTATTGGCAAATAATACTGAGGTCGGAGTCAACCTACTGTTTTCACAAGCACCTACGATGAATCTAGGGTTGCTACTTATTTTGTGTTTGATGCTAGGTATTGTTATTGGTATTTTACTGGCATTACTTATCTTTCGTGTGCTACAGAATAAGTGGGAAATCTCACGTCTGCAAAAAGCAAACGCAAACCTGCAAGAGCAATTGACTCAAGCCAATACAGTTATCGATCGTCAAGCAAGCGCGCCAACAGTAGATGAAGCTGTTTATGGTGCTTCTGCTACTAACGTGCACAATACCGATGCAACTAGCCTAACTGAAGGCTCTACTCTATCTAAGCGTAGACGAGATTAAGTCTTTAGGTAATCTTTTAGGTGCTCTGCTAAGTGACAGTTCAACGATCGCAGTACTGACCTCAAATACAATACTTTGATAACTTCAAAATATATGGTAAAACCATGAATAAAGTAATTAACTCTCCAGTTGTCGTCGCTCTAGACAATATGACGGTAAAGGCTTCTTTAGCGTTAGCTGACCAGTTAGATCCATCCCAATGTCGATTGAAAGTCGGTAAAGAGCTGTTTACGCGTTGTGGTCCTGATATCATCAAGGCATTACATCAACGTGATTTTGAAGTGTTCTTAGACTTGAAATTTCATGATATTCCGAATACCACTGCTCAAGCAGTATTGGCTGCCGCTGAACTTGGTGTATGGATGGTGAATGTCCATGCTAGCGCAGGTCTAGAGGCCATGTCGTTGGCAAAACAGCGCTTGCTAGATAGAGATCTCGATACCTTACTTATTGCAGTTACTGTATTAACCTCTATGGATAGTGAAGCGTTGATGCAAACAGGCATCACTGATAGCTTAGATACCCAAGTAAGCCGACTAGCACAACTGACTAAGCAAGCTGGTCTAGATGGGGTAGTTTGCTCGGCTCAAGAAGCAAAGGCACTTAAAGCATTATGTGGTCAGGATTTTAAACTGGTAACGCCTGGCATACGCCTAGCTGAAGACAATGCGGATGATCAAAAACGTATCTGTACACCAAGTCAGGCGCTAATAGACGGTTCCGATTATTTAGTCATTGGTCGTTCGATCACTCAAGCCTCAGACCCTGCTGCTAAACTACAGACAATACTTCAAAGTATTTAAGTTTGAATAGATGTTAAGAAAAAAAGACAGCCTAAATGGCTGTCTTTTTACTTTTTGATGGTCAAGGAAAAGCTGCTACACTACTTAAATTTATTCTTACAACCTTTCTAAAATATAATAACTATATTGACAACGCTCATGTAGCTAAAGATCAGTAGTACTGCTATGAGCGTTTATCGCTAATTAGATTTTTAATAATAACGCCACTAAGTGATGTTGGATAATATGAAATTACAGATATTGAGTGACTTACATATTGATAGTTATGCACGTCAATCGCACCCCGTTGGACATATTCCCAAAACTGATGCAGATATAGTGCTGGTAGCAGGGGATACTGCTAATAGCGACAAAGGTATGCCGTGGTTGCAAGAACAAGCGGCGCGCTTAGAAATTCCCCTGATTACTATCGCTGGTAATCATGAATACTTTGATGAAGACGTATTGAGCTTTGACCGTAAACTGGCAACTTGGGATAACTATGATGCTGCGTATAATCAAGGCGTTCGCGTATTACAATGTCAGCATATCGATATTGGTGATATACGCCTTTTAGGTTGTACGCTTTGGACTGATTATCAGTATCATGCTAACGAAGACACCATGGCCGCTGCTCGTCATTTTATGCGTGACTATAAGCAAATCTATGCAGGCAACGAACTGTTTTCGCCTGAAGTATCTATGCAGATTCATGCCAAGCATCGTCAGTGGCTACAGCAAGCTTTGATGGAATCTCATAAACTTGGTAAAAAAACAGTAGTCATGAGTCATCACAGCGTCAGTTCGTTATCAGTATCTGAAAAATATGCCAATCTACCGAGTAATGCGGCTTTCGTTAGTGACTTGTCAGGGTGGATGCACGAAGACTGGGCACCGATGCTATGGGTACATGGACATACTCATGAAGCATTTGATTATAGAATTGGTAATACGCGAGTGATCGTCAATCCACGAGCCTATCCAAATGAGGTTAGTAGTACGGCATTAGAGTTTGCATGGGACAAAGTTATTGATATTGGCTAGGACCGTGTGTAAATATCTTGTAAATCTTCATTTATTCTAGACATAGACTCTTTTGAATAAAGCGTTTTTTTTAAAGAGTGCAGAGTATTTATAAGATATATTGCAACTAGATTTGTCTGTGGTTCATTCCTGATAAGAAATCTGCTAGGCTTGCTGTCATGAGTAAATATTTGAATAACACCCTGTCAAAAATATCTGCTGACAAGCTTGCGAGTCATACCCCAAGCGCGCCTGCACCTTCGCACCTACCAAATAGCATGATCTCCTCCGTCAGTCTATTGCCTGAAAATAAGCGGCTGATTCTATTTACTAGGCACTCTTTACGCGAGCGTTCTGATGGTAATGGTTTTGCCAGCTATCAGTTACCGTTGACTCCTAAAGGACGCATACTGGCAAAGTCTTGGGGTCGTTGGTTATCAGGTCATCTACCATATTCGCTCGATGTCGATAGTATCTCTAGCCCCATTGGGCGTTGTATCGATACCGCGCAGCTGATGCAAGAGGGGGCAGGACTACGGCGTGACATTACGCATCAATCATTGTTAGTTGAGCCTGGTAGCCTCGTCACCGAGCCTGAAATAGCCAACCCTGTGTTCAAAGAAATTGGCGTCCTGAACTTTATTAATCGTTTTTTGCAAGGCAATCTCGAAGGGACTAAAAACACCTATCAAGGCGGTTTGGATATCCTGTCGCTTTTTTACCAGAATCAGCCGCAGCATGGCCATCTGATGCTTGCTGTGAGTCATGATACGTTGCTATCTGCGTTCTTAGCCGTTATGTTCGATGTGGTAGAGATTGATTGGAATGATTGGCCAAAGATGATGGAGGGCGTATTCTTATGGTTCGATGATAAGCCATTTGATCAAGCGAGCGCGCATTTTATTTGGCGAGGTCAGGTATATACTCGGCCGATTAGTTCATTATTAGACGGTTATCGTGCAGCTGGTTACCATCCTAGTAAGTTGCTATTGCCACCAGAAGTGCAGTGGAATTGATGTTTTGTTCTTAATCGCACATTGAAATGAGTTGATAGGGAAGCAATTCATTTAATACATTCTAGTAGACGTAAAAAAACCTTGCCACGGTATTAGAACCAGTGACAAGGTTTTAGTCATTACGCTATAAAAGCGAAATGCGGTCTAACCAATACAAATCTTAAGCTTGTAGGCCTTTGATTGTTTTGTTTAGGCGGCTCTTACGACGAGCAGCTTTATTCTTATGAATAATACCTTTGTCAGCCATACGATCAAGAACTGGTACCGCTTTTTTGTAAGCTTCGGTAGCCGCGTCATAATCTTTAGCTGCGATAGCCGCATCAACACGTTTTAAGTAAGTACGAACCATAGAGCGTTGTGACGCAGAGTTCTGACGACGTTTGGTGTTTTGACGGGCGCGTTTACGAGCTTGTGCAGTATTAGCCACGCGTATCTCCTTGATAAAGATAGATAAAAATATGAATGTTGATTGCAATAATGGGTTTAACAATCATCGGTGACGAGCAGCCGTCTCGTCAAATATGATGTCGATGTCTGATATTAAAGTATCTAATATGAATAGATCATCGTAAGCGTCAGAGCTGTTTGGAATAATTAAACAGCGTTGACGTGTAAAGCCGATTATCTTAGCAAATTATTGAACTAAGGACAATATATTTGATGATTAATGCTCAAAGAAGTTACGTAATATCATCGAATTTGGGTCATTCTAGTAACTAAATCAGTAGTAAGCGCTGACAGACATAGAGGGTTGATAAAATCTCTTACAATATATCCTATATAATAGCGTCAGTTATTGAGGAATTTAGGTATGATATTCTAACGATAGACCTTGATATAGGTATTTTCTCATCAATATAGTTCATCTAATGTTATATAAGTGGATAGGGTATGCAGCGAAAAGCAATTGTGATTGGCGCAACGGGGTTAGTAGGGCAGCATTTGGTAAAGCAACTGAGTGAGCTTTATGACACATTGATTGTGATTGCTCGTCGCCCGCCACGCTACATTAATGCCAGCATGCGTTTTTATCAAATCAATGATTTTGATAATCTCTCTGAAGTGTTTGCAAGTGTTGGTGCCGATCGAACCACGGATGCTTTTAGTTGTTTGGGTACGACAAAAAAGCAGGCTGGTAGTGATGAGGCTTTTCGCAAGGTAGATCGAGACTATAACGTAAACTTTGCTAAGTTGTGTCGTGATAAAGGGGTAGAGAATTTCTTTTTACTCTCTTCAATGAATGCAGATATTGACAGTCGTTTTTTATACAATCGAGTTAAGGCTGAGACAGAGCAGGCTGTTATGGCATTAGATTTTGGCCAATTGGTCGTCTTCCGTCCGTCACTATTGCTTGGCAAACATAAAGGCCGTCCGCTTGAGAGCATTGGTCAAAAAGCCTTTAAACTTATTTCTCCCTTGGTATCAGAGTCGCTATCGCTACATCCTATTTCTGCTAAACGCGTTGCTAGTGCTATGGCCATGAGCGCTCATGATATCTACCATCGTAGTAAATATCGTACTGAACCTCAAATCAAGCGTACTGACATTATCGAAAATAAGCAGATGCTAGCGATGACCCGTGTTAAAAAATAAAAGGACAGCTTTTCTAGTGATAGATTCAGTCTTAAAACTGGAAAGTTACAGATATCGATTGTTAATTGCATTAGGACAAGATTGCATTAGAACAAGAATACAAGAGTAAAAAACACAATAACTATTATCAAAGCATCAATAAGTATTGAAATAACAGTCAGGTGAAACACTAAAACAAGGAGCAGGAGCAATGTCAGAATCGATACAAATGGATAGAGGGAATTTTGTGACTTGTGATCTATTGGATGCCAATCCTGAGTTGCAAGTATGCTTACCAAACATCGAAGGTAAGTCATTCCGTCAGTTTGGTGCAAAAGACAAATTCTGCGGTGAAATCGTGACGGTCAAGTGCTTTGAAGACAATAGCCGTGTTAAGTCACTGTTGAATAGCGATGGCAAAGATAAAGAAGGCAATGGCAAGGTATTGGTTGTTGATGGCGGCGGCTCTATGCGCTGTGCACTACTAGGCGATATGATTGCACAATCGGCTATCGATAATGGCTGGGCTGGGGTTGTTGTATATGGTTGTGTCCGCGATGTTGATGACATGGCAGAGATGGATATTGGTGTGATGGCGCTTGGTTGTATCCCGCGCAAATCAACCCGCCGTGATGAAGGTCAAACGGATATCGAAATCAGCTTCGGTGATTTGACGTTGAATTCGGGTATGTTTGTTTATGCGGATAACAATGGCATCATCGCTAGCGATAAACCACTTATCAGCTGAAGTTTTAGGCTTGGCTTGACTCGCGAAAATGAAAACCTCAGCTGATAAGTTGGGGTTTTTTGTTATGTAACGACAGTTAAAGCGCAATAATCGTTGTTAACCCTCAATCATTAATGAGTAAACTCTTAAGTGACAAACCGTTACGGCATAAGTTTTGGTAATTGCTCAAATATTCGTATAATAGCTTTCTGACTCCTTAACTTTGATTCTACTCTTTATGCCTATTACTGCTCTGACTGACGCGTTTGACCCTATTAACCAGCAGTTGTTTCCTATCCAAAATGCCGAGCGGCGTTGGCTAGCGCCTGTCCATGGTGCGGTCAGCAGTTTATGGTTGGCAAGCTTGGTGCAAACACCTATGTGGAATGTTGCCGAGCGCCTAAAAGTTGTGGTGGCACGTGACCAAAACCAACTCAATCAAATAGAGACTGAGCTGGCATTTTGCGGAGTCGATGCTTATGTATTCCCTGACTGGGAGACACTAACTTATGATGAGCTATCACCGCATCAAGACATCGTTAGTGAGCGCATCAATCTGTTGACGGATATGCCAAAAACGGGCGTGCTGCTCATCTCAGTACAGGCGCTGGTGCATCGCGTCGCACCGCCAAGCTGGTTAATTGGTCAGCATTTTGATTTGAGTGTTGGCGATCGATTTGATATCAATACCCAACGTGGGCTGTTGGCAAAAGCAGGTTACCGCGCGGTTGAAAATGTCTTTGAACCAGGTGAGTTTGCGGTACGTGGCAGTATTATTGATATTTTTGCCATGGGTCAGCCTTTTCCGCTACGTTTAGACTTGTTCGATGACGAAATCGAAACGATTCGCTTTTTTCATCCTCAAACGCAGCGTACATTGACTGCTGATGATTTGAAGGCGATGTTAACGGGCAACGATACCAGTATGGCAAAAGAATCGCTGTCACTACTGCACAAAATGCCAGATATCTCTAAACCTATTGAACAATTTCAAATCTTGCCTGCAAAAGAGTTTCCACTTGACGAAGGGCGGGAGACGTTTCGCACGAACTTTGCTGCGATGTTCCCTAATACCAGTAGCCGTAAGTCTGAGCTGCACAAAGACGTAATGGCAGGAATTGCTAGTAGCGGATTAGAGTATTATCAACCACTATTTTTTGACTTAAAAGACTGGAAGGCGGAGAGTAGTTTATTTTCCTATTTACCAAGCGATGCGTTATTTATCACCGATGAATTAATCAATGAAAAACAAGCTGATTACTGGTCACAAATCCAGCGCCGCTACGAAGAGCGTCGCCATGATATTGATAAGCCTATCGTAGAGCCAGCAATGCTGTATCTATTATCTAACGCGCTTAACGAGCAGTTAAACCAGTATCCACGAGTAATATTAAGTGCTCGTGATGAACTGGCTATGATGAATGATGTGGCAGCGCTAGAAGGTCAAGATTCCTCTCAGCCGCAACTCTCACTAACGCCTACTAAACAACAAGGACTAGTGACATTAAGTGCTGAAGAGCCGCCACAGTTAGCAGTCAATCATCAAAAGTCTGAACCATTATCAGAATTGCTCGACTTCTTGGATACGCAATCAAAGACTTCAACACCCGTACTGATCGTTGCAGAAACCGCAGGCCGTCGCGAGATTCTCATTGAACTGTTCAAAGGTAAGATTGATATCAAGGCGTATGATAGCTTTGAAGCCTTTCTAGCTGCAGATAAAACCAGCGCTATTGATAACAGTCATCTACCACATGTCGGTCTGACCGTAGCGCCAATTGAGCGCGGTGTCTATGTGCCTGAGCGCTTGGTGTTGATTAGTGAGACGCAGCTGTTTGGTCGTCAAGTTTTACAGACGCGCCGTCGTCGCCAAAGCGGGGTATCAGAAGAGTTCTTGGTTAAAAGCGTCACTGAGATAACAGATGGCAGTCCAGTAGTGCATATTGAGCATGGTATCGGTCGTTATAATGGCTTGATTACCTTAGATGTGGGCGATGGCGAGCAAGAGTTTATCCATTTAAAATATTCTGATGACGCTAGTATCTATGTGCCAGTTGCCAATTTGCAAATGATTAGCCGTTATAGTGGCGGCGATCCAGCCTTAGCACCGCTACATAAGATTGGTAGTGGTAAATGGGACCGAGCCAAGCAAAAAGCATTAGAGCAAATTCATGACGTCGCTGCTGAATTGCTCAATATGCAGGCAAGACGTGAGGCCAAAGTTGGTATTCATTTCAAGATAGACCCATCGCAGTATGAGCTATTTGCCAGTCAGTTTGCCTTTGAAGAAACCGCTGACCAGGCCAACGCCATTCATGCCGTAATGGAAGACATGAGACAAAACCAACCGATGGATCGTCTTATTTGTGGCGACGTTGGTTTTGGTAAAACAGAAGTCGCGATGCGAGCGGCGTTTATTGCCGTTAGTGCTGGTTATCAGGTTGCCGTCCTGGTGCCTACCACATTACTTGCCGGTCAGCATGAAGACAATTTCCGCGATCGTTTTGCCGATTGGCCAGTTCGTATTGAAAGTTTATCGCGCTTTGGCGGCAAAAAACATCAAGAAATGGTATTGGCTGATTTGGCTGCTGGCAAAGTGGACATTGTCATTGGCACTCATAAACTGCTACAACCAGATGTGAAATTTGCCAACCTTGGCCTGATGATTGTTGATGAAGAGCATCGCTTTGGAGTGCGTCATAAGGAACGTATCAAAGCCATTCAGACAGATGTTGATAGCATGTCTATGACGGCGACTCCGATCCCTAGAACGCTAAATATGGCGCTCTCAGGTATGCGTGATATGTCGATTATCGCCACACCGCCTGCCCGTCGTCTTGCCATCAAAACTTTTGTAATGCAAAAGACAGAAGCCCTGATGAAAGAAGCCATATTGCGTGAGTTATTACGTGGTGGGCAGGTCTATCTACTACATAATGATGTTGCTAGTATCGAGCGTATGGCAGAGACCATTCGTGACCTAGTGCCAGAAGCGCGAGTAGGGGTGGCACATGGGCAAATGCAAGAGCGTCAGCTTGAGCAGATCATGCAGCAGTTTTATCATAAAAAGTTCAACGTGTTGGTTTGCTCTACCATTATCGAGACGGGTATTGATGTGCCCAATGCTAATACGATTATCATTGAGCGTGCAGATAAGTTTGGTCTTGCGCAATTACATCAGCTGCGTGGCCGAGTAGGACGTAGTCATCATCAAGCGTATTGTTACTTACTAGTGCCATCTCTAAAAGGACTCAAAGGTGATGCCAAGCGCCGTTTACATGCGATTGAACGCGCCAATACTTTGGGTGCAGGTTTTATGCTGGCAAGTGAGGATTTAGAGATTCGCGGCGCAGGTGAGATATTGGGTAAGCAGCAAAGTGGCAATATGCAGGCGATTGGTTTTAGCTTATACATGGATATGCTTGAGCGTGCGACTAAAGCCATTAAAGCTGGCAAGGAGCCTGATTTAAATACACCATTGTCGCTAACCAGTGAAATAAACTTACATAGTTCTGCTCTTATTCCAGAAGAGTATCTACATGACGTGCATCAGCGCTTATTGTTCTATAAGCGTATTAGTAATACCGATGATAAAGAAGCATTGACAGATATTCGTACGGAGATGATAGACCGCTTTGGAGCACTGCCAGATCAAACCAAGCAGCTATTCGCTATTCATGGATTACGCTTACAAGCAGAGCCGCTTAAGATTAACAAAATTGATGCCAACAGTAGTAGTATGACGCTGGAATTTGCGCCAGATACTCCAGTTGATGCGTTAGCGATTATTAAGTTGATCCAATCAAATGGTCAGCATTATCGTATGAATGGCGCATCTGGTATCCGTTACCAAAATAGCGATAAACTGGCCACACCGCAACAGCGCGTAACGGTCATACAAGAGCTGCTGCGCTATTTTAGCGAGCACATGGTGACAGAGCCTGCTTAGTACATGGCTAGATATCAGTAGGCTCAGTAGTCATATTAAACCAATAAATTATGGTGCTATTTTATCAACCCGATAACTGATAAAATAGCCCAACTAACTTTTTAACCCTCTGTATTTTATTTGCATTAAACAACAAGAGAACCGTCATTATGTTCCAACTTCATCATAAACTTGCTGCTGATAGTTTTTTAGTGGGGGATTTTCCATTATCCACTTGTCGTTTAATCAATGACTGCCAATTTCCTTGGCTGATATTAGTGCCACGTGTCTCCGGTATCAAAGAGTTATATGAGCTGTCTGAGGCAGATCAAACACAGTTTTTACGAGAGTCCAGCTGGTTGTCGAGTCAGTTAGCTAAAACCTTTCAAGCCGATAAAATGAATGTGGCCGCTCTTGGTAATCAAGTGCCACAACTTCATTTCCATCATATTGTCCGTTATCAAAATGACATGCAATGGCCAAACCCAGTATGGGGTGTGCCAGCTGTGCCATATACTAAAGAAGTGTTGGCGCAAATGCAGCAAACATTGATGATGGCATTACGTGGTCATCACCAAATGCCGTTTGATTGGCAAATGTAATTATCAATCTATCCTACCTTTAATAAGAATAGCTTGAACCTTAATTTTATATGTAAAAAGAGAGGCCAGATACTTAAATGTATCTGGCCTCTCTTTTTATTTAAATTTGGATAAAAACTGTAAAACAGTGAATAAACTAGACAAAAGGTCGCCTTATAGTCATCAGTAACCTTGTTTAAACTTATTTCAAAAGTATAATATATTATTAGATATATCTTATGATAAATCGTCATAAGGACAAATAACGTACATATGTTAGTGTAGTATGCCTTTGTCTCTCAGGTAGCTCACCTTATTTAAGTGAATTTCATATGACCTTCTCAGAGACATTCAAACCAATGACACCGTTAAAGGACACCGGGACATGTCGTTTTGACTATCCAGAAGTGTTCGTGTTGATACTGACGGTTGTTTTGCGTGCTATATACTACGACTTCCGCTCTATCTCAATGGCACTATTGGTTATTATTACATTGCCAAGCCTTATGATCCTGATATATAACTACCGACGCCAGACCAGCTTTTGGACGTCTAATATCGTTATTATTCTATTATCGGTTGTCATTGGCTCGCTACAATGCTGTACGGTCATATCAATCAGTTTGGCTGCTTTGATTGGTGTACGTATCATTCTTAGCCGACCTGAGAATCACCTCAGACTGTTATCTGTATCTGTTGTGACTATCATTGTGTTTTTCTACGTTAGCACAGTCTTAAATGCAGACAGTATGGACTTTGATGAAGGCTTATTACCATTGATAGTAATGGTGGCAAGTCTAGGCGTTATTTTATACCAGTTCTGGCGTATCTATCAGCAACATATTACTTTTAAAGTACGTGCCCATCAGGCTAGTGGACGCCTGAACACAATGGTATCAGTGATCAATAAGCTTACCCGTTTTGTACCACCACAAATTTGGGGGCCTATTGTCAAATCGGATAGCCCTGTTAGGGTTTCTAATAAACGCGCAAAAATAACTATCATGTTTTCAGATATTGTCGGCTTTACTGAGTTGTCTGATAGTCTAAGCTCTGATAATTTAGCAGACATCCTCAATACTTATATGCATTGCATGACGTCGATCGCTGACAAACACGGTGCAGTGCTTGATAAGTTTATCGGCGATGGCATGGTATGTTTCTTTGGTGAACCGAATAGCCGTGGTTCGCGTCAAGATGCATTAGATTGTGTGGCAATGGCAATTGATATGCGCCGAGAAATGCGTACTTTACGCCAAAAATGGCGGTTGATGGGGTTTGAAGGCTTATATATACGTGTTGGTATCACAACTGGCTACTGCCACGTTGGTAATTTTGGTAGTAATAGTCGATTAAGCTATACCATCATTGGTAAAGAAGCCAATTTGGCCTCTAGGCTTGAGTCCTGTGCGGGCAAAGATCAGATATTGGTCAGTGAAAGCACTTACGATTATATATGCCATAACTATGAATGTGAGCACGTTGCCGCATTTTGCTTAAAAGGTATTGATGAAAAGGTCGATGCATGGCAAGTGCTTGATCCTAGTGCCAGTACAGGTCATCTGTCTAAATGGGTCGATCACACATTGCCTGGTTTCAATTTGCATTTGAATTTTAAAGATATGAAAGACAATGATTATCAAGATATTAGAGCTCGTTTAAATTTTGCGTTGGAACGTATCGAGCAAGAGGAAGAAAAAGTAGTGAAGGGCATAGCCGCAGAAAGTAAACGTGAGAATGCCAATCGCAAGTAAGCGTTTCAAGTTTGATATCTCAAATTCATATATAGAAAAAGGCCAGCTATGTGATAGCTGGCCTTTTTTAATCTTAACTAAGAAGTATTATCAGTGTTTAATGATTTTCTTTAGCATGATTGAGGGTATATTTAGGAACTTCGATGGTCAAATCCTCATCATCAAGCATGACTTGACAAGACAAACGTGAATCAGGCTCTAAGCCCCAAGCACGATCAAGTAGATCGGCTTCGATATCATCCATCTCATCTAAACTGTTGAAACCCTTGCGTACTACAACATGACATGTGGTACAAGCTTTTGACATCTCACAGGCATGCTCAATTTTAATGCCTTTTTCTAATAGTGCTTTACATAAGTTTTCACCAGCTTGTAGCTCAACTTCTGCGCCTTCAGGGCAAATTTCGTGGTGGGGTAGTACGGTAACTTTTGGCATAAATTATCTGTCCGATGCTAATCAATTTAAAAAATATTAGAAGTTAGCTTAACGTGTTAGCTAAGCTATATATGTCGATGTATTTATTACCAGTCTTTGGCACTAGTACCGGCCATACTGGTCTTGACGCTTTGATTCATAATACGTGCAGCAAAGGCATCACTATGTGGTTTGAGCTGTGCTTGTTGTGCTTCAATAAGCGCTAAGTCATCAGTGCTAAGAGAGTTACGTAGCGCTTGTATATGCTCTGCTAGTGATTGTTGTTCTTCGACAGAGAGTAATGCTGCAAATTCGTTAAGTGCCGACTCTAGGGCAAGTACTTCACGTTCCGCTTCTACTTTTGTCTCAATTAAAGAACGTGCATTTTTGTCTTCTTCTGCGTATTTAAACCCTGCAACAAGCAACTGTTCTTTTTGCTCATCTGATAGACCATAAGAAGGCACAATCTCGATCTTGCTTTCTGTTTTAGTCGTAGTTTCCTGCGCACTAACAGTAAGCTGACCATTAGCATCAATACTAAAGGTAACTTCGATACGCGCAAACCCAGCTTTCATTGGCGGGATGCCATACAGCTCGAAACGTCCAAGAGAACGACAGTTTTCCACCGTTTCACGCTCACCTTGCACCACATGAATCACCATGCCTGTTTGACCATCTTGATAAGTGGTAAATACCTGACGTTTCTTCACAGGGATAGGCGTGTTGCGTGGGATGAGTACTTCAACCAAACCGCCCATGGTCTCAAGACCTAATGATAATGGCGTTACGTCCAATAACAACAAATTGTTGTCACTATCGCCATTAACCAGTTGGTGAGCAGTCTGGGCAGCACCTAAGGCAACCACTTCATCTGGATTCAGGCGGCAAAGTGGCTGCTTAGCAAAAAACTCAGTCACGACTTGCTGCACGGCAGGCATACGAGTCGAACCGCCCACTAAGATAACTTCATCTAGATCTGTAGTAGACAGCTTGGCATCGCGTAGGACTTGTTCGCACACGCTTAGCGTACGGCGACTGACAGGTTCTACGATAGTTAGCACATCTGTACGGCTTAATACGCCTTGATAAGACTGACCATTGACAGTGACATTGATATCCACTTGCTCAGCATCAGTCAATGCTTGTTTATAAGCCTTGGCTTGCTGAGCTAGTATTGATTTGTCATGTAGGCTTACGTCTTTTGGGTCGATATTTAATTGTTTAATAATCCAATTGGTAATAAGGCGATCAATATCATCGCCGCCTAGTGCGCTATTACCGCCAGTTGCCAACACTTCAAAGACGCCGTCGGTAAGCTTTAAGATAGAGACGTCAAAAGTACCACCGCCCAAATCATAGATTAAGTAATAGCTTTCTTTTTTACTGTCTTCTGATGATTGGTCAAGACCATAAGCGACCGCAGCCGCTGTTGGTTCATTTAACAGGCGAAGTACGTTGATGCCCGCTGCTTGAGCGGCATCTTTGGTTGCTTGACGCTGTGCTTCATCAAAATAAGCGGGAACCGTAATCACGGCACCTTCAATGCTATCTGCAGGTAGGGCACTCGCTGCACGTTGCTCAAGAGCGGCTAAGATACGCGCTGATACTGCAACAGGAGAAACCTCACCTTGAGCCGTTACAAAGGCGGGCATATCGTCTTTATTACCAGACAACTCATAAGGATGAGAGAATTTGATATCAGCTTGACTACGACCCATAAAACGCTTAGCCGAGACGATCGTATTTTTTGGATCATCCGCTAGATGCGCTAGAGCGTCATAGCCGACCAATGGCGTACCAGTAGCTGGATAATAGACAACAGACGGTAATAATGTATCTGTCGCTGCGCCTGCCTCTAAGACTTGTGCCTTACCTGAACGCACCACAGCAACCAACGATCGTGTAGTACCAAGGTCGATGCCCAAGCCAAATTTATGTTGGTGAGGTTGAGCGCTTTGATTGGGTTCAGCAATTTGCATTAAAGACATAAGGATAACTCAGAGATAAAATGAATAAGTGAAATGGAGCAAATATAGCATATGCAGTACGAGAGCTTAACGTCGGTAATCTCATTCCATGGAATACGGATTCTGACAGTTTGATGCGCTTAGACTCAAAGATTATACGGTATCACGGTCACTATTTTAACCAAATATATAGAATTTAGCTTATTAGTGAGAGCCATAACCACAGATGTTTAGACGTATAAGTCATCGTCATCTGAATGCGATGAATTTGCAACATCATCAAGCCCAGTTGTCACATCAGCATTTAGCTTAACTAAAAATTTTAGCTTCTGTGTCGCATCAATCGCTGTTTGCCAATCTTGATTTTGATAAGCATTATTAAAGCGCTCAGATTGATTTGCTAGACGATTTGTAATTTGAGGATGTAATTGCTGCAAGGCTACAAGATCTTTGTCTTCGATAGCATCATCTAGATCCATACGCATCTGCATCGCATCTTCCAAAAAGTCTAAATCTGCGATTGAGTGCTCTAAGTTTTGTGCTTGATCTGCCATATCCAGTAAATAACCAGCACGACTATCAGGAGCGCTTAGAGTCTGATACGCTTGATTGATTAAAGCCGACGCTTTTTCAGACTGCAACTGTGCTTGAACCATATCGGTCTGATTTTTGGCAACATTATCAGGATGATAGCGTTTCTGCAACAATCGCAAACGTTGCTCTAGATTGCTTTGGTTGATTTCAAATTGTACAGGCTGCTCAAATAGGGCAAAGAAGTTATCAAACTGTGGTTCTGAAGTAATATCTGTCATAATCTGATGCCTTGCTTTTTTATTTATTTTTGAAGTCATGACCTAGCTAAGAAGATCTCAATCGCTTGGCTACTCAACTAAATTAACCTTTCTTCATGGCTATAGCAGAGATACTGCACTGTTCTTATGAAAGCTTGCTGAAGCATAAGTCTATCAGTTTTCAGCCATTGAACAATTAAACTGTAAACGACTCACCGCAACCACATTCACCTTTTTGGTTAGGATTGGTGAATTTAAAGCCTTCGTTTAAACCTTCTTTTTCGTAATCCATCAACAAGCCGTCTAAATATACTAGGCTTTTAGGATCAATGAAAATGCTAACGCCGCGACTTTCATAACGCGTGTCGTTTTCATCAGGGGTATCTACAAACTCTAAAACGTAAGCCAAGCCCGAGCAACCCGCCGTACGGATACCAACTCGAATGCCTTCGCCTTTGCCGCGATTGTCCAAAAAGTCTCGAACATGCTGAGCGGCGCGTTCTGTCATTTCAATCATGCCAACTCCCATTGACTATTAATCATAAATATCAATAAAAAAATCTAGATAAACTGACAACCAGAATTACGAGATTGCCAAAAGTGTAGGCTTGCGACTATTAGAAAACAAAAGGTGACAATTACATAAGTGTCATTGTCACCTCTTTAGCGTCAGTAGCGATTACACATTGCTACTTTAGCGTTGCTAGTACAACGTAGCGCATACGCTAGCAGGTTTAGCCTAGCTTAACTTAGATCGCAGCTTCTTCTGCTGGAGCCGCTACGCCATGCTTACCTTTATAGTCGCTAATAGCGGCTTTAATGGCGTCTTCTGCAAGTACAGAGCAATGCACTTTTACTGGTGGTAATGCCAGCTCTTGAGCGATATCGTTGTTTTTGATTTCGCCAGCTTGATCCAAGCTTTTGCCTTTTAGCCACTCAGTAACAAGCGAGCTTGAAGCAATCGCTGAACCGCAGCCATAAGTCTTGAAACGTGCATCTTCGATAATACCATTATCGTCGACTTGGATTTGTAGACGCATTACATCGCCACATGCTGGGGCACCGACCATACCGGTACCAACGTTTTTGGCGTTTTTATCAAGATTACCAACGTTGCGTGGGTTTTCGTAATGATCAATAACTTGGTCACTATAGGCCATGGGGTTTTCTCCTAGTTAGATGATGAGTAGTTGTTTATCAACTTTAAATGTCTAACTACTCATCGATAATTGGGGTCAAACGCTTAATTTAATTGTCTGATCAATTGTTTAATAAATATATTGCTAGCTATACTAAAAAGCTATATTAGAAATTAATGCTCAGCCCACTCGACTGAGTTTAGATCAACACCTTCTTGGTACATATCCCAAAGTGGTGATAGGGCACGTAATTTGTCAACGGCTTCATGCATTTGCTTGATAACAGTATCGATGTCTTCATCAGTGGTATAACGGCCGAAGCTGAAACGGATTGAGCTATGTGCCAATTCATCTGGGCGACCGATTGCACGTAGTACATATGATGGCTCAAGCGTTGCTGACGTACAGGCTGAACCTGATGATACAGCTAAGTCTTTAAGTGACATCATGAGTGACTCGCCTTCAACGAAGTTAAAGCTGATGTTTACAATGTTTGGTACGCTATTCTCAAGATCACCGTTTAAGTAAATCTCTTCGATATCTTGTAGACCATCCCAAAGCTTCTGACGTAGTTTGGCTGCATGTGCATGGTCAGCTTCGTAGCTTTCATTAGCTAAAGCAAATGCTGCGCCTAGACCAACGATTTGATGCGTTGGTAGAGTACCTGAACGCATACCGCGCTCATGACCACCGCCATGTTGCTCAGCTTTCAAGCGAATACGCGGCTTACGACGAACAAACAATGCGCCGATACCTTTAGGGCCGTATGCTTTATGACCTGAGAAGCTCATCAAATCAATTTTCATTTCTTCAAGATTGATTTTTACTTTACCAACAGACTGTGCGCCATCAACATGGAAAACCACACCAGCTTCGCGAGTGATTTCACCAATCGCTGCAACATCAGTAATAGTACCAAGCTCATTGTTTACCATCATAAGTGATACTAAAATCGTACCATCACGTAGTGCTTCTTTGACTTGCTCTGGCAAGATAAGGCCTGTGCTTGGCTGTGGCTCAAGATACGTAATCTCAAAACCTTCTTGCTCAAGCTCACGGCAAGTATCTAATACAGCTTTGTGCTCAATTTTACTGGTAATGATATGTTTGCCACGAGACTGATAAAAATGTGCTGCACCTTTAATGGCTAGGTTGTCAGACTCAGTCGCACCAGAAGTAAAGACGATTTCGCGTGGATCAGCGTTGATAACTTCAGCAACTTGACCGCGAGCAGTTTCTACTGCTTCTTCCGCTTGCCAGCCGTAACCATGTGAGCGTGAAGCTGGGTTACCAAAGACACCATCTACAGTCAAATACTCGCTCATTTTAGCAGCTACTGATTTAGCAACTGGGGTAGTGGCGGCATAATCTAAGTATATAAGGTTGTTATGTTGGCTCATGCTGGGTTTGCCTCGCTGTTCGATAGAGTAATAGTATTAATGTCTTTTATGGAAATATCTTTTGTAGAGGTGTGCTGACGCTCTGAGACTGACTGCACGTTTTCCATATCTAATAATTGCGCTAATGTTATATTTTTTAAGTACTGTTCGATATGATTTGATAGTGCACACCACAGATCGTGAGTTAGGCACATTGTACCACCTTGACAGTCACCGCGTCCTTCACACTGCATCGCGTTTACTGACTCATCAACCGCAGATATGATGCTCATCACATCTATCTCATTCAATGGCTTAGCTAGGTGATAACCACCTGCAGCACCGCGAATACTCGTGACAAGGCCGCGTTTGCGGAGCTTAGAAAATAACTGTTCAAGATACGAGATTGAAATCGATTGCCGTTTGGCGATATCGGATAATGATACAGCACTGTCTTGTTGGCTGGTCTGCAATGCCAAATCTAATAATGCGGTAACAGCGTATCTGCCCCGAGTAGTCAAACGCATGTGTTATCTCCAAACTTGATGTCATTTATGTTTAACAACGATCTTAGCCAAAAGTCTTAATAAGTACTCATAAGATAAAAAGAGCAACCAATAATCCGTCAGCTAAGTTTTGTCTTATCGTTATTGAACAACAGATGATTAACCCGATGTGTGCAACGATTAAGGTAATTATACTTAATCCCGAGTAATTTAGTCAAGATTAAAGTGTGGTTCAATGGTTAATCAAGCTTATTGCTGTAATTGATAAAAACAATGATGTTTAGAAGAGATATATGAGTAAGACACAAGCAGCTTAATTTGTCTGCTACAGATATATTTAACGAAGTAAAAAATAAGCGTTCAATATCTATAGAAGACATTGAACGCTTATTTATAGGTAATTCAGCGAACCAAAACTAATTCATCAATAGTGCGATGACTGAACCGATCATAATGACGAGGGCGACAACAGTGACAATCATCAGTGTCTTTTGCTTGCTCTGAAGCTCTCTTACGGTTGTTTCAAGTTCACGATTTTTAATGGTCAAGGTATTAATCTGTGTTTGCTGTTCTTTAATACGAAGTTTGTAGTTGTTCTTTTTTTCTTCCAAGTCAGCTTCTGTAGGTTTGGTTTTGGCTTTACCACCCTTTATCTTTTTGATCAGACCTTGAATCAAGCTGCCAAGCCCAAGTTGCATAATAAACTGTTTGACCAGTTGTACTTGAATCGACTCACCGCGCATCTGTAGCTTTTCGGTGGTTTCGCTATCATGAGTCGTGATGGCGTTGATAACTTGAATGCTATAGGCGTTGATAACCACGTCAGGCTCACTACGACCAATCGGCAGCTGGGCATCTAGTAACACGCCCTTGGTACTAAAGGTGGCAAATACTTCTACATGTGGTAAATACAGGCGAAGCGCCACCACGGTGCCTTGCTTAGCAAGCGGATAAGCGGCCTTACGCAGTTCAGGATCCAAACGTAACAATAATGTCAGCGCCGACTCGATAAATACTAAAATGATATTAAGAAAAGAGTGAGACAACGTAGAACGCTTCATGTAAGTAATCCGTTTTTTATTTAGCAAGTTTTAGATATTGAGCAAACAGAAGTCTGTATTTGTCCAAGTCTTGCAGTGATATTTTGCTTATAGTAACGTCTTTATAATAAAAAGTAACGCTAGTTTCTGTAGTGGCTAAATTATTACATTACAATTTAGCAGTCAATAAAGACACTCTTATTTATGACCAGTGATATACAAACTTAATGTATAGCAATGCATAGACAGCAATTGACAAATCTTTCAAAGCGTAGAAAATAGGAAAGCCAATCGTCTCAGTTATACAGAGCCACTTATATATAAATTCCTAACGCTTTGCGTAACATTAGGTGTCAAATACGTAGTGTAGAGCACAAAAATATGTAAAATCGCTTGCGCTCCTTATGCTGCCTTGATATAAAGACGATAACAAAGAAGAACCTGTTAATGCGCCAGTTAGGTAGTTTTTATTGCGTAAGCACCATGAGAGCGTTACAATACTTGGCGTGAGCATTTATTACCCCCTTAAACTTGAAGGAAATTTTATGAATAAGTCAGAATTAATTGATAGCATCGCAGACAAAAGTGGTCTAAATAAAACCCAAGCTGGTGATGCACTAAACGCTGTTATGGAAAGTGTTGGCGAAGCGCTAGAAGCTGGCGATAGCATCTCATTAGTTGGCTTTGGTACTTTCAGTGTAAAAGATCGCAAAGCACGCACTGGTCGTAACCCTAAGACTGGCGAAGAATTAAGCATTCCAGCAAGCAAAGTACCAAGCTTTAAAGCTGGTAAAAACTTAAAAGAGCGCTTGAACTAAGCCGCCTTTTTAAGCGTAAAATGATAGTCGGTGGTCTATAGCTGAGGTAATGAGCTAGCCATCGAAGAGAGCACCTAATATTTAGGTGCTTTTTTTATCGCTATAGTTTGTATCATGCGTCGTGAATATTTTGAGTCTGCATGAAAAATCACGTATCATAGGGCGCGCGATAGGTGTGTCATTTAAGTCAGATTTCTTTAGTAAATTTTGTTTTTTACTATAAAATGCATACGCTCTTACTCTTACCATTGCTAGCTTAGATAGCACTGATGTTGGCAGGTTGCACTTAACAGCTCCTAACAGTATTACAATGGTTTTTCATCAATATAGGTTAATAAAGCAGAGATAACTATGGATAAATTGCGCGATTTCTTAAAAAGCTGGCCAGGTCGCATTTTATTGATTTTATGCCTATCGCCGCTCGCTCTCTTGGGTGTCGAAAGCTATTTTGGCGGCAACGTCGATCCCAACCAGATTGCGCAGGTAGGTGAGGCAAGCGTAGGACTGTCCGAGTATCAAACTGCTGTCAATAGCCGTCGTTCTGAAGTACTAGAGCAAGTCGAAGATGCTAGCTTGTTGAATGAAGATGTGCTTCATGAGCAAGTATTAAAAGGTCTAATCGATCGTACGTTGTTAGAGCAGCAAGCAGGTAAGCTTGGTATGACAGTCTCTGACGACACGATCAATCGTCTGCTGCGTCAAGAAGAAATCTTCCAAGATGCAGAAGGTAACTTTTCAAATGATCAGTTCTCAAACTTCTTGCGTCAGCGTGGCATGACCAAAAACCAGCTATTTGCAGAATTTCGCAATCAGTTAAGCTTGGATCAATTGAACGCTAGTATCGTTGGGACGGCCGTCTATCCTATGCAAGCAGTCAGTCAATTAATTGATTTGCAACTTGAATCGCGCAACGTTTGGGTGCATCGCTTTAATTGGCAAGATTATGCTGACAAAGTTAAGCTTAGCAAAGCCGACATTCAATCATACTATGATGCCAACAAAGACACATTGAAAAGTGCAGCGATGGTTGACTTGGCTTATATCCAGCTCAGCCCGCAAACTATTAAGGTTGATGAAGTAACCGCAGAAGAATTGCAGCAACAGTACGAAGCTTATAAACAAAGCATCGCGGCTACTGATGAGCGTAAAGTCAGTCAGATTCTGTTTACTGGTAAAGATGCCAAGACAAGAGCCGATAAAGTGAAAGCCCGTCTGAATAAAGGTGAAGCGTTTGCTGCGCTTGCTAAAGCAGAGTCGGACGATCCATCAGGTGAAACAGGTGGTGATATCGGACGTTTCAATCCTTCAGTGTTTGGCAGTGATGCAGATACTGTACAAGAGGCGCTAGAAGGGTTGAGCGTTGGTGATGTGACTGCGCCTATCAAGACTAGCTTTGGTTATCAGATATTTACGGTTACTGAAGACAATGGCAAAAAAATTCCAAGCCTAGACAGTATGCGTGATGAGCTGACTGCGAAAGCAAAAGAGTATAAACGACAGGAAATCTATGCTGATAAAGTGACATCAATCAATGATTTGGCGGCAGATGGCTTCAGTATCGAAGATATCGCACAGCAAGAAAACGTCAGCCTCAAGCGTATCAAAGATTATCGTAAAGTGAATAACAAGTCTGCATTGCCGCAACCAGCAGTGGTTAAACAGGCCTTTGATGAGTTTACTATTCAAGATCAAGCGGTAACGGCAGGCGTGGAAGTTGGTAACGGTACCGTATGGCTACAGCCAAGCAATTATCGCCCTACTAAGACGCTTGCTCTAGCAAATGCAACTCCAAGAATCACTCAAATACTCCGTCAGCAGAAAGCTACGGCATTAGCTTTAAAAGATGCTAAAGCATTGGCTGCTGGCATCAAGACGCCAGCTGATATTAGTAAGCAGTCGGTTAGTTTCCAAGCACTGGGTGAAATTAACCGTCAAACGACGCAGCTAACGGACAAAGAGCGTGGATTGGCATTTAGCCAGCAAGCCGCTGACAATGGCGTTGTCGCTATTGCTAGTGAGACTGAGATGGGTGCAACGCTACTGGTTGGAGACCGTATTAAAACTGAGCAGCAGTCACCGCTTTCTGATATGCAACGAGCGCAAACAGCTAGTATTATCCGTGACAATTTAGGCCAAGACCAGTTGCAAGACTATTTGGATTATCTACGTATGGTTTACACGGTTGAGATTAATGAAAGCAACATGGCAAATGCGCAAGGACGCTAAGTATTTGCTAGTTCGTTATTCTTATTCTTATTCTTATTTTTAGACGTAAAAAAGCCACTGTCTCAATTGATACAGTGGCTTTTTTTTGGATGATGCTTCAACGATAATTATCACGAATATTATAGAAGCTGAAAATTAGTCGCAGTAATAAATACAATTGCTGCGACTAATCCCAGTCTTAAACTAATAGGTGATTGTTTAATGACGGAAATGGCGCATACCCGTGAATACCATCGCGATACCATGCTCATTAGCAGCAGCAATGGTTTCGTCATCGCGCATAGAACCACCTGGCTGAATGATAGCAGAGATACCTACTTCAGCAGCATTGTCGATGCCATCACGAAAGGGGAAGAACGCATCTGATGCCATAACAGCACCTTCAGTTGCTAGTCCAGCATGTTCTGCTTTGATAGCCGCAATACGTGCTGAGTTAACACGGCTCATTTGGCCTGCGCCAACACCGATAGTACGTTGGCCTTTTGCGTAGACAATGGCATTAGATTTGACGTATTTTGCTACGTTCCAGCTGAATAGTAGATCTGCCACTTGCGCTTCAGTTGGTTGTACATCAGTGACGATTTTTAGGTCGTTAGCAGTGATTAAGCCTAGATCTTGCTCTTGTACCAGTAGGCCACCGTTAACGCGCTTATAGTCAAGTTGGATATCGCGCTGATCTGGTGCTGGTAGCTCGCCGCATACCAATACACGTACGTTTTTCTTGGTAGCTGTCGCTTCAAGTACACCGTCTTCGATACTAGGTGCAATGATTACTTCTACGAACTGATTGTCGATAATGGCTTTTGCAGCAGCAAGCGTCAACGGACGGTTGAATGCGATAATACCACCAAAAGATGATTCAGGATCGGTGCTAAAAGCAGTACGATAAGCCGCTACTTGGTCATTATCAACCGCAACACCGCAAGGGTTGGCATGCTTAACGATAACGCAAGCAGGCGCGCTGAAAGCTTTAACGCACTCAAGCGCAGCATCGGTATCAGCGATGTTGTTATAAGATAGCGCTTTGCCTTGCAGTTGCTTAGCCGTTGCGATTGAAGCTTGTTTGCTTTTTAAAGGCTGGTTTTCAGTATAGAAAGCCGCGTTTTGATGCGGATTTTCACCATAGCGTAGGTCTTGTGCTTTTTCAAGCTGTACATTGAATGTACGTGGGAAGTTTTCTGGCTCTTGAGTTTCGTTGACACGGCTACCTAAGAAGTTGGCAATCATACCATCGTACTGTGCAGTATGTTCAAACGCCTTTACTGCCAAATCATAACGTAAAGCAGTCGTCAGTTCAGTGCCACCATCTAAGGCGTTAAGTACACGGTCATAATCAGCTGGATCAGTGACGATACCCACATGAGCGTGGTTTTTCGCCGCTGAACGTACCATGGTAGGGCCACCAATATCGATGTTTTCGATAGCATCGTTCATAGTCACGTCAGCACGTGCAATCGTCTCAGCAAACGGATATAAGTTCACGACGACTAAGTCGATACGTTCGATTGCATGATCACTCATAACTGCATCATCTGTACCACGGCGTCCTAGAATGCCACCGTGAATCTTAGGATGCAGCGTTTTAACACGACCATCCATCATTTCAGGAAAGCCTGTGTAATCTGATACTTCAGTCACGTCGACATTGTTTTCTGTGAGCAGACGATAAGTACCGCCAGTAGATAATAAACCAAAACCTGCTTTGAGAAGGCCTTGAGCAAACTCGACGATATTAGACTTATCGGAGACCGATAATAGGGCAAGTGGGGTTGTACTCATAAGAAATTTTCCATAAAAAAAGCCTGACGTAAACGTCTGGCAAGGTGATGATGACAATGGTATGCCGTATCATGATAGATAAAGCGACGAACATTTAATTGCCATACATAATGATAGTCAATGATGGGTAAGCTCATATAACAATGTTACATTAAATCATAGGTTTTCATTTTTTTGCGCAAAGTGCCTCGATTTAGGCCTAATATCTGAGCACATTTGGTTTGATTGCCTCTGGTTTTTTCTAGGACGACAGACAAGAGAGGCTCTTCGACTTGCTTCAAAATCAATTCATATAAATCAGTGGGCATCTCATCTCCTAGCATCGCAAAGTACTGACGTACCACACGCTCTACATGAACCCGTAGAGGTTGCTGCGCATTATTTGTATAGTGTTGACTAGCAAAATCAAAGCCGTGCGTAGGTGGTTGGTATTCGTCTTTATTATAATCGGCAGGGTGCTCAGAGCTTTTAGCAAAATGATTGGCATTATGCTGTGCATGAGGTGCCATAAAATAATATCCTTGAGATGAAGAAAAATTCTGATTGTGAGGGGTCAGAACCATAGTATATCAAATTAATATCGCTTAGCGCTGATAGATTCATTGTTATCTTGGCTATCACGGTTTAATTGAAAGTGAATTTACGGTGTATTTTCTACTCACGCTTATTTATATATAACACTCTAATTTAATAAAGAGCGGTCATAGTAATGTCGCGAATTTGCGCATTAGCGACAGGGATAGTAAACAATAGCTGTCTATCTGTATTGGCCATTAACTGACTTTGCTTGCCTAATAAATAATCGTTTGGACCTGCAATAAACTCTCCAATAATCTTATCTTTACCATAAACGCTTATTTTTACATTGGGGTATAGTTGTGCTTGAGGGCTGCCGTTACTTAGAGTAGCGCCTATATCGCTAAATGTACCAGCAGTTTTAATCTGACTGCTTCTATGAAAGGTATTGCTGATGGTAAGGGCTGATAAGTCCGCACTGGGCAAGCTGCAGGCAGCGACAGAGCATATTGATTGGAGACGCTGAGCATAGGTTGGGTTTTTGACTAAGTTCTCTAAGTTAAAAATAACATACTGTGCCGCGAGTAGCAGTGTTAAGACCAAACAACCTAGTATCCATAATAATGATGCAATTGAACGTGTCGTTTGGGTTGGTGCAAACGGTAGCTGTGTTTTTCTTAAACGATCGTCGGCAGCAGGCTCTTCATCTTTAACGGGTACTCCCATATCAGACAGAAGCTGTGATAAGTCTGTATCATCTGGTGGTGTTTCTTCGTCTTGATTTTGCTCTTCTAATAGTTTTTGCAGCCACGAATTGTTATCAGTACTCTCAATATTGGCATGAATATCATTGGCCGCTGCCGAGCTGAGCATGTTCTGTGTTGGTGCTGATGCTGTACTAGTAGATGGTTTCTTTATTGATGGATTAGGGCTTTTGATAGTTTCTTTAGAAGATGGCGCTTTTGGTTTTTCTGTGGTTGCTGCGCTAGGACTGGTATTACTGGCTTGAGTCAACCATGCATCCATATTATCTAAAGAGTCATACTCTTGAACGTCTTCTTCTGGCTCGTCTATATCCATATCGTCATGGATTAAACCATCATAATTTAAAGCATCAGATGATTTTTTCTTATTAGTTGAAGACGTAGGGCGATTTGGAATATTTTGAGGCTTATGCTGATTGCTACTAGTAGTCGCTTTTTGCTCGTTTGATATTGGTTGATTTTGAGCTTTTTGTTGAGCAGGAATATTTTTTTGTGGTGTTGGTTTTTGAATAACCTCGGAATTTACCACAAGATGCTTATTGACCAAAAAACTTTGCTGGCACCGATCACAGCTGATGGTAGCATTGACTTGATTTAGTTGAGTTTGTTTAACGCTATAGCAAGCTTGACAATGGGGGCATTGGGTTTTTATTGGTGTGGTCATAGAGGCGAATCCAAAAAAGTATGGTTATCAATACCGCTTAGCCACTCACCAATAGCTGCCCACAATACTCATTGTACTTTTTAAATTTCGATGAATTATGGGCAAAGACAGAGTGGCGTCAAACACATAACATTTGACTGCCCTCTATCGTAACAGATGTAATTAAATGTTGCTAGCTGGTAAATGTACCTGATAAACGCTGCCAATGTTGGTCTTCTTGCGCAGTAAAAGCATGCTTAGGATCCAGTGCAAAATATGGCTGATAAGCTTCAGTGACTTGCTCGGTTTGCGACTCAATCAAACCTGCCAACACGATACGGCCCTTTGGCGCAATCAGTGTTGCAAAGTAAGGTGCTAAACCAATAAGCGGCTTCGCTAGAATATTGGCAACGATCACTTCTACAGGCAAAACGTCATGTTGCGAGCAATACTCTGTAAATTCTTCTGGCAAAAATGCCTGCAAACGTTCGCCTACATTGTTGCGTACCGCATTCTGATTGGTAGCAAGTACCGCCTGCGGGTCAATATCGACTGCATATACCTGACGTGCACCCAATAGCAAAGCAGCAATCCCTAGAATGCCTGAACCACAACCATAATCGATAACCACTTTGTCTGTTAGGTCTTGCTCTGTTAGCCAGTCTAGGCACAGGCGAGTCGTAGCATGATAGCCAGTACCGAATGCCAAACCTGGATCCATAATGATATTGGTGGCTTCAGGGTTAGGCGGCGTTAGCCAGTCAGGCACAATCCATAAGTCATTAGCACATTCAATAGGATGATAGTTGCTCATCCACTCGCGCTCCCAGTCCTTATCATCAACAGCCGTTAACCAAATACGAGTAGCCTGTACTTGTGCAGCGATTTCATGACTTAATTGCTCAACCGCTTGACGACTGCCAGCATCAGTAGTCGCATCAAATAGTCCTGTTAGTATCACCTCATCCCAAAGCGGTGATTCACCTGGAAGTGGCTCAAACAAAGGTTGATCGCCAGCATCGTCTAAAGCGATTGATAATGCGCCTGCTTCTAACAAAAGCGCTTCAGCCAAGTCGACGTTTGATTTTTCACATTGTAAATGCAGTTGTTGCCATGCCATAAAGATAACCTTAAGCGGAAATAAAAATAAGTGTAGGTGCTAGGGGTTGCCCTAGATAGATCTACATACAATGAAATGCATGATGTATATAGAGGTTTTAACTAATGAATCTAAGAGGTACAAATACTCGGTTATTAGCGCAATGCTTGTTTTGCTTCATTGACCACGCGTGAGTTACCCTGAGCTTGTCCTGATTGCAATATAACTTGCCATAGTGCTCGTCTACGATTGCTATCTTGAGAGACACTAAGACCACGACGTGCCATCGCTTCTGCCTTACGAGGTTGGTTCTTTTTTAATGCTACTTGTGCCAAATAAAAATATACCGCCGACGATTTGGGCGCTAGACGCTGTGCACGGGTAAAGCTGTTCTCTGCATTGGTTAGATTGCCAGCTTTCAACTGACTGATACCTACTTGCATCAAATTGCGAAACGCAGGCAGATTACTATTATTGCTTGCAGATTGTTGAGTACGTTGCTGCGAGTTTCTTCTAGCGTGCTCAAGTAACTCATTATGCGACGGTACCGATGGCTCAGAGATTATATAGTCGTTACGAGAAGGCGCAATGATAACAGGATCAGGCTGCGTCACTTCTGGTGCAGAAGGCGTAAATACAGGTGTCTCTTGCGTTAATGGATTTGGTGTTTCGGACTGTTCAATTGCATCATAAGGCTCGGTTGGATAGTTGCTTTGATCATTTGCTTCCGTGATAGGCGCTTGAGCAGTTGTTGTTGATGGCACGGTCGGTTGTGATGTTGGTAGTGTTTGAACAGGCGTGGTTTGCACTGTGGTTGACGTGCTAGGTGCCGTCTGACAAGCACTTAGGCTTAGCATGCCAATGATCGCGCTGCCTGCAAGTAAGGTATTGCTTGACGTAATTTTATTACGCCATAGCACTATGGTTTGTTTTACTGAAGTAGTTGTCCGTAAAGATGACACCATCATGTTAAAACCTTTTTTAAATATTAAAAGCTAAATACCAAAAACATTATTAGAGCTATTTAACAGCTAGAGCCATTCAACAGTTAGAACCATTCAACAGCGCGGTCATACCAAGTATCAGCACGGTCTTCATCACCTTCACTTTGCTCGCTGCTACCTTCTGCACCCTCAGATTCAACAGCTTCGCCATTTGGAATCTCTAAACCTTCGCGGCGACGTTGTTGATTGATATCACCTTGCTGATTTTGGAATTGTATCTGTTCACGAGCACGATCTTGCTGGTATAGGCTTAGCGCACAACTACTGGCTTCTTCTGGTAAATGAGCTGACATTACTGGTAGGTAGCGAGCGTTGGCACAGCGTTCATTAGACAGTTTGCCTGAGTTATTCTCTAGCCATAACCACTCGATACCTTCTGGCTCTGGTAGAGCAACTGGAGTCAGTTTTAGGCGTTTCATATAATCTACCCAAACTGGTAAGGCGCCAGTACCACCACTCAAGCCAATCGGTTTATTATCATCACGACCAACCCAAACAACACTTACATAGTTGCCACTATAGCCTGCAAACCAAGCATCGCGGTAGTCATTTGTCGTACCTGTTTTTCCTGCTAGATTTAAATTACTACCGAGTGATTGGGCGCGTCTGGCGGTACCATTTGAGACGACTTGCTGTAATGCATAGTTGGTCAAAAAGTTGGTTTCAGGTGGAATGCTACGCTGAGTGTTAAGCCCAGTACGCTGTAAGATACGGCCGCGATCATCAATGACCGTACGAATACTATGAATAGGAGTGCGGAAACCACCAGTGGCGAAGACTTGGTAAATACCAAGCATATCCATCGGACTCAAATTAACTGAGCCTAACAATGCTGATGGGTAAGGTGGGATTTTTTCTTTGATACCCATGCGCTGTAATTGCTTAGCAAAGGTATTAACTCCGAACTCCATACCTAAGCGTACTGCCGCTTGGTTATATGATTGAGACAGTGCCGTGGTAAATGGTACATAGCCATGATCACGGTTGTCGTAGTTTTTAGGGTTCCAATCAGTACCGTCGTTTAGATTGACCGTAATAGGGGAGTCATCTACTGAACTGGCCAAATTGTAACGACCGCTCTCAAGCGCAGTCATATAAATGATAGGCTTCAGCAACGAGCCGACTTGGCGTTTGGCATCTACCGCGCGGTTAAACCCTGTAAATTCACTACCACTACCCACGACAGACACTAGCTCGCCAGTCTCAGGATTGGCACTCACTAATGCACCTTGTAAATCATTAGTTTTGCTACTGTTACGGCGCAGCTCACCAAGTTTTCTATCAACGGCTTTGTCTGCTGCCAATTGAGCGATAGGGTCTAGAGTACTGATAATAATCAGACCTTCGTTTTTGAGGTCATCAGAATAATAAACGGTATTTAGCTCACGTTTGACAATATCTAAGAAGTCAGGGAACTGGCTTTTGCCTTCAGCAGGCTTATCCACGATACCAAGCGGTTGCTTTAAGGCTTTGTCGTAGTCTTCTTGGCTCAGTGTGCCCATTGTCAGCATGTTATTAAGCACTACGTCGCGGCGTGCTTTTGAGTCGTTTGGGTTACGACGTGGGTTGTAGATACTTGGGCCTTTTGCCATACCAACTAGCATCGCTTGCTGATCTAAGCGCAGCTCATTAAGAGGTTTGTCAAAATAAAACTGTGATGCCAAACCAAAACCATTGATCGAACGATTGCCATTTTGACCCAGATAAATCTCATTCAAATAGGTCTGTAAAATCTCATCTTTGCTGTAATGTAGCTCAAGTAGCACGGCCATCAATGCTTCATTGGCTTTGCGTTTGATAGTGCGATCTGAGTTGAGATAAAAGTTTTTGATCAGCTGCTGGGTGATTGTCGAACCACCTTGTCTGGCACCACCAGTAAAGTTATTGATTACGGCACGGGCGATACCACGTACCGATACCCCTTTATGCTCATAAAACGCGCGATCTTCGGTAGCGATAAGGGCATCAATTAACGGCTGAGGCACTTCGTCCAAAGACACAACCATCCGATCTTCATTACTGTCTGGATAGATACCACCGATATTGACAGGCTCTAGACGAATGATGCCGCTTTTGGCAGGCAGAGTACTCTGGATAGATTCTACTTTATTGCCAGAAATTGTCATTTTGATGACTTGCTCGGCATCTTTATCATTGGCGCTATACGTAAAGCCGCGCGTGTGAATAAAGTAAGTATTACCTGTTCGATGATAGGTGCCTGTACGATCATAAGCTTTGTTGCTTTGATAATTAAGCAACTCTAGCCATGTCTTCATCGTATCTCTATCGACATTGGCACCTTGATACAGCTCAAGCGGCTGCGAATACACTTTGGCTGGAATGTCCCAGCGCTTGCCCTCAAACTTATGAGTAATGGTGCGATCAAGTTTGATCAAATATAGCGCCAACAGCACCATGCCTGCGATGATGATAATTAATAGCAGACTACTAAAGACCAAGCCGCGCTGCTGCGAGGGTAGCGTGTGCATAGCAGACTTAGATGACGCTGATAACTTGGTATTTGGTAACTTGTAATTAGGTTTTTGCACGGATGTCGCACCATTTTTGGATAAAAAACTGCCTCATAATGACGCAAATTGACAAATTTTTCAATCTATCATCGTCAACGCAGGCATTTATTGGTCGTAGACTATGAGCGATGATACTGCTCATAGCGATAGCTTATAGTATAATCCCTATTAAAATACCGATACTTGTAATAAAGCGTCAGTCACTTTCAATCTGGTAGATAAACGCCATATAAGATAGCAATTTACGATTGTCCTCACGATGTATTTTGTATGAATTCGCTGTTGCTAATGGTTTGCTATTAGCCGTTTGTTATTAATATTATGCTACTAGCAGTAGTGATATTCATGTGATTAAAAACGGTTCTATTGCATGACGTACAGTACAGTCAATACGAGCAAGTTTGCTTTAAATGAATGCATTTTAAGCAAGCCTGTCAAAGGAAGTAAGCGCGACTATGTCTAGTATCCCATCATCAGTATCATCTGCTACCAATCATTCTTATGAAGACACCTCTATCATCGAAGGCTTAGTGCTTCCATTGGCTAACCACTGCTTTCACTGTGGTGACCCTGTACCTCAGCCACCGTTTTATGCTGAGATATTAGGTCAGTCACGAGAGATGTGTTGTATGGGCTGTCAGTTAGCTGCCCAAAGCATTGTAGAGGCTGGTCTTGAGCAATATTATCTTGACCGTTCAGAGATTAATCGTACGGCAAGTTTGCCAACCCAGCTGACGCGTCTCGAGGTCTACGATCATGACGAGATAAAATCACAGTTCGTTTACGCGCAAGATGGCATGTCAGTAGCAGAGCTGTCTGTTAATAACTTACGCTGTGCTGCCTGTACTTGGCTGATTGAGTCGCGTCTCGATGAGCTAGAGGGTATTGGTAAATGTCAGGTAAATTTGACCAACCAACGTATGCGGGTCATTTGGGATGAGAACAAATTACCCATCAGTCGCATTTTAGCGGTCATCAACGAAATCGGCTACGAAGCCAAGCCTTATCGCCAAGATACACACGAAGCCATGCTGGCACGTCATAATAATCAAATGCTATTGCGTCTCGGCATCGCTGCACTAGGTTCGATGCAAGCGATGATGTATGCCGTTGCGCTTTATTTTGGCGAGTATAGCGACATGTTGATATTTCAGCGTGACTTTTTGCGTTGGGTATCTTTATTTGTGAGTACGCCTGTATTTTTCTATGCTGGCATTCCTTTTTTTACCTCTGCATGGTCAGCAATTCGTGCGCGCCAGGTCAATATGGATGTGCCCGTCAGTCTTGCGTTGATTATTACTTTCTTTGCCAGTCTCTACGCTACCATCACTGGGCAAGGGGAGACGTATTATGACTCGGTCAGTATGTTTATCTTCTTTTTGCTGGCAGGGCGTTATATCGAGCATAACGCACGTTTAAAAGCCGCGACTATGGCTAATGATTTGGTGGTGGTTGAGCCGGTATTGGTGCAAAAAGTCGCTGAAGACAAAGCAGCTGCCGAGCGTATTTTACAACTGCTGAAAGAAAATGAGTCTCAGCAAGATGAGCTTATTGAAAATGAAACTACTAAAGGTGAGTCGGCTACAGTAGAGCCGATGCCTGACTTTATGCAGCGTATGGACGCCAATGTTTATCAGCTCACATCGCGTATCGCTCAAGAATGGCAGCAGTCACGTAACCAACCGAATACGCAATCACAGCCCGAAGGCGATATAGAGTCAAAGCAAATGGTCACCGCTCATAGTTTACAAGTGGGCGACATCATTTTGGTTGAAGCGGGTTCTGAGATTATCAGTGATGGTATCTTGCTAAGCTCTACTGCAACAGTGTCACAAAGTCTACTGACGGGCGAGGGTGATTTAATCATCAAATCTCAAGGCGATTATATTGTTGGTGGTGCACAAAACGATAGCCAGCCGTTTGAGATGCTAGTCACCGCCTTACCAAAAGACAGTCAGATAGGCTTAATTGATCGATTGATGAATCGTGCCATGAGCGAAAAACCCAAATTGGCGCAGCAAGCAGATAAGCTGGCACGTTGGTTTGTCGCGCGTATTTTGGTTTTATCCGTCTTAGTATTTGTCGGCTGGTATATTGTTGACCCAAGCCAAGCCATTTGGGCAACCGTGGCAGTCTTAGTCGCTACTTGTCCATGTGCATTGTCATTGGCGACGCCGATTGCCTTGACCGTCTCAACCAATCGTCTGGCAAGCTATGGTTTTTTGACGACGCGTGGCCATACCTTACAAACGCTAGCTGAAATCACGCACGTTGCTTTTGATAAGACAGGCACGCTGACTTATGGTAAGCCAAATTTATTAAATATCGAATTAATCACACCAAAAAGCCAGACCGAAATTGACGATTTATCATTAATAGTGCAAAAAGATACGCTATTGGCCATTGCAGCTGCGCTAGAAGTGGGAAGTCGTCATCCAATTGCCCACGCATTACTGACGGCGGCCTATCAGTTACACCTGCCATCGACACAAGCCGTACAGCATTATCCAGCAGGCGGTGTAGAAGCAATGATTGAAGGCACTGTATATCGAATCGGTCATAAGGACTTTGCGCTAGATAAAACAGATAATAGCGTCAATGATATAGATGCTAGTAATGATTTAACCATTAATCTGGTAGCTCAGCGAGCCAGCTCAGCAGTGGTATTGTCTTGTCAAAATACTGATAGCAAAACATGGCAGGCGCTGGCATGCTTTTATTTCAATGACAAGGTACGTGATAGTGCGCAGTCGATGCTCGATACGCTCAAAGGACTAGGTATCGAGTCTGTTATGTTGACAGGTGATCCAAGCCCGCAAGCGTTAGTGATGGCTGAGAACTTGGGAATGCAATCTGCATACAACGGACTATCACCAACCGATAAGGTCAATCATATTCAGCAGTTGCAAGCTAACGGTGCTGTGGTATTGATGGTAGGTGATGGTATCAACGATGCACCAGTGCTAGCAGCAGCAGATGTGTCGACTTCGATTGCAGGTGCGGCAGACTTAGCACAAGTATCTAGTGATAGTATTATCTTAAATGGACAAATCGAAGCCATCACTGCGGCTAAACGTATCTCTGATAAGACGGAACGTATTATCAAGCAAAACTTCCGTTGGGCACTCGCTTACAACAGTATTGTTCTGATACCAGCAGCTTTAGGTTATGTACCACCATGGCTCGCTGCAATTGGTATGTCGCTCAGTTCGCTATTTGTCGTATTAAATGCATTGCGCTTAAAACGTGCTTAGCCTCTTTAAGAAGTACTTAATTTAAACAAGCCTGTAAAGTTTGATCATAAAAAAACCGCCTTCCATCAAATGAAGGGCGGTTTTTTCTATAAAGAGATACTGTTAAGCAGCTTTTACAGTTAGTCTTGTAGATAGCTTAGCAGACGCATAAATTCGATATACATCCAGACTAAGGTCGCAAGAATACCAATACTGAACAACCACTCGTAATCTTCAGAAACACCCATCGCAACACCGCGATCAATATTATCGAAATCTAACAGCAAGGTGAAAGAAGCGATAACGATGACAAATAAGCTAAAGCCAATAGCGATAGCGCCACCTTCAAACAGGAATGGTAATGATGAGCCAAACGCTAGAGAAAGTACCCACTGTGCTACATAGACAAGCATGATAGCAATAACCGCCGAGGTCACAATAGAGCGGAACTTTTCAGTAACTTTAACTAAACCTGAACGATATAAACCTAGCATAACCGCAGCTGTGACGAAAGTTGCACACATTGCCGTGACTGGTACTGTTGGATACATTCTCATGAAAAATAATGAGATACCGCCCAAAAAGATACCTTCTAGCAAGGCGTAAGGCACTGCCAAAGTCTTGGCTTTTTGCGGCTTGAAGGTAATAAAAAGCGCCAGAACAAACGCAGCAATCATGCTACCAAAAGCTGCCATCGTAATAAAACCTTGCGATAAACCTGCCATAAGCGCATAAAAGAAAAAGCCCACACCAGTAATGGCTGATAAACCAAGTAATAAGCTGGTCTTTTGAATTACGCCCTTGACCGTCATTGGATTACCGCCGATCGCAAGTTCTGCGCGACTGACAATAGGATTGGCCATACATAAGTCCTTAATAATAAAATATAAAAATAGTGATGTTAGTTACTTTAGCAAAACCGCCATTATTGTCAACTGTGTTTGCGTGACAACTGCTGCGGTGCAACCTCAGGCTGTTCATTGTCTAGTGCATCGAGCTACAGTATCGCCCAATACGCTAATTGAAAAACTGAACAGAAAGATCTGACTAAGTAAAACATTCGATAGCTTTTATATGGGGTCAGTTACGACAGTTAACAACGATAATTCATAAACATGCTAGTCTAAGCGCGCATTTATCGCTATCATTACCTTGTACTTTACCGTTATACCGAGTCGTTTTATGGAAAACTCAGCGCAGTCAGCAAGATTGCCACACTTACATGAATCAGAGCTATTCCACGCTATTAAAAACCCCGCCTTTAGGCGTATTGGTCTAATGGGCCGTGCTGGTAAACGTAGTGTCACTCAAAGCTTGGTACAGATTGCCCAAACCGTCAATGATATGAATTTGACTTTGATAATGGATGTACAAACAGCCAATTTACCAACGCTTGACCTCACAGATATAGAAAGAGTCAAAATCGTCAAACGTGGTTTGATTGGTGAGATTTGTGATTTGGTTATTGTTGTTGGCGGTGATGGTTCGATATTACATGCCGCTGAGGCGCTAGCACGCTACCGTGTACCTGTATTAGGGGTTAACCGTGGTCGTCTAGGATTTTTAGCAGACGTAAAACCTGATGAAGCTGCCTTCAAGTTACGCCAAGTATTGATGGGAGACTATCAACTGGACCATCGGTTTTTATTGACGATGGAGATACGAGAAGGTCGCAAAATTATCCATGAAGACATGGCCCTGAACGACATCGTACTGCATGCTGGTAAATCCGTACATATGATTGATTTTCAGATGAAAATTGATGGACATGACGTTTATAGACAGCATAGTGATGGCTTAATAGCGGCAACACCGACTGGCTCTACCGCTTACGCCTTATCAGGCGGCGGTCCAATTATTCATCCGAGTATGGATGCTATTTGTCTGGTGCCAATGCATCCCCATACGTTATCTAGCAGACCGATTGTGGTCAGCGGTAATAGTGAGGTCTGTATTCGTATCCACGAAGACAATCGTACTCAACCGATGGTGAGTGCAGATGGTAAGCCAAGCGTGCCACTTGAGCAAGAGCAGCGCCTACATATTCGTAAGCATCCTGATAAGCTTACCTTGTTGCACCCACCTGGGTTTGACTTTTATGAGGCCTGCCGTACAAAGCTGCACTGGAACGTACATGCCGAAGAATTCAGTCTTGATGTCGATGATGATATTATAGACGATGAATAAGCGTATCTATTAGACCCAAATATGATACAAAAAATGGTAGTGGAGAGTAGGTAAGATGGATAAACAAACAATACTAGCAAGTCTAACGCCCGAAGTGGTTGATAAATTTCGTATGGCGATTGAGCTAGGCAAATGGCCTGACGGTCGTAAGATTACCGCTGAGCAGCGAGAGACTTGTATGCAAGCAGTGATGGTATGGGAGCATGAGCACCTACCGCCAGCCGAGCGTACAGGTTATATTCATAAACCCGTAAAAGATGATGGTTCTGTCGTTGGCGCTGAATGTGATGTCGAGCATGAGCATCACTATCCTAATATGCCGAATCCTAAAGGCGCGGTACAGCCTGTTAAGTTTCGTGATAAATAGGTTTATAAGAAGTCTATAATAGTTGTTATAAAAACACTTATCATAAAAAAGCCACGCTATATAGCGTGGCTTTTTTTACTTTACCAATAATTAAATTATCAGAAATAGCTCAATCATCATAAATGATTAAATAGCAGTCGTATCGACACTAGGACGAACCGTTAGCGGGTTCTTTTGCATCAAAAACCCTTGCCAGCCCCAATGTAAAAAATTGCGGATATTGGCATGATCGGTACCGTTAGGCGTTGCTTGTACCTTGGCATAATGTTCACCAAATAGTTTAAGCGTGTCCAATTGGTTCAGGCCATGGTGCTTAGCAAAACCAAAAATCTTTGCGCTACCTTCGTTCTCACCGGCTGCATTATGTACCATTCCATTTACGAAAGGGGCAGGCGCATAGCGATAAAAATCATCGATAAAGCTGATGACATCATTGAATCCAATGGCTTTTTTGTTCAAACCATTAAGTAATGCCGATACATCTGATTGGCGGATACTCATAAATAAATGACCTCAGAGCAGATTAAAAAAACAATATAATATTTATGTGTGCTCAATGATGATAGTAGCCGTTGAGCGTTCAGCATTATAATTTAGCTAGCTTAGCGATTAAAGTAATCTTCATCATCAAACGAAGGCGAAAAGTTGCCTTGCTCAAGATGCTGCATTTGCGACTGTACAGAACGCTCATGCTGAATACGTTGATAAATCTCTTCGCGGTGTACTGCAATATCTTTAGGTGCGTTTACACCGATACGTACTTGATTGCCTTTGACGCCTAGAACCGTCACACTTACTTCGTCGCCAATCATTAGCGTTTCGCCCACGCGGCGTGTCAAAATTAACATGCGTCACACTCCTTATGTCGCATCAACAAATTATTACTCATCAGATTACTTCTCAATTGCAGAACATCACCGCAGCACCAAACACGCAATATAACCATTATCACGATGCCAGATATCGTGCCAATAGCGGTAATGATAGGTAGATTCATTTAGCCCAAATGAAAGCCCCATTATAGGCGGCATAACAGATACTGTCACGGTTTTTCACAAAACTATTAGGTAAATGCTCATTTCAACTATGCTAAAAAATAAAAATAGGACCTAAAAAGATCCTATTTTATTTAAGTACTGTTTTTATTTAGATACTATTAATTCAAACGCTATTAATTTAAATGCTGTTTATCTACATACTATATAAAGTATAAAGTCATTAATAGCGGTTAATAGATAACCATTAAAGCTAATGCTATATTTTAACAGTTTTTATGTCTTATAGCCCAGCGATTTTGCTTTCACCGTCTTCACGATCTAGACCAAATGCCGTGTGTAATGACTTGACGGCTTTTTCTAGGTGTTGATCCTGAATCAGAACCGACACTTTGATTTCGCTGGTTGAAATCATTTGGATGTTGATGTTGTTTTCAGCCAGCGTTTGGAACATAAGGCTAGCAACACCAGCATGTGAGCGCATACCAACACCAACCAGTGACACTTTAACAACTTCACTGTTGCCTAATATTTCTTTGGCACCAATTTCATCTTTTACTTCTTCGTTAAGCACTTTTAGCGTCTTATCTAAATCAGTGCGGTTAACTGTGAAAGTAAAGTCAGTGGTACCGTTATCCGAAAGGTTTTGTACAATCATATCGATTTCGATATTGGCACGACCAATTGGGCTTAAGATAGCAGAGGCGATACCAGGATGGTCAGGCACGCCGCGTACTAAGATTTTTGCTTCGTCTCTGTTGAACGCGATACCTGAGATGATTGCCTGTTCCATATTGTCTCCTTCGTCTATCGTAATTAGGGTACCAACGTTATCTTGAAATTCTTGGTCAAAGCTACCGTCTGTGTTTTCATCAAAGCTAGAAAGTACACGTAGCGGTACGCCATATTTTCCAGCGAATTCTACTGAGCGAATTTGTAGAATCTTAGAGCCAAGACTTGCCATTTCAAGCATTTCTTCAAACGTAATTTTTTCAAGTTTTTTGGCTTTTGAGGTCACACGAGGGTCAGTAGTATAGACACCATCGACATCGGTATAAATTTGACACTCGTCAGCGCCCAAGGCCGCGGCAATCGCCACACCTGTGGTATCAGAACCGCCGCGGCCTAATGTGGTCGCGTTGCCTTCTTCATCGATACCTTGGAAGCCTGCCACAATAACGATATTGCCAGCATCTAATTGCTCGCGTATGTTTTTGTCATCGATGCTTTCGATACGGGCTTTATTATGGGCGTTGTCGGTTTTAATTGCGACTTGGCGACCAGTCATTGAACGGGCACCAATACCAAGCTCTTTAATGGCCATAGCGAGGAGTGAGATAGAAACCTGCTCACCGGTTGAGACCATCTGGTCGTACTCACGTGGGTCAGGGTTGTTACTGATTTGGCGAGCTAGATCAATCAAACGGTTGGTTTCGCCGCTCATGGCTGAGACCACGACGACCACTTGATGACCATTGTCATGCCAGCGTTTGACTCGTTTGGCGACGTTTTTGATGCGGTCGATACTGCCCATCGAGGTGCCGCCGTATTTCTGTACTATTAACGCCATAAAAATCTACCTATTTATTCAATAATGACTTTTTATTGTCATTGATGAGAGTCAATGTGATGCTCGTCAATGCTTGTATAGATAAAGCCAGATGATAAGAGTTATGCCTTTAGGTCTTTCATTCTTCTAATGGTATCTATCAACCTTATAGAATGAACAATATGCCCAAACGTTGACCTTTATACCATATCTGCCGCATAACTTTAAGCCTCAGGAGCGCTTAGATGTATGGCGATTGGTTATAGTAGTTATAACCAATCACGTATTCTATGCGTAGTGGAGTAAAGCTATGCGATAAATATAAGGTACATTGTGACGCGCTATACCAGTATATTCGCGAGTTTAATATTCGCTAGCTTAGCTAAGCTGGGTTTCAATCCAAGCAGGTAGAGCGCTGATAACCGCTGTACTGTTGCCAGACTTCGGTGCACCGCCTTGTGCGTAGTCAGGCTTACCGCCACCTTTACCACCAAGCTCACCTGCCAAGTGACGAATAATATCACCAGCTTTCACTTTGGCAGTGACAGGTTTTGCGACGCTCGCTGCGAGTGCTAACTGGTCATCTTTATCACCAATCAATACAATTACGCTATCAGGCAGTTTTGATTTGATATCGTCCATCAGTGTACGGATGGATTTACCATCGATACCGCTTAAAGTACTGATAAGAACTGGGGTACCTGCGATCGTTTGTACATCATCAAGCAAATTGGCTGCTTGAGCACTGGCTATTTTTTGCTGCAAGCGCTCTAGTTGTTTTTCTAGGTCGCGTTGCTTATCAGCCATCGTACGGACACGCTGCGCTACTTCAGGACGTTTCACTTTCAGCTGACTTGCCAATTCGCTCAGTTGTTGCTCGCTTTGCTGAATGTTTTTGACTGCATTCATGCCAGTGACGGCTTCAACTCGGCGGATACCAGCCGCAATACCAGACTCACTGGTGATTTTTAGCACACCGATATCGCCCGTACGCTGTACATGCAAGCCACCACATAGCTCGATAGAGAAAGGCTTGCGCTGACCATCAACGATACGATCTGTACCCATGGTTAGTACTCGAACGTCACTGCCGTACTTTTCGCCAAACAGTGCCATAGCGCCTTGGTTCATCGCTTCGTCAATCGACATGTGCTCGATACGGGCAGGGGTGTTGGCTTGAATTTGCTCATTAACGAGACGTTCGACACGCATGATTTCAGCGGCGCTGACAGGTTTGTCATAAGCAAAGTCAAAACGTAGTACTTCGCTTGAGACCAATGAGCCCTTTTGCGTGACCGCATCGCCTAGCACTTCTCTTAGCGCTGCGTGCAATAGGTGAGTGGCTGAGTGATTTTTGGCACTGGCTGCACGAATGCTAGACAGTACTTGCGCTTCAGCGGTTTGCTTAGTGCTGATATCACCCATGGTCACGACACCATAATGGATAATCGCCTGACCAGATTTTTTGGTATCTTGCACTTCAAAGACGCCCGATGCAGTACGAATTTCACCAAGTTCACCAACTTGACCACCCCCTTCAGCATAAAATGGGGTGCGATCCAAGACTACAACGCCTTCCATGCCTTCTGTTAAGCTGTCTGCCGGGTTACCGTCTTGATAAAGCGCGTCAATAGTCACGCCGTCTTCTTCGAGCTGCTCATAACCGATAAAGGTCGTTGGCGTCTCTACTTGAATGACGCTGCTGTAATCGACGTCAAACTTGCCAGCATCACGCGCACGCTCACGTTGTGCCTGCATATGCTCATCAAATTCGGCTTCATCAATAGCAATACCACGCTCACGAGTGATATCGGCGGTCAAATCAAGTGGGAAACCATAGGTATCATAGAGCTTAAATGCGGCTTCACCAGATAGCGTATCGCCATCTTGTAAGCCTTCAAGTTCGCTGGCAAGTAAACGTAAGCCTTGAGCCAGTGTTTTAGCAAACTGTGCTTCTTCTTTTTGAATGGCGTTTTCGATGACACTCTGCTTGTCTTGTAGCTCAGGATAAGCACTGCCCATTTCAGCTACAAGCGGCGCAACCATCTTATAGAAAAACTCACTATCAGCGCCAAGCTTGTTGCCATGACGTACCGCGCGACGAATGACACGGCGCAATACATAGCCGCGACCTTCATTACTTGGCGTAACACCATCAGCAATCAAAAATGCTACAGCACGAATATGGTCGGCGATGACTTTCAATGATGATTGTTGCTCATTATTGATCTCTAAGATGTCAGCTGCTGCATCCATCAAATGAACAAATAAGTCGATTTCATAGTTGCCATGAACGCCTTGCATGATGGCACTAATACGCTCAAGCCCCATGCCTGTATCGACGCTAGGTGCAGGCAGTGGTAATAGTGTGCCGTCTTTTTGACGATTGAACTGCATGAATACGCAGTTCCAAATCTCAATATAGCGATCGCCGTCTTCTTCTGGGGTACCTGGCAAGCCGCCTTCGATATCGGCGCCGTGGTCATAAAAGACCTCGGTACAAGGGCCACAAGGACCAGTGTCACCCATTGTCCAAAAGTTATCAGAAGCGTAAGGAGCACCTTTGTTATCACCAATACGAATGATGCGCTCACTCGGAATGCCGATGTTTTTATTCCAAATCTCAAAGGCTTCGTCATCAGTTTCATAGATAGTGACATAAAGACGATTTTTATCAATCGCTAACCACTTCTCCGAGGTCAAAAACTCCCAAATGTACTCGATACCTGCTTGCTTGAAATAATCACCAAACGAGAAATTACCAAGCATTTCAAAGAAAGTATGATGACGTGCGGTATAGCCGACATTATCCAAATCATTATGTTTGCCGCCAGCACGTACGCACTTTTGCGAGGTTACCGCACGTGTATAGTCACGTGGTTCCATACCCAAAAAGGTTTCTTTAAATTGATTCATACCGGCATTGGTAAATAGCAATGTCGGATCATTGTGTGGAATCAAGCTAGACGATGAAACTTGGGTGTGCTGCTTGCTTATGAAAAAATCGATAAAGGCTTGGCGAATATCGGCTGAGCGAAATGGCTGGCTCACAGCGGCTCCTTACTGACGGATAGAATTGAGTAAATGACATAAAATAATTTTGCAAGCGATTTTAGCACAAACGCCCAAGCTCTTGGTACAAGAGTTATAACTACTAGGTTATTATACGTGTGCTAGTCACTGTCTAATTTGTAGAGTATGCAGACTAATTGGTCAAAATTGCTGCATCCGTTTCATCTAATTTGTCTTGCGTCGTTGGATTAGACTCGATTACTTGCACAGGCAGGTAGCGTAGTTGAAGCTTGATTGGCAAGTACTCTGGGAAATTCTCTGCCATATCATTAGTAATGAGTGTCTCAATCTGGCGTACGTCGTATGAGCTCGGCAAAGTCTCTCCACGCACGATCGCCCGCACCACTTGGTTTTCTTCTGAGGTATCAAACTGCGTATTGGTCAATACATTGCCTTGATCGATAAAATAGTTGTTGATGGCTTCTTTGACACTACTCTCAAATACTTGCTGCTTGGCATTGGTCTGTAGATTGATGGTCAAATAGGCACCTAAGCCACCAAGTAGCAACAATGTCACCGCGTTACGCTGCAAAAAAGTCAAATAGGTATTGGATTTATAATCGTCATCGACTAAACGACGGAAGCCTAACACCCACAATACAAGCGCATTGGTAAACTGGATAGCAAGAATGTTGGTCGCTGCCAATAACAGCGCACCAAGCCCAAGCTGCATCTCGCCATTAGCGAGCAAGATACCGCTAGCAGCTAGTGGTGGTACTAAGGCTGTGGCAACTGCAACGCCGACAACAGCAACCGAGAGATGCGGAGATACCATCGCATACGCACCAGCCGTACCGCCAGCTAAGGCAATCATTAAATCCATGGAAGTAGGCTGGGTACGTGATAGGATTTCTGCCGTTAGCGGTTGGTCTTTATGTAGCCAACCAACGATAAAGCCGACCAATACCACCAGTGAGACACCGATAATGACGGTAAAAAGCGACTTACGTAGCAATGGCATACGGTGATCGATAATTGCTAGCGCTATACCCGTGATAGGGCCTAGCATCATCGCAACCAACATCGCTCCGATGACCACGGCTGCTGAATTAGTCACTAGGCCATAACTGGCAATGATGGCAGATAAGATGTTCATGATGAAGTACATCTTGCTAGGTAGCGCGTTCGCCTCAATCCTAACCCGTACTTCTGGGTAATCTACCTTTTGATTGCTGAATTGCTCGGCGACAAACTGCTTATAAGACTCAAGTTTGGCTTCTTTTTCCTCTTGAACCTCATCTTCATCACTTTTACCTTGAGACTTTTGAGCGTCGCTATCTTCTACAGCGGTGTCTTTATTTTGGCTTTTATCTTCTGAGTCATTATTTTGATGGTCATCATCGCGACTAGATGCATTTTTTGTTTTTTGTTGATTGGCTGTTTTGTTATCTGATGACTGTGCTGCGATATTTGTGTCATCAGCAGGGTCATCAGCATAGTCGTCTTCTGCTTCTACCGTTACTTCAGCATCACTATCATCTTGAGCACTTTTTTCTATTGTTTCCGCCGTATCTGACTGGAAGAAATCGGACTTTTCTTTCGCTTCTATAGTTTCTGACTCTGCAATCTCAGACGCTTCAGTATTTGACTGTGGCTCAGGTTCTGTCGACTCCAATGTTGCTACGACCACATCGTCACTGATGGTTTCCATGGTTATCTCAGCGTCAGGCGGCTGCGCACATTCAGTGTCTACTTCGGAGTCTATTTCGTCATCTGTATCAGTCGATTGCTTGTGTTGATTGTCTTCGCTTTCATCATTGTCTACAGCGGCATCATCAACTACTGGATCGATTGTCGCGTCTTGATTGTGAGAAGCGTCAGTAGTGGCTGGTGAATCGTTTTGATCCACTGAGTTAGGCGCAGTGTTTTTTTCAGATGAGGACATAGCAGATAGCGTTCTTAGTAGATAAAGAAAGTCATTATTGTAATGATAAATAGATAAAGATATAGGAGATTCTTGAAAATATAAAAAAGAGTTGAGAGAAGGTGGGGGTAAGAACTGATGTTTCTTATGATTAAGTCTAAAACCTTAATAATAGCATGGTTTTTATTCAAAAGTCATTCAATATAGATGCTACAAGGGTTCACGGTAAATACTTACTTTTTTTGTGGAATTAAGGTTAAATATATTATATCCACAATAAAGATAAGGAATAACTTATGAACTGGCCATTATTTTCTGTCATCTACTCAATGACAGCCACCGTGACTATCGGGCTTTTTATGATCGGAGCTCTCGTTACAGGGTTCGATGAGATATTTCATATTCAAATAGCGGTGGGATTGGGTTTTTTGACTTCAATACCTGCAGGGTTATTCTTTACCAAAAAAATTGGCAGTATTACTGGCAATGAGGAAGGCTATAAGACATAAAGGCGAACAGTAAGACACAAAGACAAGCAGTGTTATCGATGTGAAGTGGAACCGCCCATCAACAAACAAAAAAAGACCTCAATATTGAGGTCTTTTTTATCATTAGAATTATTTGCTAACTAGCATCGAAGCTAGATTTAATAAAGTTCTATTTATTGAAGTTCGACAACCGCGCCATTTTCGATGTTGGCATAAACTTCTAACACATCCCAGTTGGTCAAACGAACACAACCTGCTGAGCCTTGACGACTGATACCTTCAGGTACTGGTGAGCCATGTAAACCGTAAGAAGGCTTAGATAATCCCATCCAAACGACACCGACTGGGTTGTTTGGTCCTGGTGCTATCATATGAACTTTCTTTTGAGCGCCTTCACCAACGGTTGATTTATACCAAGGCATTTTCACTTTATTGATAATTTTGAACGTGCCTTTTGGAGACGGTGTGGCATCGCTACCGACGGTCGTCGGATAAGTAGCAACCAATTTGTCACCATTATAGGCATACAATGTTTTGTCGGCTTTGTTGGCAACCACGCGATTGATACGTTGGTTCAGCTTGTCACGAGTATTTAGTACCGTGATAGTCTCGCCAACAGCGTACTTTTTATTTTTGTTGAGTTTATCTAAGTAACGTACATCCATATGGAAACGTTCACCTAGCATCTCTTTGATATCTTGATAATAAAGACCTTTCATTTTTGACTTCGCTTCTGAACCAGAAGGCGTGGTCGCAAAATTGGTATTGATATCGTCTGCGGTCAACGTATAAGTGACCAGTACGGGTTTGTTTGCAGGGATATTTTTAACCAAGGCATCCCAAGTTTTTTGATCCATTTTACCAGTCGCTGGCAAGCCTTTCATCGTTTGGAAGTTAACAAGGGCTTTTTTGCTGTTCATGCCCCAACCGCCATCGATAGGACCAGGAGAAGCATGGTTCCAATCGAGCAGCGCCTGCATTTTAATGGTCATCGCTGAGTTGACTTTCATATTAGGTGACCAAACAGCACCGTTCACTTGCTTGGCATAGTTCGACAAGTTCAGCGTTGTATGTTTCTTACCATCTTTGTCTTCGATGTTTTTGATGGTCGGATCATCGCTAAAGTCTTGACGCTTCTCACTCTCTGGTAACTCAAAAGCGAGTGGATCAGACGAGTCGATAGATGATAGGTCGCTAGGCGCCGCGACGGCTTGACCTTCACTAATGTCATCATTGCGGTCAGCTTGCTCATCTTTACGCGTCAGTTCTGCTGCACTCATATTGTCAGCAGCTGGGGCTGGCACGTTTTGGTTGGCTTCTTGCTTATTATTGATAAGCTGGTTCATGCTGTCGACTGGTTTCGCTTTCTCTGTATTTAACTGTACAGTAGCAGCGCCATCTGAGCGACTACGGTTCTCTTGCACATTAAGGCTAACCTTTTTGGCAAGACCTGGCATAGCGTTCGATGTGCGCACTGGCAATGTACGAGTATTATCGGCAGGTGCAGCAAGTGCGGCTACACTGGCGCTTACAGCTGCGATAGATATGGCAGTAATAATTGGCTTTATTTTCATCATATTGAGTCACTTGTGGTTGCTACTAATGCGGCTATTATGCGCATAATTCGGTTGCTTCGCAAACTTTTGGTATATCTTTTTGCATTTAGAGCTGGCTAAACGTCAACTGCTGACGTATTCGCTACAGTTGGGTAATAATTTAGCTAAGGTGTGTATGGCGCCATGCTAGATTCTTACGCAAACTCCTCATTATTTTCACTATTTTTTGTTTCAGTAAAAACGACAGTGATTGGCGCTATTTGGTGTTTACGTCTATAATGTATGATTAATTTTTTCATTAATAGATCGATTTTTAGCAAAAAGCCATTTAACCCGCTAATAGTTAATCCATAAGGTGCGATATGTCAGAAGACCAAACAATGAGTGCAGAAGAGTTTCAAAACCAATACTTCGATAATGAGTCAGAGGGCGAGATGGAGTATGATCTAGAAACTGGACTTCTTGGTGAGGACGGCGAACTTGCTAACTTGCATGCCGAGTTAGAAGAAGCGCGCGAGCAGCTTGTCAGCATTCGCGACTTTATTCGCTTTTCAGTCACTCAGTTGCGTAACTATGATGTGGTTGTTGCGCAAGGCACGACCGATGAGTTTGCAGAAGCATCAGCCATTGTGTTGCATTCTTTGTCTCTAGATTGGTCTGCTAATGAGCAGATTTTAGACTGTCGTCTGACCACTTCTGAAAAGCAGTTGGTGCTAGGTCTGCTAGAAGAGCGTATTGCCGAACGTAAGCCGCTCAGCTATTTGATTAACTTATCATACTTCTGTGATTTGCCTTTTTATGTGGATGAGCGTGTACTTATCCCGCGCTCACCGATTGCGGAGTTGATTCGTCAGCAGTTCCATCCGTACTTTGAAGTGACTGAATTGGCCAAACCACTCGGTGTCCGTCCTAATGAGCAATCAGCGGCATTTTATGATCATGGTTTAGATATCAAGCAATTGTCGCAGCCTGAGCGGATCTTAGATTTATGTACAGGCTCTGGTTGTATCGCGATTGCACTTGCCACACGCTTTGTTGATGCCTTGGTTGACGCGGTCGATATCGATAAAGGCGCGCTGGATGTGGCGATGGTCAATGTGGATCATCACGATCTGGGTCATCAAGTCAATGTGATTGAGTCTGATCTGTTTGCTAAGATACCAGCCGAAAACCAATACGAGCTTATCGTTACCAATCCACCGTATGTCGATGCGGCAATTATGGCAGACTTACCACCTGAGTTCTTATATGAGCCTGAGCATGCGCTAGCTGCAGGTCAAGATGGTTTGGATTTGGTGCATCGTATCTTGTTAGAAGCACCAGATTATCTGAGTCCAGATGGTTTGCTCATCTGCGAAGTGGGTGACAGCGAATGGGCGTTAAACCAAGCTTATCCTGACATTCAGTTTGATTGGTTGAAGTTTGCACATGGTGGACATGGTGTGTTTGCCATTACCTACGATGAGCTAATCTCAAATCGTCAATTGTTTGCCTCTTATGTTCAGCTATTAGATAGTCTTCAATAGATAAATATTAGGTCGGATAGGCATCGGCTGCACGAGCCGAAACTATAAGAAACAATTATAATCACTCATTACAAGCAGTATAAGTAATAACCATGAGTGATTGGTCACATAGTCATCAGTAGCGTTTACTTGTTTAAGGACAGTTATGGCAGGCAATAGTATTGGGCAGGTTTTTACGGTTACCACTTGTGGTGAGTCGCATGGGGCAGGCCTTATGGCCATCGTTGATGGCGTACCACCAGGTTTAGCATTATCTGCAGACGACCTACAAGTAGATTTGGATCGTCGCAAACCGGGTACGTCTAAGTATTCAACCCAGCGCCGTGAGTCTGATGAAGTTGAGATTATCTCTGGCGTATTTGAAGGCAAAACCACAGGTACGTCTATCGGTTTATTGATTCGCAATACCAATCAAAAATCTAAAGACTATAGCGATATTAAAGATACTTTCCGTCCTGGACACGCTGACTATACTTATAGTATGAAATATGGCTTCCGTGACTATCGTGGTGGTGGTCGTTCTTCAGCGCGTGAAACGGCCATGCGTGTAGCAGCTGGTGCTATCGCCAAGAAATATTTGCAAGAACGGCTGGGCGTACAAATTCGTGGTCATGTTACCCAAATCGGCAATGAGCATAGCAATGTACTAGACCCGAACCAGATCGATTGGGAGTTTGTAAACAGCAATCCGTTCTTCTGTGCAGACAAAGAAGCGATTGGCCGTTTTGAAAATTTGATTGATAACTTGCGCCGTGAAGGTACTAGCTGTGGCGCGCGCCTTGATATCATTGCGAGCGGTGTGCCAGTAGGCTTAGGCGAGCCAGTATTTGATCGTTTAGATGCTGATATCGCTCATGCGATGATGAGTATCAATGCGGTTAAAGGGGTCGAGATTGGTGATGGGATGGCGGTAGCAGGTCAATTCGGACATAGTGCTCGTGATGAGCTGACGCCAGATGGGTTTGCAGCCAACCATGCTGGTGGTGTCTTGGGCGGGATCTCATCAGGCCAAGATATCCGTGTGAGTATTGCTTTAAAACCAACCTCTAGCATTACCACTGCTGGCAAGAGCATCAACACTCAAGGTGAAGCCGTCGATATGCTGACAAAGGGTCGTCATGATCCTTGCGTTGGTGTGCGTGCTACGCCTATTGCCGAAGCGATGCTAGCGATTGTAGTGCTTGATCATTATCTACGTCACCGTGGTCAAAACGCTGATGTGAAGCCGCCAGTACAATCGATTACTTAGTATTTTTGTTTTAATATAATCAGCCCTTTGTTGTTTCCAGTAGTTTAATACTAGAAATAATAAAGGGCTTTTTTATGTCCAAATAAAATACAGGTGTTACCTAAATACAATTAACGCGTTGAGCGAGTAAAGTATTAAGCTGCCAGTTGATACTCATCAATAGCTACGCACTGCTGGTGTCGAAATACCAATAATAACCGCTGACTAGGAATCGCTAGCCAATGACCAAACTCAATACTATCGACGCCTTGGCTCGTTAATGTCTGTGCACAGTAGTGACGGCTAAAGCCGATTAGGCTCTTGACGATAGGGTTATCCGTTAATTGATGTGACATGGAACTTCTCCTCCTAATTTACTTTACGAATTTGACGGTTCAACAGATCCTAGTGCTATCGTAAAACAATGAAGTAGAAATCCTGTGTAGTCATGATGGAAAGTTGATGAACTATTATATAGTCACTCCACTATAAAAGTATTACAGCGTTAACCTCGCTTGAAGTATCACATATACATCTGCACTCGGTTGCCTTGTACTACCCTTAAATTGAATCGACTATAAATTATTACTCTCAAGCTAAGGGCAGGGTAATACTAACCATCACGCCAGAACGTTGGTCTTTACCAGTATCAGTGTTATCAGGGCTAATTTTATTATCGTTGGCATGAACATTATTAATGGCTACCTGACCACCATGATGTTCAATCACTTGCTTTACTAAGGTGAGTCCAAGGCCCGTGCCTTTCTTGAGCATATTACTACTATGGTCATTTTGCCTCGGCTCAGTCGTAGGATCTGCCGACTCTGTATATAGATTATTGCTGTCTGTGCGATTCGTTGTTTGTTCCGTTGCTTGAGCTGAGGGTTGGCTTTGATGAGACAAGCTAAAGTAACGCTCAAATGCTTTGGCTATAGCATATTCAGGTAGCAGCTTTCCATCATTGAATATATCGATAGTGACGGTGCGAGCAGTGCTGTGCAGTGAAATATCAACAGTACGCTTGGCGAAGTGTATCGCATTATCAAGCACATTTTGCAGTACCTGTATTAACCAAAACTGGTCAGCATATACACTGGTCGATGCCAATATTTCTGCTGGCAAGTTTGCAGTATTGGTCACATTCTTATTATCAATATGTATATCGATAGGGTATAGATTCTGCTGTTGCTGCTTGGCTGTATTATCTTTGATCAGGCTTTGCAATAATGGTAACAAGGGAGTCAGTTGTCGGTTGAGTTTAAAGGTAGGCTGTTCTACTTTTGCAAGCAACAGTAATCGGTCGATGAGCTGTTGCATTTTTACGCTTTGCTCACCAACCGTCTCAATGAGTATCTGCCGATCATCCTTATCAAGCATATGACCATCTAATCCATCATCTTCTAACAGCTCACTACTGGCGCGAATGGCGGTCAAAGGGCTTTTTAGCTCATGGGTCAAAGTATGGACATAATCAGTGACATAAGCTCTATTTTCGAGTCGATGCTTCATAGTCTCGATAGTATCTGTTAGGCTATTTAATTCATGACCCAGATAAAAATAAGGCTTTTTGGTGTCTTCTGCTAATGCACTGGTATATTGAGTCACCAAGGTAATGCTTTGCTTAAGCCACCATGCCACTAGACCTGCCAGTATAAGGGCGGCGATACTGATAAGTAGTGCGGTGATAAGCATGCGGTTACGTGTGTCATCTAAATAAGGCAATACGCTAGCGACAGGCTTACCGACACTGACCACGCCAATGATATCTCCAGACGGATTTTTGATGGGCTGAGCCACATACATGACCGAACCATCGCGCCGCTGATAATCTCGCAGCGTGCTTCTTGCGCCGTATTGTCCTTTTAATGTGAGATAAACATCGTTCCAGCGTCCATAGTTCTGCCCTTCATTATTATCAGGTTTGGGTAATGAGTCATAAATGACGATGCCGCTATTGTCTGTCACATATACGCGAAAGCTACTGTAGCTTTTGGTTTGATCGACAGGACTGAGTATTTCATCCATCGCTGGCATGCCCACAAATGCAGCATCAAGTTGCGCTTGATATTCCTCATCATATAATTGTCCTGTAGATAATGGCACTTGGAGACTGGCTGCTAACAGTTTGCTAGTGTCTAGGAGCGTGTCTTCGATGACTTGCTGCGCGGTTGGCTTGACGTAGCCAAACAACTGAGTAAACACAACCACACCGCATATGACGAGCACCAACGCAACGGCTAGCCAAATCCTAAAAAATATACTTAAATTGAGCAGCCGTTTGCGTTTAGGAGCTTGCTGAGCAGTACCAATAGGATGCAGTTTGGCATACCAATTGCTTTGGTCGTTATGAATATCATTCTCAGCAGGATTAGTGTTATTATTCATAAACTAGCAGCCACTGTTAAGCGGGACATAATGCGTAACCCAGTCCGCGATGCGTATGGATGACATCGACATTAGCATCTACTATAGCAAGCTGTTTACGAATTGATTTGATATGACTGTCTATCGTGCGTGCCAAACGGTGGTCAGGATAATCACTTACTGCGCTAAGTAATTGCTCACGGCTAAAAACTTGCTGCGGCGCTTGCAATAATGTCAGCAAAATTTTGCGTTCTGTATTGCTAAGCTCAAGCTTTTGCTCTTGCCACGTTAATGAATAGTTCAGCGGTTGATAATGCCAAACGCCAGATTGGTTCTCAAACGTTAATGCTTGTCCTGATAGATTATTCGAGGAAGTATTATCCGTACTGTTATCTGAGTTTATGATATGAGAGCCTGACTGTTGAATCAGCTGTTCACGGCGCCAAATGGCTTTTAAACGCGCGACCAACTCACGTGGACTAAAGGGTTTGGCACAGTAATCATCGCCGCCCATCTCCAATCCTAGAATACGATCGACCTCATCGCTACGCGCTGTCAAAAACACGATAGGCAAATCTTTTAAGGCGTCGATATCAGGTGTATGACGTATTTGTTGACATAGGCTCAAGCCGTCACCATCTGGCAGACCGACATCCATAATGATAGCTGATAGATCTTGTGCTTCATGACTATGCAGCATGGGTAACACGCTACTGGCATTATCCAACCAAGTTATCTGCCAGCCTTCGCGTTTGCAGGTGACCTTGAGTGACATCGCGATCGCAGGATCATCTTCTACCAGTAAAATATGGGTCATAGTCTCTACATCGTCTTATAAGCTTAGTAAATTATCGTAGCACAAAACAGCAGACTGCTCTTGCTGCCACGAGTTAAATGGTGTGAAAAGTTAATGGAAAAGTAGGGTGCTCAGTAGATAGTGTGCGATGTGATCACTTTAATACATTTAAAAAAGGCCAGCTCAATAAATAAGCTGGCCTTGATAACGAAGATTAAGCGTAATTATCTATTAATAGACTAAGCGAAAACCTATTTAAGACCTTTGCAGTTGGCATAGTAGCTCACTGTAGCGGGCCAATCTGAAAAAATGCCTTGGACACCGACGTCTTGCGCTAGTACGTCAATATAGTTCATCATATCACCATCATTGTTGATAGCATCGCTAAGACCGATATAGTGCCAATCGCCACCATCAGTTAATGGCCCTGAACGCTCTATCGACCAGGTAATGATTTTTAGACCATTGGCTTTGGCTTGTTTTGCGTATTCTGATGGTTGCATATTCCCCTTACCATCAGTAGTGACTAACGACCAAAGTGCTGGTGCAATGGTGTTAATGCCACGTGCTTTGATATCAGCCAATGAGTGTTTCCAAGTGGTTGCGTCATTTTTATCAAATGTTTTATCCTTAGCGGTCTCATTACTGTCATCAATAAGATAAACGGCATTAGCCCCATAAGCTGGCTCGTTTTTGATCCAGTAATCCAGATCTTCTATATTAAATGACTGGGCAAATACATCGCTTGCAGGCACATCTGCTGCCTTATAAGTATCTATGAGCTGTTGGCGGTAGTCGTTCAAACGATAGCCGTTAAACGGCATGGTCACGGCGGGTGCTTTTAACTCAGGCGTGTGCTTCATACCTAGCTTACGAGCCAATGCGATATGCTCTTTTAAGGTTAATACTTTGCCATTTTGCGAGTATAAGTCCGTTCGCCAAGGCGCAGTCGCATTCATATATTCACTAAGGCTGGTTGCTTTTTTATTGGCAGCATCCATCTTACCCGTCAGTGTTTTAAACTCAGTAACGCTAATGTCTGAGGTTCGGCATTCGATACTATCGGCATTGGTAAGTTTGCCTTTAGCGTCTAAAATGGGCGGTACGGTACATTGGTTAGCCAACGGTGTGGTTAGAATATTAGTAGTGGTGTGTAAATCATTTTGGGCATGACGACAGACAAGCTCACCGTCATTGGTAAAAGCGACATCACATTCCAAGATGCCAGCACCCATTTGTGCTGACGCCACGTAGCTATCATAAGTATGTTCAGGCAGCTGTAATGGCGCACCTCGATGCGCAATAGAGAAGTCTGTCTTACTTGGTAGTTGCCCTCTACATGCCTGTAGCTCTTCTTTTAATGGTCCTTCATCCATATCATTTATCAAATAAAACGGACGCACTCCATAGGTATATGCGACAGGTGAGGGCGATTGTGGCTGTGATTGCACTGTCGATAAAGGGGCTTTTGATGTGAGCGTTGATCGGCTATCGGTAGTGCAGCCTACTATCAATAATGAGCTGATCAGCGTTAAAGGTAAGGCGATATTAATCTTATTAACCTTAGCCAGCGTGTGCTTACTCAGCTCAAGCGCTGATTTATTAGAAATTGTCATGTAAAATGTTCCTGCAAAATTATAAAAAAATCCCATCGGACGTATGGATAGGAATTGAAAAATTAACGTTTGACTATTGGTTGCTACTTGCCAAAAGAAGCTAAGTGTCGTGCATTCTTGTAAAAGCTTAGTTTTGTAAGAGCTTAGCCTTGTAAGAACTTAGCATTAATGCGGATACAATTGTAGGCACATGTACTAAAGAATAGACAGCTGACAGTACTTGAGCCTGATGGTATTGAGCTTATCGGTCGTAAAATCATACGTGTCTTCTTATACTGTTCACATTTTTGCTATTGTCCGTTTAGTACCTCACTATTGACCATACTCTCAAACTAACAGATGATATTGACCATATAATGACACACACATTATTTCGGCAAAAAATACAAAAATGCTTAAGGCATATCTCACTACATTATTAAGGATAACTATGAGTAACTATTTAGACGCCGTCGTCGTTGAGCACAATCCCTCTCAAAAAAAGATAGATCGCGCAGTGATTTGGCTACATGGCTTAGGTGCTAGCGGTCATGATTTTGAGCCAGTTGTACCGCAGCTTGGCTTGGCTAATGATATGGCAGTACGTTTTATCTTTCCGCATGCGCCCAAGCGTCCTGTCACGGTCAATGGTGGGATGGTGATGCCGGCTTGGTATGATATCTTGGAGATGAGTCTTGAGCGCAAAGTTGATGTGACACAAATTGAGACATCCTCGCAGCAGATTCGCGATTTGATTGCCCGCGAGATTGAACGCGGCGTCAAACCTGAACATATCGTTATCGCTGGGTTTTCGCAGGGCGGGGCGGTTGCTTATCATGTGGCGCTCAGTCATCCAGAGCGCTTAGCGGGTTTGATGACGCTCTCTACCTACTTAGCGACCAATGATAATATTGAGTATAGTGCTGCCAATAAAGACATGCCGATTTTGATTGAGCATGGTTCTCATGACCCAGTCGTGCCTGTTATCCTAGGTGAGCAAGCCCAGCAGTTATTGTCGGCAAAGGACTATAATGTGTCTTACAATACGTATCCGATGGCACATCAGGTCTGTATGCCGCAGATTCAAAATATCGGTAAATGGTTAAACATTGTTTTGGCGTAAATTATTAAGCTGTAACGTAATGTAATGCAGGCTACTTATAGGTTGAAACCTAACCGATATCTCCTATATAATAGCCAGTCTTATTGGGGATGTTCTGGCTTCGACGCTGGTGATGAAACTCAATGATGCATGTCGAGAGTGTATGTCCTCTCGTTAATCAAACATATATTGTTATAGTCGCAAACGACGAAACTTACGCTCTAGCAGCTTAAACCCTGCTTACTTAGTTGCTGATCACCTACAGTTGGTTAACTAAGTTGAAGCGTCCGCATGTAGGCTCGCCACAAGTGATTGTCTCAATTGCTTGGGTTCAAAAGTAGAGAATCGTCCAATCCATCCTGACTGTCGGATCGGTGCGGATTAAAACTAAAGACAGAAACTAAACATGTAGATTCATGAGCGTAATGCTGGCGGACGCGGGTTCAACTCCCGCCATCTCCACCAAACATTAAAAATCCGATCACTTAGGTGGTCGGATTTTTTTTGTCTAAATTTTATGGTTAATTAAAGAAACAATGATACCAATAAACTTTTGATGAGAAAGTAAAAACTATTTATATAGAGTAATCATCAAGTCTTTGAAGTTGAATCACAGTTTTTCGTCGCCTATGGAGAACATAATATTAACTTGTCTTAAAGAATAATTCTGATTATTCTTAGTTGAGGCCTATTCTTCGCATCAGGCAATGCAGTAGCAAGAATAAGCGGACTTTCAAATAACTACAGGGAATGTATTATGTTAGGAAAAATGATGTATCAGCCATTGCTGATCAGTGGTCTAATCGAACACGCTGCCCGTTATCATGGTGATACGGCGGTTTTGTCCAAAGAAGTCGATGGACAGATGACTCATACCAATTGGCGTACTGTCTCAGATAACTCAAAACGATTGGCCAATGCGTTGGCTACACTGGGACTTAAATCATCAGAACGCATAGCAACTTTGGCTTGGAACAATCGTCGTCATTTAGAAGCTTGGTATGCGATTTCAGGCAGTGGCATGGTTTGCCATACTATCAATCCACGTTTGTTCCCCGAGCAGCTGAGCTACATTATCAATGACGCTGATGATCGTGTGCTATTTTTTGATACTACTTTCCTACCGCTAATTATGGCAATCAAAGAGCATATCAAAGGTGTTGAATACTTCATTTGTCTAAGTGATCGAGATGATAGTATCGTAGAAAAACTGCCTAATGTACTGTTCTTTGATGAGCTATTAGCAGAAAACTCTACTGACTTTGACTGGCCTCAATTCGATGAAGCAACAGCCAGCTCTTTATGCTACACCTCAGGAACTACCGGTAATCCTAAAGGTATTTTATATACTCATCGCTCTTCTGTGCTGCATGCGATGGCGTTATGCATGCCTGATGTCTCCGCGCTCTCTGCACAAGACGTTTTGTTACCCGTAGTACCGATGTTCCATGTCAATGCGTGGGGCACACCTTATGCAGCTGCCCTGACTGGTTGCTCTCTCATACTTCCTGGTCCAAATCTCGATGGTGACAGCCTAGTATCTCTCATTGATGATTGTCATGTTACGGTTGCTCTAGGGGTTCCAACAATCTGGCAAAGCCTATTAACCGCTGCCAAAGCCAGAGGTAGTAAGCTTGATTGTAGTGGCATAATTAAATTGGACAACTGCTAAGAGGCTATACTAACCCAAAGAAGGAAAATAGTATGACCAACAAACGCAACCAATATACCCGAGAATTTAAATTAGAAGCGATTAGCTTAGTCAC
>NZ_CAJGZN010000002.1 GCF_904846235.1 Psychrobacter immobilis
CTTTAAACTGGGACTGTGACAGTCGGGGCAGCTGATATCTATTTGTGTCTTCATAACCTCAAATATATCATCTTGCTTTGACTGTCACCCTCCTTTATTTCTTCAGCATACTTTTTGATACACCACCAAAAAATTAAGTCCAAATCGGCTTATGTGGTTATAATAACTATTATAAAGTTTTGTTTAGCAACCCAGTTAATTTTTATAATCATACTTTTTGGTATTTTTACTCTATCTATTGACGATACAACACTATGTCTAGACGCTCAGCACCCTTTGTCGCCCCAGACTATATCGATGATCCTGCATCAAAAGATGGCAAAAAACACGCCAAAGTTTTGTTATCAACGCTGCAAGAAGACATTGCAAACTTTCGTAATGAACAGTTTCCACCTGATATTTTGCGACAAATCCGTGATATGCCTATTTATGAAGGCAACTTAGCCGAAGTCCAAACCTATCAACAACGTTGGCAAAATCTGCTTGAGCGTGCAAAGGATTTTTATCCAGCGGCCAATATGCCACCTGATTATCTACCGCTCCCTGCCAGCCTTGAAATACCGCAATTCATCTATCACGTTCAGCGTCTACACTTAACTAAGACACGTGCTAAAGAATCCAAAAGCTTTGGGTCAGTAGGTGCTCTGACCGATAAGTGTGGTCAATATACGGATGATGAAATTGAGCGTATGACAGCAGTGTTAGACAACGATGACGAAGCGCGACTGGTAGCGCATCGTGAATTTATCGATCTGCGTGCTTATGTTTTTTGTCGCGATAGTAAGGGCGAGATGCTAGAGCCTGAGCGAGTACGCTTTTATCGTACCGGTCTTATTGTACATGCCCTGCCTGACTTTAAGATTGTTGATAGTCGCCAGACACCGCGTAAACGCCGCAACGATGCTTATAATAATCCGCTTGCAGACAATGGTGTGTGGAAAATTTATCGCAAAAAATAATAGATACTAACACGATACTGTTTTAGCCATACTGATTTTAGTCACATTGATTTTGTATTTTATTCAAATTTTTAAGGAGCCCAGATGTTTGCTGCCGCCGCCGGCTCACCAAATCTCATGTTGCAAGCCACTATATTTTTGGGAGCAGCATTGCTCTTTGTCCCTCTCGGTAAACGCTTTGGTATTGCAACGGTTTTAGGCTACCTCATCACTGGACTCATATTGGGCCCAAGTGGCTTGGATGTGGCAGGCGACGCTGAAAGTCTATTGCACTTTTCAGAGTTTGGTGTGGTCATGCTGCTGTTTATTATCGGGCTTGAACTCCAGCCTTCGCGTCTCTGGGCATTACGCCGCTCTATATTTGTGTTGGGTGGTTTGCAGGTCGGTTTGACTGGTACGCTACTGATGTGGTTATTACACCAGTTTTTCTCCTTACAACTAGATACCGCCTTTATCGTTGGTTTTGGTTTAGCCCTATCTTCTACCGCGTTTGTACTACAGATACTGACTGAAAAGCAGCAGCTTTCAAGCACCCATGGTCGAGAAGCCTTCACTATCTTACTATTCCAAGATATTGCGGTCATTCCATTATTAGCAATCATTCCCTTTTTATCAGGGGTGCGTGAACAAAGCTACGATTTGATTTATTTTGGTAAAGTATTTGCTGTCTTTGCCGGTCTGATTTTTGCCAGCCGTTACGTGGTTCGACCCTTCTTCAAATTTGTGGCTTCCAGTGGTGCGTCAGAACTACTAACAGCGGTCGCGCTATTTATCGTGATGGGCGTATCTATCTTGATGGGCCAAATTGGTCTATCAATGGCGTTGGGTGCATTTTTAACAGGTGTATTGCTCGCTGATTCTGAGTATCGTCATGAACTAGAGGCTAGTATCGAACCTTTTAAAGGGTTGCTATTAGGTCTGTTCTTTATGTCAGTCGGTATGCTTACCGACGTCAAACTTATTTTGGCAGAACCCATCTTCATTATTGGCTGCGCACTCGCATTGATGTTCATCAAGTTTGCAGTGATTGCAGGTATTGCCAAAGTATCGGGCAATCGCTGGCCGACCAGTATCCGATTGGGTGTGACCCTAGCCCAAGGTGGTGAGTTTGCCTTCGTCCTATTCAGTGTTGCCACTGCTCAAAACGTCTTGCGCCCCGAGCTTGCTAATACTCTCAATCTTGTGGTTACCATCTCGATGGCGCTAACACCTCTGGCATTCTTGTTATTAGAAAAAGTGGGTGAGCCGTTATTTGCCAAGAGTAAACCGAGTCGCGAATACGATACCATTCCCGATCATGAGCATCAGGTCATTATTGCAGGCTTTGGCCGCGTCGGACAGATTATTGGCCGTGTACTGCGCATGCATAATATCGAATTTACCGCTATCGAACGCTCTGCAAACCGAGTAGATTTTGTAAGAAAATTCGGTAACCAAGTCTATTATGGCGACCCGAAAAACCCTGAGATTTTGCGAGCGGCAGGCATTCAAAAAGCGCGGGTTTTTATTCTTGCTATCGATGACTTAGAGCGCTCTATCACTACCGCTCAATACTTACGCAAAAATTATCCTGAACTGATTGTATTAGCAAGAGCGCGCGATCGTCAGCACTATTATCGTTTACGTGAGGTTGGTGTGCGGCACATCTGGCGTGAGACTTATTTGTCATCTTTGGACATGTCACGCGAATCACTACAGCTATTAGGCATTTCACCAGAAAAAGCGCGAGAAACAGTAAAAACATTCCGTGATTATGATGATGACTTGATCGAACGCCAACAAGCTATCTATGATGATGAAGCCAGCATGATTGAATCCGCGCAATCAGCAATGGCTGAGCTTGAAAGCTTGTTTGACGAAGATATTGGTAAAGCACGTAAAATGGATTTAACCGATTTTTATGAGGCGTTAAAGAGCCAAGCAACACCAGTTGAGGAAAAAGATGATACTGCAACGGATTCTAAGCATTAACCCTAAGCAGTAGCTCTCAGCACTAGCAACACCTACAAGCACTCGTGAAATACAGTCCCTAATCAGCTATGCAGTTTTTAGGGGCTTGTTTTTTATTCAGTGAGCTGGTGCAATCCCAATTATCACTGTCTGGTATATGATAAAAGACCAGCGTCTGCTCGTTTAAATAGCGTATCGGAAACGTCACGTTCTGAATCGTTCCTACTACCGCACAGTCGGTTTCTGTTACGCCAGCGGCCTGAGTATCGACATGCATGCGTATTTGCTGCTGCTCGGTACTAAGCGGCAGATTTACTGGGCACTGCCCTGTCTGCTGATAAATCAACGCCACTCGGTTTTGGGCATTCTTTGCAATATCATAAGCGTCAAACAACACTTCGTTTGCTTTTGGCTTGGCAATAATCGGTAAGAACTGCACCTTAATCACCAATAGCGAAAACGCAAAGAAACCAAATCCTAATGCCAGTCCAAATAAGCTAACACCGCCTTCTCTTTGCAGATGCGCCTTCTGTGCTGCCTCATCTCGCGGATGATCATTTATCGCATCAGCGATCTCACGCCTTGCCATACGGTAGTAATACGCATCAGTCCAGCGTGCCACCATAAACGACCAAAATAGCCAAATAACGGCAGCAATGCCGATACGTGTTGCCATCTGATAAGCATCTGGTACATAGGACATCGCTACAAATTCAAAGGCGACTAGCACCAGTGCCACATTAAGCTGAATAAAAGACCACCCTGCGACACTATAGACAATCGCATCCATATAGCGCTTGCGATATAGCAGCCAAGGAAAGGTGATAAAAAACGCAGCCCAATGCCATTTTGGCGACAGATAACCTTGCTGATCAAACTGCTCAAAGCGTTTGAGATAATAACGCTGGGTACGATTGCCTATGAACCACTTGTCTAACTGCTTACGTTTAGCAGGTGTTAACGATTCTTGATAAAACGGTGGCGGTGAATCGGTCTCGATAAATAACATGGCAACACGCTCTACTTACTGATTCTTAGGAAAATCATTTGAAAGATACCATTATATGATAACGCCAAAACCCGTGTGTAACATAGAGAAACCACAGCACCGACCAGCAAATACGCGAAAATAGGATTGTCCGTTCACAGTTGTATGGATTTAACTTATAATAAGCAAACATCACCCACCTAATTAAGCCTTACGAATCCTATGAGTCAACATTCTGATATCAATGACAACGTCAATAGTACCGATACTACTGATGAGCAAACCCTTAATAGCACAAGCGAGCCTATCAATAACGATAACAGCACTAGCCAAGAGATAGAACCGACCTCTGACAAGCATATCCGCATCGTCAATACGTTTATGAAGCGCCGTACGCACATGAACAAAAATGCCGAGCTTGCACTAACTGCTCCAGAATTTTCTGAGTATTTGGTCAATAACAGTTTTGGTGATGGCGATCTTACCGGTATTGACAACCTACGTACGTTATTCGCCGATAGCCCTAACGGTCCAGATGCGCCGCTTACGGTAGAGATTGGTTTTGGCTTGGGTGATTCATTTATTGAAATGGCGGCCGCTGACCCTACTCGTAACTTTGTCGGTGTAGAAGTGCATGAGCCTGGTATTGGTAAATGTGCTTATATGGCTGGCACCCAAGATTTGAGCAACGTAAAAATCATCAACGGTGATGCCATTCAATTGCTAAAGCAACTACCAGAAAACCATATCGACCGTATTCAGCTATACTTCCCTGACCCATGGCAAAAGAAGCGCCACTATAAGCGTCGTTTTGTCAGTCCTGAACGTATGACCATCGTCACGCGCAGCTTAAAACAAGGCGGCTGGTTCCATACAGCAACTGACTGGGAGCATTATGCATTTTGGATGGTTGAAGTATTGGATGGTTTCGCTGGACTGACCAACAAAGCAGGTACAGGTAATTTCACTGAGCGTCCTGACTTTCGTCCAATGACCAAGTTTGAGCGTCGTGGCCTCGACCGTGGGCATGGTGTGTGGGATTTGATCTATATCAAAGACTGATTGATACAGCTCTATTTTTAAGTGTTTTGACAAAGCGGCTATCTGATGTAGCCGCTTTTTTGTGGCCTTTTATAGGCTGTAGAAAATATCTCTAAAAATACTAGACATTCTATGCATAACTATGTCTTCTGACATCTTAGGTGTATATCTTGAGTCATACTCCTGACTTTTAATGTCTATAGTATGATTATGCGTAAAAAAAGATAAATTTATAATTTGTGAAACATAGCGCTCATAGCGTTGTTTGTAGACAAAATAGTACCTGTAAAGTAGTTAGAAACAAAATATAGAATCCGTTCCTCATACTAATTATCTACGTAAACTTATGTATTATAAGGCTTTACAGAGTTCTCCCCATAAGCTGTGGATAACCCTGTGCATAAGTCACTACTTGACAACTTTATAGCTAAGCAACTTAAAGGATAAGGTAAAATCGTTCATTTTTTGTACAATTTATAAAACATTTAAAATCAATTACTTATATTAAATTTACACACATAAAAAATTATTTTAAATAATTTCTAAAATAATTTAATTCTTCATAATGTTTCACAATTAGCGAAAATAAGCCTTTTATTTGTTGTGGACAACTCCTAAATCTATTGACAAGCATAGTCATTATAAGGTTCAAAACAACGACGGCCTATCGCATCATTTCTATAGATTTTTAGCCGCATACCATACGACAGATAGTGTCGTCTAGCATCCCTCAACGCTCATTATAGTGCCTTGCTTTTGTTATAATTACCTTATCAAATCAACAGCGTCAAGAAGTTGAGTCAAGTAATTAGCACGTCAAGGCTGACTAAAAACAACGATAACGACAGTGTATTACGGACTTATTTTTACTTCTCGCGCTATTTAATTTTACTGTATAGTAGAACGATACCTTCGATACTACTACCTACACCAGTCACGTGACAACCTATTTTTCGATAAAACAGCCAAACAATAATTGCCGACTTCATAACAGTCAGTATGCGTTTGCCAAAGGTTTCAACAGTACCAATATTTTATTTATAGCATCAACTTAACTACCGGAAACAAGGAATCCAATATGGACGACAATAAAGCCAAAGCCCTCAAAGCGGCATTAGGTCAAATCGAAAAGCAATTTGGTAAAAACACCATCATGCATCTAGGCGATGACTCGGCCATTATGGATGTCGACGTGGTCTCTACAGGCTCTCTAGGATTAGACATTGCGCTTGGCATTGGTGGTCTACCAAAAGGCCGTATCGTTGAAATTTACGGCCCAGAAAGCTCAGGTAAGACAACGATGACTCTGCAAGCTATTGCAGAATGTCAAAAGCAAGGCGGTACCTGTGCCTTTATCGATGCCGAGCATGCGCTTGACCCTGTCTATGCTCGCAAGCTTGGGGTAAATACTGATGACTTATTGCTCTCGCAGCCTGACAATGGCGAGCAAGCACTTGAAATCACCGATATGTTGGTACGCTCAGGCGCGATCGACATGATCGTAATTGACTCAGTGGCTGCTTTGACGCCACGAGCTGAGATTGAAGGCGAAATGGGTGACTCGCACATGGGTCTGCAAGCACGTCTGATGAGCCAAGCCCTACGTAAAATCACTGGTAACGCTAAACGCTCTAACTGTATGGTGGTGTTTATTAACCAAATCCGTATGAAAATTGGTGTTATGTTCGGTAGCCCCGAAACGACGACTGGTGGTAACGCGCTGAAATTCTACGCCTCTGTACGTATGGATATTCGACGTATTGGTGCGGTCAAAAATGGTGATGAAATCATCGGTAACCAGACCCGTGTCAAAGTCATTAAAAACAAAATGGCACCACCTTTCCGCCAAGCTGAGTTCGAAATTACTTATGGTGAAGGTACGAATCACTTAGCCGAAGTCATTGACTTAGGTGTAGAGATTGGAGCGGTTGGTAAAGCAGGATCTTGGTATAGCTATGGCGACGAAAAAATCGGTCAAGGTAAAGCCAACTCTGTGCTTTTCTTAAAAGAGAATCCTGCCATTGCTCAAGAAATCGAAGACAAAATTCGTGACGAAAAGCTTGGTACAAAGAAAAAGAGCAAAGCCGACGAAACTGAAGAAGCAGAACAGGCTTCTGAACCTGTACAATAATGGTTTAACGATTAACCGTTGTCAGTTAATATGATTCATTATGAAAATTAAAACCTTAGCTGAAATTTTAGCTGAGTCGGGTGCCGACTCAGCTAGTTCTATTGATAGCAAACCAAAAAAACTGTCCAAAAACTCTCATACGAAAGAGCCTAAAAAACGAGAGAAATCTAGTAAACGGACTACCCGTTCAAGTAAAGATGATTCAGTCAAGAATGACGCTACTATTGATACAGCGTTCTTTGAAGACTCCTCTCCTAAGTCAAAAAAGAACTCTAAATCTAAAAAACGTAAGAAGCGTTTTCACCCAGCGGCCAATTTTACCGCTGAGCCTAGTGATACCCCTATATATCAACCACCTGAAGCGCAAACCATCAAAGAGATGCTGGCAGAAGTCAAACTCGACATTCATAATGACGAAATTAGTGATGGTTTGACCACTGGTACTAGTGATAGCACTGAGCCGCCATCCAAAAACTCAGAAAATGAAGCTGAGATTTTTGCTATTAATGATAGTGAAACAGACAGCCGAAACGATAACATACCAGCCGCGCTCAAAGCCTATTTACGAACCCCTGAACAAAAACAAGCAGAAATCGATGCGATTAAAGCAGAAAGTCGATTGCGTTGGCTCGCATTTTATTATTTATCACGCCGCGAATACGGTAAAGCTGAGCTAAAGCTAAAGCTGATCGACAAAGAGCAAGACCCAGAGAAAATTGATGCCCTGCTCGATGAGTTTGAAGAAAAAGGTTATCAAAGTGATTACCGCACTACCCTAATGCTGATACGCGAGAATATTCGTAAAGGCCGTGGACGTGGTCGGATCAAACAAGAATTCTATCGTAAGAAAATTGCTATGCCAGGTAACATCGATGAGCTAATCGATATGGCAAATACTGAGTCTGATGAATTTAGTGAGTTTGTAGATAATGATGCAGACAACTTAGTAGACGGTGTAGATTGGCTAAAACTGGCGGTGATAGCTCGTACCAAAAAATACGGTAATGAGATACCAGTTGAGCAAAAAGAAAAAGCTAAGCAGCTACGTTTTTTACAGTATAGAGGGTTTAACACCGATATCTGCTTTGCTGCGCTCAACTATACATTAGAAACATTAGATGCACGCTTTTAGCGAATGCTTTTTAAATTTAGTAATAACCGAGTACTTTCCACCAAATGAGGCCAGCACCTATCCAAATGACTAAATTAACCACGCTCATAATCGCCCCAATGGCCCACCACTCTTTTAACGTCACATAACCAGAGTTAAAAATTACAGGCGCAGTACCAGTCGCATAATGCGTAAGCGTCATCATGATATTACCCGCTGCGGCCAAGATTAGCGCATATAACATCGGCGGTGCCCCTAACGTCAGGCCAACTGCATAGAATGCTGCAAATAGTGCGGTAATATGAGCGGTGGTACTAGCAAAGAAATAATGTATGTATAAATAAACTAAGGTCAAAATAGTTGCTGCACCTACCAAACCTACCCCAGTTGTTCCAATGAGAGACTCAATATTGCCTGCGAACCAGCTAATTAGACCAAGTTTGTTTAGATAAGCTGCCATCATAATCAGGGCACCAAACCAAACGATAGTATCCCATGCAGACTTCTCTTTGAGAATATCATCCCAAGTCAGCACACCAGTCAATATCAGTGTCGTCAAGCCAACAAAGGCCGTGGTAGTAGCATCAACACTATATTGTTCACCCAAAATCAACGCAGGAATATTCGCCCACAGTACTAACATAAGAGCAAATACACCGAACATTATTTTTTCGTGAATACTGATTTGACCCATCTCTGTCAAATTATCTTTTGCAAAGTTTTTGGCATCAGGCGTTGCTTTAACATCAGGAGGATAAATCATATAAATGATCAATGGCATGACGATTAAACAAAGCATCCCGGGTATAAACATGGCTACTGCCCACGTTGTCCATGATAACTGAATATCACCACCTGTGGCTTTATTCACCAGCTCGACAACTAAAGGGTTAGGAGCCGTAGCAGTGATAAACATACCAGAAGTAATAGGATTAGCGTGGTAATTCACCATCGCTAAGTAACGCCCAATTTTGTTTTGAGTACCCTCTTCTGGTGTCGAATGAAAACTCTGCGCAATGGATTTCATAATAGGATGAATAATACCGCCACCACGTGCCGTATTAGAAGGGGTAATAGGTGCGACCATTAGCTCAGCAGCGGCCAAGGAATAAGCCACGCCAATGGTTTTTTTACCAAAGATAGAAATGAAATAATAAGCAATACGTCGACCTAAACCTGTCTTTATCAATCCACGCGATATCATAACTGCAATACCAATGAGCCAAATCAGAGGGCTTGAATAGCTTGATAATGCATCGCTAATGGCTTGCTTCGGATTATCATTTGTGACACCGGTCAGTGCCACTAGAGTCACAGCAATAATAGCAATGGCACCAATGGGCAGTACCTTACCTATGATAGCAACAATAGTCGCGATGAATAGTGCCAACATATGCCACGCTTCTGGTGTGACACCCGTCGGTACTGGGATAACAAACCAAATTAACAAACCGACTAAAATAGCAACAGCTGCTTGAACGGGCTTGAATGGCATAAGTAATAATCCTTATGAAATCATTAGGCGATTAAAAGATGGTACCTTTAATTCAATGCTTTTAAGACGATAAAGCTATAGCTACAACCTGAGTGCTTGTCTTAGCTATTTTATAGGACTTATAGAATCCTTACGTTATTGTTTACTATTTTTAACATATACATTTAGATTATAAGTTTAATAAATAATAAAAATTTGTTAGATACGATATTTACTTTTAATTAATAAAAAAAATAGTCCATCTATTGATGGACCATTTTCTATTGTGTTTTCATTGATATGACTAATTCTGTAAATAGTGATTTTTTATAAAAAACTACTTAAAATTACCAAGACGGCTAGATAGCTGGCTAATGATTTGATCTATCTCTTCATTGGCTTCAGACTCATTATCCAAATTACCATTAGGCGTTAGCTGATTCATTACTTCAGGCAACAGCTCAGCAAGTCCCTGTCTTACCTCAGTTTCATTAGCACCAGTATGAGCGGCTACTTGCTGAATTTCGTTTTCATCAAACAAACGGTTAATTTCGTTTGGATCTAAATTATCATTTGCTTCGTTATTACTCATCCAAGAGCGTGCTTGACCTTCATAGCCCATACCAGTGATTTTCGACAATGCACCGCTCAAGCCGCCATTACGTTTGATCCAGCTAAGTACCATAGGCATCAATGCAGCGACGAGCATACCTTTACCACCAAACCCACTATTAGTTCGCTGACCACCTAATACACTACCTAAAATATCACCTAGTCCGCCAGCACCTGAGCTCATACCGCCGCGCTGACTGCCGCCCGTGAGACCACCAATGATGTCGTCTAAGCCAAAACCATTATCTGCTTGACGGCTATTTTGTTGAGGGCTATAACCACCTGCCTGACTGCCACCGCCCAGCACACTACCTAAGATATCACCTAATCCGCCAGTCTGCCGTGTTTCAGTACGTTGGTTAACTGGATTGCGCTGAGCGTCGTCTGGATTCATTGCACTACGTGCCACTTGGCTCACTAAATTCCCTAATAAGCTCATTATCTATTCCTCTTTTTATCGTATTGTTTAGTACAAAAATACTGCTAAAATTTATGAAACATCATATCTGCCTACATGTTCTTTAATAACAGGACAGCAGACTTATGAGTTTTATTTTCTATTTTTAATATAACAGATTTTAATATAACAAACCTCTTTGTCCTTTGAGATAGCTATTTTGTTATGACGTGTAGAGATTTCTCATCGTAAAAGGAGAAATATAAGACCAATAAATACTCAGCTATCTAATATTACCCTTACTGATATTGGTTAAAATATTTAATTGTCGCCATTGCTCAGAATTTACTTGATCGCGAAATATAGTGGTTGAAAACGTTCTTTGATAAGGCTCAACGATATTGAATTCGACACTCATCGCCCACTGATAGCGATTTATATCGACCAACTCTGCTTGCCATAATTCATCGCCGCGGCCCGTTCGTATCAGTAATTGCCATTCTTTATCAATACGCTGACTGAGCGATGGCTGACTAATATGTAATAGTATTGGTCTCGATATAATCAGATAACTTGCGACCGCTGCCGAGACTATTAAGATTAGTAAATACTGCCACAAAGTCAAAGATGCAAACCATGCCAATATCATCATAACGCCAGTCAAGCCTACATATAGCAGCGCGCGTAAATAACTGGCAGGCTTGATAGCTGTATCAATACGTAGCGAGGTTACTAGCGTCATATAAGCGTACCATGGGAAACGTTAGATATTGTACTGACCCGTTCCTTAAGACCTAAACCAAGTCTTTGGTATGGCGCCATGTTTTTATCTTATTGACCAATACCCAGATGTCGTCCTCTTCTGGACGATTTTGATTGGTAAAATAGTCTAGCAAGTCTGGGTCTTCATGAGTGAGCATTTCTGCAAATGTTGCTTGCTCAGTAGCATCTGCTGTCAGGTACAGCTCCTTGACGTAAGGATCAATATAAAAATCCAATTCTTTTAATCCGCGGCGAGCTTGATAGATAATACGGCGCTGTTCATTGGTTGGTTCTGGCTGAGTTGTACTTGTCATAGATTTACTCTTATTAATTGAGATAGTTTTATTGGTTTAGATAGTTTAAAAATAGACGCTAAGCATAGCGTATAGAATATTTATAGTCTTAAAATCTCACTATGCATATATAAAGTGACATTAACAACGATATGCTGACAGTTGACTCCATAAGGCCACTGCTTGCTGCATCATCGCCACATTATGCGTACGAATGATACTTGCTCCTTGTTGCACGGCTAACAGTCCAGCAGCGGTTCCTGCCGAATCACGCTCTACCGCTTGCGTCATACTTACGGATTGCACCCCACTTTTGGTCAATACTTCTGCCAAGAAACGCTTGCGAGAAATGCCAAACATCATCGGCAGCCCTAATGTCTGCAAGCTACTCAGCTGACTTAATAATGCGCAGTGATGCTCATAGTTCTTAGCAAAACCAAAACCTGGGTCGATAATGATATTGCTTTGTTTGACGCCGATGCTGACTACTTCGTTAATACGGTCGAGCAGCTCTGTACGCACTTCATCGATCACATTGTCATACTGTGCCAGATTATTCATTGTCGTTGGCTCACCGCGCATATGCATTAGCATAACAGGTATATCAAGCTTAGCCGCTAGCTCTGGCGCACCAGTACGTTTCAGTGCTCGTACATCGTTCCAAATGTCAGCACCTTCATCAAAAGCTGCCTGCATGACTTCAGGACTGCTAGTATCAATCGATAACCAAATGGCATCACCACAGTGCTGACGAATGGCTCGGACCACTGGTACAACTCGTTGTATCTCATCATCAGTCGCCACAGTTTGCGCATTTGGACGAGTAGACTCACCACCGATATCGATAATAGTAGCGCCTTCATTTATCATCTGCTGACAATGAGCGACGGCTTTATCTACTGCGTTAAACTGCCCACCATCTGAAAATGAATCTGGCGTTACGTTCAAGATGCCCATGATATGGGGCTGCGACAAATCTAAGGTTTTATCACGACTAGATATCTTGTAGTCAGGTAAGGCTTGGAATAATGACATAACCAACTTATCTCTCATAAGAACAATTTTAATTATTACTGTCTATGCTTATAATACCAGTAAATCTTATGGGGTTCTAAACCCTTCATAAAATGATGACAATAAAAAAGCCCTTTATCATAAAGGGCTTTTTGTAAAACATGAGTACGCTAGCATTTACATCGCTGGTAATGGTGGCGGTGTAGCACCCGTTGTTTTAACATCGTTTTTCGACAAGTTTACTTCGTTATGCTGGTAAACTCTTGGTGGACGCGGTTCTTCACCTGCTAGGATATCTTGCAGCTGGTCACGATCAATGGTTTCCCAGTTCATAAGCGCATCAACCATCGCATGCATTTTGTCTTGGTTGGCTTCAATCAATTCACGAGCAATATCATACTGCTCTTCTAGCATACGACGCACTTCTTCATCGACCTTCTGCTGCGTGGCTTCTGAAATCGTACGTCCACCACCGCCGAAATATCCTTGTGAATTGTCGTCATCTTCGTACACCATGATACCAAGTGCATCAGACATACCGTACTTCGTGACCATCGCACGTGCCATTTTAGTAGCACGTTCAAAGTCGTTCGAAGCACCCGTTGACATTTGATTGATAAACACTTCTTCGGCGATACGACCACCGAATAAGATAGCAATATCACTTAGCATTTTTGACTTATACATACTGGTTTGGTCATGCTCAGGTAGCTGCCAAGTCACACCAAGGGCAAAACCACGTGGCATAATAGTGACCTTATGCACAGGATCCGTACCTGGCAATAGCTCAGCTACCAACGCATGACCCGCTTCATGATACGCAGTTGCACGGCGCTCTTCTTCGCGGATTACCATGGATTTGCGTTCAGGACCCATATATAGCTTGTCTTTCGCATCTTCAAAGTCATTCATATCGACGCTGGTCTTGTTACGACGCGCGGCAAACAATGCAGCTTCGTTTACAAGGTTGGCAAGCTGTGCACCACTGAACCCAGGAGTACCACGAGCAAGAGAACTGGCATCTACACTGATTGTATTTGGTAATTTCTTCAAATGGACTTTTAGGATTTGTTCACGGCCTTTGATATCCGGCAAGCCTACTTGCACCTGACGGTCAAAACGACCTGGACGCAATAATGCTTTATCAAGCACATCAGCACGGTTAGTTGCGGCAATAACGATAACGCCTTCATTGCCTTCAAAACCATCCATCTCAACCAATAATTGGTTCAATGTCTGCTCGCGCTCATCGTTACCGCCGCCCATACCAGAGCCACGATGACGACCGACTGCATCAATCTCATCAATAAAGATGATACAAGGCGCGCTTTTCTTTGCTTGTTCAAACATGTCGCGTACACGTGATGCACCAACACCGACGAACATTTCAACAAAATCAGAACCTGAAATTGAGAAGAACGGCACTTTAGCTTCACCAGCAATGGCTCTCGCTAGCAAGGTTTTACCTGTGCCTGGAGGACCTACCATCAAGATACCACGAGGAATCGTTGCACCCAGTTTGGTAAATTTGTCTGGATCACGTAAGAACTCAACCACTTCAACAACTTCTTCTTTGGCTTCTTCACAACCAGCCACATCTTCGAAGTTAACGTTGATTTGATCTTCAGTCAACATCTTCGCTTTTGATTTACCAAAACTCATTGGGCCGCCGCCTTTACCGCCCGCGCCGCCTTGCATGTTACGCATAAAGAATAAGAACAGACCAATAATCAATAGAATTGGGAAGCTGGCTATTAGTAGTTGCATTAGTACGCTTTGGCGCTTTGGTGCAGTTCCTTGAACTTCGACTTGGTTCTCACGTAGCATTGGCATGAGCTGGTCATCTGACACAGCTGGTCTAATGGTCTCAAAAGATGAACCATTTTTCTTTTCGCCGGTGATCTGTTCGCCGTCGATCTCGACACTGGCTACTTGGTTTTCTGACACTGCGGTCACAAACTCAGAGTAGTTAAGGTTATCCGGCTCAGAGGATTGATCAAAGCCGCTAAACACCAGCACCAAAACGCCGATTACCACCAGCCACAATAAGGTATTTTTTACCATGTCGCTCACTAGTTATTCCCATCCCTTACTTATTGGTGTGTTTATTAAACACGTGACGTCTATAAACGTATTGCTCATTTTTAACGAATATCCCGATAATAAAAAACTGCTAAATTAAATTTATATGATTTATAGGTAGCCTAAAAATTGTTTTTATAAATAATCATTATGAGATAAACATAGATATACGATCACTGAGCTTGTAAAACGCTTATTATCAGACGACTTTGCCTAAAACGTATGCTAAAAACAAAGGTAATATACCATGATATGTGGTGCTAACCCGCATAATTCAAGCAGGTTTCACGATTATTCATTTAACAATTGACGCATCTTTTATATCGCGATAATAACACTTTATGGTGGTTTACCCTCACGCTTACAAGAGCAGCAACCTATTGATGTTAAAACTATTTAATCGCTATCCAAAACATCTCTTTTGAGCGTGGTCGTGACGCACCTGGCTTTATACTACGAATCTTACTAAAATCCTGCTGCATCTGCTTGCGTAATTCTTGTGTACCCTCACCTTGAAACACTTTCATAATAAGTGCGCCACCTTCTGGTAAGGTTGCGAGCGCGAAGTCTACTGCCAGCTCACATAAGTACATCATACGTGGCTGATCGATAGCGCTATTTCCCGCAGTATTGGGTGCCATGTCAGACAATACCACGTCGACTTGTCTATCACCCACTTCTGCCATAATGGCATCAAACACTTCAGCTTCACGAAAATCGCCCTGAATAAAGGTCACATCAGGCAAGGTATCCATGGCCAAAATATCAGAGGCAATCAAGATACCATCGTCACCTACCAATCGACCAGCGACTTGTGACCAGCTACCAGGCGCACTGCCCAAGTCCACGACCGTCATGCCTTTTTTGATTAGGTTGGTTTTTTCATTAATCTCTAATAATTTATAAGCGGCACGGGCACGGTAGCCATCTTTTTGAGCTTTTTGCACATAATGATCGTCAATATGCTCTTTCATCCAAGCACTGCTGCTCTTTGATAGTTTTTTGTTTTCGATACGCGTGGCCAAAATACCTGCTCCTATTGCTTTACTAAATCTAGCTGCTTTAATTGCTCTATCACTTACAAACTGATATTAATCCGTTGCGGATTATTCTAAATACAGTGTTAATCAGATTTTTTATTCATGGTTGGTTGCAAACTGACCAAATTCTATTGGTTAAATAACTGTTTTATAAGGCAGTAGCGTTTATAATGTACCAAACATTCAGTTTAACATTTTCGTCACGTAAAATCGTGCAAAATCCTGCTGATCTCATGCAAGATGGTCACAGATTATCTATAATGATCAATAACTGTTTTTGACAGTACCATTTTTATTTTTACCAACACTTAGGAATTCTATGCAACTCGATAACGCTACCATTAAACGTCTAAAAGGCATCGGTCACGAGCTAAAGCCTATCGTTATGATCGGCAACAAGGGTATTACCCCAACCATCACTGAAGAAATCGATCGCGCGCTAACAGATCATGAGCTTATCAAAGTAAAATTGCCTGCTGGCACGAAAGAAGAGCGTGACATCGTTGGCGCTGAACTTGCTAAAGCGGCTAATGCATCTTTGGTTCACTCTATTGGTCGTATGGCATTATTACTACGCAAAAACCCAAATGCCAACCCAAAACTGTCTAACCTAGCACGTCACGCACAGTAATATGTCATGACCGACTGGCATTAAGTGACTGGGTTTTATGTTCACTTATATCATAGCCAAACGATAATGAAATACAAAGGCCGCGACGCACCTTGCTCGCGGCTTTTATGTTTTCCGATAGTCTCGGTTATACTTATCATATAGTATTAGTGTCCTTTAGTATTAGTGCTCTTAGCCAGTATGATTTCTCTTGTCACTATCACCTCTTTACTATTACCGTCGAGATGTACCCATAATGAACCAATCTTTTAACCTCTGTATAGCCACAGAGACGATAGCGAAAGACGCTCAGCAGTTAGGCGTGTCTATAGAAGATCTTGAGAATATCTCTATCGGAGTAAGTGCAGAAATCATCCAGCAACCAGCTTTGCAACTGGTGCTGACCTATCAAGTGACTCTGCCTAGCCAAATTCTAGCCAATCAATTCAATTGGCCAACATGGCAACAAACTCAAGTAAATTTCACTGATTACCTATGGGAAGAAACCTGCCTTGAATGTTTTATTGCTGGCAGTGAGGTTGATGGTAGTAAGGTTAATAATGAAGATGTCGTAGCATCTGACCAGACCGAACCTCACAAGATACCACTTCAGCAAGCAACCGCTTATATAGAGATCAATACTAGCCCTGATGGTCGTTACGCTCTTTATCAATTTAAGAGCTATCGTAATCCTTCGACACTACCGCCAGCACCGTTGTATGAAACCGACGGAACCACATGCGCATCTATTAATTGGCGTAACTGTAAAGAGCTAGCAGATAGATCAGGGGAGAACCCGTTATCTAGAACTCCAATGGTAGCGCAGACACCTGCTCATTATGAGCGTAGCTTTAGCCTACCTATAACGCAGCTACCGAATCAACAATACGCTATTGCAAACATGAGGATCGAACAAATACATCCTTGTGTCATCTTATGGTTTGGCAAAACTGACTTATACTTTGCCTCGGGCCATGCCTCCCCGCCTGATTTTCACAATCGCGACTATTGGCCAAAATTTGAGCTTTGATTTGGTTATATGAGCTGAACTCATTTAAATACAGCTATTCTTAGATATAATTATTTAAAGCACAAAAAAAACCCAGTAATGTCATAAAGAGCATTACTGAGTTTGGAGAAAACTTTAGTCTTATTTAACTGATGCTTACTTCATTTAACCGATGTTTATTTGTCAGCCATCGCAAGGTAGATACCACGATCTGATGCATCATCAACATACTGCGAATCACGCCATGTCGTATAGCTGTAGTTACCGCTATATGGGCTGATGCTGTTTTGACGGAAATCAGATACCCAATCATTGCCATCAAAAATCTGAATATGACCATGTGGACGGCTTGACGTGCGGTTATAGACAACGACATCACCAACTTGTGGTGCCATATCGTTACTGATTTTGGTAAAGCCAGCTTGGGCTAGCGTGCCCCGAGAGGCGTACTGATAAGCTGAAGGGTTAGGCGTAAATTCGTAACCTGCTGATTGTAATGCTTTACGTACATAGCGAGCACAGTAACCAGAGCTTCTAGATAGAGCGACGCGAGAGGCATTTGCTGCTGCAATAGCAGGAGCAGAATTGCGGTCAGGTACACGGCTTGCTTGCTGCTGACGCTGCTCGTAAGACAAACGACTGGTCAGTGAAGCTAGTTGATATTCTTTTTGCTTAGCATGAGCGCTTAGGTTGTCAATTGCTTGACTGATCTCATCGTTGCTATATACATGGGCACCACTGCTAGTGCTATAGATGTTGCGACTAGAACCATAGTTCGCAGAAGTAGAAATATTTGTGATGGTATGACTCAAGGTATTATTTGGTTGAAAGGTTGTTTCGGCAGCACCACTCGTCTGTGCGATACCCATTCCCAATACTGACAAAATTAATAAAGCTTGTTTCATAAATTTACTACCTATTGTTAATACAAGTCTGCTCGTCATCCGTAACGAAGCATCAATTAATTTAGAGGATATAATCATCAAATAGACGTGATAAAATCCCTATTACAACGGTTCATTCTTTTCAAATAGTGACTAGTGCCAGTAGTACCTCCCACCTAGTCAACTATCTTATAAGCCATCTGCTATATATTGCTTTTGGCATGTCTGTTATGAGTATCGAGTTTGTCACCTATTAGATGAGTACTTACGATGTCAAAAAAACAGCCTAATCGGCTTGCCCAGCTTATAGATCATCAAGCATTTGCTGGTAGCGCGCTACCTCAAACCCTTGCTAACAACATGCGACTATATATAGAAGCAACCAACGAGATAAAAGAGCTATTGGTAGACTGTCTACCTGAAGAAATACTCAATACCTGTTGGGTTGTAGGCTTAACACCTGAGCAGTTGATATTAAGTGTTAGCTCAATGACAGCAGCAAATCATATTCGCTATTTACATAGCTCGTATTTGCAAATACTAACAGAGCAGTCAATTACATTTAAACAACTCAAGCAAATTCGCGTCGTTGTGGCTAAAAGCTCTGCCGATAATTATTCATCTAAACAATCATTAACATCATCACTGCACTTGCCAAATTCTCGTAAAGCCAATGAAAATCAGGCGCTTAGCCAAAACACAAAACGGACTATATCACAGGCCGCAGAGCATGTCACCACTGATGAGAATCTCAAAAAAGCCCTTTTGCGTTTGATTAATCATTAAAGATACCGACCGTTAAATGTAAAGTTATGTAAATAAGAGCAGATGATGGCATTGATAAAGATGGATTTTTGTAATGCATTGGACAAAAAAAATCCTTCATCGGTTACATCCAGATTATGGATATAACCGATGAAGGACTTAAAAATCATCTACATCTTTTGTATTATATGCCTTAACGGAAAATTCATATATTCATATATTCATATAGACAATATATTCAAAATATAGAATATTATATAAATGTAATTATGAGCCGTCTATGTAATATTGCGTAAATGTTTCGATACTTCCTGTATATTCCTGTATTTATCCTTCAATAACCAAATCGTTGAGTGGTAAATACTCGATAGGACAGGTTACATTGTCATCAAAAGTTACAATTTCAAAGTTATCTTCATCAGACAGTATTTCACGTACCAATAAATTATTTAGAGCATGACCAGACTTATAGGCGTTAAAACGACCTAAAATTGGGTAGCCAATCAGATGCAAATCTCCCAAAGCATCTAAAATTTTATGACGGACAAACTCATCGTTAAAACGTAAGCCTTCTGCATTAAGTATGTTGGCATCATCGATAACGATGGCGTTTTCCATACTGCCACCTAATGCTAGGTTATTTTGACGTAGCGCTTCTATATCACGTAAAAATCCAAAAGTACGCGCAGTGCTTAATTGTTCGATGAAGTTCTGTGTAGAGAACTGCAACTGTGCATGCTGAAAGTTCTTATCAAACGCAGGATGATCAAAATCAATTTCGAAATTTAATTCGTACCCTTCATAAGGACGTAGCTCTGCCCATTTATCTTCTAGCTTCACTCGTACTGGACGTATAATTTTAATAAATTTCTTGGCCGCTTCTTGCTCACAAAATCCTGCATCAAGTAAGAGCGCAACAAAAGGCGCAGCACTACCATCCATGATTGGTATCTCTGAAGCAGAGACACGAATCAATAGGTTATCCACGCCTAGACCAGCGATGGCACTAAGCAGATGCTCAACGGTGCCCACGCGCGTACCACCAAACACTAAATTCGATGACATCATCGTGTCTTGTACTAAAAACGCACTCGCTGGAATTGGTTGACTACCTTCTATATCAGAGCGCTCGAAAACAATACCAGTGTCAATCGGCTGTGGATGAAACTCCAAGTCAACAGGCTGACCACTATGTAGACCAGTACCCGTAACGGCTATTGCTGTTTTTATGGTTCTTTGGTTCATGGTTGTCTTCTCACATATTTTGTTACAATTGACATAGTGTACCATTACCGACCCCTTATTCGCTATATATAAAAAGCGCTAATTTTCTTATCTCCTTGATTGATAACACTTATCGTCAATATCCTATTGCTGATTTTTACTTTATATGGTCTATCTAATACTATAAAAAAGTGAGATTCACATACGTTTCGACAATCATATACATATAGATTACATAGAAAACTGTCATGAATTTTCTTATAGAAAACGTTTCATTTTTCCTTAAACATAAAAAAACCAGCGTCAAAACGCTGGCCTTTTCTTATTCACAGTAAATTAGAAGTACTATTTATTCTGTTGACGCTTTAAATAGTCTTGGATACTGTTTGTTTTAGTCTTAGGCTGCTCTTGAGGTGCGCTTGCGCTAGGACGTGCAACGGTATCTTGATACTGCTGAGCTTGTGACTGCTTCTGACTGTTTAAAGCGCTGGTATGCACGTTAGGATCGATAGGTTGCGTGCTATTAACAGAAGGTACTGGCTGCTCTACTACTTCTGGCTCTTGACCTGCATTTTCATCTAACGTTAAGCCAGTTGCGATGACGGTTACATGTAAGTCGTCACCCATTTTTTCATCAATCACAGAACCGTAGAAAATATGAGCGTCATCAATATCAGTAATTTCTTCGACTATTGCACTGATTTTGCTCATTTCATCTAGTGACAATGACTCTGAAGAAATAACGTTAACCAGTAGGCCTTTTGCATTTTCTAAACGCAAATCATCAAGTAGTGGTGATCTGATGGCTTTTTCAGTCGCTTGACGCGCACGATCATCACCGCTGGCACGACCAATACCCATCATCGCATGACCTTTCGCAGTCATTGCCGTACGGATATCGTTAAAGTCAATGTTGATCATACCTTCGCTAGCGATGGTTTCCGCAATACCTTGAACGGCATGCAGCAATACATCATCCGCTTTTTTGAAAGCATCTTGCATAGAGATGTTGCCGTATACACTCATCAATTTATCATTTGGAATCGTGATAATTGAGTCAACAAAATTAGTCAGCTGCTCAATACCTGCTTTAGCAGCTTTGATACGCTTACCACCTTCGAATTTGAATGGCGTGGTCACAACAGCAACTGTCAGCACTTCCATTTCTTTCGCAATACGAGCAACAACTGGCGCTGCGCCTGTACCAGTACCGCCGCCCATACCAGCAGTGATGAATACCATATCTGAGTGCTCAAGCAATGCACGAATCGCTTCTTCTTCGCTCTCTGCTGCTTCACGACCCACTTCTGGATTTGCGCCTGCCCCTAGACCACGGTTCGTTTTTGCACCCAGTTGCAGTTTATGCGGTGCAGTAAGACGATCTAGCGCTTGTTTATCTGTATTGGCACAAACGAACGTTACACCTCTGATGCCTTGCTGTACCATATGTTCAACTGCATTACCGCCGCCGCCACCAACACCGAATACAGTGAAGCTTGCTTGGCCATTGTTTTGAAGCTGATTATCATCTGGCATGGTGTATTTTGACATAAAAAAGATTCTCCAGTTGCAGATAGCGTGTAAGTCGATACATAGTAACGCACTCATGTGGCGCGCTATCGACATACTATATATAAATGTATTTAAATAAAACAGGGTATGGCTAAAATCGATCAGTATAGACAATAATATGTCATTATTACTTAATACTTTATTTTTAAAACTAATTTATTCGCAATATTACTTTATTTTCTTGCTTAACTAACTTAGAGACATTCCATAATGTATGGATGCTCTAGATATGAGGTTAAACGAATCTATAGTATTTTCTTTAAAACATTTGCAAACCGTTGACCCGCACTCCGAAATACACCTGATACTCGATTGTTTTGAATCGCTTCAGGTTCGCTTTTTTCGCTACGGCGGAATTGCTCACTTTGACTATATAGCAATGTGCCAAAAGCCGTCTGATAAGCACGGTCATTCACTTGACTATTTAGTAGCTTAAATGATTCATCATTATCAAAATGATTATAAGCACTGATAGCAGGATGAGTATTGGTCAGTACAACAGGCATTTTTAGTAGCTTTTTGGCAAAGGGTATCATACCTTTAATCGTACTACCGCCGCCAGTCAACACAATCCCTTTATCGATATAGCCTATCAAACCTGCTTCGTGTAATTGACGCGCTACTTCAGTAAATATCTGAACGTAACGAGCTTCAATAATACGTGCCAAGTTATAGATACCAATATTGATTTCGTCGCCCGATCCTTGAGGCTTGAATAAAAAGAAGGCGCTTGGATCGACACTATTAACATCAGCTGTACCATGAGACTTCTTCAGCTTTTCAGCTTCAATCATGGAAATACCAAAATCAGCTGAAATATCCATTGTCACTTCATGACTGCCTGTTGCTATACAGTGTGTAAAAATCAACTTATTCTCTTTATACACACAAATGCTGGTCGTACTAGCACCGATATCTACTAAGCAAACGCCTTGCTGGCGTTCCTCAGTCATCAAACTATACTCAGCACTGGTCACTGCATCAAAAACAATATGATCAATGCCGACGTCACAACTTTGCAATAGTTTTTGGATATTCTGACGGCTGGCAACAGGCATCATCATCATGTGGTACATCACGGTGATATTGTGTGCCATCATTTCGATGACATCATCCACCATAAAGTCTTGCTCATCGACATAAATACCTTGCTGACAGCAATGCATCAAATAATAGTCAGATGATAAATCACGCGACTTTGCATTGGCCAATGCTTGTACCATGTCTTTGGCACGTACAACTTCATCTTCTACTTTGACCTCTCCAGCACTGTTTTTGCTAGATAGCTCAGGGGTCGCAAGCGTTAACCAAACACTATGTACACGGCAGTTAGCGGTGTCTTCTGCTTCTTGGATAGCTTGTTTGATAGCACCTTGCAGACGTTCACGATGCTTTATTTGACCTTGATAAAAATCGCTGTTTTTAACTTGTCCTACGCCCAAAATACGAATGTCTTTTGCAGAGACAACATTGCCTATGACGACATATACTGCCGTGGCACTTAGATGGACAACAACCAGATTTTCATTATTTTTCATGGTACCAGACAAATTATCGCTAAATAGAAGAACAAGTGATGCTCTTCTATTAAATCATTAAAAAAAGCGTTACTAATACGCTATGATGTTGTACATATTCTCTTCAAACTAAATAAACCGTATTAGCTCACATCGGTTATGCATAGATGTAGTGCTTACTTAGGCTATTCTGATTCAGCACTCTGTGTCACGTTCCAAGCGATGGTAAAGCCATTTTTGTATCGTAAATCTACAGACTGCATTTCATCTCGACGCGTACTTAACTGATTGCCAAGCAGTTGGCTTAAATTCAGTAGTTTTTGTGCTGTATTTTCATTGTCTACAATCACACGTAGCCCATTGTCAAAGCGGATTAGCCAAGTCATTCTCGGTGAAAGAATGATATCTTCGACCTGCATGCCAAGCGGCGCATACCAATCATTAACTTGCTGCATTTGTTGCATAATAACTGGTGCTTGAGACATTTCACCCTGTAAGGTGGCAAAACGTTCTTGTGTTAAATCTCTACTATCCGCAGGAACAAATACCGCCCCTTTTGCATCGACCAAACGTTCCGTACCAAAATTAGCAACTGCTTGCTTAGGTAATGCATTGACGACAATACCACGTTGCCAATCACGAGAGATACTCACTTGGTCTACCCAAGCTAAACCCATCGTAATGTCGCGCAATGCTTGCAAATCAGAAGTAAAAAAGCTACTTACTTGTTGTTGTTCCATCACATCTTGTAATGAGTGATACTGAGCAGCAGACAAACCTTGATTACTGACATAAATATTTGCTGGCGGTGCATCACGTAACGCTTTGCCGCCCATCATTAATATTAGCACTAGCAAACCTAAGACCAGTACCATAAATAGATACTTTACCGTTGCCGGTATTTGGATTTTAGATTTTGGGCGACCGGCTTTATCACTCATCAAGTCAGTTACCTCGTTGACAGTTTGAGCCATAACGACCTTTGTCCCTATATTTGCATAAAACTGATCATGCTATTTATTGATATAAATCTGCGTATTTTTGGCAGAAGCTTATTAAGTCGATATATTATCAAATTTTTTTAAAAATATAGCTTATATACAGCGATTACGTTGATTTAAACGTAACATTTTTCTTAAATTATGAATAAGTTATCAGCTGTATTCACAAAACAACATAAATATCACCGAAATAGACCTATTCTTACAATATTAACGTATTTTATGGTTAAACAATAGCCAAACACCAACTAGCAGCAGCGAATTTACACAAGTTTACACGAAGCTGTGGTATAGCAGCTCTAGTGACACAAAGAGTCATCACTATCTGCTCAATTTAGTTGATTTGACAGTTATAGCGTTTGTGCCAAAATATGCCAACATAGCGCGTCAAAATCTAGTCCGCGAGCTTTAGCTGCCATCGGCACCAAACTGTGACTGGTCATACCTGGTACAGTATTGATTTCAAGCAACCAAAAATTGCCTGCTTCGTCTTGCATCGCATCGATACGCCCCCAGCCTTTTGCATCTACTGCACGAAATGCCGCAAGGCTTAAATCTTGCAAGTGCTTTTCATCAGCAGCGCTCAATCCACAAGGGATGTAATAACTGGTATCGTTACGATTATACTTGGCTTCAAAATCATAGAAGTTAGTAATGTCGGCAGGCTCAAGGCGAATAACTGGATAGGCTTCGTCATCGATAATAACAATCGTAAATTCGCGACCTGTAATCCAGCGCTCAGCCATTACCGCATCACCACATTCCACTGCAGTTGCATAAGCGGCAGGCAGCTCATCAAGATGATTAACCTTAGTCATGCCAATGCTTGAACCTTCATGAACTGGTTTAATGATAAGTGGCAAACCTAGCATGTTAACCACTTGCTGCCAGTCAGTATCAGCCGTCAATAATGAAAATGGTGCAGTTGAAAGGCCGCAACCTTGCCACAGTTGTTTGGTACGTACTTTGTCCATGCCTAGTGCAGAAGCTAGAATCCCTGAACCAGTTTGCGGTATATCAAACCACTGTAATACGCCTTGCAGCAAACCATCTTCGCCGCCACGACCATGCAACACATTAAACACGCGGTCATATTTGCGTAGCTCAGTAATGTCTTGATGCTTTGGATCAAAGTGAGTGGCATCAACGCCTTGGTTTTGGAGCGCTTGTAATACTGCCGCACCACTGTCCAAAGATACGCTGCGCTCATTGCTACTGCCACCATAAATAACGGCTACTTTGCCAAATTGACTGGCATCTTTTGCATGAGTCGTCGTGTCTACAGATGTATCGTTGATAGCTGCATTTTGAGTGCTATTATTGTCTTTATTGTCAGTTGTCATGAGGATCGTCCCTAAATTTTAGCTTACTTAATATAAAGGTTATTGGCAGCCAAATCGATAGCAATTTGCCCAACATTACCAGCGCCTTGGGTAATCAGCATATCGTTAGCTTTTAATAAACGCTGCATAACAGGAGCTAAATTGTCTTTATCAATAATAGTCGGTTCAACTTCACCGCGCAAACGGATACTGCGCGCTAGTGACTTGGTATCAGCGCCCGTAATCGGACTCTCACCTGCTGAATAAACATCTAATAATAATAGCTCATCAACACTCGATAGCACTTCTACAAAATCGTCATAGCAATCACGGGTACGGCTATAACGATGCGGCTGAAATAGCATCACTAAACGACGATCAGGGAAGCTTTGACGAGCGGCTTTGATGGTCGCATCAACTTCTTTTGGATGATGACCATAATCATCAATTAATAAGACATTGCCATCATCGATATCGACAGAGGCATGCTGCTCAAAACGACGGCCCACGCCTTCAAATTTCTGCAGAGCACGCTCAATCGCTGCATCATCAACGCCTTCGTCGGTCGCCATCGTGATGGCAGCAAGCGCGTTATAGACGTTATGTGTACCAGGAATGTTTAACGTTAGACGTAATGGCTCACGATCACGGCGCAGTACGGTAAAGTGAGTTTTAGTTCCTTCTGTCACTAAGTCTACAGCTTGTACATCATTGAACGGCTCAAGACCAAAGGTCAATACTGGACGACCGATATCATCAATCATTGCATACAGTTCAGGGTCATCACCGCAAACCACTGCTAAACCGTAAAACGGCATGTTTTGTAGAAACTGGATATAAGCAGCTTTTAATTTATCAAAGCTGTTTTCGTAGGTTTCCATATGGTCTTGATCGATGTTGGTCACAATCGCCGCCATCGGATGCAATGACAAGAATGATGCATCAGACTCATCAGCCTCTGCTACCAAGAAACGGCTGCTACCCAATGCTGCATTTTTTCCTGACGCATTTAACTTACCGCCGATAACATAGGTAGGATCTAGCTGTCCTTCTGCCATCATCGTGGTTAGCAAACTGGTCGTCGTTGTTTTGCCATGTGCGCCAGCAACTGCGATACCATGACGATAGCGCATTAATTCACCAAGCATATCGGCGCGGCGTACCACCGGCAGCCGAGCTTCAAGCGCTGCTTTTACCTCAGGGTTGCTACGATCAATCGCTGATGAGACAACGATAACATCAGCATTGGCAATGTTTTTGGAGTCATGGCCGATAGATATTTCAATGCCAATCTGCTGTAAACGCTTAGTTACCAAGCTTTCTGCGATGTCGGAACCACTGACCTGATAGCCTTGATTGTTCATCACCTCAGCGATACCACACATGCCTGAGCCACCAATACCGATAAAATGCAAATGCTGAATGCGGCGCATTTCTGGTATTTCAATCAAACGCTTAGGTAGAGCTTTCGCAGAGGTAGGCATAAGGATCTCTCTTTATTAAAGGTCAATAAAACTTGGTAAATTCAAATAAGGGGGATAGATGACAGACTATAGTGCTTGCCAAATGATGTCAGCAACTTGCTTGCTCGCACTACGGTTGGCCAATGCGTGGCCTTTTTTTGCCATCGCTAAGCACTTCTCTCGATTGAGTACGCCAAGCTCGTCACTTAGACTCTTGGCAGTTAGCTCTGACTGCGGTAATAGAATTGCCGCATCATGCGAGGTCAACGTGCGTGCATTAGCCGTCTGATGGTCATCCACTGCATGCGGTAGCGGTACAAAAATAGCGGCGATGCCGACGTTTTGAATTTCCGTCACGGTCAATGCACCTGCGCGGCAAACGATGATATCTGCCCAGTTGTAAGCTGCAGCCATGTCATTGATAAAGGGCTGTACAGTAAACTGATGGTTGTTTAGGTCTTGTGCGCTATAAGCCGCTTGCGTGGCTGCTTCATTGTTGCGCCCACACTGATGCAGGACTTCAAATGGCTGATCTAGTAATGCTAATGCTTTTGGTACTGTATCATTTAATACCTGAGCACCAAGTGAACCCCCGACTACCAACAGTTTAAGCGGTGAACTGTCATTTACATCGTAGCGTATGGTTGGCTCTGCGACACCAGTAATGGCGTTACGCACAGGATTGCCCACTGTCTCAAGCTTGGCATCTTGCTGACTATTAGCAAAGGTATTCTCGAACGCTTGTAATGTCTTAGTCGACAGCTTAGATAAGTAGCGGTTGCTCATGCCAGCGATGGCATTTTGCTCATGGATAATCAAAGGCGTATTAGTCATACGCGCAGCGATACCGCCAGGTGCAGTGACATAACCACCGAACCCAACGACCACGTCAATCTGATTACTACGAATCACTTTTACTGCTGCCATCGTCGCTGATAGCAGAGTTATTGGTAGCTTCAATAATCGACCAACGCCTTTGCCACGAAGTCCTTGCATATTAATAGCATGAAAAGGATAACCTGTCGGCTCAACCAACCCATTTTCCATACCGTTTGGCGTTCCTAACCAATGAATCACTGCACCGCGCTGGGTCAGCTCGTCGCTCACTGCAAGCGCTGGAAAAACATGCCCGCCCGTACCAGCTGCCATCATCAATATATGCGGTGTTTTCATGAACGCCTGCCTATCTTTACTTTATTTATATGAAGGGTTTATCTCACTGCGGCGGTAACAATTATGAAAAATAATGACCTAGCCAAAGCCCGCATAGTATAGAGGAAATCATTGTCTTATATACAGTACTTTATGCAGCAAAAATAACAAAAATCCAAGCCATGATCGGTCATAGCTTGGCGTCGTGTAATGCTAATAAACGGTAAGGAAAATTAATGACTAACAATACCTCAAAATACGGGTTTTACGTAGTCAGAATACTCCTTAACTCAAAACTTTCCTGAACATAGCGAAAGCTACGCAGTAAATTTATTCTCAATAGCAATAATAAAGTCGGTCGCGATATCTGTACCGCATTGGTCATCAATCTCACGTACGCATGTTGGGCTAGTAACGTTAATCTCAGTGATGCGCCCACCGATCAAGTCTAGACCAACGAACATTAGGCCTTTTTCTTTGACAATTGGCGCTACAACTTCTGCTACTTGGCGTTCGATATCAGTCAATGGCATAGCAACGCCACTACCACCAGCTGCTAGATTACCACGGGTCTCGCCTTTGGTTGGAATACGAGCCAAACTATAATCTACCACGACTCCATCGACGATTAATACGCGCTTATCACCTTCTTTGATTTCTGGCAAATAACGCTGCGCCATGATGGGCAAAGTCTCAAGCTCAGTCAGTATCTCTAACGTCACTCCAATATTTGGACTATCAGCAGTCAAACGGAAGATGCCAGTGCCGCCCATACCATCTAATGGCTTGACGATGACATCCTGCTGTTCAGCGATGAACTTACGAATGTGTGCTTGTTTGCTAGTCACAATCGTTGGGCTCATATAATCGCTAAACCACGTCGCAAATAGCTTCTCATTACAGTCGCGAATCGCCTGTGGGTCATTGACCACGAGTACGCCTGCTGCTTTGGCATGGTCGAGCATATAAGTGGCATAGATAAAGCGCATATCAAACGGCGGATCTTTACGCATCAAAATCACGTCATAGTCGCCGACTGGCCCTGTGCTTTTATCACCCAATGTATAGAAATCTGCAGGATCACGCTTTACTGTAAGCGGCTGCGTATCAACCATCAACTGACCACGGTCCAACCACAGGTCATGAATCTGACAATAACCGAGCTGATGGCCACGGTCTTGAGCGGCCCACATCATAGCGAGACTGGTGTCTTTTTTATAATTGACTCGCTCGATAGGATCCATAATAACGAGTATTTTTAGCGATTTTTCTTGTTTTTGTTGGCTCATGATAAGACTCACTTACGTTATATTATTAATATGAAATAAACTTATTAAACAACATCAGTGCCCAACTATACGCCGTACTGCTCACGATAGTGTTGCATTTTGGCTAACTGGGTCGCGTCTTTATGCTGGCCGTTTTGTGCACCATTGTCATCGGCTAAATAACTGATCAAATCATCGATATCGACCAATGCACGTACGGGCACTTCTAGTGTCGCGGCAAGCTCTTGAATAGCAGAGTGCTCTGCTTGACCTTTTTCTTTACGATCAAGTGCGACGAGAATACCAGCAACGCTTGCGCCTGCTTGCTCTAAAATCTCGACCACTTCGCGCATGGCTGTACCCGCTGTGATGACATCGTCAAGCACCCAAACGGCCTTGCCACTTACGTCAGCACCGACCAAATTGCCGCCTTCGCCGTGAGTTTTGGCTTCTTTACGGTTATAGCCCCATTTGGCATTAATGCCATGATGTAGCCATAACGCTTGCGCTGTCGCTGCGACAAAAGGAATACCTTTATAAGCCGCACCAAAGATGACCAGCTCTTGCGCATCAGCACCATCATTTGCTGCACTCATTTGTTCAGCCAAGGCATCTGCATAACCACGTGCTAGTAACGACAACATCTCACCAGTCGCAAGCAAGCCTGCATTAAAAAAGTATGGACTGATACGACCAGACTTTAGGACAAACTCACCAAACTTAAGCACTTGGTTGTCTAGAGCCAGTTGAATAAATTGATGAGATGAAAATGTAGGGTCTTGAGGGCGTGTTACATGAGACATTATGACATTCCTATCAGCAAAAAGAGGGGACAAAAAATTTGCATTATTGTACGCATTATTGATCAGCTTGACCAACCATTGATCGCATAATCCTGCATATTGGCATAGCGAGTCAACAAACCACTACGCGACGAGATATTAAAATAGCTCTGTCCATCTGCTCGGACCTGTATCTCCCAGCCCAAATGATAAGCGGCAACAATAATATGACCAGCAAATAGTCGAATCTGACGATATGCGTGGCGCTGCGACGGCTCACAAACGATTTGACTGAGCAAGTAGCTACGCACATACTGGCATATTTCTGCGGCGCTATAGCTATGATTGATACTCTTACGGGTACTACACTGCTTTAGCGCATGGACAGCCACGCTACATGCCATAATATCCGTGGCCAAACTACCCTCGCCTGTTTCAAACTGCTGCGGCTGTAGTATCACTTGCCAATCATCGGCATACAGACTGTTGAGTAGCTCATCAGGATTATAGCGTTTGGTCAATGCGCGCATAGATAATAATGCAGAATTTTGAGCCTTGCTGTCATTGTTTGAATCGTTGTTTGAATCGTTATCTGATTCAGTCACTGTAGAGTTATCAATAGGCAAAAACCCATAACGGTTCAGTTTTGGATAAGCGCGAATCGCCTGTTGAATATCCGACATATCTAATAATGTCATATCTGATAATGTCGATATTAGTGGCTGCTCACTATGATTCTGATAAAAGCTATCCGGCAACTCAATAAGCTGTGCCGCATTCAGCAATGATAAATGCTCAGCCAGCGCTTCTGAAGCAATCAGCGACCACTTTGACAAACTGTCTGCATTGGGCTGATAGAACCGAGTCGAATTACCATAAAGCCTGCGCAATTGACCATTTAGGCGACGAGCGGGCTCAGGAATATCACTTAATGGTCTGGCAGGGTCAAGAGGAGATTGTTTGGGATCAAAGTTAGGATGTACGATCGCAGGTTGCTGCGAATCAGCTAGCATAGACGATTGACCAGCCTTTTTTTGGACGTGACCTTCTGCCAGCTGCCCGCCTTCTGTTGCCAGATTAGCATGAGACAAACGGTCATCAGAAGTAGAAGGCTGGGACATGAAATCTCCATAAACTATAAAATAAATAAGAACGATTATACCAAGGACTATTTTACTCTTTAGGGCTCAGCTCTAAAGGCTTACTCTTGATAATTCAAAATATCTCGGTAGCCTGTCTGCCAATCAGCATAATCAAGCCAAGCTAACGGAATGTTGCTGTGCAAGCGTTTTCCTGTCACTGACATTTTTGTATTATCAATAGTAGGAGGTGTCTCACCAACCTGCTCACTAAGCCAAACCCCTAGCTCAAACGTAGTAACAGGTCGATAGTCCGTCGCTAGATAGACAGGCTTTGGTGCTTTTATCGTCAAAACTTTGGCGATGATATTGACCAAGTCGCGATCCATAATACGGTTGCTCCAATGCTCCGCTGGCACTGGTTCTTTATTTTGCTCACGAGCCTTACGTAGTCGCATTAAGCGCTCGCGACCGTAGATACCACTGGGGCGAATAATAATGGCTTTATCACCAAAGCCTTGTTGCAGCGCTTGTTCTGCTTGCAATATGAATTTCGAGGCTTCACGCGCAGGCGTAACAGGTGCAGTATGCTCATCAATCCATTCGCCATTATCCTGACCATAGACACCAGTAGAAGAAATAAATACCACACGTTCAAGTTTAATAAGCTGTGGAGCAAGCGTTGCTAAATGCTGACTAATCGCTAGATAACTGTCGTGATAACCGCTGGTCGAATACTCATCAGGGGTGACGATAATCGCAATATGAGTAAATGCTTGTAGCTGCTCAGCCGTCAAAGTCAACGCATTAGCCTGCAAAAAATCTGCACTATCTACCAAATCATAGTATTCGCGCTCACTACGAGCTAGCCCAGTCACACAATAGCCATCTTGGGCGAGTTTATTGGTCACTGGTAGGCCAATATCACCTTGCCCGATAATTAGTAAATTTTGCGTACTCATAAAGCATGTTTCCCTTTATACAACTTCCTTTATACAACGATTACAGCACTTAGAAGCCATTTTGTTTAAATTAATACCTAATTCAGTGTCTAATCCAATGTCTAAACCAATGTCTAAACCACTGCCTAAAAATACCGTCTGTACGATAGCTGTATATCATCATTGGCATCGATACGTTCTTGCCATTCGTAATTGGCATTGATACGTAGTGCTTGTCTTTTATCAATGTCGTATTGCAGCCCTAAGCTTGAGATTGGTTGCCAATAATGACCACGGACGTTGGTTTCATCGTTGTTGCCATGATACCAATATGGCAATTGCAATTCAGCTTGCGCGCGTAACTGATTGTTAATCTGATAACGGCAGCCTGCATTGATACCTGCGCCTAGACGAAAGCCTTTATTGATACCTCGTCCTACTTGCCCTGTACCTGCCAAAAACGTATAGCACAGTTGCGGCGGCATCTCACCAGTACCTGAAGCTGGTGTACCAAATGCCCATGACCAACCTTTCTCGTAACCTACGCTACCGACCAAATGATCCGTACCTGCCTCTTGCGATCCATCGTTTACTCGCGTCGCCTCGATACTAGCGCCCCAAGTATTGCCTTTTTTGGCTGCATTGACAGGGTTAAAAGAACGGCCACGAATCAAAGTGACATTTTGCAAAACCACACTATCTGGCTGATTGGGCTTATTATCATCTGTGTCATACAGTCGTAATGTCGCAGCCAGCCCTTCTAAGTTAAAAAACTGTGGATACCCTGAGGCGTGGTCAAGCGTATCATGAAACCCCGCTCGAAACCCAATATCCATATAGTCATCGTCGCCACGCTGCCCTATACCTATCGTACCCAACTGTAGCGGATGCCTGTCTATCGGATTATTATCCGATACGTCGATTTGACGCTTGAGTAGTGTTTGCCCATCAGCTGACATGCTCGATACAGGGTTAAGCTGCGCAGACTTGATCTCATTCACGGTTTGTTTGGCACTATTATGATAGCCCAACTGCGCGCGCTGTTGTTTTTTATCATTGAGCTGATTTTGACGTAAGGTATTATCAGCAGGCGTATAAGTGGTACTTGCCAGCAACTGCTCATTATTTAATAGTTGAATCACATCAGAAGGCACGACTGCATAAGACAGTTGGCTCAGTAGGTTTTGCTGCGGACGGACCACATCAATAAGACGCAGAATCTCAGAAGCACAATTGTCCGTGGTGAAGTAATACGGCATTTTTAACGCTTTGGTTTCCCAAACGTGGCGCATAATCTGCTGCACTTCCGCGGGCGTCAGACTCAACTGATATGTCCACGTATCACGTTCATCATCTTGCAGGTATTTCGCTAGCATCTCTGGATATGGGTCAATTTCGATAGCGCTGTTGTAGCTACCAATCATTGACTTAGTAGCATAGACTGGAAAACTGTCGTTTGGATCCCCGTCTACCGTATAGTTCAGCGCATAAGCCTTATCAATTTGGTTTGGATTGGCGATACTCGCTTTTGAGTCAATGCGTAGTAATGTATGAGCAAATGCAGAGAGCGGATTGTCCAAGTACTCCTGCGCAAACATAATAGACAGCTGCTCAGGCGCTAATGTCGACATCCACTCATCCAATTCTGGACAATCAGTAGATAGACTTGCAGCATCGATCGCTAGCACCTCTGCTAACCACGCCACTCGCGCTGGAAAACGGCATAAGACAGAATTATTATTGGCATCAGTTTTGGCTTGGTCGTTATCAGTCGCTGATGATGACACCAACTCTTGTGCAAGTGCCACAAGCATCGCATCTAACTCTGCACCTGAATCTTGTTGACCATTCTGACTTAAAAAAAAGCTCGGATCATCAACCAAACTCTCGGTTTTCTTTTTACCCAATACACTGTTTTTATCATCGTAAAAATACAACAAGCGTCGCCATGTTGTATGCTGTGCCAACTTGTCTGTTTTTACTTGCTGACGCCATGTTGATAGTAGCTGCTCTGTCGCTAAACTTGATTCAGATAAAGTACTATTTTTAATATTAGATTCAGCATTACTGATATTACCCGACTCAAATAATGCATCTGAATGAGAATAAGTAGGTGCTGTGCTAGATGCGTCAGGTGACAATACATCTGATTCTAGGACGGACAGCGGCGTTGGTAAAAATGCCTGTGTTTGAGCCGAGAGTAACAGCCCTGCTATAGCCAATGGCAGACGTGCTCGCAGGTCAATGGTCATTAGCGTACAATCGATAGGTATGGACGTCAGTTTTATAGACATGAGGTAAAATCTCGCACGTTATTATTCATACGCTATCAGCGTTATTAAAGTTGCTGGGTCAAAAAGTCGAACACATAGCCCGCTATCGTTTAGCTATTTAGATAGATTGTCTATCGCACCATTATCAATACTAGTATAAAAAGAGAGCATTATGCCCGTATTATCACCAAACTCATCATCTACGTCGCCAATGACTATCAAAGATGGTCTACTATCGGCAGCCACTTGGCTGGCCTCACCCAATTACAATGTAAGGCCAAAAGGTTTAAGTATTGACGCCATCGTCGTACACAATATCAGCCTACCACCGAATGAATTTGGCGCCTGCGACGCTAATGGCAGACATTATGTGAAAGCATTATTTACCAATCAATTAGACTGGGATGCTCATCCTTATTTTCAAACAATCAAAGGTGCAGAAGTATCAGCGCACTTGTTTATCGAACGTGATGGCGCTATCACCCAGTTCGTCAATTTCAACGAAAGGGCGTGGCATGCTGGGCGGTCTAGCTACTTGGGTCGACATGAATGTAATGATTATAGCATTGGCATCGAGCTTGAAGGGTCGGATTTTGTGTCCTTCACCTCTGCTCAATATGAGCAGCTAGCCGAAGTAATTGCCGCCATCTATAAGGCCCATCCCAAAACACGTCGCCACTTGACTGGCCACAGTGATATCGCGCCTGGGCGTAAAACTGACCCTGGTGATTTTTTTGAATGGGCAAGGTTGCGCCAGTTAGTCGCTGATGCAACGAAAAACGATGTACCATCGCATAAATGATTTCCACACTCAATCCATTTATCTCAATGGTGAAAGTGATATAATTCGTCAGTTTTTCATCCATATCACATCAGCACATAACTCAATATACAACTTAGCAAGATAGGTTCTCATGGCAAAAAGTCGGTTATTTCGTTCAACCATGGTGGTCAGCAGTATGACCATGTTATCGCGTATTTTAGGTTTGGTACGTGATGTTGTATTGCTAGGGGTTTTTGGTGCAGGTGGTTTGATGGATGCCTTTTTGGTTGCTTTCAAAATCCCAAACTTCTTACGACGACTGTTTGCAGAAGGTGCGTTTAGCCAAGCTTTCGTGCCGGTACTCTCCGAATATAAAGAAAAGTACAGCTTACAACAAGTGCAGATTTTGGTCAGTCGCACCTCGGGCGCATTGTTGCTAGTGTTATCGATGCTTACGGTGGTGGTCATCTTAATCGCACCTTGGGTGGTGACGTTGTTTGCCCCTGGGTTTGCCGATCAACCCAACAAGTTTGCCATCACTGCTGAATTACTGCGTCTTACCTTTCCGTATTTGCTATTCATCTCTATGACAGCCTTTGCGAGTGGTATTCTGCAAAGCTACGGTCGTTTTGCCGCACCCGCCTTTGCGCCAGTGCTGTTGAATCTGTGTATGATTGGTGGGGCGCTGATTTTTGCGCCAATGTTTGATACACCCATCATGGCGCTTGGCTATGCCGTTGCTATCGCAGGCTTGCTACAGTTTTTGATTCAACTGCCGCAACTCTGGCAACAAAAGCTGCTTGTCGCACCAAAGATTGATTTTCAGCACGAAGGTGTTCGTCGGATTTTAAAGTTGATGTTACCTGCTATCTTTGGTGTTTCTGTTACTCAGATTAATTTACTATTAAACACCATCTTTGCCTCGTTAATGATTGGCGGTTCAGTCTCTTGGCTCTATGCAGCTGAACGTATGAGCGAGCTTCCATTGGGTCTGATTGGCGTGGCGATTGGTACCGTCATATTGCCAAGTCTGTCGAAAAGCGAAGCTCAAAAAGACGACGTCAGTTTTAAAAAGACCATCGACTGGGCAGCACGCCTTATCATCTTGGTCGGTGTGCCTGCCTCGGCTGCCTTATTTGTACTGGCAGATGTATTGATGCAAGCACTATTTTTACGCGGTGAGTTTACCTTACGTGATGCCCAAATGAGTTCACTGGCCTTACGTAGTATGGCAGGTGGTATCTTAGGATTTATGCTCATTAAGATTTTTGCCCCTGCATTTTTTGCGCGTCAAGACACCAGAACCCCTGTAAAAATCGGCATCATTTCTGTCATCGCTAATATGATTTTTAGTGTTATTTTTATCGGGATATTTTATTTCTTAGAGATACCGTTACATGGTGGCCTAGCTTTGGCTACGACTGGTGCTGCTTTTGTAAACGCAGGCTTGCTATATTACTTCTTGCACAAGCGTGATATTTTCCGTTTCGGTCCGCATTGGAAAAAGCTGTTTACGCAGTTTGCTATCTCGACTGGCTCTATGATTGGCGTGCTTTATTTTATGCTGCCTTACTTTCCTACCGATGAAGCTCAGTGGCAACGTATCGTCGCGCTGATTATTATGTGTGCCGTCGGAGCGCTGGTTTACGGTGTGGTATTGCTAGCGACAGGGTTCCGTCCGCGTCAGCTAAAGCACGGTTAGGACAAAATATAAGCAAACTTATGGCAGGCTTACGAAACCAAAACAAGCCTGTTATGAGAAATGACAATGCGCGCTGCTGATAATTGTCATAATAGATCACTAATGAATAAATGACATTTGAGGTTTGATATGACAACGAAACAGCCAATCTTCCAGCGCTTACCAATTCTGCTAGCAACTGGTGTACTAAGCACTGGATTACTTATTAGCGGCTGTAGCAATAATGAGTCGGCTGAAACTGCTACCGATAATGAGGATGTAGCAGCGACCGTTGATACCTCAGAAGACGTCACATTAGACAATGATACGACTGACCAAGCAGAGATTGCTGAAAGTGGTAGCGAAACAGGCGAAATTACAGATGGCCCTGAAGATAAGACAGCGATTGATAGTGACAATATTAATCCAGTTACTGATGCGGCCAAACAAAAAAGCCTAGTGACCAATCCGACTCAAGCCGGTACGGCAGAAGACACGGTCAAGCAAGCCTTAAACAGCTTATATTACGGTGACGTGAAGGATGCAGCGTCATATTACCAAGTTGATATGGCAAACTTCGAAGAAGAGCTTGCCAATACCCAGTCTGCGTTTCAGCAAACGGTGGATGGCGTTACGATTACTGATACCAAATATAATGATGACAAAACTCGTGCCACCATCACTGGCGAGCTGATGCTAAAAGGACAGAGCGAACCTGCACCACTGACCTACCAGCTACAGAAGATAGAAGGTCAATGGAAGATTTTGGGTTAGAGCATCTTAAGTTAAATTGTTTCAGACGCTTTATCTGAGATATCATCTGATGTCACTGATTTACCAAGCATCACAACATCAGCGATAAACCCTTCCATATCGCAAACTTCTGGCATATAGCCCCATTGTTCAAAGCCAAGCTTACGAAATAATCCTAAGCTTGGATGGTTATGAGCAAAGACAAGGGCGATAATATTTCGAATACCTAGGCTTGGTGCTTGCGTCAACATCCAACGGGTCAGCAAACTGCCTAACCCTTTGCCTTGATAATCTTGATTTAGATAAATGCTAATCTCGGTACTGATATGATAGGCAGTACGTGCGTACAAATCACTAAAGCTGCCCCATGCGACTATCGGTGCCTTTGTTTGATCTATATTATTTGATGGTAAGGCCTTGACCACATATATCGGTCTGGTTGCACTATCTAAATGCTCTTCAAACCAAGCGGCACGCTCTTCTAGCGTAACCAATGCAAGATTGGCTGTTGCTTGTTTGCCCGGTATGCTTTGATTATAAATGGCTAAGACTTCTGCTAAATCTTCTTTATTTGCACGCTGCACAACGAACTGATCGGTGAGCTGATATGTCGATAGTTCGGTTGGTATAGTATTTAAGGCAGCAGCAGACATAAGATCTCCATCGTTGTCGGGATTGTTGTTAGGATTACTATTAGCATCATTGGCAATAAAGAATAGCTACCCTACGTGCCATACTTGCATTACAGGTAGACTATAGGATGTTAGTGTGGCTATTTTACTTTATAATGGCTGGTTTTAGACACATCAATTTTAAGCATAGATGTGTTTTTTCGTTTTTTATTTGGTCTCATCATAGCTGAAAACTTATGAAAACCTATTTTCTTGAGCAACTGATTTCGTCGCCACACACTTCATCTACGGACACTGTCCCAGTAGAGTTGGCATCTTGCGTGCTCACTATCGGCAATTTCGACGGTGTGCACCTTGGTCACCAAGCAATGCTAGCCCAAGTTCGTGAGATTGCACATACCCAAAATTTGAGTGCAGCGGTTATGATCTTTGAGCCGCAGCCACGCGAGTTTTTTGCACCTGCTAAAGCGCCTGCGCGTCTGACCAATCTGGCAGAAAAACAAGCACTGCTAGCAGAATATGGTGTTGAAACATTGATCGTAGCAGGTTTTGATACAGAATTTCGCTCGCTATCAGCACAAGCATTTGCCGATATATTAGCCAAGCGTTTGAACGTCAAAGCATTGGTGCTGGGTGACGACTTCCGCTTCGGCCATGATCGTACTGGTGACAGTCAGTTTTTGCGTGGTTACGGTTTGGATGTGACCAACCTGCATACGGTCACTGATAGTAATACTGATAGCGACAGTATTGATACTATCGATAACGACGCTGCCCGTATTAGCTCTACTCGGGTTCGTGACTTACTATTAGCAGGTGAACTTCAGGCGGCCAACAGGTTGCTTGGTCGTGACTATGCAATCACAGGAGGGGTTGTGCGCGGCGACCAGATAGGTCGTACGATAGACTTCCCTACCGCAAATATCGATTTGCAACGTATAAAGCCTGCCCTGCATGGTATTTTTGCAGTCGATGTGGTGAGCTTAGATGACAATGGTAATGTGATCGCTGATGGTTTGACCGCGCTTGCCACCGATGGTCATACAGGTGTTGCCGGCTTGCGTCCGCATAGTTTGTTCGGCACGGCTAATATTGGCAAAAGACCTTCTGTTGATAAAGGTGATGACTGGCGACTAGAAGTCCATTTTCCGCAGTTGCAAGCTGACTTATACGGATTGAACTTACACGTACGTTTCCTGCACTTTTTGCATGGTGAGCGTCGTTATGATGGATTAGAAGCATTAAAAGCGGGTATTTATCGAGACGTTGCTGACTTACTCGAATGGCGCGAAAAGCAAGTTTAAAATTTAGTGTTACTTCAGATATAAAAAAACCCGCGATATTGATACTATCGCGGGTTTTTTAAATATGTCTATAAATATTTATGCATCAGGATGCAAACGGACATTTAACTCGTCGATGGTTTCTACCCATGCTGCATCTTTTTGCCATTCTTCTTGTAAGAACATGCGCTGATTATCCGTCCAAATGCTAGCCTCTATCAGTTTTTCTTCGCTAGCTAGTTGGTTTGCTGCGATAAAATTATCAATTGCTTCATCAGAGCTGTCTAGACCTAACTGAGCAAATAACTCATTCATACTGTATTCTGGTTCACCCAACATAACTTTCTCCTTAAATGATACGAATAGGATCGTACTTATTGTTTAATGTACTTATTATTCAAATTGACACATTCATTGTAGCAAGCTTTATTTTAATAGCTGTTAATCAACGTTTATCTAACGTTATCAATTGTATTAACGGTAAATCGCTTTTACCAGTTTAAGACAGTAAGCTATATTGCTCTCATTTGCCTGTTTCTTATAGACATAAAAAAAGCCCTCACATTTAAGAGGGCTTTTTTGTACTACTTATCTTTACTACTTAAATCATAGCTTACTGGATAGCAGCTTAGATTTACGGTAGTAAATGTGCTACTGCATCACGCTCTTCACTAAGCTCTTGCTCAGTGGCAGCCATTTTCTCTTTAGAGAAATCTGATGATACATCAACGCCGTCTACGATAGACCAGTCGCCGTTAGTGCATGTGCATGGGAATGAGTAGATCAAACCTTCAGCAATACCGTATTCGCCGTTTGAGTAAACGCCCATAGATACCCAATCGTTCTCATCAGTACCTAGTGCCCACGTACGCATGTGTGCGATAGCAGCGTTGGCAGCAGAAGCGGCAGATGATGCACCGCGAGCTTTAATGATCGCAGCACCGCGCTGTTGTACTTCTGGGATATAAGTCGCTTCGTACCATTCGCGATCAACTAAATCTAGCGCAGGCTTGCCGTTTACCGTACAAGCAGTTAGATCTGGATACTGAGTTGACGAATGGTTGCCCCAGATGATCATTTTTTTCACGTCATTAACCGTGCTGTCAGTCTTGCCAGCCAACTGTGCCATAGCACGGTTATGGTCTAGACGAGTCATTGCAGTGAAGTTGCGTGGATCAAGATCTGGTGCATTGCGCTGAGCGATAAGTGCGTTCGTGTTGGCAGGGTTACCGACTACCAATACTTTTACATCACGGCTAGCGACTTCGTTCAATGCTTTACCTTGTGCTGAGAAGATCGCAGCATTGGCTTCTAGCAAATCTTTACGCTCCATACCTGGGCCACGAGGACGTGCACCAACCAGTAAAGCATAATCGATATCTTTGAATGCGACATTAGCATCGTCAGTTTGGACGATACCAGCCAACAATGGGAATGCACAGTCTTCTAGTTCCATGACCACACCCTTTAGGGCGTCAAGAGCTGGCGTAATTTCAAGTAATTGCAAAATAACTGGCTGATCTTTACCTAGCATCTCGCCAGATGCAATACGAAATAGCATCGCGTAGCTGATATTACCAGCGGCACCAGTGACGGCAACACGTAAAGGCTGTTTCATTGACATTGAATACTCCCTAATTAATTATTAGATAATTCTAATGAACGATTATCATTTTAGATATCGACTTGTTTGCCGCATAGCAGCATGTATAAACCGAGAGCTAGTGTAGCACTTCATCGCAGTGACCGTCTAGATACAGTCATAGACCCGTCAGGGATTATATTGTTACATTTTATACGAGAGGAGGTCTATAGATGCGAAGCACTTACAGATAAAGCGCTAGAGGGTTTTATCACATGATAATTAAAGCACAGCTTTACTGTGCTTTACGTAGATATAATGGTCAAAATAGGCACTTTGCACTATTAAATTCGATTAAGTGAAATGAAAAATGGTATCAAAAAAGAGGTTTAAGCAGATAACTAAGTAAAGGCTATCGCCCACCTGAAATGATAAATTTACTGCCACAGCTGTCTACAACGTCATGACAAGTCCCAAAATCACTACCTTCATAACACACATGTATATCAGTAAGTATCGATTGGCGACGGCTGCCTTCTTGACAGATAAGATCTACACTATTTGAAGACATACCACTATTGAGCCGCGTCATTTGGCTGATGAATCGAGATTTGGAAACGGTATAACTGTTGCCAGTATTTAGCTCATTCGGTAAGTTTAAACCACCTGCATAGTTAGTAATCTGGCGAAAGTAACTGCTGGCGCTAAGTGGGCTACAGACTCCGTAACGTTGCCACGTTTGGCTACGTACCGTTGTGTCAGGCATAATGCGGTTGACGACTTTTAGTTGTAACGGTGTAAGGCGTGGCTCACTACCACGACCGCAGCGTTCGCCATATCCCATATCCAGACCAGATACGGTCAATGAATACCCTTCTAGACATTGGCGCATACGTGCTCGCGTTGGCTGCATATCACATAATGCTGGCGTCATCTCAATCATTAATACGCGCTGACCAGTTTTCACCGTATTAGCGGCTTGGACTGGCAACATTACGATACCCTGTATAAGTAACAAAGCGCCGAAGCTCATCGTTGCTTTGATACTACCTACGCTATGTTTGCTAGCCAAATCTGCACGCAATTGCACCATAGAATTAGCGACCTTATTGCTCAGGTCTGTATCCGTCTTTGTATTTGCCTTCGATAAAGAGCATATCCGATTAGATAACGAATATTTGGTTTTTGGCGACGTAGACAGACTAAAATATTTTTTGATCATAGGACTGAAGGCAGTTAGTTAGCAATGATAAGACATAGGCTATAACTTAAATCATTAGACGCGATACATAAAACACGCATTGACCTAAGAACAAGACTGAAAAATAGGGTTTCCCATTAAGGCAATGGTAACAAAACGTTTTTTTTAATCTATAGCAAAAACGTAAACGTTGACGACATCGTCAGGAATCTCGATAAATGTTTATAAAGTACTGAAGGATAAAAAATATGAAATTTATTTTCGCTAGATGAGTGCTGCTTGAGCAAATCAGAGTTGATCAATTGACAAAGCAAATCAGTAGATAAAAATAAACCACTAACAATAAATCATTAGTGGTTTATCAAATGCAAGTTCAGTGATTAAAAGCCAGCTGGCACCGTACCCATACGCTGAGTAATCGGCTGACCACGACCCAATAGACTGCTGTAGATAGTGGCGTTTTCCATCACGTGTTTGACATAATTACGTGTCTCAGGAAATGCAATCGACTCTACATACTGATCTGCGGCGAGCGAACCATAAACTGGCTGCCAGCGTTTGGCGTTATTAGGACCAGCGTTATAGCCTGCGGTTGCCAATACTGGCTGATAATTGAGCTTGCCCAAGATATCACCCATGTACCATGTACCATAGCGAATATTGGTATCACCGCTGTTAGCACGGCTCGCACTATACGTCTCGCCTAGATTACGAGCGATATATTTTGCGGTATCAGGCATAACTTGCATCAGTCCACTCGCGCCTACGTTTGAGCGCGCAGAGGATACAAAACGGCTTTCTTGACGCATAATACCGTACGCCCACGCTGGATCAATACCTGCTGACTCACTATAACGTACGACTGCACTTTGATGCGGCATCGGATGCGAGAGTGCTAAGCTATCCACCCTATCAGTATTATCAACCGCATAAATCGCTCGATCGAGCCAGCCCATATCATAGGCTTGACGAGCAGCGGCAATAATTAAATTGTCATCACGATTATCACGAGCTTGCTTCACCGCCCAGTTCCACTCGCGATTGGCATAAGCACGACTAGCCTCAGAGTTATACAACGCAAACGCACGAGCAAAGTTAGCATCTTGCATGACGCGCGCGCGGTCAGCAGTACTGACATTAGGCAAATTACTACCGCCTAAACGGCTAGCATCAAAACGCTGCCCTATTTTGTCTTTTGCCATCAGGCCATAGTAGTCATTACTTTTTGCTAAGTTCTGATACATTTTTTTGGACGTATTACGCTTGCTACTATCGCTTGACTGCTCATACGCACGAGCTAGCCAATACTGCCACTGGGCTTCTTTTTGCGTTTCGCCGTCCATTTTTGAGATAGCTTCTACCACATCATCCCAACGACCGAAGCGAATCGCTGCCATAGCATAATCTTCAGCTTCTTCAAAATTAAAGTCATTATCTAAACTGTTGCGGAACCAATCCACTGCTTCAGCGTTAAACCCATCGTCAGTGTTGTGGTTCATACGCTGTACGCCAAGCGTACGATAAGCATAGCGTCGGGTTTCATCATTCAACAATCTGACCGCGCGCTGATTGTCTTGTTTGATATCAAAATCTAACTGTAACGCCGCCTCACGATAAGACTTGTCAGCCATACGGCCAATTGCGTACATATATAGGTATTGATTGGTTTGGCTTGCAGGCTCACGACCAAAACGGCTAAAGAAAGAAGATGGGTTTAGCTGAATTTCACTGAGCGCCGAATAAGCAATTGGCGTACCAAGGCGTGATGACAATGCCATAATATCGCCTGTCTTGCCTTTACGTAACATACGTTTCAGACGAGCTGCACGATCTTGATTACTAATTAGCGCGTTGTTGTTCATCTCCATCGCTAGCTGATCGCACAATGCTGGTTGCTTTTTGGTGGTTAGCCATACATCAGATTTGGCTGCCATGGCACGCATAGTATCACCGCCATTATTAAACCCAAGCGCAACGGCACAGCGCTCACTGGCATCGGCATTGGTAATTAAATTCGCGACTTGACGTACTGATGCATAATCATTTGACCCCGCTTTGGTCTCCGCAAAATCCGCAACCAATTTCTCAGCCATGACCGTATCTGGATACTGACGCACAAACTGCGAGACGGCCGCTGAACTCTGTGAATTGAGATCTAGATTCATACGCCAATAGGTCGGGTACATCGCAAACAAGCCGCCACTCATGACTTGCTCATAGTTATAGAGCGCACTTACATCACCGCGATCTGCGGCGATAGCGGCTGCCATAAATGAGTCAATACTACTGTCTTGCTGATAATCTTGTTGATAGTTACTTTCTTGTTGATAGCTTTCCTCATCGCCCCAGGTCAACTCGGCACAAGCGACTTGTGACACACCAAGTGCACTGACCGCTGTTGCCACGCTCAACGCGCTCAACCGTAGCGTACCTACTGTGATTCGCTTTGACGCGTGTTTTTGACTGATAGACTCTTCATCCTTGATGCTATGCGCAACACGCAACTTTGTCATACTGACTCTCTTTATGATATCTCTACAAATATGTGAATAACGGTTCGCTAAGTACCGCCAAGGGTATAGCAATCATCATACTATACTCATTGTGCTTTCAACTATCTCCTTTACCTTTTGTTAATAAATAGGACAGCACGGTGTAACATAGAAGTGATAATGAGCCGCAGTTTTTATGAATAGGAATATGAACGACAGTAAATAATTGATACTGCTATGAATTATTTATCATATTGATACCCCATCGCTCGTGCTAATTTTTCACATTGGCACAGGGTTGTGATAAAATACGCCACCTGTTAATCGGCTACTCCGCTATATTTTTGGTCAATCATGGACTTATCCTTATGAGTGTTACTGTATTCAATCCCCGCATCGATGACGATGCTGTTGCTGAGACGACTGTCACCGCACGTGCTGTCACTGCACTCAAAGAAGCAAGTTCAGCCCAAGCGCCCGTCGAAAAAGCAGCGACAAAAAAGGTCTTTGTCACGACTCAAGGCTGTCAGATGAATGTCTATGACTCTGGCAAAATGCTAGACGTGCTAGGCGACTCACATGGTATGGAAGTGACTCATGATATCGATGAGGCCGACGTACTACTGATGAACACCTGCTCTATCCGCGAAAAAGCGCAAGAAAAAGTCTTTTCAGAATTGGGCCGCTGGCGCAAACTAAAAGAAAAACGCCCTGACCTTGTCATTGGCGTTGGTGGTTGTGTGGCTTCACAAGAAGGCGATAACATTCAGAAGCGTGCGCCTTACGTCGATATGGTATTTGGCCCACAAACTTTGCATCGCCTGCCAGAACTGTATGATCAATCAAATGAGCAACGTGAAATCGTACCTAAAAACCGTATCGGTACGATTGATGTGTCATTCCCTAGCATCGAGAAGTTTGATTTCTTACCAGAGCCAAGAGTAGAAGGCTACAAAGCGTTTGTCTCTATAATGGAAGGCTGTTCAAAGTATTGCTCATTCTGCGTTGTTCCTTATACCCGCGGTGAAGAATTGTCACGTCCACTCGATGACGTATTGGCTGAGATTGATAGCTTAGCAGCGCAAGGCGTGCGTGAAATCAACCTCTTGGGTCAAAACGTCAACGGCTATCGCGGTGAAAAAGATGATGGCAGTATTTGCCGTTTTGCCGAGCTATTGCATTATGTCTCGCATGTCGATGGTGTCGAGCGTATTCGCTATACGACCAGCCATCCGCTTGAATTCACTGATGACATCATTGATGCGTATGCACAATTGCCAGAGCTGGTATCACACTTACATCTACCGGTTCAAAGTGGCTCAAACGCTATCTTGGCAGCGATGAAGCGCAATCACACCATTGATGTTTATATCAATCAGATTAATAAGCTTAAAGCCATTCGTCCTGATATTCACTTGTCGAGTGACTTTATCATTGGCTTCCCTGGTGAGACGGATCAAGATTTCCAAGATACGTTGAACTTGGCAAAAGAATTGAACTTCGATCACTCTTACAGCTTTATCTACTCTAAGCGCCCAGGCACGCCAGCGGCTGAGTTGCCAGATGATGTGAGTTTCAAAACTAAAAAAGAGCGCTTGGCAGAATTTCAAAAAGTCATCATTGATTCAACACTTGCCAAAACCCATGAGATGGTCGGTACCACGACACGTGTTTTGGTAGAACAAGTTGCCAATCGTCACCCTGACTGCCTAATCGGTACAGCGGATAATACGCGTACGGTCATGTTCCCTTATGACGAAGACAAAATGGCTGAGTTACTTGGTAAACTCGTGAGCGTACGTGTCAACGATTTTGTCAGTCCGCATATGGTGAAAGGCGAGCTAATCGAAGTATTGGCATAGTGGTTAAGGTAACAATGGTTAAGTTATAAGTTTGAGTAAAAATAAAAAAAGCCGTTCACTATAATAACGAACGGCTTTTTTATGCGTGAATATTAATCATCATTACTCTGATAACCAATCTGTCTTCCGTAGCTGCTGCTTAGTCTCACGGCGGCGTTTTTTGCGCACGATATCGATATCCTCCTTTTCATGAATACCACCTTTTCTTAACAGTGGATCCAGTGCCAAATAATTACGCGGCTTTACTGTACCTAGCGAGTGTTGACTTGAGTTATTATCAGCATCGTTTTGACTTTCTAACTGTCGTTCAATCTGTTTGGCCTTTTTTAAGGTTTGTTTTAAGCTCATATTTTTACCTATATTTTAATCTATAGTCGATTCAATTTAAAAGTAGTACAAGGCAACCGAGTGTAGATGTACATTTGATACTTCAAGCGAGGTTAACGCTGTAATACTTTTATAGTGGAATGACTATATCTAAATCTATTTTATATATTCGAGTGACCCCATAGTGAGACCACAATTAGGAAATCGAGCGCAAATAGTACACTTAGTACATTTAGCTCGATTGACACCGTCGTGACTCGCTATGGTTTTACTCATTAGCCTTTAATACACATGACCTGCTTCAGCGTATGCACCACTTCGACCAAATCTGTTTGATTGGCCATCACTTCATCGATGTTTTTATAAGCGCCTGGTATCTCATCGATGACGCCTTTGTCTTTGCGACATTCGACACCATCCGTCTGCGCTTTTAGCTCATCGATAGTGAACGCTCGCATGGCTTTGCCTCGGCTCATCTGTCGCCCTGCCCCATGCGAACACGAGCAAAACGATTCAGCTTCGCCCAGACCACGTACGATAAAGGACTTTGCGCCCATAGAGCCTGGGATAATCCCAAGCTCACCTGCATAAGCACTGATTGCACCTTTACGCGTCACATAGACTTGCTCACCAAAATGCACCTCTTCATTGACATAATTATGATGACAATTGATGGCTTCTTTGGTCAGCTGAAATCGTGGCAACCCCGCTTGTGGCGACTGCAAGGACTTAATCACCAAACGCATCATCTCACGGCGATTCTCTAGCGCGTAATCCTGCGCCCAGCCTACTGCTTCGACATAATTGGCAAAGCTATCAGACCCTTCGGCAAAGTAAGACAAATCTCGATCTGGCACATGACCAAAGCGCGATTGACGTTCTTTTTTGGCAAGGCTGATGAAATAGCGACCGATACAATTACCGATGCCGCGGCTGCCAGAATGCAGCATGACCCAGACATCTTTGTTTTCATCCAAGCACAACTCAATAAAGTGATTACCACCGCCCAATGTACCCAACTGCTTTGCCCAAGTACGCTCAAAACCTTTAAGCATTTTAAGTAAACCTGGATGCTTATCAGTAATCGGTTTTAGGCGTTTGCCTAGTGGATCAAGCGTTGAGTTTTTGGCTTGGATTTGTTTGTGCATGTTGAAGCCGACTGGCACTTGTTGTTCAACGATCGATCGTAACGACCGTAAGCTATCAGGCAGATCGCTCGCCGTTAGGGACAAACGTACTGCGTTCATACCGCAGCCAATGTCTACCCCAACTGCGGCAGGAATGATGGCTGACTTGGTCGGAATCACGCTACCGACTGTCGCGCCTTTGCCAACGTGCACATCGGGCATCACTGCAATGTGTGAATGCACAAACTCTAGCTGGGCTAAATTGCGTAACTGCTGCATCGCACCTTGCTCAACATCCGAGGTATAAATTTTGACTGGTACGCCGTGTTTTCGATTTTTGTTTAATACTAATTGAATGCTCATAATTTATTATTTCCATTTTATTATTTTATAACCATGCATTTTTTATAATTACCATTTTTTATAATTTTTAGACATTACTTATCTATCTCAATTAAACGAAACGTTTAATAAGAAATGAAATTATAAAATTTAGGCAATAAAAAACCGTATTCTTATTAATTAAAAAATCAATAAAAATTCATGGTTAATTTATTATGGACATTTTAAAGAAAGATAATATAGATCAGAACCGTCGGCCACAGCGTAAATATTATATGCATAGAAAAGCTTTAGCTGAATCATAGCCTGAGTCGCTTTATTAGCAATAGCGGTAAAGAAAAATGTTAGGTAAACAGATAACAGCAAGCGCAATATGGCTTAGCACAATCGCAGAGCAAATTTGGCACAGTAGACTTAGAAAAGAGATAGCGCAAGTAGATACAGAAAGCTATTCGTTGATATCGATAGATGGGATATCACTCAATAGCTTATATAAAAACTTAGCCAAACCTTTTCGAAGGTGTCATTGCTGTCATGTGGTTTACACATTCAATCTTTAAAAACGTCTTGGTAGTTATATAGGACACGATGATTCCTCCATAGGTTGTGGCTAACGTCAGAGCGACAATAACAGATTAATTGAAACGATTTATCGCTTATAAAAGATAAACGATATAAATCAATGAGCCAATAATAACGATTTAAAAATTAAAGTCAATAATTAATTTGGCCTGTATAGAAAATAATTTAATAAACGTGTGTTTAATTGATCACTTTAATTTTAAATCTTATCGGTAGTTTTTAAGCTATAGTCAATCCAAAATAAAAGAAGTATAGTCAATCCAAAATAAAAGAAGTACAACCCATATTATGAAATAGTTTAGGTAGATTATTCTCCATCCAACCTTGTCGTAGAAACTTAGCTTGTGCCCATTTCTTTTCAATAGGATTTAAGTCAGGACTATAGGATGGTAGAAATAAAAGCCTGTGACCATGCCTATTCAGAAGACTTTTCACTCGTTTATGAAAGCTGGCATTATCCATGACGATTACGCATTTAGTTTTAAGGCTTGGAATGAGCGTGTATTTGCACCAGTCATAGAATATATCGCCATTGATGTTTTTCTCAAAGTAATCAAGCGCAAAAAGCATCTTTTCATACAGAGCACCGATGACATTGGTACGTTTTTTAGCTTGCCAATTATAGCTATCAATACAAGGTTTACCTATCGGTGCATAGCCATAAGGACGAATAGTTTCAGCCTCAAAGCCACTCTCATCCATATAGACAACGGGATAGCCTTGCTGCTTAAAATGATCAAGCTTATTCTTATATACCGCTCTTTTTATTGGACACGCTTTTGGATGTGCTAAGGTCTTTTTTTTGGCTAATATTTAATCTTTTTAAGGCATAGCCAATACCTGATTTACTACAGTTTAAACGACGAGCTCGCTCATACAGGTAGTCATCTGGGTATTGATTAACGTCTTGTAGAAGGGCTTCATTGGGTATACTGCTTGGCGTTTTGACTCTGGTCGTTTGGATGCTTGGGTCTATAAGCCAGCGCTGTAGTGTACTCTTGCTGATATTATAAAAAATACAGGCCTGACGGATGCTCATGTCTTTTTGCTCAATGTTTTTGATAACTTGTGCTCGAAAATCTGCTGAGTAGGTCATCTTTTATATTTCTCTTTGCTTGGTTTAAAAGCATTGTACCTTTTATATTTTGGACTGACTATATAAAACTATTTAACACTTCAGCCAATAAAGCGGCAGCAATGATTATAAATATCACCCCGCAACCACGATTGAGCCAGGCTAAGCGATTACCTACATCGAGCCAGCTTGCCAGCTTTTTGCCACCTAGCGTATATACGATTTGCCAAATCGTTTCGCTCAAAAACAAGCCGATGGTCAATAGGACATATTGTGGCCATAGTGGCGCGCTAAAATTGATAAATTTAGGGAAAAAGGCCGCGAAGAACAAAATAGCTTTCGGATTAGATAATGACACCCAAACACCAGTACGAAACAAGGTCATGTTGCTCGGCGCTATTTTAGTAGCAGCACTAGAGAGCGAACGCGGCTGTGGTGTACTGGGTACGCCGTCAGTGGCAGCATAGTCTGCTGCTACCTCGGCACTCAACTCTTTAGCATCACTCATCAAGCTACTGTCACCAGCATCGCGCCAAGAGCTGATACCCAAATAGATTAAGTATGCCGCACCCACGGCTTTGATAATAGTCAGTAGCCACGGTGACTGGCGACTGATTACGTCTAATCCAAGCAGTGTCGATAGCAGTAATACAAACAAGCCAAGGCTCAGACCTGCCAGCGTCCATAAAGTTCGTTTGACGCCATAGTTCATGCCATACTGAAATGCCAGCAGCATATTAGGACCAGGGGTCGCTGAAATAAAAAACGTACTTGCGAAAAATACTGCAAACAGATGCCAAGACATCAACCCACCTCTACTTTGTCATGTGTAAATGGTTCTAATACGAAAGGCTATACGACTTAAATACGCGACTAAAAAATAAACACCGCCATTCAGACGGTGTCACTTATACCTATATATCAAAAAAGTCTCGCAGAAATTACTAAAGTAACGACACGCATTCTTCTGAAGAATTACGATTACATGGACGGCTGAGTCGTACAGCTATCTAACAATTTCTTTAAAAACGCATCACAGCGTTCAATTTCACTAAGCTCCACATACTCATCCGCTTTGTGCGCCTGCTCAATACTACCAGGGCCACAGATAATCGTTGGGATACCTGCATTGGTAAACTGACCGCCTTCAGTCGCGTAAGCCACTTTATGACGTTCATCATCTCCTGTAAGCGCAGCGATCAATGATTGCAACTCAGCACTATCGTCATCTGTCATTGCTGGGACGCTTTCTTCTTGCATCAGCTCAATGCCAGTCTCTGGCGCACGCGCTTGCATTTGCGCATTTAGTTCAGCGATTTTTACCTGAATGGGCGCTAGTATATCGTCTTGCGTCATGTGCGGCAGGTTGCGATAATCAAAAGTAAACTCGCATAGGTTGGGCACGATATTGGTCGCTGTACCACCGTGTATGGTACCTACTGACAATGTCGAATAAGGCACTGTAAATGATGCATCCCCGTCTTCTAAAGTGTCATCACGAGCGCTCAGCTCTTCAGCAAGCGTATCTACATAGCCGACCAATCTGCTAGCGTAGCTAATAGCATTGACACCTTGTGCAATCAATGAAGAATGCGCCGACTTGCCATGTACACGGCAACGATAAACCGCGATGCCTTTGTGTGCAACCACCATAGCCATATTGGTCGGCTCACCTACGATACAATAATCAGGCGTGATACCGCGTGCTTTTAGGTCTGCCAAAATCAATGGCGCACCCAAGCAGCCAACCTCTTCATCGAACGACAATGCCAAATGCAACGGACGACGTAGCTGACCGCTATTCGATAACTGCACGGCTTGTGGCAATACCGTGAGCGCACAAGCGATAAAGCCCTTCATATCACACGCACCGCGTCCGTATAGCTTATCACCACGTATCGTCGCGGTAAACGGCTCTGAAGACCACGCTTGTCCATCAACTGGCACAACGTCGGTATGACCTGATAAGACCAGACCGTTATTCACGATATCAGCATTCTCACCAGCTGGTACAGTCACAAACAAATTGGCTTTGGTCTCAGCTTCATTAAAGGTCAAATCTACCGTCAAACCTAACTGCTCACAATAAGACTTTACATCGTTAATCAAAGCCAAATTAGAGTGACGACTAACCGTATCAAAGGCGATGAGACGTGTTAGCCAATCGAGGCTTTGAGTAGGATGTTCGACACTTTTCAGCTGGACATCGCTGCTACTATCAACATTATCGCTATTACTGACATTGTCGCTATTACTACTATTATTTTGGATCATAAAATATCCTTACTACAATTTTCAGAACTATGATGTGTCAGAGCTGCCTTACGATGGATTGTTATGATTCATCACATCAACCACTGGCGGCATTGGTTTTGGTAACTTACCTTCTGCCTGTAGCTCTTTGGTTGTTTTGGCATCGATAGACAAACCCGCGATGAGCGCGATATCTTTGACAGCCTTACGCTTACGCGTAGCAAAGCTTACTGGTACCATACGAGCAAATTCATAGATATAAAGATAAGACTCTTCGCCACCTTCAAAATCTTCATCATCTTCGAGACGAATTGCGCCGATCTTAGCCAAATCCGATAGCATCTCGTTTTCTTCACTGGTCAAACCACAATCAGTAATACCAAAACCGGTCATAAAACCGTTTGCCCACTGTTTCAACGCCATCACGCGCTCGTATAAATCATGTTCATCATCTGGGATGAGCGGCATATACGCGTAAGCATCATCTTTGTCTTTTAGCTGAAACACGATGTCTTCCGCTTCTTCTGTCAGCAAGGTCAATGCAGGCTCTGGTAATGGGGCAAAGCTGAGCTCTTCAAACACCTTAGCCCAAGTTGCTTCGTCGGGTGCATTACAAGCCGTCATAAGCCCTGTCATCATGCCATGCACTTCGCTGATAGACACGTCAGTCCAGTCATCAAACGCAGTCAGCCAAGTATTCCAGCCAGAGATATTATCATTCATAATAGATGTCCTAGTAATTGATTACTGCTCATAAAATAAAAATAGTCGCGATAAAATGTCATAGACAAATCATCGATAAATAAAAGTGAAAAGACAAAGCCTGATGCTTGTAATTACTTTGTTGATATAGATATTATGCGGTCACCTATGGCATTATTAAATGCAGCGAACAAAATTCATTCACGCTTACTTGTTAAGGATAAAAACTGACTATGTATGATCAACTTAGAATATTAGAAAAAATGGTACTCGACATCAAAAAACAGTATCAGCTTGTCAGTGCTGAACTTAGCAGCTTAAAACAACACCCTGTTACTGATTCAAAAGAATTTGCCGCACTAAAAACCAAACTAGATAACAGTCATAACGAACGTGACGGTGCCAAAAAACAACTGAACGATCTAGACAAGCGTTATCAGAGTCTTGCAGAAGCGCACCATATGATCGGTGAAGAACAAGACAAATTGCAAAAACAGATCAGCCAATTACAACAACAAAACAGCGAGCTGCAACAACACAATAATGAGCTAAAACAGCAGTATAGCGATATCAAACAACAAAACAGTGAACTACAAAAGAAGAACCAATTGGCAGCCGAGCGTACGCAAGTCGTATTACAGCGCCTAACTCGTATCGATCAAGCAGAAGGCTAACGTTTTCTTGTAGCAGATAGCAAAGACGTACTACTTATTCAACTGCCAAATGCTATTTGTAAAATCTGATATCACTCATTTCACTGACCAGACATTGTAGGATTTATCATGACCGATGACCAAAGCAAATCGATAGAAAAACAACCAAAAAATACTCAAGCGCCAAGTGCGCCAGTACCAGCGCAAAAAACGACACCAGCATCAAATATATCAAGCGCCATGGCACAATCTAATACCAAAACACCTAAAGCGCCAGAACCACAAATCAAAAAAGTTGATATCGCGATTGCTGGGGTTACTTATCCAATCTTTTGTCCAGTACATGAGCAAGAAGAGCTACTGTCAGCGGTTTCATATATCAACAACTATGCGCTCGATCTAAAAAGAGATGCGCCAAGCCTAAGTCAAGAAAGCATACTGGTACTGTGCTGCTTAAACCTATATGAAAAAATCCATGCCAATCAAAGAAATGACGAAGATCGTTTGCAGAAAGACAAACAGTCTGAGGCATTGCTCAATAAAATCATGAAAGACGCTCATTCTATTCTGTAGATGCATCGTACTGTATTAAACATATAAGCGCCTAGCCAATGAAGTTAGGCGCTTTTTTATGGTCAATCATTTATCTATTTATGCATAAGGCGTGTAGGTCTTGCCTGCGTGAAAGTCTGCCTGATGCTCATAATTGCAAAAGAATAACTCCTGGTTCGCTTCAACATTGCCATCGGTAGCTGTACTTGGTTTGGTTTCGAGTACGCCGCGATATTCAGCCAAGCTGTTGCCACAGAAATTACACTGACGCGGAGTGGTCACATCCCCTTCTTTTGGCATCATGCTTTTAGGTGCACGCGGGTACATAAACTTATAAAAAGCCCACATTGAAGCCCAAATAATAAGGATGACGATAATAACAGCAAACACGGCAGTGCTCCTTCGATGACGGGTAAACGTGAGAAATAATGAAATCTACTAAATAAGATTATTTAAGACGTTTTGATAGCATAAATTTTACCGTCAATACTAGCGATAATACAATGCCTTTACCGTTTAATTGCTTATTGCGCTAACGGACTTATATCCAGCGGATAACTGTATGAGTAAACCAGTCAACTGCATAACAAAAAACCTGGCCATGATAAGCCAGGTTTTTTATCAAAAGTAACCGTCAAGTTAAAGCAATAATCAGGTTAAAGTAACAATCAGCTTTTAGCAGAGTTACAGCTGTAGCTCGCTAATATCAGCTACCGTCAAGAACAAGGCGCGAACCTGTTTTAGCAATGCCAAACGATTGTTTTTAAGCGCAGCATCTTCACTGTTGACCATCACATTGTCAAAGAACTGGGTCAACGGCTCATCTAAGCTAGCCAGCGTTTGCAATACTTGCGTATAGTCCGCTTGCTCAAGCAATGGTTGTACCATTGTCTGTGCTTGCTGCACATTTGCATATAGGTTTTGCTCAGCAGATTCAGACAGTAGTGCTTCATCGACTGTATCAGCTACGCTCACTTCTGACTTGGCCAATATATTAGCAACACGTTTGTTTGAGTCAGCCAACATCGACGCTTGTGATAGCTCGCTAAATGCTTGCACTGCACGGATACGCTGATCAAAATCAAGCGGCATATGCGGGTTAATCGCTTGCACTGCTTGAATCGTATCGACACTAACGCCCTGCTCCGTATACATCGCACGGTAGCGCGAGTTTAGGAATGCCATGACTTGGGTAAAAGCATCACCCATTTTGGCAATTTTGCTACCTTCAGCATCACTATAGCCTTTAATCGCTTGCTCAACGAGCGCTACCAGATTAATCGGCAACTGCTTTTCGATCAAAATACGCAAGATACCAATAGCAGAACGACGTAAGCTAAACGGATCCTTTGAACCCGTTGGCGCTTGGTCAATCGCAAAAATACCAACCAATGTGTCCAAACGATCCGCTAAGGCTAAGCAAATGCCAATCGGTGTCTGTGGTAGCACATCGCCACTGAATTTCGGCAGATACTGCTCTTCTAAACTGGCGGCGACCGCTTCTGGCTCATCGTTTAGACGCGCATAATACGTACCTGCGATACCTTGTAATTCAGGGTACTCGCCGACGAGCGAGCTGGCTAAATCTGCTTTAGACAAAATGCCTGCACGTACGGTTTCATCAACATTGATATCGTGGCCTTGCTGCTGCATCAATGTAGCGATAAACGCAGCAAGCTTAGCAATACGCTCAGATTTCTCCCAAATCGTCCCCAGCTTGTCTTGGAATACGCGATTTTTTAGGCTCTCTGTGAGCGCAAACAATGGCTGCTTTTGATCTTGCAAGAAGAAAAACTCTGCATCAGCCAAACGTGGACGTACAACTTTTTCATTACCTTCGATAATCTGGTTAGGATCTTTTGATTCAATATTGGTAATAAAAATGAAATACGGCTGCAATTTGCCAGTCTTATCCGTCAAGCAAAAATACTTTTGATCCGCTTGCATGGTCGAGATAAGCGCTTCTTGCGGTACTTGTAAAAAGCGTGCTTCAAAGCTTGCTCGTAGCGCAATTGGAAAATCGACCAATGCGGTGACTTCATCCAACAAATCTTGCGGTACGATGGCATCAGAATTGACTTCGTCTGCCAAAGCTTTGACTTGGTTTTTGATCAACATTTGACGCTTATCAAAATCTGCTACCACTTTTAGATCACTTAGTAATTCTTCATAATCATTGGCATGAGCAATATTATGGTAGTCAGGGCTGTGGAAGCGATGACCACGCGTTTGCGTACCAGTCTGATGACCTTGGATAGTGGCATCAATGACAGTATCATCCTGCATCAATACTGCCCACTGTACTGGACGCACAAACTCATCACGACTAGCGCCTGAGCGCATACGCTTAGCAATCGGCAGATTATCTAGCGCGGTTTGGAAAATAGCAGGCAGTAGCTCAGTGGTCGCTTGGCCACGGATAGTCTGCTCAAAACCGACATAGTCACCTTTGTCGGTTTTGATGGTCGTTAGCTCGCTAGCTTCAATACCCAAACCTTTGGCAAAACCCATGGCCGCACGTGTTGGATTGCTCTCTGCATCGAACGCTGCTTTAATCGCAGGTCCGCGTTTTTGCTCAGTGCGATCAGGCTGCTTATCGCTAATACCTTGAATCTGAATTGCCAAGCGGCGCGGAGCAGCAAAGGCTTTGATGCTATCAAAGGTAATATCTGCTGCTGTTAATTGCTCAGTGACACTGGCTTGTAGCGCATCACGTAATGGTTTTAGGCTTTTTGGAGGTAGCTCTTCACACCCCAGTTCAAATAGAATAGTACTCATGGGATGCTCCTATTTATCGTTAGTAGATTGGTTAGTGTCAGTAGTTTCTTTTGTTATGCCGTCTGCTGCTAAGGTGTCTGCTGCCACGTCTTCTTTTGGCAAATATTTATCAAGCGCAGCTTGGCGATGTTCTTCATCAGCCAATGGGAAGCCCAATTTGGCACGAGCTTCGACATAACCAAAAGCAACCTTACGAGCAAGTGTACGCACACGTAGGATAAAACGCTGACGCTCAGTCACTGAAATAGCGCCGCGTGCATCAAGCAAGTTAAAGGCGTGAGATGCTTTTAATACCATCTCATAAGCTGGCAATGGCAATCCTGCATCGACCAATTTGTCGGCTTGTTGCTCATAAAAGTCAAACATCTCGCCCATCATCGGCACATCAGCGTGCTCAAAGTTATAGGTAGACTGCTCGACTTCATTTTGATGAAAAACATCGCCATACGTGACACGGCCAAATTCACCGTCTGCCCAGACCAAATCATAAACGCTGTCGACGCCCTGTACATACATGGCCAAACGCTCAAGTCCGTAAGTGATTTCGCCAGTGACTGGGAAACATTCAATACCGCCGACTTGCTGGAAGTACGTGAATTGCGTGACTTCCATACCGTTTAGCCAAATCTCCCAACCAAGTCCCCACGCACCAAGCGTTGGCGATTCCCAGTTGTCTTCTACAAAGCGCACGTCATGCACCAATGGATCAATACCAATGGCTCGTAGTGAGTCCAAATACAGCTCTTGAATGTTCGGTGGGTTCGGCTTTAATACAACTTGGAACTGATAATAATGCTGCAGGCGGTTCGGGTTATCACCATAGCGCCCGTCAGTAGGACGACGTGATGGCTGTACATAAGCCGCATTCCAGCGCTCAGGACCTAACGAGCGCAAAAACGTCGCGGTATGAAAAGTACCTGCACCGACTTCCATGTCGTAAGGCTGCAATACAACGCAGCCTTTATCGGCCCAATAATTTTGCAAAGTTAAGATTAAATCTTGAAAAGTCATCGGTTGAGAGTCTTTATCTTGTGTCATCGGAGTTATCGCTTGGGATGTCATAGTTTCGGTTTTCATAGTAAAGCCACTGTGAAATGAGTATTATTAAATAAATCTCTGATAGCGCTCGCGCGACCTATTCGGCAACGACTCTATCTGCCTGCTCACCTTACTAAAAATTGACTATTTTATCCATATTTACATCAACTAAATTTGCATAGTGGGCACAAAACCTCGGTTGTATAGCGTATTTTTAGGCAAATCATCATGGAAGTCGCACTAATACAATAAATAAAAAAATACCCAAATGCGCTAGCATTCGGGCAGGAGGAAAATTGTATCTTGGGCATCCTGATTGATCAGGCTTTTTATTTTTTGGAGGTCTACTGTTTTTAGCAACTAGGTCTAACTTAAACTTGACTCTTTAACTGGTTCAGAAAAGCTAATTTTAAAAATAACTATTAGGCTCTTATTACTGATAAGACTGACTATTGGCTTTTGGCATAATTATCCATAGGATGATATAAATTAAAATGCCCGGTACAGCTGCGCTCAACGATGAAATGATTACAAATAATACTCTCACCCATGTTGGCGACCAACCAGCATATTCTGCAATGCCACCCATCACACCTGCTATCATGCGATTGTTTGGTGAGCGATGTAATTTTGCTAACTTAGCCAAATCAAATACCTCTCTTTTTTCTATTCTTGTTTATTTTTTTATTCTATATTTTTGATTGTCTTACGTATTTAGCTAAAACATTATCTTGCTTTGTTAACTTACGAATCAGTATATCAATAATTCAGGATTTATCTGTTGAAGGTATAGCAGTACTTTGTGAGTTTATGCTACTCAAGCTTACCCTAATCTGTCATAGCACCATGCAAGTCCCTGATTTTAAATATTTATTTCAAAATGTTTCAAAATCATCTTTGTTGCTATAACCTTGCAATCTAGCTTCACGTATCTCGTTATTTTTAATTTAATCAAAGAGATAAGCTCGCTTTATAACGCTAAAATCAAGTGAAACTTTTGATAGTCTGAATAATTTTTTAGCTAACCAACTTTACTCGATTAAAAGAACCCTCGATTAAAAAACCTGCGATTCCTTGTACGTGCGATATACCTTATTTTTACAATAACCCACCTGCAAATCATCCAAAAGCTTTATACCATGCTGATAAGCAACTTAAGTTTTCAGATATTCTATAATGAAAGTTATAACACTGCTCAACTATTAGATAAGAATACCTTTACGAAGAATAGTAGAAGTAAAGAACGTGGTTGGTATTACGATTCTTAATAGATTTCTGCTTTAGATCTTGATAGATGTCTAATTTGGCTCGTTTAACTTAGACAGCATTAGTCGCATTTTTTGGAATAGACATAGAACGCTGAGATTAAAATAAAAAAATAATAAGGATAACTATGTACGATACTGGATTAATGATTGGACATTTTGAGCCCCTGCACTTAGGGCAGATGCGCAGCATATTGGATGCAGCAGGACAAGCCAAAACCTTACATATCGTTATTATGGCGCATCCATCGCCGCATCCAGATTTTGCTATTACCTTGCAAGACAAAGCACGTTGGCTACAGATGGCCTGTGCCGACTTGGCATTTATTCATATTCATACTACTCATGAGATAGAGCTACCGCTGCACGAACATCTGTATAGCACTAGCGATGATGTCAGTATTGATGTCGCTGCCAGTAATGCCAAATTGCAACGTTTGATGGACGCACTATCACTATCAGCAGAGACTGTATTGTTTATGGCGGACAACCATCCGCTCACTCACAATGACATACAAAAGCAGCTGCTTTTGCCAGTCGTTACTACGCCGCTACAGCCTAAGTTTGACTCTTATGCGATTGCGCGTGATCCAGTCGCCCATTGGTCAGCACTTCATCCGCAAGCCCGCGTTGACTATACCAAGACTGTCGCTATCGTCGGCGGTGAAAGCTCAGGTAAAACAACGCTGGTACATAAGCTTGCCAATTATTATGGTGCTAGCTTTGCCCTAGAAATGGGACGCCTATATGTCGGTACGGATTTGGGTGGTAGCGAGGTCGGATTACAGTACAGTGATTATGGCCCTATTTGTCTTGATCATGCTGAGGCAATCCGAGAAGCTAAAGCGAATGCAACGGCCCCTATTACCATCGTTGATACTGACTTTGTCACTACGCAAGCATTTTGTGAAGAGTACGAGGGTCGCACGCATCCTTTCGTGGCTGCTTGTATTGATGAGTTTCGCTTAGACCACACCATCATGCTAGATAACAATACGCCATGGGTTGATGATGGTATGCGCTCTTTAGGAACGCCTGAGGCACGCGGACGCTTTGAGCAGCGTTTGATAGATATTTTTGCGCGTCACGATATTGCGCCGCATATGATCGATCAGCCCGACTATGATGCTCGCTATCAGCAGGCATTGTTATTGATTGATCAATACATCTATGGCAAAAAATCATAAACTGTACTGAGCATATTTATAATAATTTATTCACTAGCACACGTTATTTAACTAGCACACTTTATTTAACTAATACATGACAGTTAGCACTATATTGATATCAGTATTTACTTTAGGGGAAAAGCGATGCGTATTCAGCTATTGGACAACATCACCGGAAAATGGGCGATGCAATGGATTATCATTTGGTTTATTTGCGGTGTCATTGCCTTATCTGCGGGTTTTTGGCTCACGACAGACCATACCACGCTTGATTGGTTTTATTTAGCAGTCTCGTTCATTGGTTTGGTCTGCGTAGTCTCGCTATCATTCCGCAAAAACGTCATGGGCAATGGCTTTGGTATGGGGGCAACGGCAGGCGAAGTCATCGTACAGGCAACGTCTGGCGCAGTAGGTTTGATGCTTGCTCCACTATTTAACTTTTTTACCCATGTTTACGGTATCTTTTATTGGTCGAAGCATACTGACCCTGATGGCGACATGATACCCAAGTCAGCGAGTAAAGCTGTCTGGTTAATCACTGCTGCATTCATTATCATTGGTCTTGCCCTTTTTCCTACGGTAAATGACTTATTAGCAAGCTATGGTTATGCGGTCGTACAGGATGATAGTAGTCTGTTTTTGGGATTTATCTCTTTCTTTTGGATTAATGTGATTGCCTTTGTGCTTTCTATTACCGCTCAAGCAGCTATGATTCTGCGTTATTCATTTAATTGGTGGTTATGGATTATCGTCAACTTCGTCTGGCTCATTGTGAATCTGATGTCTGGTAACTATATCTTTGCTATTCAGACTATGGTGTATCAAGTAAACGCCTTTATCGGCCTTTATGAATGGCATCGCAGCGAGCAAGGATAATGTGTTTCTTGTAGAAAAGAACCCTTGGGAGTTTGAATAAAATCTTGCTGATATAGTATCAATAGTACGAGTGAACTTGACTGTGCCGTCTATCAGATAACATGGTAGACAGGCGCAATTAGTGCTACAACTGATATTAACAATCATATTCATACTGAGATCAGTAGCGAGTCCATTAGCTAGTATCAGTTACTTATCTTATTTACTAACAGGGAGGTTAGTATGTCTCGTCAACCCAAAATGTCTAAACGTACGCTAGAGCAGTGGCTTAGTGAGTACTCTGTCAGTCACCAAAACTTGGTCAATAAAAAAATCCATTGGTTATGTGTGCCAACCATTTTTGTCAGCCTGTTAGGCATGGGCATGTCGCTATCCGTATGGTTTACCTTAGTACTAAGCGCACTGGTATTACTGTTTTATATGCGTTTATCTACGCCACTGTTTTTAGCAATGGGAATGTTTATTCTTATTTGTCTATCAGTGATGGCAGCGATGCCATGGGGCTTTAAAGCGTGGGCAGCGGTATTTGTCGTTGCATGGATTGGCCAGTTCATTGGGCATAAAATCGAAGGTAAAAAACCTTCTTTCTTTAAAGATTTACAGTTTTTATTAATCGGTCCAGCATGGGTCGCTAACAGTTTGATGCAACGTAAATAGTCGTTAATCTCTGCGTAATTTCTGCAGGAATTTAGCTTAGCTGTAGGCTATTCGATAAAATCTACAATTCTCACCCTCAACAAAAGAATGTCGCCAATAAAAAAACGCCACCCAGATATTACTGAGTGGCGCTTTTTTTACGTAAGCTTTTAGGAATATTGATATTTTGGGACTATTAAGCTTTTGGGGTTATATAGAATAGACTACTCTATCTTACGCACCAAACACTTTCATACGCTCTTCGACTGGCTTAAATGCTTTTTCTCCCGCTGGCTGCTCAATCGTTCCAAATACCAATTGTGCATTTAGCGTCCAGTCTTTGTCGATATCCCAAGCGCTGGCTACTTTTTGATCGATTACTGGATTGTAGTGCTGTAAGTTTGCGCCAACATCGATACTGGCTAGTGCCGTCCAGATAACATACTGATGCATGGCGCTGGTTTGACTTGCCCAGATTGGGAAGTTGTCAGCATATAGTGGCGCTGCTTCTTGCATGCCTCTAACGACTGCTTGATCTTCAAAAAACAGCACCGTACCAGCTCCGTTACGGAAACCATTGACACGCTCTTTAGTCGATTTGAACTTCTCTTCGTCACCAACGATTTCGCGTAATGTATCTTCGGTCATATCCCACAACTTGCGATGGTCATCGCCGAACAATACAACGATACGCGTTGATTGCGAGTTAAACGACGATGGCGTGTGCAAAATAGCATGCTCAACTATTTTCACGATTTCGTCGTTAGCTACTGGCAGTTGGTTGCTTAGCGCATAGATAGAACGACGTTTCTCTGCAAGCTGCTGTAGTGTTGTTAAATCTGACATAGTGTTTCTCCATGTTGTTAGTAAAATAGTTATTAATAAAAATAATTTTTAGCGTTAATGGTTATTGATATAAATGCTTTAATTGATAAAGAGCTTTGTTCTTGACTACATAAATAGCGGTACTTCCATCACTAGCACACGGCTAGCTACTGTTGCGTCCATCATAAAGCTCTGAATATCCCAAATGCAAAGGCCGTCACGAATAGACAGGACTTGGCCATCTATCACGACTTCACCACTGATGACAAATACGTAGACACCGTTGTTAGAGTCATTTAACTGATAAGTTTGCGATATACCTTCGTCAAAACCACCCATGCTAAACCAAGCATCTTGATGAATCCAAACACCTGCATCATCGGCATTAGGTGACAGCACTTGGCTAAGCTCGTTAGGTCGCATGATATCGCCCATATGTACCTGCTGATAACGCGGTGCGACATCCATTTTGTTTGGTATCACCCAAATCTGCAAAAACCTCACAGCCTCTGCATCGTCACCATTCATTTCACTATGGGTAATGCCTGTACCCGCTGACATCACTTGAATCTCACCAGTTTCTATGACGCCCTCGTTGCCGATACTATCGCCATGAGCGAGCTTGCCGGATAGAGGAATACTGATAATCTCCATGTTACGGTGCGAGTGTTTGCCAAACCCTTGACCGCCAATGACAAAATCATCATTAATAACGCGTAAGGCACCAAACCCCACACGCTCAGGATTATGATAATTGGCAAAGCTAAAGGTATGCCTGCTTTTAAGCCAGCCATGATTGGCATCGCCACGTGAGTCTGCTGCATGATAGATTGTTTTCATTATTTATCCTTAGCTATCAACAGATTAATCCTCTATATACTTATTATCGATTAATCTATTTAAACAATAGGCTTATTATAATTATTAATTCTACATAGATAAACAACACTAAATGCAATTAACTATTCTTTTTTATAGAACAATCAGAGCGGTTTTAACGTAATATAGATTTTTTACATATATTAGCACAGCTAACTTTATATAAATTACTTTAAGTTATGTTTATATAAAAAACTGTCTGCTGTTGAAATGTTCTGTGAAAATGTTCATGACTGTTTTTATTTAAAAGTACCCATTCATGATTGTTCTTCGTAAGCGTATAAGAGGTAGATCAGTTACTGATTGTTTATCGCTTATTGTCTATTGAGTAAGCACCCGCACCATGAGCAAAAATCATCAAAAACCCACCTGCGATCGAAATGTTTTTCATAAATGAGATCATCTGTGATTCATCAACCCAGAACTGATGAAAAAGAATAGCTGACACGATGCTAAACCCGGCGAACAAGAAAGCGATTGGGCGAGCTTTATAACCTAGCAAGACAGCGATACCACCTAGTACCTCAAACGCGATTACCAATGGTAGTAACATACCAGGCACACCTACTGACTCCATATAGCCTTGAGTAGTCGCATAATCTGTGATTTTACCAATGCCTGCAAAGATGAAAATGATTGATAATAATAGACGACCGAGCGGTGCGCTAAATTGCTGTAACTTGTCCATAATAATGCTCCAAAAGTGTGTTTAATCATGTCTCTAAGTAGAGAATAGCGCGATTATAGGCGTTGACTAGCATGGGATAAACAGCAATAATCACAAATATAAGTTCTTGGTGTAAGAACAATCATGAGGCATCGATAATGGGTCAATTAGAAGACATGGCGATGTTTGTACGCATTGTTGAGGCAGGTAGTATTACTAAAGCTGCTGAGCAGTTAAATATTGCAAAATCAGCCGTCAGCCGCCGACTTAAAGAATTGGAAGAGCGTTTAGGCAGTCAACTAATCAGCCGTACTACCCGCCAATCTAAGTTGACGCAAGCTGGTGAGCAATATTATCAGCAAGTGAATAATATCTTGCGTGCGGTTGACGCTGTCAATGAGCATGCTACTGACGCTCCCATGCGTATTGAAGGTACGCTAAAAATGACAGCGCCGTTGTCCTTTGGACTCATGCATCTGAACGATGTGATTGATAAATACGCCAATAAACATCCCAATCTGAGATTCGATCTGGATTTTTCTGACCGACGTATCGATTTGATTGAAGAAGGCTATGAGTTGGCCATTCGAATCGGCGAGCTACAAGATTCTAGCTATCAAGCAAAAAAATTGGCATTGATTCGTTGTGTGATTTGCGCCAGTCCCGATTATTTGGCAAGAATGGGCATGCCTGAGACGCTAGACGATTTAGACAACCATGCGCTTTTGCAATACAGTCTCGGTCAAACCAATAGTATAAACTTGGTGGATACTGAAGGCAGAAGTCATCATCGTACGATAGATGCCAAAATCAAAGCCACCAATGGTGAGTTCTTAGTAGATTTGGCAGTCAAAGGACATGGCATTACCTTTGTGCCGACTTTTATTGCTTATAAACAACTGGCGCTGGGCGAGCTGGTACCTGTCTTCCAACACTATCAATTGCCAACCCTAACCGCTTATGCTGTTTATCCAAAGAATCGTTTTTTGTCGCAGCGTTGTCGTTACTTGATTGATTTTATTGCCGAGCAATTCGGTGATAATCCGTACTGGGATCAGTATTAATCAACACTCTTATTATCCTTAACGATATCAATTGCTATTGATTTTGGGGCGCCGTCCCTTCTTTCACTTTACTAATCGTCAGCCCCGTAAACCCGAATAGCAGCGTCAATAGCAGTGACAAATAACAGAAGAATGCATAAGGCAGATAGTCTAATACCGGCACCCCTAACGCCTGACTGATAAATACTCCGCACACACTCCAAGGCACTAATGGATTAATCACCGTTCCCGCATCCTCAATCGTCCGCGACAGATTCTTCGGATGTAGATGTAAGCGCTCAAATGTCGAACGAAATGCTGTACCTGACAATAAGATGCTCAAGTACTGCTCACCGATCAGCACGTTAATGCTTAGTGCCGACATCGCTGCCGCAAAGATAGCTCGTCCTGATGTCGTCAATGTATCCTTAATACCAGATAGCAGTGCTGGCAGAATACCTAGTGCCGTTAATAAACCACCTAAGCTTAGGGCTAGTATCACAATCGCCTGAGTAAAGAACATACTCTGTACACCGCCACGCGACAGCATACCACCTACCTCACCCAGCTCTAATGATTCAGCAGGTGCATAGCCTGCAAACAGATAACCGCCCAGTTGACCAAAGCTTGGTGAACTATGGATATAAGTAATAATCAGTGCCGCGGCAATCGTACAGATAATCGTATAAATCGCATTAACCCGAAACAGTGCTAGTCCGACTAATACTACAAAGGGTAGTACCGAATATCCATGTACCAGACCGCTGTCTATCAGCTGACCTTGTAATATAGTCACTTGACTCAGATCAGCACTGGTCGTCTGTCCTGAGAACATCCAAAACAGTATCACCGTCAGTATCCACGCAGGGACTGTCGTATACATCATATTGCGAATGTGCTCAAACAGATCGATACCAACTACTGAAGACGCAATCGTACAAGTATCAGACAATGGCGACATCTTATCGCCAAAGAACGCACCTGATACCACTGCCCCCGCTGCTATCGCCACATTGGCATCAAAGGCATTACTCATACCAATAAACGCCACGCCCAAAGTAGCTGCAGTCGTCAAACTACTACCTAGAGCAATACCGATAATAGAGGTCAAGATAAAGGCAGAGATATAGTAATACTCAGGTGAGATCAGCTGAAAGCCTACATACATAAGCGTTGGAATAGCACCCGACATCATTAAAGCCGCAACCATCAGTCCGATAAAGAAGAACAAATAGATAGCACCAATACCGCGCATGACACCTGAGGCCATTTGCGCTTGCATGTCATCAAAGCTGAGTCCTTTATACATACCGATAGCCAGTAGCACACAGATAGCCAATATAAGAGACAGGTGCGGCACCCAGCCAAAGCCAATCATGGTGATGCCCATGATACCGATGACGATGGCGGATATAATAAAGGCGAGCTTGGCACTGATTAATGTGAGGGGTTTTGGTGGCATTGGATGCCCTTATGTTGCTATAGGTTTAGTTTGCTCAGGTATTCGGGGTGCGCATCTATTCTTCAATATCGATAATCTCTGTCTTGCTGATAGTTAGCTTTAGTTTTTGATTTCTATGTTTTCGCTATTAGCTGACTTAGGACAGATTTTACACATAAAAAAAAGCCTCACTGTGAAGTGAGGCTTTTTGCGCTTTTTCAAGCCATATTTGGAGCGGGAAAAGAGATTCGAACTCTCGACCCCAACCTTGGCAAGGTTATGCTCTACCACTGAGCTATTCCCGCTTAGTATCAATCCGTAGCGTTGTTAACAACTACTCCGTCTCGATAGGCTGGCTATTTTAGCAAATATTCTGTGGGTGTCAACACCTTTTTTAGAATTTATTTCTAATATTTTTAGCTAAATGCCCTTTTTATCGGATAAACAAACATAAGCAATTGATTTAAAAACAGGAATTAATTTTAATTAAATTAAAAATATTTCACATTGATTATAGAACTTTAAGTCTGGGATTCACTTCTCTTAGCTTTATAACGGTCATAAGACAATCGATAAAAGAAAAACTCACTATTCTTACTCTAATAAAAAGATATCACACTTACAATCATACGCTTTATTGTTACTTTTTCACCCTTGGTTTTGATTGGTTAACATTATTATACTTATGTCCAATGGCAGTTAAGGTAGACTTTTACTGTTTAAGCAGATGAATAAGCACTACTAAAAGATTAATAAACACGGCTCCCTCATCTGCTGCACTGTTTTTTAACTTGTTTGGCTTTATGTTTTTCCATCTTATAGAGAGGATATTTTTATGAAGAAGTTATTGAGTACGACGGTAATGGCCGCTTCGTTGTCAGCCCTGACCTTGACTGGCTGTACCAGTACGACCAGTACTGGCGCGGTTGGTGTTGATCGTCAGCAGTTGCTATTAGTGTCTAGTGAGCAAGTATTGGCGCTATCTGCCCAAAGCTATGCCAAAACAATACAAGACGCAAAATCAAAAGGTGTGCTAGATACCAACACCGCTCAGCTAAACCGCTTAAAAAATATTGCGAACCGTTTGGTTGGTCAAGTTGGCGTCTATCGCGCAGATGCAGCCAAGTGGCAATGGGAAGTACACACCATTAAGTCTAACGATCTAAATGCATTTGTGGTGCCGGGTGGTAAGATCATGTTTTATTCAGGCATCATCGATCGTTTGAACCTCACTGATGATGAGATTGCTGCTATCATGGGTCATGAAATCTCTCATGCATTACGTGAGCATTCACGCGAGCGTCTGTCACGCGAGTATGCGACCCAAACTGGTATCGGTCTGGCTGCTAGTATATTTGGCTTATCACAAGGACAGGCTGAGCTAGCTGGTACTGCGGGTAATTTAGGCTTGAGCCTACCCCATAGTCGCACTCAAGAAAGCGAAGCCGATCAGATCGGTCTTGAGCTGATGGCACGTGCAGGTTATAACCCTCAGGCGGCTGTTACGCTTTGGCAAAAAATGCAAAAAGCCAGCCAAGGTGAGCCACCACAATTCCTTAGCACTCACCCAACCAGTAGCAGCCGTATCGCAGAGTTACAGTCATTGATGCCAAAAGTTACGCCTCTATATCAACAGTCGCGCCGCTAATTAGCTACCTTTACGCTTTATCAGTGCGTGTTTAGATATCATAGAAGCAAAGTACAGCCAAAGCGTTGTGCTTTGCTTTTTTAGTTATAGCCAGACATTACAGGTTTTATAATTGACAAGCATTGCAGTTGATAAGCATTGCAGTTGATAAGCACTGTAGTTGATAAGCACTGTAATCAGCAGGGTTTGCAGTTGATCGATTTGGCAATCGCACGCTATACCACTTACCGTGTCTGTTATAATGCCGATAAATATTATTTGCAGATTGCTCAATCAAATTGCGCAAAATACATTGAAGGATTGTTATGAATACCACACCTACTGCCGACGCACTTCATGCCGAATTACAGGCGCTTGCGCCGCAGCATATCGAACTGATTAATGAGTCAATGTCTCATGCCGGTTACTTTGAAGGTAAAGAAAGCCACTTTAAGCTCACTATCGTTAGCGATGCATTTGACGGCAAAAGACTGGTCGGGCGTCATCAGCTGATATATGGCTTAGTCACGCCTTTACTCACTTCACAAGGCGGCCAAGTACATGCCCTCGCTATCCATGCCTATACTCCGACAGAATGGCAAGGTCAAAGCCCTGCGAGTCCATTATGTGCCGGTCAAAACAAATAGCCGATTATGTTTGCATCGCAACTACATATTTTAAATTAGCCTATATAATGCAGTTTTAGAGGGAGCAATATTCAATGAAACATCTACATATGCTGATGGCAGCGCTGACTGTTGTGCTATTTTTATATCAAAGTTACTTAGTACTCAGCGCAGACCGCCGCGCACCACGTGTGGTCAAAATAGCCACGCATATTATCTATGCCCTGCTTATCCTGTCAGGTGCAATGATGCTAATGCAATTGATGGGTGCCAACGCTCCTGTACAGTGGGTGTTTGCCAAAATTATCTTACTGATCGCTGCTATTAGTTCAAGCATTAAAGCGTTTAAGGTTGATGCGACACCTGTGCAAAGAAAAACAGGCATTCTTATCGCTGCCGTTGCCTATATTGGTATCGTGATACTTGCCTTTGCCAAGCCAGCAAACTTATTTTAATAGGCGATTTTCTATTTTAATAAGCAACCGTTTTAGAAAGCTGTCGATGTGTTGATGATATGATGCGAAAATTTTTAATCATCGATGGATTTTCAATATCTTAATTGCGCTATTTTTGCTATCTTAAATAGATATAAATACAATCACTTAGCCACTGGAGCCATTATGAAAACGTTTACGACAGCGACACTACTAGCTGGCATTTTTGCGCTCTCAGGCTGTGCCTCTACTGGTAACATCACCCCGCAATATGTACCGCCAAGTACTTATCAAAATTATAATTGCCAAGCACTTGGCCAAGAGTATACTCGTGTCAACCGCTATGTCGAAGCGGCACGCAATGAGCAGTCTACCCTATCGGCATCAGGCGTCGGTGTTGGTGTCTCTGCAGGACGCTGGGGTATCTCGCCGAATATCAGCTTTGGTCTAGGCAAAAGTAACAATACCAAAGCACGTGATGCAAAATTATCGCGTCTCTACGGTGAGCGTGATGCAATTGTCCAATCTGCCCGCATTCAGCGTTGTAGCTTTGCCAATGGTATCAAGATTTATGGTGAGTAAGCTTAAGAAATTGCAATGCTATCTGCACGACTAAGATAGTGCCTGATACCGTAAAATAGTGTATGACACCATAAAATAGTACATGAAATAGAAAAAAAGCCAATATGCAGATCGCATATTGTCTTTTTTATTGCTACGGTTTTTTATAAGAAAACATGAGCGTTTAGATAGCTTGGAGAAAAAATAATCTAGCCTGACTAATACTAAGACTGTAAGCTTTGTACCCACTGGATGATTTGATGACTTGGTAGCGCGCCTGATTGTCGCGCCACTTCTTTACCGTTTCTAAAAGCAACCATCGTTGGCAAGCTGCGAATATTGTAAGGAGCGGCTGCCTGCTCGTATTTATCCGTTTGTACCTTGGCAAAGACCACCTGTGGCAATTGGCTAGCAGCGCTCTTGAACTCTGGCGCCATCATGATGCAAGGCTGACACCAGCTCGCCCAAAAATCCACGATAGTCAGTACATCGTTCTTTTGGATAACCTTATTAGCTGTTTGCGCATTTAGCTCATGTGGACTGGCAGTCAATAATGGCTGACCACATTTACCGCATTTTGGCGCAGCGCTTAATCGTGCAGCAGGTACACGATTGGTTGCTTGGCAATGTGGGCATACTAGATGAAAACTTTGCTCACTCATTATTTAATTCCTATTATAATTATTTTGTTATTTCAAATACTGTTCATGAACGCTCTTATCTAAAGGCTATTTACGTTGCTTGCTGTAGTTATAGCTGTAGTCGTCGTTGCGTTGATTGATTACATGAATAATTTTAGCATAGTTAATTGGGCTTATCCTTTATGCGAGTTTCTGTGCCACACCGCTATACACATAGCTCATCGGCCGTGGACCGGGCAAATACGCTTCGCTCAACTCATCAATAGCAAAACCACCTTCTCTAATAAGCGCCGGAATATCGCGATTTAAATGACACCCACCTGCTATAGGCTTCCAAAAAGGCGTCAATCGATGCTGCCAACGCTCAACAGAAGAATCTGGTGCCAGTCCGTGCTCACAAAATAGTAAGCGACCGCTAGGTCTTAGCACGCGCGCCATTTCTCGGAGCGCGGCTACTGGGTCATCAATACTGCACAAGGTAAAAGTCATTACAATCGTATCAAATTGATCTGTATCAGCATGAATACCTTGTACATCGACAGCTATCACTTCAACCGGAATGCCAATGTCAGCTGCACGCTCACGAGCCAGCGACTGCATCTGAGCTGCTGGATCCACACCGATAATAGAAGAGACTTTATTAGCATCATAAAACTGCAAATTCAAACCGCTGCCAATGCCAATCTCCAACACCTTACCGAGCGCTTGCGGAACAATTTTGGAACGTGCTTTCATGACATTGCCCGTACTACAGGCAATATCTATCATCTTTGGCAACACATAGCGCTCGTAAGGGTTCATTGTTCTCTCCAGTTATTGCCGCCTTTAGCGCTTGCAGTTGGTCATACACAGTATCTAAAAACGGACAGTCTACAGGTTAGCATTCTTATAGATATCAATCATACGATACTTACGTAGAACTGCATCAGGTAATGACTTTCAGTTATTGCACTGTTTAACTTATCCACCGAGAACATTGATCGGTACTTTTAGATAGCGCGTACCATTGTCTTCTGGCTCGGGAAAATGTCCGGCATCGATATTGATTTGTACAGCAGGAATGATAAGGCGAGGCATATCTAAAGTCGCATCACGGCGCTCACGCATCTGCACAAACTCCGCTTCGTTTATACTGTCTTTAACATGGATATTTTCTAGTTTTTGCGCGGCTACTGTCGTCGTTGGGCAGTGCTGACGACCTTTGCTTGGATAATCATGACACAGATACATGACCGTATCTTCAGGAAGTGCTAGCAGCTTTTGAATAGACTGATAAAGCGTTTTGGCATCGCCGCCAGGAAAATCGCAGCGCGCTGTACCGACATCAGGTGCGAACAATGTATCTCCAACGAATACCACTGTTTTTTCATCATCAGCGGCTAGATAGGCCATATCGGCACGCGTATGTCCGGGTACATACATCGCAGTGATAGTAATGTTGCCAAGCTCTAAGGTCTCGCCTTCGTCTGTCAAAATATCAAACTGGCTGGCATCAGTGCGGAAACTCGTGTCAAAGTTAAAAATTTGCTTAAAGATTTTTTGTACTTCGGTGATATGCTGACCGATGACTAGTTGTCCGCCAAGGCTTTCTTTTACATGGATGGCCGCTGATAAATGATCTGCATGTGCATGGGTCTCGATAATGTACTTGAGCGCCCAATCTTGCTCACGTACAAACTCAATCACTTCATCGACACTGCTGGTATTGGTTCGGCCTGACTTAGCATCGAAGTTCAATACAGGATCGACAATGGCGCATAATTTTTGCTCGGTATCAGCAAGTACGTGGGTATAGGTTTCTGTATCGCTATCTAAAAAAGAATGAACTTGCATGGCGGCCTCTTTAATTATTTATACATAAGTTATTTATACATATTTTGGTCATAGGGATTTTTATGTTTAATTAACCCTTAAGTATGATATTCAGTCGTATATAATGCGTTCCTACGACTTATCTGATGCCACCAATATAACAACCACCATACAATTTATCAATTTATATAATGTAATTAATGATAACTTGCTATGTGGCGTGATATCATTGATAATCAACTATATATTGCTCAAAAAATCATGGTATTTGTTACCCTCTAATGTAAGGAATTTGTTCTGACTACTTCTATTTCAGCCGAAGGTACACCTACTCGCAGTCCCACTGACGATGGGTCATCTGATACTGCAGATTTAGTACCTGCCGATCTTGCCAAGCAAATGCAGCAAGCATCGCTACAAGCCAGCCAACTATTAAAGTCGCTATCGCACCCCGATCGCCTACTTCTTCTCTGCCAATTGACTCAAGGCGAATATTGTGTCGGTGAGCTTGAGGATTTGGTCGGGGTTGGACAGCCGAGCTTATCGCAGCAATTGGGTATATTGCGTAAAGACGAGCTGGTCGCCACACGCCGCGAAGGTAAGCAAATTTACTATAGTATCGCAAGCGAGGATGCGCTAGCTGTACTCGATCTACTGTATCAACGTTTTTGTGCGAAAGCAGAATAACGCCGTTCTCGCCTAATTATTTATACTATCTACTGTGGTGATTGATATGTCCTCTATCGTCGCTCGTCTGATTCCAGCTTGGCTGCGTCAATACCAGCTCTCAGCGTTGCCGACTGATCTCGTCGCAGGCATAGTGGTGGGCGTGTTGGTCATACCGCAGAGCCTAGGTTACGCAGTGTTGGCAGGACTGCCGCCTGTCTATGGCCTATATGCAGCGATCGTACCTGTCCTCGTTTACGCCTGGCTCGGCTCTAGCAACGTGCAAGCCGTAGGACCGGTTGCTATTACCGCCATTATGACAGCCAGTGGCCTACTGCCCTACGCTGAGCAAGGTACTGAACAGTACGCACTGATGGCCAGCCTATTGGCACTGATGGTAGGTGCACTGCTATGGATTGCAGGACGGTTAAAACTTGGCTGGATCATGCAGTTTATCAGTCGCGGCGTGTCCGCAGGCTTTGTCAGCGGTGCAGCGGTCCTTATATTTGTCAGTCAGCTCAAATATCTGACAGACATTCCGGTCACTGGCAATAGTTTGATTGGGTATTTGACTACTATGCAACGCTATGCCAGCCAGCTGCATCCATTGACCTTAGCGATTGGTATTACCGCATTTGCCCTATTGGTTGCCAATCGCTATGCAAGTGAATGGATATGGCAGACGTGGCTATCATCGTCGTATGCCAAATGGGCAGAGCGCTTATTTCCGCTTATTTTACTTGGTGTCGCTATCGTACTCAGTATAGCCCTGCATTGGAGCACGCATGGTGTCGCGACCATCGGTCGTATTCCACAAGGGCTACCGAGCTTTACGTTACCGCATATCTCAGACCTACAAGAAGCGCTGAAACTCTTGCCAACCGCAGGATTGATGGCACTGATCGTATTTGTGTCGAGCAGTTCAGTCGCCAGTACCTATGCTCGCTTGCGTGGTGAGAGTTTTGATGCCAATCGCGAGCTGACTGGACTTGGGCTGGCCAACCTGTCTGGTGGACTGTTCCAAAGTTTTGCGGTTGCGGGTGGCTTTTCGCGTACGGCTATCAATGCCGATTCAGGCGCGAAAACACCCCTTGCCAGTCTCGTTACCGTATTGGTGATGATTGCTGCACTCATAGCCTTTAGCAATGCGCTTGCCCCACTACCCTATGCACTACTGGGCGCAACTATCATGGCCTCCATCATTGGCCTGATAGATATTGCGACCTTAAAGTCCGCATGGCAGCGTGATCGCTTAGATGGCGCTAGTTTTTTAGCAGCGTTCGTCGGTGTTCTGATATTTGGGCTAAACACTGGGCTGGTCATTGGTCTAATGGTGTCATTCGCCAGTCTCATCTGGCAGTCGAGTAAGCCGCACGTGGCTATCGTTGGACAATTGGGCGGTACAGGACATTTTCGTAATATCAATCGCCATGACGTCGTAACTTTTAGCAATTTATTGATGTTGCGTATCGATGAGAGTCTGTTCTTTGGTAATAGTGAATCTGTACATCGACGCATCCTCAATGCCATGCAGCAATATCCCGATGCCAATGAAATCATCTTGATTATGGCCGCCGTCAATCATATAGATCTGACTGCTCAAGAAATGCTTTGCACTTTAAATTACGAGTTAGCGCTACAGAACAAGCGCTTACATTTTAGCTTTATCAAGGGTCCTGTGATGGACATCATCGGTCATACACCATTGATTAGCGAGCTATCAGGGCAGGTCTATCTAAGTACCTTAGATGCTGTTGATGCGTTAAAATAATCTATAGTGTAACCACAATAAAATAGCTGCGACATTAATTTCACTCAACCTCAATTACTATTCTCGCCTACAACATAATATCGCTATGATAGCGCCTGTGTTATGCTAGACGCACTAAATAGGGAATCAATTAACCTAGAAATCAGCCTAAAAAATGCTGATTTATAGTCCTTTGATATTCTTGGCCCAACCATCAATAATAAATATACTTTAACAAATATAACTGAACCTATTTTATGACCGATGATTTAACGATTTATAAGCAAATATACCCAAGCCAATGCGTTAAGATTGCTGAGCTTGGTTATCGCTCAGTGCTTAATATTCGCCCAGATGCCGAAATTGAGACACAGCCTAATAGCTGCGATTTAGCAACGGCTACCGAACAGGCAAACCTAGCGTATCAGCATCTGCCGTTTGATGATGAGCGCTTAAGTATGCTGACGGTCGAGCAGTTTGCCGATTTCTATCACTCCATGCCCAAGCCTATATTAATGTTTTGCGGTACTGGGGCACGCGCCAAGCTACTGTACCAAAGCGCGTTGATGCAAGGTCTGTTATAACAACAACCGTCGCTCGAACTCACACGTTTTATAAACCCAACAACACCAATAAAAAAAAGGAGCTCTTATGAGCCATGAAGTTAGCTTTACCGGACAAATCACGCCTGACCAAGTGCCTATGATTGCCGAAAATGGTTTTAAAACCATTATCAATAACCGTCCTGATGGTGAAGAGCCAAATCAGCCAACCAGTGCCGAAATCGAAGCAGCAGCCAAAGAAGCTGGTCTTGCTTATAAAGAGATTTCTTTTGCAGGTAATGAGCTAAATCAAACTCATGTCGAAACGTTTGCAGATTTCTTTAATCAAGCTGAGCAGCCAATGCTGATTTTTTGCCGCACGGGTAACCGCTCAAACGGTATCTATGAAGCAGCCAAGCAAATGGACTTACTAGACGACTAGTGCAGCATAAATAGACTAGAAAGTTAGCGTATTTAGCCCACAGAATTTCGTGGGCTTTTTATTGCGCTTATCATTATGCTCAAAGCGTCATTAGCCAATCACTGCCCAATCATTGCCTAATCACTTCCCGATAGCTACCAACAACCTCGACCAACCTCAATAGTCACGACAAGTGGGTTACTATACGAGCGTAATACCGCTATTATCACTTGATAGGCTTGATCTAGCTTGGTGGTTGAGACACCTAAATAGCTAGACGATTAAATACCTAAACACATGGAATGTGAGCAGCTGTATGGTGACAAGGTCACCTCGCTGCTATTTACTTTCAAAACGCCATCTTGATATGGCATTTTAGTTTTACAAGGAATGTTTGATGAATAATACCGCGCTAGCATTACTGCCACTAGCACTTGCCTACATTATGTTCACTCTAGGAGCAGGGCTAAAACTGAGTGATTTTAAGGTCATTGCCAAATATCCAAAAGCGTTCTTTGTCGGCTTAATCAATCAAGTTGTGTTGGTACCGTTGGTTGCGCTAGCAGTCGTGTTAGTAACGGCTCCGCCACCAGCGATCGCTTTTGGGATTATGCTGATTAGTTTTTGTCCCGGCGGCGTCACTAGCAACATGCTGACCTACTATGCCAAAGGAAATGTCGCGCTCTCTATCGCATTGACCGGTGTAGTCAGTATACTATCGGTCATTACATTGCCCATTTTAATCACGTTGGCTTTTGATCACTTTATGAAAGATCAGGCAAACTCTATTAGCGCGATAAAGATTGGCCTAGTCATGTTCTTATTGACCACATTGCCCGTATCTCTTGGTATGCTTGCTCGCCACAAATTTACGGACTTTATGGTACGTCGTAGCAGCCTTCTAAACGGCTTGGCCAGCGTATTTTTTGTACTAATTGTCTTCGCTGCTATTGCCTCTAACTGGCAACTACTACAAACACAGTTCACTCAAATTGGTTTAGAGCTGGTCTTTATCATTGCTATTTTATTTGCTATTAGCATCTCAATCTCTAGAGTCCTAAAGCTTAGCTGGTTTGATACCAAAACCATCTCGATAGAAACCAGTATTCAAAATAGTACAACGGCTATCACCTTAGCCCCTATCATCATGGGCGTGAGCACACTACCCGTCATCGCGCTGCCTGCTGCTTTGTACGGTGTGCTGATGTATGTCGTTGCGCTGCCTGTTATTTTCCTAATTAAAAACAAGAATTGATGATAGCGAATGTAATAAATAAAAAGCGTCCTTCTAAATAAGTGCCCGTCTAAATATTAGATGGGCGTTTTTTTGGAATAGGATTTACATAATAGAAATATGGCTCGGTTTATAGACTGGGCAATACTCAATATTGAGTACATAATAAAATGCTACTGTTATCGCTTAATAGGACTCTATGATGCTAAAACCGCTATTAATTATTGGTAATAAAAACTACTCGTCTTGGTCGCTACGAGCATGGCTATTGCTCAAAGCATTCAATGTTGATTTTGATGATCAGCTTGTTGAGTTGTTTCATCCATCAGCACGTCCAACGCTCGAAGCGCATTCGCCAACAGGTAAAGTACCTATTTTAGTCTATGGTGAAAAAGATAATAAAGTAACCGTTTGGGACACCTTAGCTATTGCTATTCATGTTAATGAGTACTTTACGGATATTGATATTTGGACAGGCAATGATAAATCTAACGCTGAAAAACGGAATAATAATCAAAGTAGGATAAATAGCGCCTATTGCCAAAGCATCGTGGCTGAGATGCATTCGGGATTGACAGGCATTCGTAACGAGATGCCGATGAATATACGAGCAACGGCTAAGATACAACCAAGTAGTGCTTGCTTAGCAGATATCGCTCGTATCGAAGACATTTTTGCCGATTGTTTAAAAGATCGCTCAGCAGACAGTTTCTTATTCGGAGATTTCACAGCAGCTGATGTGTTTTTTGCTCCAGTGGTGCTGCGATTACAGACTTATGCTGATGCATCTAATATTACTTTGCAGCCATTTACCAAGCAGTATTGCCAAACCATGCTAAATCATCCGCACATACAAGCGTGGCAACAATCAGCACTGACAGAAACTCGAATTATTGAAGAAGATGAAGCAGGCGAGATACTGTCTGTCGTTGGCGTATTGGCGAATAAATAGTATCTTACATAAAAAAACCACTTCAGCTTAGCCAGAGTGGTTTTTTGTTTGATAAGACTTCGAGCATAACGTTTTACTGCTTTTGCTCTAATGCCTCTTTTACTGCTTTTTTACCCCATGCGCTCAGATCAAGGTCCAGCTTCTCATACTCTTGCGCATCGAACAACGGCTCTTTAACCCCTGATTTCAACTGACTTGCAAAGTCGTCAAGTAGACGCTTAGCTCGTGGAAACAACATTATCAAGGCCAATAAGTTTGCTAGCGCTAGCACGCCCATCAACGGATCAGCGAAGAAGAACACTGCGGTTGCTGCAGGAGCCACTGCGCCCAAGAATAATACCGCAATCACAACAACTCGCAAAACCAGAGTCGCCATTTTGATATTCTTTTTGACCAAGAAATTAATGGCATTTTCACCCATATAATAGTTATACATGATAGAGCTTAGGGCAAATAGCAATATCGATATGGTCAGGATATACTGCGCCCAATCCCCAAGCTGGGTCGTTAGCGCCTGCTGTGCCAGTACAATACCATCGACTTCAGCACCTGGTTGATACACGCCGCTCAGTAAAATCATAAATGCGGTGGCACTACATACGATTATCGTATCAATAAACACAGACAGTGACTGCGAGATACCCTGACTAACAGGATGAGTAGCGTAAGCGGTGGCAGCAATATTAGGCGCAGAACCTAGACCTGCCTCATTAGAGAATAAACCACGCTTCATACCTTGCTCAATCGCCACACCAATACCACCGCCCACGACAGACTCAATACCAAATGCATTTTTAACAATCATTACCATCAACGTAGGCAGCTCTGTGACATTGAGCAATATAACAACAAGTGCCATACCAATATAGATTAATGCCATCACAGGAATGACAACGTCAGCTACTTTTGCAATGCGCTGAATACCGCCAAAGACAATAAACCCACCAGCAATGACCAACACCACACCCGATATCCAGCGATCAATCCCAAAGCTTTCAAGCGCAGAACCTGCCACCGTATTACCTTGGAACGCGATAAACCCAATAGAGAAAGACAGTAGTAAAGCAATAGCATAAATGACGGCAAGCCAGCGATAGTCTTTACCTAACCCATGTAAAATATAGGTCGCAGGGCCACCGCGAAAGTTACCATCAGTGTCTCTACGCTTATAAAGCTGCGCTAAGCTACACTCGACAATACTGGTCATCATGCCAATTAAGGCCACAACCCACATCCAGAATACCGCTCCCGGTCCTCCTAAAGAGATGGCAACAGCAACGCCAGCAATGTTACCGCCGCCCACACGTCCACCGATAGAAACGAGCAACGCCTGACGAGCAGAAATTCCGTCGTCTCCTACTTCATCCGTTTTGAACACACGGAACATACGTTTAAAATATTTAAACTGAGCGAACCTACCTACGATGGTAAATAATAAACCAAAAATAATTAGCATAGGCACGAGCGCCCAGCCCCACGTTAGATCCCCGACTAGGGCAAAAAAAGCTTCAATGTATTCCATACCTATTTTCCTTATAGTTCATGACGCTATGATAGGTTTTATTGCATACATTATTGCATCAACAACACGAGTTTGTAATGCAAATGTCGAATTTGTAACGTAAATACTGATATTTTCTGAATGAAATCGCGTTATTTGTTTACTTAAGAGTCCATTTTCTAATTATCAGGATTTTTTTATATAGACGTATTTATGCGATAGCACAAAAAAACCACCTCAACCGAGGTGGCCTTTTATACTGAAACTAAACCGAATAACTTACTGCATGACCAAGTATTCAAACGCTGACAGTGCCGCTTTACTACCTTCACCCATCGCAATGTTAATCTGCTTAAATGGCACGGTGGTTACGTCACCACAAGCGAAGATACCTTTACGATCTGTACGGCAGCGCTCATCGATTTCGATCTCACCAAAGCGGTTTAGATCAACGAAGCCTTTGATGAACCCAGTGTTTGGTACTAAACCAATCTGTACAAACACCCCTGATAAATCACGCTCATGAGTCTCACCTGTGCTGCGATCTTGGTAGACGATAGATGATACTTTGCCATCAGTCGCTTTGATCTCTTGCGTCTCTGCACCGGTAATGAACTCGATGTTAGTTTTTTCTTTAGCTTTGTTGATCAGTACTTGGTCAGCTTTTAATTCATCAGCGAACTCGAGTACAGTAACGTGATTAACGATACCTGCCAAATCTAGTGCTGCCTCCACACCCGAGTTACCACCGCCGATCACTGAGATATCTTTACCCTTGAAGAATGGGCCGTCGCAATGCGCACAGAAAGCCACACCTTTACCGATATTCTCTTCTTCGCCCGGTACACCAAGCTTTCTCCACTGAGCACCTGTCGCTAAGATAATACTACGAGTATTAAAAGTCTCACCAGTATTTAGGTGGATACTGTAGTTCTCTTCTTCAGTCTCGCCAATTTCTTTAACACTCACATGCTCTTTTAATGTAATGTTATATTCGGCCAAGTGCTTGACAAAGTTGGTCGATAAATCTGTACCATTGGTTAGCGGTACTGAAATCAAGTTTTCGATATCTTGCGTATCTTTTACCTGTCCACCGATACGGTCAGCGACCATTGTAACTTTTAGGCCTTTACGCGCTGTATAAATAGCAGCAGCCACACCTGCAGGGCCAGCACCGATGATAGTGACGTCTTGCTGCTCTAATTGCTCAGCATCGTCTTCTACTTCTGACAATAAGTCAGGGAACTGCTCTTGCAATTTTCCGATCAATTTAGCAGTGTCGATTAAGCCGTTAGCAAATGGCTTACCATTCAAAAATACAGCTGGTACGCCTTGGATTTTGTTCGCTTCTACTTGCTCTTGGAACAATGCACCATCAATCATTTCATTACTGATACCATCGTTTAGTAGCGCAAACTGGTTCAATGCTTGAACAACTTCTGGGCAGCTATGGCATGACAATGACACGTAGGTCTGGAACTGTAATGGCTTATTAAAGCGCTTAACTAGCTTTTGGATACCTTCATCCAACTTTAGCGTATGACCGCCCGCTTGCAGAATCGCCAAAATCAATGACGTAAACTCATGACCACCTGGGATACCGCTGAATACGATACCAGTGTCGTTTGATGCGCCATCAATGTGACTGACTACTTTGAAACTAATCGCACTTGGCAAACTATCGTCATTTGCTTCTGCATCGAAGTTGATTTTGTCTGTCGTTCCAGCAATCTTGGTCAAAAAATCTACCAATTCTGCACGTTTTGCATGCGCACCAGCACCCAATACAAAAGTAATTGGGCGTGTCATATTTTCGCTATAGCTCTTAACGGCATCTAATAAATTCTGATCTATCATGTTTGTTCCTCATTATGACTGAATATGTAACGGCAGCTGTCATGCTACGCGTCTAAATATAAAATAGTTGGTGTTAATAATTTTGTATAAAAGGTTATATATAGTGGACTCTTGCCCTTTGATGTGTCTATTATCAAGCGTTTAGCGAGTTTCGGCAAGCTGAGAAACTCAAACTTTATGTTTTATAAAACTAATCGTTTATCGCTTTAAACAATTAAATACAAATACACAAACAAATGATAGTGATGGTACATGGTCTATTTTTTCGCTACAATCGAATGGTATGGATAGCAATATGCATTATCAATATCGTGAAGTAACTACCTTTATTACCATTAAACGTTCACCCCTTCCAAAAAAAGTCTCACCATCATAAGCGTCTTAACCATAACGTGCTTACGCTTATTCTAAGCTTGCACTAAATAACAAGGATGACAACATGACAATGACAGACACATGGCAAGATCACAGTGATATTATCGATGAGCTTAAGCAAAAGGACACGCATTTTGCGAGTATCTTTGACGAGCATACGACTCTAGATAGGCAAATTAATAAGCTTGAAAACGATGTGGTCAAGCATACCAGTCGCGACGAAGAAATCGAACAGATGAAACGACGAAAGCTACAGCTTAAGGACGAGATCTATAAAACCATTGATAAAAATAAAGCACAGTCTCGCGCTTAATATTGCGTCTATACTTAGAGATATGCTGAAAAATAATACTAACAATACCTATGCTTAAGACGTAAAAAGACCCCATCAACTTATGTTAATGGGGTCTTTATTTGTAGCACTGACTTAAATCAGATGTTTAAGATACAGCGCTACTTTTATCTAAGTACAAAATAACTACTTAGATTTTACCAACTAGGTCAAGACTTGGCTTCAATGTGTCACCGCCTTGTTCCCAAGCTGCTGGGCAAACTTCACCGTCGTTTTCACGAACATACTGTGCTGCTTTTACTTTACGTAGCATGTCTTTTGCACTACGGCCGATACCGCCAGCATGGATTTCAGCAACTTGGATCAAGCCATCAGGATCTACTAAGAACGTACCGCGCTCAGCCAAGCCTGCTTCTTCAATCATGACATTGAAGCCACGAGTGATTTTACCAGTAGGATCGCCGATCATTGGGTATTGTACTTTACCGATAGCTTCTGAAGAATCATGCCATGCTTTATGCGTGAAATGCGTGTCAGTAGATACTGAGTATACTTCAACACCAAGGCCTTTTAGCTCGTCATAGTGAGCGGCCATGTCTTCTAGCTCAGTTGGGCAAACAAACGTGAAATCAGCTGGGTAAAATAGGAAAATCGCCCAGTTGCCTTTTACGTCTTCTGAAGTGATGGTTTTGAACTCACCGTTTACGTATGCATCTGCTGAAAATTCTGGGATTTCTTGATTGATGATAGACGCCATGGTTGGCTCCTCTATAGTTAAGTAAATTGGAAATTATTTATATGGTTTCTTCAATTAGCCCTCTAGCTCTCTGGGCTACTTGACAAACTATACGCGAATTCTATGGTTAATCCAGTTAAAAGTTTTTAATGTGATGTTTTGTTTTATTAAACTTGTTAAACTATTATCTCTACATTTTATCATTGGTGCTTAATTAGTAATTTGCTACCTTATAAAGGTTGACCAAACATAATAAATTGCATTAAAAACCCACTAATAGAGAGGTTTTATGATTACTTTACGACAACTTGAGTTTGCCCTAGCCGTCGCCAAACATCGTCATTTTAAACGTGCAGCAGAAGATTGCAATATCTCGCAGTCTGCACTGAGTTTGGGTATCGCAGAATTAGAAAAACAGCTAGATACTCAGATTTTTGAGCGCAATAATAAGCAGGTATTGATTACCCCTATCGGTCAAGACATCCTCACGCGTGCGCAGCGAGTGTTTTCTGAAGTGAGTGATTTGACCACGCGTGCTCACAGCCATCAGACGCCACTTGCCTATCCTATGACTGTCGGTATCATTCCGACGATTGCGCCTTATTTGCTGCCAAAAGTACTGCCTGCGCTGCGTGCTCAATATCCAGAGTTCCGCATGACTATCGTCGAACAACAGACAGAACGTTTGCTTGAGCAAGTGCGCTACGGTCATATCGATACGGCTATCATTGCGCTGCCGTATGCGGTAGATGGACTACACAGTTTTGAGTTTTGGAGTGAAGACTTCTTTGCCGTGTTCCCAAAAGACGACATACATGCCAAGCTTGAGACCATCAATGCTGATGAACTGGCGACTGCCAATCTAATGTTACTTGGTGAAGGACACTGCCTAACCGATCAGACGCTGTCTGTCTGTCATTTTGACCGTGCCCAGATGAAGTCAAGCTTCTCAGATGCCAGTTTAAATACTTTGATTCAAATGGCACTTGCCAATATGGGCACAACCCTCGTGCCTGAAATGGCGCTCGATCAGCTACACCTGCAAAACCAAAATGCCGTCGCCATACCATTGGCTGAAGACGGGCCGCATCGCCATATTGCCTTTGTCACCCGTCTGAACTATGCGCGTGTCGATGATGTTAGCTTGCTTGGTGAGGTGTTTAATAAAGCATTTAAAGATGCGGTAGCTAACAAAGAATAATCAAACCATCTTTACCACGGTCATAGTGAAAAACGACATATGAAAACTGTCTCAAATAAGCATGATGAGCTTGGCAAGTGCTTTGCACAGCATTTGTCAACTATGACCAGTGATATCTCGCCAAAGCAAGTAGATAGACTTTGGCAAAATATCGTGACGCGCTATGGTGAACCACAACGTGCTTACCATACACTCAATCACATTGAGCAGTTATTGGTACAGTTTGAGAATATTAAGCAGGTTCTGTCTGAGCCGCATATCATTGCATTAGCACTGTACTATCATGATGTAATATACGACCCAGCACGCTCCGACAACGAGCTGCAAAGTGCAGAATTTGCGACAGAGGCCTTGGGCTTTTATCTAAGCACAGAGCAATGCCAACAGATTCATGCCCTCATTATGATGACGGCTAATCATCAGCTAGATACGTTGGTAGATAGTGACAAATACAACGATGCAGCGTATCTGTTAGATATGGATTTAAGTATCTTGGGTGCGCCTTGGCCTATCTACAAACAGTATGCAAAGGCGATACGTCAAGAATATGCACACGTCGCCGATGACAACTACCGTGATGGGCGCACTGCAGTGTTGCAAGGATTACTAGCACATCCCAAGCTTTATCTAACTGACCATTACTACAATCAGTTGGAAACACAAGCTCGAGATAATATCAAGCGCGAGCTTACTTCGCTCGCAGCTTTATAAATAGCTCACTACCCTGCCGTGCTGGATGTGAATTATAGCTGGGCTCCATAATATCGATATCAAAATGACTTTGAAAACGCTGCTGGTACTCTTCCTTGCTGCCGCCGAATGGTGGCTCTTTGCGTCCAAAATCCGTGTCAAACAACAACCCAACCAGTTTACTTTGTGGCTTTAACAGCATTGCCATCTGTTGCACATATTCATCACGGCGAGATGGATTAATCGCACAAAAAAACGTCTGCTCAAGTATCCAATCAAATTGATACTGCTCAGCTGATAAGCTAAAAAAATCCGCACAGATCAAATGCTCAGAGGGAAAATCAGGATAGCGCTCTGCAAACGTCTCAATCGGTGCAGGGGCAAAGTCAACCAGCGTGACATTGGTAAAACCTTGCTCATATAAATAACCCACTTCATAGGCGTTACCTGCACCTGGCACTAGTATCGCCTGATCTTTTGCGCTCTCAGATAACTGGTCGATATAAGCTTTGAGCGGTGGTGATACCTGCCCCATATCCCAACCGATGCTGTTCTTTTCATAACGCTGCTGCCAAAACTCCGCTTGGTTGACGTTTTCCATATGACATCCCTTTATATAAACCTGCTGTTTAAACGACACGATTTGTACCGTTATTCATTATCATATCAGGCTTATTCGGGCGTGTCCCTATTTTAAAGGCGTGTCCTTATTTTAAAAATGATGATAAAAATAGGACTAGGTGCTCTGCATAATGAATGTTACACAGATGATATCGAGATATTTATTAGAACTATTTAAATGGTTAGATAGTTAGGTAATAGGTTTAATCCAGCTGCCCTGTTTTGCCCGCTAGCATGTTATGCCATTGCTGATAATCTGGCATCGCTGTGGCAACCGTTTGCCAAAACGCTCGGCTATGGTTGGCGTGATGCAAGTGGCACAGCTCATGAACGATTACGTATTCGGTGCATTCGATAGGATAGGCAGGAAGATAGACTGAAAGCCAAACTCGCTTTGCACGCGTGTTGCAACTGCCCCAACGTGTGTGCATTTTTTTCAATCGTATTTCATTGGCATAAACGCCAACGATTGGCTGCCACTTATCAAATAATGCAGGTGTGACTTCGGAGAGTTGTTGCCGATAATAGGTGATTTTTTGATCGGGGCTGAGCCTAAATGATTGCTCTGTACCCCATAACAACACTGAATTATTAGCAGTTGAAAAGTCTGATGACGTATTCTGTCTACGTTTGTATTGCTCTAATACTTGTTGGTGATTTGCAATAGCCCACGGCACCCGCTTAGCCACAGCATGCAACATTTGTGATGCGCTGACATGCATCGGTGCAGAGACCATCAACGTATGAGGCTTCAAGCGAAAATTGATATTTTTAACACGCTTTTTACTGATGTGTAGCTCGATGCCTGCTTGCCCAAGCTGCTGTCTGACAGTATCTAAATTGGTGTCTAAGCTAATGCTCTACTCCTTGGCTGACTATTACTGTCATTCTATTGATAGTCATTATTAATAGTCATACCTATTCAGCTGTCACTCTTGTTGAATGTCACGTATCACAGTGCTTGCAAATGGTTGTCAAACGACATCATATGCAGTTGACTGTCTTTGATAATCCGCTCATGAGGTTCAACATCGTCTACGTTCAATTTTACTTCTGGTAAAGCATTTACTCTTAACGCGGTTAACTGCCCTTGACCATCACTGACAATAAATCCTGTCGGCTCGGTATGTTTATCAATTGTACTCATTGAAGCACTAGAACTAGCTAACACCGAAGCCCCTGCACAATCTGGCAGATTTACATCATCAATCAGCTCTCGGGTATGTAAATCATAAATTGCTGCACAGCCGCCAATCGGTGTAGTCACACACAGTAGGTTACGCTCACTATCTACCGCCACGCTAGCGATATATTGGTGAAAGCGTTGCCATTGATTGTTTGGCATAGTGAGTGGTGTAAAGCTGGCGTCACCACGTTTATGAGTCAGCACTAACGGTACATTGATATGTTTTTCACCTTGGAACTGAATACCGATCATCACTGTGCCGTCATCGTGCATGGCTAAGTGGCGCACACTCATCTGATTATGCTCTGGAGTCACTTGCTCAAGCAATGTGCCATCATGACGATTCAGATAAACCAGTGATGGTCGCATGGTATCTAGATTTAGCTCTTCGCGTGAGGCCTGCTCGGTTTTGATACCACCATTTGCAATGACGAGCGTTTCGCTATCAGGATGCATAATCAGCTCATGCGGGCCGATACCATATGAGTCAAATTCTGCTACTTTTTTATAAGCATCATTGGCATCATAGATACCAATTTTACCTGCCAAACTCACTGTGTCGTTCTCGGTTACGTAGAGCAAGCTGCCATCTAAGCTATAGCAAGCATGACCATAAAAGTGACGGTTTACATCAGCTTTGATCGCATGTTGTACTTGCCCATTTGACGTATTAAGCACCCAAAATCTTTCACTTGGACGACGACCCATGACGACGACATCACGTCTCTGCTCGACATTATTATGCTGAGTTTGAGCTTCAGATACATTGACAGGCAGAGGCTGAACAACGATGTCGTGGACACGCTCAGGCATAGTCGTTTGCCAAACGATTTGTCTGTCAGCATCAATACCTACCACACCAAAGTCAGGCTCATTTTGGCTTGATGAGTTCTGATCTTTTGGCAGTGATGCGACGCCACTGACCCAGCTGACTGGTCGTGCTAGCATCGTTGTTGTATGCACAGCAGCATAATTAGGTACATCAATTTTATCATCACCTGCAGCATGATAAGCCTGCTTCCAGGTTGCCGCTGCTTGCTCACAAGCATAGCGCAAGCGTGAAAGCTTCGGCGTTGAAACAGGTGCCGCTCGTAATACCTGCAGTTGCGTACGAATACCCTCCACATAATCTTGTAGACTGGCATCTGGATGCTGCTGCTTACGATAACGATGGTGAATACCGACCAGCGCCGCCGTACCCACTGCTGTCAGCACTGAAGTCGTCAAAATCTCATGAGTTGACGAAGTTCTCCCAGACCGATTAGACCTATTCATCTGGTCATGAGTCTGGGCTGCTGACGTTGCTGTACTCGCTTCGATAGTAGACATTGTCTAATCGCCATCAGTGCTATTAAACCCCACACGGATACCAAGTGCTGGGATTAACTGGCGTTTAATCAGACGAGTGACATCAGTCAGATGATCATACAACGCTTGTTGGTCGTCCTTACTAGCCTCTGATAAATCTTCTGGCATTTGTGCTAATAATGCAGTCGTATCAGCAAGTGCAGTTGATAGATTATCCGAAACCTTGTTTTCATCATTGCTACCAAGAATAGCCGTCAGTACTGGGTCAGTCATGGCTTTATTGATAGTATCTAACTTAGCATTGATGATAGCGCGGCTTTGTCCAGCAGTAGCAGCAGGTAAATGACCTTTTGCTTTACCTGTCAGACCGAGTGGCTGATCAATGGCATTAGACTTCATGGTCTCAATCAATGATAGTAGAGAGTTAATCCACTGATTTAGGCCTCTATCGCTCTCTGCTGTTTTTTCTATCGCCAATAAATCAGTCGCGTTTTGCTGCCAGTTTTTCTCGATGTCTTTTAGACGCGTGCTCAACGCACTACTGGCGCTAATCACGTAAGCACACTGACCAGCGTCTAAACTATCATTGGCAAACAAAGCCTCTTCTAATCCTGGCACGCCTTGTACGATAGCGCTCTCGCCAGCAAGCTGCTCTGGCGTTAGTTTTGGATTGGCAGCGATTAAATCAGCCACGCCACTATGTACGAGTCCGCGCTCGTCAGGATAGTAGTTGATGTACAGATTGCTCATACTGGCAGTCGCAGGACCAAAGTTGACCATCTCAGCACTTGACCAAGCTTGTGCCAATACTAGCCACTGTGCACGTAATGCTTGTAGCTCATCGCCACTTACTGGAGCTTGGGTACAATGTTTCTGCGCCAGTTCGTTCAACAGATCGCTTTGCTTGGCTGCATCAGCATACGCAGGAATCACGATATCGTCTGCCACATGCGTCAAATACGTTTTTGCAGTCTCAGGGCTGATATCTACTGCAACGATTTGCTCAGTACTTTCTTTGCTGTTTTCTATTGAGCTGTCAGTAGCTGCACTGTCTTGCACAACTTTTTGGCTGTCTACATCTGCAGCTTTGTTGTCATCGGCAGGTTTGACACAACTGATCAGCAGTCCAGCACTCAATGCAGATAGCGCCATTGCCAAAGCGTGGTTTATTTTCATAGGTTTCTCGGTAATGTTATAGGTAGTAATTTATGGCGTTTTTATACTGATTTTATAATAGCGACTTTATTACAGCGACTTTAGGAACGCATTAAGCTCTGCGCGACCTTGTTTGTCCAACTTCAATACTTGTTGCTTTTGCTTTTCGGCTTCTCCGCCATGCCATAAAACCGCTTCCATCAACGTACGTGCACGGCCATCATGCAAAAACGTCGCTTGAGGATCAACTGTCTGCGCAAGTCCTACGCCCCAAAGTGCTGGCGTACGCCATTCATAAGAGTTGGCTAAAAACTCAACTTGGGCACTTTTCGGTGGTAGCTTACCGGCAATCGTACGATCAGCGAGATCATTGCCCATATCATGCAATAGCAAATCTGTGTAAGGATAAATCACTTGTCCATGCTGCTCAAGATGATCATCGTCGGTTTTTGGCAACTGATATCTTGGCGTATGACAACTTTGACAACCCATGTCATAAAAACGCTTTTTGCCAGCTAGCACAAGCTTATCATCTGCATTACGGCGATGCGGCACTGCTAGATTGCGAGTATAAAATTCTACAAATTTCGCGACCTCATCGTTTACTTCCACAGGTGGCTTACCATTGCCCTGTTCATCAGCACCTGTCGCTGCATTTAGGCAAGCGGTCTGCGTTGGCATACAGGATTCGTTAGGACGGATGTTGGACGTCAGACCCATGTCTTCGTTAAAGGCACTTTGGTTCTGAGTAATCAGCTTGGTTTGACCCGCTTTCCACCCAAATCGTCCAAGCGCACGCTTGCCCGTCTGTGGATCCATGACCCAGTTAAACTTACCACTGATATCGCTATCATTACTGTCGTTGGCTTGTTTTTTAATGTCATCGTCAGGTATTTGCTCTAGTAACCCAAGCCCAATCATCGGTAGCGCCACACGCGGTGATACCATCATGTCATCGTCAAAAGCACCGTAACCAGGTTTGGTCAAATTAAACGTTGGCGCACGTAGTGTCTCGACATATCCGTCAGCAAAGGTAACTGGTTTGTCTGTCCATTGCACCGCAATTCTCGCTTCAGCAGGCACGCCCTGAATACCGCGATCTTGTAGCTGGCCACCATACATAGGATGAACCACCTTTTCAATTAGCGAATCCTGTAGCTGCTGACGTTGCTCATCGGTCGTCGCTGGCATAGACAGACGAATCAATAAACTATCAGCATCGTCATCGACAGTCATCGGCGCGTGACCTCGCCCATCTTTGACATGACAAGACTGACAAGCGGCCACATTGAATAATGCGCCCAGTCCATCACGACTATCAGTACTAGCAGGTGCAACGACCCATGGCTGCTTGAAAAACGCATTACCAATAAAGAACGACCCTTTACGAGAAGCTGCTAGATTCGATGAAGGCTTTGAGTAGCTCTCAGCACTGCTAATACTAATACCAGAGTCACCGCCCTGCTTAATCTCTTGAGGGTCAAAGCTCACCAATTGCTGCATTGGCACGCCTGCTAGTACTTCTATATTTTTGGCGTGTTCGGACGACAGCGATTGACTGTTTTCACTGCCACTTTCATTATTTGAGGCCTGCTCTGAAGGGTCGTCAGAAACGCTATCAGATGGTTGACACGCACTGATAGCCATTGCACTGGCAATAATTAGCGCAAGCTTAGAAGGTATATGTCGTAGGATTTGAGTAGCAAGAGGAGAATCAGAAGGGTTAACATAATTGGCGTTCATAGAAATTCAGTGCCTTAGCGCTAGAGTAGAACCATTAAAATTTTGTCATACCATCTCATTGTATGTCGTCACAATCATTGCTTATCGACATATAATGAAATGGTACACCAGCCAATTGGCTCATTTAATGCTCGTAAAAATGCGTTGCCAACGGTGGCTGACAACGCACGTATTATATCTAATCTAAGTATCCAATAAACAGCGGTTACTGACCTATAACGACTAATAAAACGTCGCAAAGCCAATGAAAAGATTTTAAATAAGGGCCGCTAGCTTAAATTTTTCCTAAAACTGTGACCCTGCATCTGCGTCTAGATTATCGATACCAACTGCTTTTGCAGCGTTTTCGATACTGGCCGTCAGCTCTTGTAAGCTAGTGATACCCGCTTCAACCCATCCACGGCGAACGTTTTGTTCTTCAGCAGAGACACCTTCTTGGCTGGCTTGACCGACAGTTGCAATCATCTGGTCAATCTTGATGCCGTCTTTTTCGCCTTTTTCAACGATAACGTTAAACGCGCCTTCTACTTTGTTGAACTCAGCAGCCAATTTATCAGCAGCTTCTGTATGGCCGTTATCCGTTAGATAATCTTTGATACCGTAGCCGCCCACTGTCTTACCAGCGACTGTTGTATAGCTACCATTAAAGACGTTTTGGATACCGCGCGCATTATTGGCATAGCTTAAATGAGTCAAATCACTAAAGCATTCGTGCTCATCTTCAGTAGAGCCAGTAACAAAAGCGACCTGCATACGCTCAGAAGCCAACTCACCTAATGCTAAACTGCCCATTTGATACATAATTTGGCGCAGACCATTGTCATATTTGCGCGCTATCAAATCACTACGTAAGGTATTTTCAGTATCAGGCTGCCACTGAGCTTCCATCGCGGTCAAATCATCAACCAATAGTTGAGTTGCAGCGGTTAAGAATTCACCACGGCGCTCACAGATACTGGCATCTTCATTGACGGTCTCACCACTAGTACACTGTCCAGCTTCAGTCGCATAGTCAGTGGCTGGGCGATTACCTGCGCCTTCTTTTACACCATTGTTGTCTTGACCCCACAGCATAAACTCAATCGCATGATAGCCAGTCGTTACGTTGGCTTCACTACCACCGATTTCATTCATTTCTGCAAGTAGCTCAGGTGTAATCGTACTGGTATCTTGCTTGATACTACCGACAGTAATGCTGTCGCTATTGATGATGTTCTCTTGGCTGTTATATTCGCCTTCGTAGTCGTCACCGACATAATCAATCAGCGCTTCATCAAGTGGCCAAGCATTGATCTGCCCTTCCCAGCTATCGATGCTGTTGATAGCACGTTTGTCATTGGCAGTCACAAAGCCTTCATCAAAACGGAAAATCTCAGTTTGTGAATATGGCTGACGTGCTGCTTTATAGGCAGCCTTTGCAGCATCAAGGTTTTCTTGTGTTGGAGTGGCCACGTAAGTTTCTACCGCAGTTTGTAGCGCTTTGGCCGTGTCCAACGAATCTTTATAAGCGGCGTGTGCCATATTTGCATAACTGATAATCAATCTATCAATATGTGCTTTTTCGGCAGCAGTCATCTCTGAATTATCAGCTGTCTCTGTGTTTGCTACTTCTGTTTGCGTTTCTGTCGCAGCATTGGTGTCTTCATCGGCTTGCTTTGTACAGCCCGACACCATTAACAATCCTGCAAGTGCAACAGCTAAAGTAGTTGGTAAAAGCTTACGGCTCGTTACTGTGGTAATTGTCATACATATCCTCAAGAAATATAGCAAAAAATTCGTTTTGGTTAAGTAGCCTCAATTATTTTGATAATCAAGCCATGTTACAGCAGGCTATCTTAGCCATGCACATTGACTCTCAGTGCGCACGATAAGACGTTTAATATTGCATTAATAGCAAACACTGACAAATTATAGTGTTATTGATAATCATTATCAATATTTAATTTAATATTAACTATATCTATCAATCATCACTATTTTATTCAAACTGAAAACACAAAAAAAGAGCCAGCATATTGCTGACTCTTTTTGAAATATATGTGCTCAAATATCTAGCACATACTCAATAGTTATATAACTATTTATTAGTTATAGCTATTGATTAGTTTACGCTCTGTGGTGCGTTAACTGTTAACTCAACACGGCGGTTTTGACCACGGCCATATTCAGTGTTGTTATCTGCGATTGGACGTGACTCACCGTAAGCAACAACGTTTACACGGTTTGAAGCAACACCGCGAGCTGTTAAGTAGTTAGCAACTGAGTAAGCACGATCACGTGACAGACCCATGTTATAAGATGCTGAACCTTTGCTATCAGTGTGGCCAGCGATAGTGATTGTGTTTTGGTTGTACTGGTTCATCGTTGAAGCAAGCTTATCAAGCGTTGGCTTGAATGATGAGCTAAGGGTTGCATCATCAAATGAGAACGTGATGCTACCTGGCATAACCAAATCGATGTTACCAGTGGTTGGGTTCTGCTCAACAGTTACGCCTGTACCAGCCATTTGCTGCTCAAGTTGACGAGCTTGACGCTCCATGTAGTAACCAACGCCTGCACCTAGTGCTGCGCCGATAGCGGCATCACGACCAGTTTTGTCGCCGCCTGTTGCTTTTGAAATAGTTGCACCACCTGCTGCACCAACTAGACCACCTAGAGCAGCTTTGTTTAGACGCTGTTGTCCAGTGTTTGGATCTGTTGTACAACCACTAAGTGCTAGACCTGATGCTACTGCTGCAATCATTAAAGTATTACGCATAATATTTCCTCTTAAGTTTAAAAAATCGTGCTTTTTATAAAGATTGTCCGTTAATCTTTTTTAAGTACTTATCTACATTCCCCATTATTATGGCAACTAGAACCTATCTCTGTGTAATATTTTGTCATACCTATGTATGAGAAGTGCAGGTTATATTTCAATGATTTTATAGGTCAAATTTTCGCGCCTTGCTACCACTAGTCACGTTTACAACCGTACACTACAACATGTTTCTGCTAAAATTATATCGCTGAATTTGTCGGCTTTAAATAGTCATGATTTGAAGCTTTACGTTCATAATATTCCTGACTTGACTAGGACAGATTCAGCGATATACGGCTTATTATTAATCAGATAGACTGAAAAGGATTGAGCATGCGATTGACATCTACCATTCGAAAAATGCATAAACGTTCGCCTAAATTGGGTAAAGCTGTGTCGCTTGCAACAGCCACTGGTGTCATCGCCGCCAATAGCTTCGGTGGTAGTATTCCTTTATGGCTAATGGGCGTCGGTAAAGTCATTACTGGCGCCTCTATTGCAGACAAAGCCGTCATAAAAATTGCTACTCACTGGATCAGTAGCAACAGTGCCTTGATCGATAACATGTTGCCTCGCAAAGATTGGCGTATCAACCTACCGGACGATATCCATACCAATGGTAAATACCTGCTAGTGAGCAACCACCAATCATGGGTCGATACTAGCATCGTGCAGTATATTGGCGAAAAGCGCTTGCCACTTACGCGATTTTTTACCAAGTTTGAGCTGATTTATATCCCTATCGTTGGTCAAGCTTTTTACTTTTTAGACTTTCCAATGATGCGCCGACACTCAAAAGAAGCCATCGCCAAAAACCCTGCGCTAAAAGGCAAAGACATCGAAGAAGCCAAACGTGCCTGCGCCCTACTAAAAGACAAACCTTTTACCTTATTAAATTATTTGGAAGGTACTCGTTTTACCAAAGCCAAACAAGCTCAGCAAAAATCGCCCTATACGCACTTATTAAAACCTCGTGCAGGCGGATTATCATTGGCTATTAGCGCACTAGGTGAAGATATCGATGGCATACTAGACATGACCATCGTATATCCTGATGGTGTGCCAAGCTACGGGGATCTTTGGAAAGGCAATATCAAACGTTTGGGCGTTGATTTGCGCTACATCGACATACCAGATGCGTTGTTCGAAAGTATCAAACAAGGTGGCTACGAAAATGATGAAGACACAAAAGCTCAAATGTTCGACTGGGTTGAACAGGTGTGGCGTCAAAAAGATGAACGTATTAGCACTATGTTGGCAGATTTTGAAACCAATCCTAAAGCGCAAGATGCCTAACAAAGATGCTCAGCAATACTAAACTGGCTGACCGTTAGACCTTATAAAATACCAAGCACAGTCTATGCAAGCGTACTAAGTAGTAAATATCGATAATGAGATAAAAAGTTATAGGGCAATAAAGTTACGGGTACAAATGTCACAATAGTCATATCTTACTTATGATGCCTACTGTTAAAACAGCCATGCATCATAAGTAAATTTTAATCAAAGATGGGTTGTTTTTTAGCCTTATTCATTGATAATGTGACTAATCATGAACTCATAGATTTTCGATGTCTACTTTAATAGTAAATAGTAGTAAATATCGAATTCTGACCCATTTTTTGTGCCATTTATTACTTATAAGGTATGACTGTGCCCACCTCTACTACTAGCTCGCCGTTAGCTACCGAATCTGTTTTGAGTCAGCCTCCTTATCCAATAAGTGATGAGCCACCAAAACCGAATCATCCAAAGCCGAATCGCTTTAAGCTCACTTACGATATTGTCATGATTATTGCCATCAGTATTGATCTGCTATTGATCAGTATCGACGCTATTTTGATGAGCAATTTTAGTAGTAATGCTGCAGAATGGCTAACCATCAGTGAAGCGCTCAATTGGTATCAGAGCACTCTACATGATCCTCTACGCACTGCTGGAGGGTTTTTTACTATCTTTTTGGTCGTTGAGTTGCTATTGCGCTGGGCGATTGCCATCAAACAAAAAGTCTATTATCGCTGGTTCTTTTTCCCATTCGTTCATTGGTACGAAGTATTAGGCTGTTTTCCGCAGCTACGTGCTTTGCGACTGCTGCGAGCGGTCGTTATTGGACGACGTCTATATCAGCTTGGCTACCAAGTACTGCCGCAGACGTGGATCAACCGAATCAAGTTCTACATTGACCTGCTGTTAGAAGAGCTCTCCGATCGCGTTATTTTGACAGCGATACAAAACTTTCGACAAGAGCTAACCAGTTCAGACACGCATAAATCATTCATTGAGTCGACGATTGCAAAAAATCGAAATGAGATTGAAGCAGCCGTATTGTCCGTGCTGCGTACAGAGCTTGCACCAAAGCTGCAGGAATTGGCTGCCTCATCAGGTGGCGGCAGTATATTGGCAAGCGAGATGGGCAATGCTATTGAAGAAGGATTGGCCAACACACCTGAGTTGCGCCGCTATCTACGCATGATACCTATCGCGGGCAGCCTGATTGAATCACAGCTACATCACGTCGGGCACAATATCGGTGAGAATGTCGTCAATGCATTAAACAAGCGACTTTTAGACCCTAAGCGCTTGGATATATTAATGATGGAAATTGCTAGCGGTATTGCGCAAATAGATACCAATAATACAGCGCTAGATACCTTAATTTCTAGTATCATTGATGACAGTTTGACTGCGTTTGAAGCGCAAGTAAAAGTGCAGCAATGGAAGCACCAAGATATGCTAAATCTATAGTTTAGCTATCTAATAGCATGACGTAATAAGAGACATAATACCGTGACAGAATTATTTTTAAGGGTTTGTATATGACAGTTTCAGCTAACGATAACCAGACTGCACCAGCGCTAGCTTTCTACGGCAAGATGCTGACGTTTTCACGCGTACAGTTTAGTACAAACGATCTAGCAGCTATAGAAGCTCAGCTAACTGAAACGCTCAGCAATAAATCGAGCAATATTCCTATCCTTATTGATAGTGACGTTGAGCAGGATTTATCAGCATTGGTAGAGCTGTTATGGGCATGGGGGTTACAGCCTATTGGCGTGGTGACAGGTATGCTTGATGCGCAAGCACGTGAGCAGCGCTTAGCGATATTTCCAGCAGATGGTAAGCGTATTGAGCGTATATTACCAAGTAAAAAAGCGCCTATCCCTACCCAACCATCACCAGAGAATAACAATGCCGAAGCAGTTAATGCTAATAGCGTCGTTGATACTTCTACCACGAGCGAACCTGCTACTGAAACCACACTATCTAATATGCCAACCGAGACATTGGTAAGTACCCAGCATATTACTAGCTTAATCTATGATCAAATGCTGCGTTCAGGACAAAGCCTCAATCACGTTGGTGGCGACTTGATTTTGACCAGTAGTATCAATAGCGGCGCTGAAGCGATTACTGACAATAGCTTGCATGTATATGGCCGTGCACAAGGGCGTCTGGTGGCAGGCGCAACAGGGGACAAAGATGCCCGTATATTCTGCCAAGTCTTTAATCCTTCACTGGTATCAGTAGCAGGAACTTACTGCTTACGAGACAACTTACCTGAGCATGTCATCGACAAGTCCGTGCAAGTAAAATTCGTAGAAGGCGAAGGCTTAGTATTTACCGTGATGGATGAAGCTTAGAACGCTATTAAAAATAATACACCGTGAAGTGACTTTATAGAAAACTAAGGTAGTTAAGCTGCTCTATTCGACAAGCCAAAAACCATAGTTATAACCCTACTAATACCACGCAGAGAGGCTAATTGAGCGATACATAGGTTGTTTTTCTGCTTTAGTATCGACCTGCTATAAATTTTTGTTTATTTATGCTAGGCTAGCTTCGAAGATAGTGTATATATGTTAGGTAAATAACATGTAATTTTGCTATTTATATAAAAGATATCCCATTGATTCATAGGAGTGTGCCATTGTGGCGAAGATAGTTGTAATCACTTCAGGTAAAGGCGGTGTGGGTAAAACCACGACAAGTGCTTCTTTTGCCGCTGGTTTGGCGTTACGTGGCTATAAAACGGTTGTTATCGACTTTGATGTAGGTCTACGTAATCTAGACTTAATCATGGGTTGCGAAAACAGAATTGTTTATGACTTCGTAGATGTCATCACTGGAAATGCGCGCTTGTCGCAAGCACTTGTCAAAGACAAACAGCTTGAAAACCTGTATATCCTGCCAGCCAGTCAGACGCGTGATAAAGACGCATTGACTGACGAAGGGGTATCAGAGGTAATGGCTGAACTCTCTAAACAGTTTGACTATATCATCTGTGACTCGCCTGCTGGTATTGAGCGCGGTGCACAGCTAGCGATGTACCATGCGGACGAAGCTATTATTGTCACTAACCCTGAGATCTCTTCAGTGCGTGACTCAGATAGAATCATCGGTATTCTGCAAAGTCAGACGAAAAAAGTAGAAGAGAACCAAGGGACTGTTCGCGAGCATTTGATTATCACTCGTTACAATCCTGAACGTGCGGCTGCCAATGAGATGATGGATATTGATACTATCTCAAATGACATCCTAAAAGTTCCACTACTTGGTGTTGTGCCTGAGAGCCATTCAGTGCTTGAAGCGTCCAACCATGGCGAACCAGTTATTCATTATACCGACTCTGTTGCTGGTCAATGTTATGAAGACATTGTCGCCCGTTTTTTGGGTGAAGAGCGTCCACTACGTCATATTGACGTGAAGAAAAAGAGTCTATTACAGCGCTGGTTTGGAGGATAATGATGACTAAGAAAAAAGGATTTTGGAGTAGCCTATTTGGTACTGACGACAACAGTAACGCAGGTAGCGCGAATTTAGCAACTGAGCGTTTAAAAGTTATCGTTGCTAGCGAAAACAGATTGAACAATCGCTTAACGGTTGATCGTATCGAAAAAATGAAACGTGAAATCTTAGAAGTCGTGAACAAATACGTTAACGGTGTGCAGATTGATGATGTCAATATTAACCATCGTTCTGAAGACAGCTTAGATGTGTTAGAAATGAATATCAATTTACCTGAGCATAAGAAATAGCATTCTAACAGTACGTATTTCTACAATGAATAAAAAAAGCCCCAAGTTTGATACTTGGGGCTTTTTAATGTTTATCGATTATAGATTATTTCATACGGGCAATAAGATTGTCTTTTTTGACAAACTGATGGTATAACGCGGCTGCTATATGCAAGACCGTAAAACCAATAATCATTGGCCAGATAATCTCAGTATGCAAGTTATTGTAAAAACGAGCCAAGCTTCTATCTGGAGTCACGAATACAGGGATCTGAAAGATACCAAAAATATCAACCGGTCGACCGCCATATACTGCCATCAATAAGCCAACCAGTGGCATAGCAATCAGTATGGCATAGAGAGCAAAATGTGACAGCTGAGATATGAGCATTTGCCATTTTGGCATAGCTAACGGTGGTGGCGCCTTGGTAAAAACGCGGTTGATGACTCGGGCAATCATCCAAAATAATAGGCTCACGCCGAACGCTTTATGATATCCAATAAACATATTGCTATCTAAATTCTCATATAGCAGTATCATTATCCATGTGGTTAACAGTAAGGCTGCACTAATCCAATGAAAAATACGGCTACTAACCGACCACTTTGATACATTCGAGTTGGCATTATTCATGAGTGACTCTACTACCTTTATCAGGAATTATCTCTAATCAGTTTTATAAGCCAGTTAATAACTCTTCAACAGATGAGGTCATTAACATTACTGGCTCACTATTTATAGAATGGAGAATACCTTAAATACAGGTGAGAATCTAGCCATCTAAATCAATCAGGTGATAGGCAATTTTATCCAAATCTGGCACTAAATAGATTTCGTCATCAATCATTACTGTTTGATATAGGTAAGATGAGATTTCATTTTTATCAAAATACTCTTCCCTATCTTTGCCATTGGTAGTACTAAACTGTTCCGGTGTCTCTACATCTTTCACTTCAGAAATTCGTGCTTGCAGCTGACGCAAATCACCTGCCGTCTGTAAGGCAAAACGGTGATCAGTCGTATTACCTTCCAAAACAATCATTTTTTCTGGAGTTTGATTTTGCAGTAGCAAATTAAATACAGCCAAATCTTGTTGTTGCCAATCGTATCTAGAAACCTGCTGCTGGGACTCATTCACACTCAAAATTAGGCTGCTTGGAATGATCCAGTCCGGCTGGTTAGCTGCTGGAACAATAGTAACGTCAAGCATACCGTTGTTGGTAGTCAACAGACTCACAGCCTCAAACGAATGTTTTAAAATTTGTGTCATACGTCACTCGCAATAAGTTAATGTGAATGGCTATCTGCCCTTTCACCAATGTAATCGGTTAGTTTTTTTGCTAAATCGGTAGGGCTACCAACAAAATTGCAATACCCTGAGTCAATGATAGCCTGAGGCTGACTTGGACATGCACTCAAGCTCGGATCTTGTGCCCATAATTGACTGTTATTGTCTTGGATTAGGTCTAGATACTGAGAGCCATCATTACCCATACCTGAAAATATAATATTAATAAGCTCGCTACCATGAACATCACTGGTATTTTTGAGCAGCTGCCCAATTGCAGGCTTATATTCACCATGCCAATCTTGTTCCAATAGTATCACGCGACCTGTTGAATCACAGACAACCTGCTTATCAATAGGAACTATCAGACACTCTCCTGCACGTAGCCGCTGTGAAGAAGCGATAATCTTACAGCGCCAGTCATTGTGACGGTTAAGTATGCGGGGCAACGTACCAATCATGGCTTGATTGAAATGATGCGCCAATAAAATACAAATTGGCAGTGTGGCTGGTACGTTATCTAAAAACTCTTTGACCGCGCTAGGACCACCCATAGAAGCACCCAAAAATACGACATAATGCCAGTCAGTATCAGCACTCTTGTAAGCTGGAGCATCTACCAATATTGGCAAGTCAAGCAATTGGGCAAATTTACGCTTTAACTTACGTTGCCACTTTGCATATTCTTGTGATTCGTTTAGATACGGTGCTTGACTGAAGCCCACTAGTACTGCTGCTGGTTTGGATGCCACCGTCGCTATTGCCACACTGTCATCATAATCACTGTCTATCAGCCAAATATCGATAGCTGAGTTAGAAAGCGCACCTGTTTCCCGCCACTGTGCTCGTGACACACAGCCGACCAGCGTAAAGCCGAAGCCACGTACCGTATCTGAAAACGCCATGCGCTGGCGATGGTCTTCTGCCACCACCATCACTTTAATATCGTTTCTATTTTTTTTTCGCAGCGCTAAAACACGTGCATTATCCTTCATTAGTCAGGCTGACCCCTTCACCTAGTAATTTTTGCATTTTATCAAGCAGCTCTTTTTCTTGGAATGGTTTACCCATATAGTCATTCACACCAATCTCTAAGGCACGCTCACGATGCTTTTCGCCAGTACGTGACGTTATCATAATAATCGGAATTTGCTTTAGACGATTATTATGTCTGACTTGAGTGGCGACCTCGAAGCCGTCCATACGAGGCATTTCGATATCAAGCAATATCATGTCTGGTGTCATATCTTGCAATATCTCAATTGCGTCAATACCATCTTTAGCGACTGCCACATTGAACCCTTGGCGCTCTAAGAAACGTGAGGTTACTTTACGTACCGTCACGGAGTCATCGACGACTAGAATGGTAGATTTAGACTCTATACGTCCTCTTTTAGCATCAGCAGCTTTCGTAATATTCTTGACCAATTGCGCATTACGCATAAGGGCAATCAAATCTAAGATGAGCATGACCGAGCCATCACCCATAATAGTAGCAGCTGAAACCCCTGGAATATTTGATAACTGTTGGCCTAAAGGTTTGACAACAACTTCTATGCGCGAACCTGCAATCTGATCCACTTGCAAAGCGATATTCTGTCCAGTACGGTTTTTAATAATGATAAGCGGTAAGCTGGTATTGGTATTTACCACCAACTCATTTAACTTATTGCCTGATAAAATTTCGTTTAGATAACGTACTCGATACTCAGTGTCTTCAAAATTCAATGTGGCATCATTTGATTGATAGTAGTCATAGAGCTTCTCTGGATTCATTCGAACCACGCGCTCAATCTGTACCAATGGAATCGCATAGTAGCGATCTGCAGCACGAACAACCAACGCGTCAGACACGGCTACCGTCAGTGGTAGACGCATTGTGAAACTTGAGCCTTTACCCAACTCTGAAACGACGGATACCGCTCCACCTAGTTGACGAATTTCACTAATAACAACGTCCATACCAACGCCGCGTCCAGAAATCTGAGTCACTTGCTGACTAGTACTTAATCCAGCGTTGAAAATATATTGCATAATATCAAGGTCTGACAGACTATTATCATCTGCATCAATTAGACCCTGAGAGATGGCTTTACTACGTACTGCTTCAACATCAATACCTCGCCCATCATCTGTTAATTGAATGACGATTTCACTACCTTCACGACGGACCTCAAGGGTGATACGACCGCTACGCTCTTTGCCTGACTTCAGACGGGTTGACGTGGTTTCAATACCATGGTCGACAGCATTACGTAACATATGCTCAAGCGGTGACGTAATGCGCTCTAGGATGGTTCTATCCATCTCGTCATCAGCATTAACAATGGTCAGTTCAACAGACTTATTAAGCTCGTTAGCTGTTTGACGTACGATACGTTCAAGACGTGGTGTCAAGCGCGTAAATGGCACCATACGTGAATTCATCAAACCGTCTTGCAGTTCCGTCTGGGTACGAGATAACTGTAGCAGCAGGCTTTCGCTATCACGTGTCTTTTCTAATAATGTATGATTAATATCAACCAAATCTGAGGCCGACTCTGTTAAAGATTTAGACAGCTGATTCAAAGATGAGTATTGATCCATCTCTAGAGGGTCAAAGTCTTCATTATCGATGAGTTCCTCATCTATCTGAGACAAAATCTGTGCTTCTAGCTCGATCTCCATACGACGTAGCTGATCTGCCAAACGTTGTACTGTCGTACCCATCTCTTCGATACTGTTTGTTAGACTACTGATACCCATATCGATACGAGCACGGTTAATCGCTGACTCACCAGATAAATTAATCATGTGCTCAATTAAACCACCCGAGATACGAATCATCTCATTGCTACTAGCGCTCTGATCTTCCTCATGAGTATCTCTAAGCATAGACGGCATTTCACTGATATCTTTTGCAAGATACTGTGAATCTTGGTTTTCTTTGGCAATCAAGATTGCTTCACGCTGGGCTTGTAGAGACTCTTTAGGTATCGTTTTTAGGCTATCAGGGTTTCTACCAAATTGCTCCAACGCTTCAATTAATAGCGTAGGCGTCGGTGGATTAACATGTTGTTGAAGAATAAATACTGCATCAGCTAGCCAGTCATGACTTGCAACCAGCAACTCTAATACTTTTTTGGTGGCTGGACGTCGATTACTGACAAAGTCTGTATAAACCGACTCCATCTCGTGAGCCAAGTCAGCAATACCAGAGGCAGTGACCATTCGTGCGCCACCCTTTATGGTATGCAAGTCACGTTGGAGCGCTTGCAACGCTGTGGTATTACTCGTGTCTTTTAAGAACAAGTGTAGATACTTATTACGATTGGTAAGCTCTTCTGCCTCTTCTAAAAATACCGCTAATATATCAGGATCAGGAAGTCCGTTAGCCCATGATTGTTTAATCATGCTATCCAGACTTAGGGTACTCAATACCTCATTATCACTGTCAACAACATTGGCAGCAATGCTACGCTCTGTAGGTTCAAAATGATTTTTTGGCACTGGTATGACTAGATCGATTACCTCTGGTAACGTTTTTGCTTTTTCAAGCTGGCGCAACTGCTCAATCAGCTCTGGAGTAAAGAAAGATTTCTTATGACTCACAATATGCATCACTTGTAGCGACATCGTGTCTTGCACCATTTGCATGATTTCAAGCCACTGCACGGTTGGCGCTCTTCGGCTCTCTACAAACGACTCATAGACACTTTCTGCTTCGTGAGTCAAATCGCCAATACTACGGATACCCGCCATCCGTGCACCACCTTTAATCGTGTGCAAATGACGCTGTAGAACCTTTAGCGAATTGATATTGGTGATATCGGCACGCCACTTATTGAAGCTTTCATCTAGTGCAGTATCAAGCTCTTGTGCTTCTTCTAAAAATATTTCTAACAGCTCGATATCAGTGTCAATGGTTTCAAATTGTAGGTCAGCTGCTGGAACGGCTCTAACGATGAAGCCAACGTCTTCATTGTCATTACTTTCTTGATAGATACTCTGTAGATCATCAATGACTTGTTTATCTATTTTTAAGGAGGTACTTCCAGCTAAGGCATCAAACAAGCCAATCAGCTGAGCATGACCTGCATGCAATATCGCTTGAATGTCTTGATTTTGAGCTATATCGATATGATTACTTAAATAACGATACGCATTACCCAGCTCATCTAAAATTGTGACAAATTTTGGAAATGGTTGCGCTTTTTCCATAATAGAAGCTATTTGTGAAACTTGCTGCTCTATATAACCTTGAATATGCTCTATCTCAGCATGATTCAACGCATCATCTAATTCCCACTCAGCATCGAGCAACGTATCAATATTACTGTCTAATAACTCTTCTATCGTCGGTTTCTTATTGGTCATGACAGTAGTGTCATTAGCTACGTATTGCTCACCAAGCATGGCTTGCAATGACGCTATATCATGCTGACTCTGCGACCCATCGTCCTCTGTTGATACATCGTGCTGTTCTATATTTTGCTTATAATTATTTAGATAACCCTCTATTAATGTGGCTGACTGAGCCAATGCTTCTAAATGCTGAGCATTCATGCCTATATCTTGTTGCTGTAATGACTCCAAGCTATGCTCGATGGTCGCACTAACTTCGCTGATAGCGGCTAAAGCACTAGAACCCGAAGCGCCGCGCAAAGTATGAAATGCGCGTACGATCTCATCTGTGATTTCTATATGATGCTGTTCTCTATTGTCTTTGACAAACTGTTCGATGCAATCAAGCAGCTCTTCTGCTTCATCAATAAATATCTTACAAAATGCTTTTTCTTCCTCAGTTTGAGGGGTAAGGACAACCGCTGCCTCAGCCATTTTTTCATTGACCGAATGAAAGGTCTGCAAGGTAGAGTCTATTGCTTCATTACTGTTGTCATCATAAACATAGCCAGTCTCAGCCGTATCAGACAATGGCGTCTTTTCTTCTATCTCATCTATAGAGCTATCTACTGATTGTGCAAACAACGCAGAATAACTAAATCCATTACCCTGCTGTTTGCTATACGCATCAGCACATGCAATCCATACTGGGACAACAGCTGGATAGTCTTGAGTACCCTGTTCAAATGCTACAAGCATATCAGGATAAGCTGCCAGTACATCTGTAATCAACTGACGCATATCAACTGAGATAGCGACACTATTATCTAAAACACGGTTAAGCATGTTTTCTATAGACCATGCCAGTTCCGCTGTATAGTTAGCGCCTACCATGCGGCCCGAACCTTTCAAGGTATGGAAACCACGACGAATATCTTTTAATCCCTCTAGATCGGTCGAATTTTCCTGCCAGCTTTCATACAATGGCACAATTTCTGCCAATACTTCATTGGCCTCTTCTATAAATATCTCTTTGATATCAGGATCTGCATCGTCGGCATCAGCTGGTAGTTGATTAGTCTCTCTAATAAAAGGTGCAAGACTCTCTGGAATATCCAACGTAGAGAAATATTCGTTGATATTCGCTTCTTTGTTATTCGAGTCAGTAACAAACTCAGTACTATCGTTATTAGAATCGTTATCAACATCATCAATTTCTAGTAGCGATTTTTCTAATTCTGCATCATCTGACATAACCTCTTTAGGAGCAAGTTCAGTTAGCGTCAGACCAGTGTTGACCGGCTGCTGGCTCATAAGATTACTACTTTGTAAAATAGTAATAGCAGGATCAAAGCTTGGTGGTCGCTGCGCTGAAAAATCTGCTACCAATGCTGGTAGAATTTTTGTGGTATCAACCACTAGATTTACAACATCATCTGTTACTGGCAATGTTTTATCTAATAAACGATTGAGTAGGTTTTCGATTGACCATGCTATCTCGCTGATACTAAAGGCACCAACCATACGACCTGAACCTTTTAGAGTGTGAAAACCTCTACGCACTTCAGTCAATGGTGTTAGATCTTGTGAGTCTTGCGCCCAGATAGGAAGAAAATCTTCAAGATCAGTAATAATTTCAGTCACTTCTTCAATAAAGATATCGTGGACATCTTCATCTGTTTCAAAGTTATCAGGCTTCACGTGTTCACGAGCCTGCTTTAGTGCATCACTTTCAGTATTGTTGGACAGACTCAACTTATCTTGTTCAACTATATTTGCATCGTCTATATTGATAACAGGGTTAATTTCGCCACTATCATCATAACGTACAACATTCGTCGCAGCTGACTCTTGAGCGAATACAGTTTCATTAAGCGTTGCTGGTGATTCGATATCAGTATCAAGAAGCTGTGTTGCTCTGGCCGTATGTTCATTTGCTAAAGTAAGCAACTGCTGATCAAAAACTTGCTGCGCAAGATAATCAAGTAATAGCTCAATAGACGTTAAGCTCTCAGCCAACGTCTGCACCAAATTCCAGCTCGGGGTAGTAATATTACGAGTAGTTAACTGTGTAAATAGACTACCGATATCATCCATAGTATGACGAATTTCTGGCAATTCCATATCGTCAAAAGCTTGACCAATACTGGTAAACTCAGTAGACGCTGGTAATAATCCTATATCTTGATGTTGTATATAATCGTTGAAATTTTGCTTTATCTTTTCTACTGCAATTCGAAGCTCACGTAGGCCATCATCGGTAGGAATAGAGTCATGTTTACTTGTTAATTCTGTCTCGTTACTATTTATCACTTCAGGCATAGTAGCGAAAGAGGTCGCATCACCAATCTTAAGAGAAATGGTTTGCTCAGTACTATAAATAGCGTTGTATAGCTCTTGCAGCTTGCGTTCAATTTGCCACTGCTCTTGCGCAAAACTCGTTTCTGATACGAGAGACTGTTTCAAATCTGCAAGGATGGATTCCACCTGAGACACGTAGTAAGTCCAGCCTCGGTTTTTGAGCTGCTCTCTGATATGTTGTAAAGGAGCTACCAAGCTATCAGGCTCATCCAGTTTGAAAATAAGCGCATCAATCTGAGTTAATAATTGCGGTAAAAAACGAGACGCTGTCGTGGTACTTTGAGATACTTTATCCAAAATAGACTGAGTACGTTTGCTACTGTGCGCTAGATAACTCAATTCGACATAGATTGCGGTGGTCAATCTTACAACTATAGTTGAAGGTACTTCATTTGATTGGGCACAAGATTCTATAACTTGATCAAGCTGACCTAATAATAGAGCATACCGCTCAGGAAGTGGTTTCTCGTTTTGGGCCAGATCGCTTAGCAGTAATTCGGTTAAACACCATAGTCTTTGTAAACCACTATCTTGTGTTGTCTGCCTGAGATACTGGCTAGCTTTTTCTAAGGTAATGAGTGCTGACGACTGATTTGTATTAGTGATCAGTAATGCTTGTACTTGCTGACGCCATACGAGTAGCAACTGCTGACACTGTTCACTTGTCAAGCTAGCAGTAGCTTGTTCTGTTGGTACGGCCACTTCAATACTATTGATAATATTTTTGTTATTCGCATGATCATTCGTGTATTCATGCTGAATATCACTAATGTTTACAAGAATATCAGTTTCTATATCTCGTTGAGACAAGGCTTGGGTCAGCTCATCAACCGCCCTACTTATTAGGCCTATATGATAGATTCCTGTACGCGCATACTGATTGATCTCTCGTTGCAACAATCGATGAGAGAACTGACCTATACGACGCTCTTTGACAGAAAAATCATCGTAATTTCGTAATCCTGCGAGTTGACTCAACTTGCTAGCAACATTTGCTAATAAGGGATGCTTAAGTATGATGAGTGCACCACTAACCTGATGATAACTTGATATCAGCTGTTCATGGTCGATGCTAGATTCACCTAATTGCCAACCGTCAGATATCTGTGTTAACTGCTGATTGAATAATGGTAGCAACCACTGAAATGTCACGATGTCATTGGGCTGGTTTTTCATAGGTTTATCCTAACTCGTCTATGCACTAATTTAGGCACTAATTTTTTGCCACACATTAACCTGTGGGTGCGCAATGCGGCGCATATTTGAAGGACGCCAGAACAACGCCTCACCTGGAGCCAATATAATATATCCCTCTAACGCGCACTGCTCTGATAACCGTGCCAAAATATCACGCTGATCAAATTTACGAAAATATAGCAGCATGTTTTGGCAAATAATCACATTCTGAAGATGCGTAGTGGGTGGTTTTTGTTCAATAATATTATGTACAGAAAAATTGACGTGTGGCTGCAATACAGGCGCTACCTGCCAACTCTCCTGCATACTATTAGCCGCTTCTGATGTGCTAGGCTTCAATCTGTTTGATGTACTCTTAGAAGGTAGCGGCTGAACAAACGGCTGACACGGTTGCGGGATTAAAGTTTGCTGCCTGTTATCGTATTGCCCCAGCCGTGCGTTTCTAATAGCCTCTTCGCTGATGTCTGTCCCTAATATTGCATAGTCTTGACATCGCTGTGCGGCTAAGCTCATGGCCAATGACCAAGCTTCTTGTCCACTTGCGCAGCCAACACTCCAAATACGAAATAAACTATCAATGTTGTCCGCTTTATGATGCTGCAATGCATACTTTGTAACAAAGTCGATAGAGGGTCTATGTCGAAAGAAGCGACTCTCATGAATGAGCACTTTATCTAGCAACTGCTGACGCAACTCATTGTTTCTCGATAATTGATACCATAATTGTTGAACGCTCAATCCATTCGACATAGCCGTACAGTCAATTGCATTGGCCAACCACTGTAGCTGTATGTCTGGCAGCACAAATCCAGTCTCTTGCTCTATGTACTTCTGCCATCGTTGCACATCCAAACTGTCGACTTTCATCAAAGTATTACCTAATGTCAGATCAACTGTATAAGCAGATGATTTGGCTTACCAACATTACCTAAGCTAGACAAATCACCTACTATAATTACGGCTTCTTTTTATCACTCTTACAGCAGCAACTTTGTTCAATATGCAGAAAAATCAAATGCTGTCGATCTTGCTCTAAAAGAATAACTAATCACTAAACGCTTTCTTTCAATGCGCCTTCCGTATCCAACACTTCATAATCTACTAGCTCGTCGTCGTTCGATACTTTGAAGCCTGTTACCGATTCCTGTAGTGCTGCTGCCATTTCACTTAGTTCACCAATAGAACGGGCTGTTGCCATCGTTCCAGAAGAAGTCTGTGAAGTAATATCTTGAATGATATTCATGGTGTGAGAAATGTGACCAGCAGACTCAGCCTGTTGTAATGCAGCGTTTGAGATGTTTTGAATCAAGTCAGCCAAGGTGTTAGAAACGCTCTGTACCTCTTCTAGTGCCTCACCCGCATCTTTCGCTAAGCGTGCGCCGCGTACAACTTCAGAAGTTGTCGATTCCATTGACATAACTGCTTCGTTGGTATCAGCCTGAATGGTTTTTACCAATGTTTCAATCTGCTTAGTAGCATTAGCTGAACGCTCAGCTAGACGCTGTACCTCATCAGCAACAACTGCGAAGCCTCGGCCCGCTTCCCCTGCCATAGATGCCTGAATAGCGGCGTTCAATGCCAAAACGTTGGTCTGGTCAGCAATATCGTTAATTAGTCCAACGATATCACCAATCTCTTGCGAAGATTCACCAAGGCGCTTAATACGTTTTGATGTTTCTTGAATCTGATCACGAATAACGTTCATACCCTCAATAGAGCGTTGTACAACTTCTGCTCCATTGTGAGAAATAGCAACTGAACGCTGGGCAACCGTTGCAGATTCCGCAGCGTTGTTTGAAACCTGATCAATTGAGACAGTCATCTCATTAATAGCGGCTGATACACCAGCAATCTCTTGTGCTTGGTGTTCAGAAGCTTCGGCCAGTTCAACAGCATTCATCTGCGTTTGATCTGAAGATTGCGATACTCGGTCAGCAGTGCTGTTAATAACCAGTACCAGCTGTCGTAATTGGTCAATTGCAAAGTTGACTGAATCAGCAATCGCCCCTGTAAAATCTTCTGATACAGTCGCATTAACGGTCAAATCACCCTCTGCCAAATCACCCAACTCATCCAGCAGACGTAGAATAGCGATCTGGTTACGTTCGTTTTCTTCTTGGATTTGACGCGCTCGCTCAGACTCAGCTTCTGCTTCTTGGCGACGACGCAAGGTTTCTTTCTCAATAAGTGATCGCTCTGATCCACCACGGTGTTTCAGTAGCTGGTACAAAGCAAACACAATCCCTAATGCGCCGATTGCAAATACAGCCGCTGGCAAGATAACGGATTGATTGAAACTATCGAAATACTGACTTACCGATGATAGCGAGTTAACTAGCCAAATCAGACAAGCCAAACTTAATAGAACAAAAAATCCTAACAATAGCTTCCAAGTACTATCAGCGTCTTTGCCATCTGCTGATGTTTTAGCCATACCAGCTACAGGTTTTTTTATCACATCACTCATCTTGCGTCTTCCTTTCAAACAGTCATCAAAGTCTAATTGTGGCTGACTTTGACAATCGTATTGTTATCTAAACAATGATTAGCAAAGCCTGTATAAATGCTGACATCGAACCCTATTATGTCAGTCGCTATTTCTCTATCGTTACTTGATAGACAGGTCTTCTATTATCGACAATTATATTGCAGCATCTGAATACTGAGGATCTTGTGCGAGCAAACTTGGCATAAATACATACCAGTCTTGGTCGTTTTTGAAAAACTTGCCATGGTTATAAGGCGCAAATGGCGACTCTGGATCTATGGCTTCTGGACGATACTGTTCTTGTGTGAACTGTTCGATACCAAGTACTTGATCCACCAGCAGTCCTGAAAAGTTATTGTCATAATCAATGACGATAACTTTCCGTTGGCTCATTTGTGTCAAGCGACTAGGGACTTGCAAAAAATGCGACAAATCCGTCAAAGGTAATAGTCGCCCACGAATGTTGGCAATACCTAGCATCCATGGCTTTACTAGAGGTAGGCTAGTATATTCTGGCATAGATAATACCTCTGATACCTGACCCATAGGGGCAACTAAGCGCTGCCCACCAATTTCAAATACCACACCTTGCCAATCAAACTCTTGGCCACCGCGGCGACCGCTTTTGCGCGCGCGTGCCAAATCTGCTAAACGCAGAAGCTCAATAAATCCTCTAGAAGCCACAAGTTACTCCATCACTTTGCGAATCATATTGACCAATCCACTTTCATCAACTGGTTTGTTCATAGATTCTTTAGCGCCTTGACGCTTGCCCCAAACTCTATCTGTCTCTTGGTTTTTGGTACTGATCATGATGACAGGGATATGAGCAGTGGTTTTACCGCGAGTAATCTTGCGCGTGGCCTGAAAACCATTCATTTCTGGCATTACCACATCCATCAAAATCACATCTGGCAAATGTTCAGCTGCCATCTGGCAACCCTGCTCACCATTGGTCGCTTCCAACACTTGAAAGTTGTTTTTGGCAAGCATATCGCGAAATTTCGCCATTTCTGATGGCGAGTCGTCAATGACTAAAACGGTAGTCATAGGAGGTTCCTTTAAGTTCTAAAATATCTGTGAAGATATATTGATATATGGTTCAGATAAAATGATTAAAAATAGCACTTATAAATCGACTGGTAGCCATTCTTTAATCATAATTATTCAGTATTGAATAATCTGGAGCGATAATATCAATCACTCCCTGTAAGTCTATATTTATTCGATTAACGGTACTGATTAATGGCATCAAAAAGCTCATCTTTACTAAATGGCTTAGTCAGATACTCATCAGAACCTACAATGCGACCACGTGCCTTATCAAATAGACCATCTTTAGATGACAACATGATTACCGGTTTATTGGCATAATCAGGGTTATTTTTTATCAGCGCACAAGTCTGATATCCATCTAGACGTGGCATCATAATATCGACAAAAATAATATCTGGATTGTTATCTACAATCTTTGCTAACGCATCGAAACCATCGATAGCGGTCACTACTTCACAGCCCGCTTTTTGTAATAAAGTTTCTGCAGTACGGCGAATGGTTTTTGAATCATCAATTACCATTACTTTTAAACCTTCAAAATTATTTTCCATTCTCATTGTCCTGTAAACGACTATTTGTTCGTAACGCTATCTAACAATACAAAATTTTCTTGGCTATTTTAAACTTTTATATCATCTCTTGTCAGATCGATATAAGTACCTACATTTGCATTGTCTGCGTTGAAATTTGTTATAACAGCGAATCTTCTGCAATTGATGCCTACTGACTAATCGCGGTATCAATATAGCGTACTATACGCACTTTATTATTATTAATCTTACAAAATCTAGCGTTATTTGAGTGCTTTGAATAAGATAACTTACCCTGCGCATATCCAAGAAAAAAGTCAAATATAACAACGATTCCAATTAACTATAAATCCATTTTCTAACATATAAATAGATTGAAATTTGAATTGAAGGTAGCGTTATTATATTTTTGTATTGTATATAACTGGCAATGATATTACTGGATAATTTTCATTTGTAATAAAAATGTATCAATGCATTTTATAGTGTTTGTTTTAGCACAGTTATTATTGCTTTTCCAGTAATTAGTAAAATTATGTTCGAACTCATTAGTATCACAAATAGCTGTTCTTATTTATTAAAGGCGTAACTTCAACTTTCCTTAATACTTGAATTATCAGCTTTCTTAAGTTTAGTAAATATCTTACAGTCGTTCCACCGCGTTACAATTCACTATATAATAATATGACGATTACAATGGTGACTGCTATGACAGCTTCTAGACATTTAAGAAAAAGCCTCTATTTATTCAGCGTGCTATTTATCGCTGCTTGTCAGCCGTCACCTATAAACGAATCAGCCGTTACTGATACTGAAGAAGAAACCGCAGACACGCCTCTTATCATCACAAGTGATAGTGTCACAATGACGCCAGAACATATCTTGAGTATCAAACCTTCAAGGTATCAGCCGAGTCTCGGATTACAAGGTAATATCGAACCTATCAAGCAGACCACATTTGTTGCGGTACATCCGATTCGTATAGAAAAAACACTGGTTAGTGAAGGTCAATGGGTAGAAAAAGGCACGCTATTGCTTGTCTTTAGACGTACGGGCACGGCTAGCAAAGCTGAAGATTTGAAAAAGCCTGAGCAAGTTAATTCAGAATCAGGGGATACTAATCAGAACACTCCAGAAGATACGCAAAACTTCGATGCTAAATCTGCACAAGCTGCGCCAGACGCAGACACTGCTGTTGTAAGAAAAACTGATAGTGAAAATGATAAAACATTAGAAGCAAATTCTGCGATAGATACTGATAGCAATACCTCTACTAATCAGGGTGCAGACGTTAATACTGCTAAACAAGGTGCACCGTATAATTCGATTACCATTCATGCCAGCTTTTCGGGTCGGGTAGAAAACTTATCTGCTGATGCAGGACAACAGCTAGCGGCGCGCGCGTCTCTACTACAGATCAGTGACGAGACCAAACTGCACTTTATGGCTACCCTGCCTATACAAGCCAAACCACAGCTTTCCGTTGGCCAAACAGTCAATTTTACCGCCGAAGGTATCTCAGACAAGTTTACGGGACAGGTCAGTAAACTGGTATCGACCAGTCAGCCCAAAAAGCTTTTGGTCTATGTTAATGTCATCGACAACGAGGTAAGTCGTGATAAGTTACTGCCAAATATGAAAGTCACAGGGCGCGTCAACTATGGTCAAATAGATGTAGGCACTATTGTACCTAAGCGCGCGCTACATGACGTCGACCTAACAGAGTTGCAAACTCCTCCTTATATGCCGCTACAACCATTGACTGCGAATGTTTGGATTATAGGTCAAGATCAGCGTTTAACACGCCAACCTATTGAAGTAGTTGAATACGATCCTACTACGCAGCAGTATTTGATAGCAGGTGTGAGCAATGATAGCTTGATTTGCTTGGCGGACTTACCTATTGATTCTAAAGGTAAAAAAGTCATTGTGTCATAATAGCTTATGCTGACAGTTACATTGCGTAGAAACATTAACAAAGCTTCTCTTGTTTTGTAACAGCATAATTAGGCAATATGACCCTACTATATATAGCATTATCCGAGTATTAAAATACGACTCACATTTAATTATGCGCTATTCTGTATATTTGAAAACGTAGAGGCTTAATAGTTTAACTATTTATCATTACCAACAACTCGTTATTACCAGAAACGTTATACTTTTTATAAATCACAATAACAATTAGAGGACATCCCATGAGTAAGCAGATTTTATTGATTGAAGACGATCCAGATTTGGCTGAGCTGATCAGCGATTATTTGACCATGAACTATTATGATGTGCATCATGCTGGTCTTGGTCAAGAAGGTCTCGACTTATTAGACACCAAAGAGCGCGATATTGACTTGGTTGTATTGGATCTTATGCTACCTGATATGGACGGTATGCAAGTATGTCAAAAGATTCGTGGCAACAAGAATAACATGACCAATAAAGTACCTATTATTATGCTGACCGCAAAAGGCGATACAACCGATCGCGTGTTGGGGCTAGAGATGGGTGCTGACGATTATATCGCCAAGCCTTTTGAACCACGTGAGCTTTTAGCTCGTATTCGTGCGGTTATTCGTCGTCATGAGCAACCAAATCAAGCCGATAGCCAATCAGACAGCTTAACCTTTGGCCGTTTGAGTGTGTTCCCTGATAGTCATGAAGTCACTATCGATGACCAACCAGTACGTCTAACCACGCATCAGTTTCAGTTGTTACACTACTTCGCCACTCACTCTGGCAAAGTGTTGAATCGTGAGCAGCTCTGGCAAGCGATGCCAAATGATGACAGCTCAGACAACATTGACCGTGCAATTGATGTACATATTTCGCGTCTACGTGCTTTGATCGAGGACAACCCACGCCAACCAAAGCGTATTATTACCGTACGCGGCGTCGGCTATCAATTTGCCACTGATCAAGTATGATCGTAAAGGATACCTAATTAGCTGACTCATGATGTAAACTCTATATCATGAGTCGGTACAAGCGTTTAATAATAGAGATCGTTTAATGCAGCAATTGGGTTTTCGTTCCGTATTTGCCAAACTATTTGCCAGCGTTATGCTGGCACTTACTTTATTTGCTGTGGCAATGGTGCTGTTGACCCAACTTGTTCATGACAAAGACGCTGGCATACGCTCAGAAATATTAGCCACACAGATTCTAGGACAAATTGATCCATTCTTACACGAATTAAATATCTCCATCAGCAAAGACAATCGTTTGCAGTCTCGTTTTATGCTGGCTGTCGTTAAGAAAAGCTTTGATATTTTTGATGAATCACTGCAAGCGAAAATGGGATTGTATGACAGCGAAGGTCGGCTGCTTATGCAAACTGACAATAGCGACCTACCCCTAGAGCTTCCCCCTACTCCGTCTTTGTTCTCGCGCGTTTTTCCGTCACTTGCAGATACATCACCTACTAAGCAAGCCCAAGTGTATAGCAGTACGGGTTACACCTTATTATACGAATCACGTCTAACGCCTAAAAAACCTGTCCTTTCTGCAGCCTTGAACTTGTTCACTGGTACGTTACTACTGCTACTCATCATGGCAGGTGTGCTATGGTTGATTGCCCGGACGATGACGTGGCGTATTGACCAGTTGAGCCAACAAATGACTCAATTGGGTGATGGTGATTTTACGGTGCGAGTGAATGCACGTGGTAATGATGAAATCGCTGCACTAGCACGTGGATTCAACCAAGCAGCACAAAAAATTGAACACTTAATTGATGCCAATAATTTACTATTAGCACATGCCTCTCATGAGCTACGCACACCGATTACACGTATTCGCCTACAGATTGAAATGATGGATATGTTGGCTGGTGCGCTACCAACTGATACCAAAGCAAAGTTCGATAAACGGGCACAAGCAATCAATAGAGACTTGTCAGGTCTTAATGACTTAGTAGAAAGCATATTATTGGTTAGCCGTTTGGATGCAGGTCATGCCTTACAGCAAGTTGAAAACTTAGATTTGTATGATCTGGTAAATCAAGAACGTCAGCACTATCCTGAAGCCACGCTGATTGGTGAGCACATCGTGATAGATGGTCAGTCATCAATGTTGACTCATTTGATTCGTAATTTACTTACCAACGCTATGCTACATGGCAAGCCGCCTGTTACGGTATTGCTATACGGTGTTCAGAGCATAGAAGAAGCCGGAACTGTGCCCGACTATCTATTACAAACAGTGCTATGCAGCAGCTTTGTCGATTACAACAGTTTAGACTTTGACGATTATGAAGAAAACGCTGATGCCAAGGTAATTGAACACCAAACTGCTAAGCAGGAAGCTACTAGTTCGGTTGATAAAAATAAATCAGAAACGACTGACTCAATAGTAGAGCTACCAACGCCGACTATCTACAAAAACGGTGAGGATATAGCTGCTAACAATGAGAATAACGAGAGCAATGATGATGCCAGCCTTGATAACGGCCTTTCAGATGAAAGCTTGATAGACAATGCTAGCAAACCCCAACCTACTACTGGCGAATCTTCACTACTTGCTGACTATTACAGCTTTACCAGTGAATTAACTGACAGAATTAAGAAAGTTATTTGGAAGGCTGTTCCAGACTCTACTGAACCTGCTAGCGACGCCGATAATACCAACAATGCTAACGTGACTGAAGTAGCATCAACAAGCTCTATAAGCAACGTAGAAAGCGAGAATACTGGCACTCTTATCGAGAACAGTGTTCAAAAATCAGATAGTTCTATTACTGATGCCGCTACTAAAAATAACGGCTCAAATAATACGAAAGATGACGCCAAATCTAATAGCTCAAACAATGAGAACTCAGGCGCAGTCGTGCGTAAAGAAGGCTTATTTGCCAAGCATATGAAAAAAGCCAAAACTGAACCTGAACGTCCTCTGCCAAAATATGCCGTGCTGGCTGTAATCGACGAAGGCACTGGTATCCCTGAAGGCAAACGAGAAGAAGTCTTCAGTCCATTTGTACGTTTGCAGCAAAAAAATAAAGGCTCTGGATTAGGGTTGTCTTTAGTCTCACAAATCGTTACCGCTCATCAAGGGCGCATTATTACAGATACGCTAAATGGTCATACTAGATTTTTAGTGACTATCCCAATTCATCATGATCCTCATTACAACTATCACGAGTAATCAATCCCCATCATTATATAGATAGCTATCACGCTGTCACCTTCACATTTGCCATTTTAACTGCTTATTCTTAATAGCTATTAATCATAAGCCGGACACGTATGTGCATATCCAAAGTGCCTGATAATATGCTATATTACCGCCCCTTATTATACGGTTATTGACTGTTGTCGTTTTGACAAGCTTCTTACATATTGAAAGAGGCCTGATGACGCGTTTTTAACCATTAAAAAATTTATTAAATTTTGAGCCCTCCATGAATGACATGATTGTCTTAAACGATGTGACCAAAAGTTTTTTAAGCGACCGATCAATCAAAGACAAAGACGGCAAACCACATTGGTTTACCGCTGTTGAGCCGACATCTCTGACTATCAAACAAGGCGAAATCTTTGGTCTAATGGGTTATTCAGGGGCAGGTAAATCTACCTTATTGCGCCTAATTAACATGCTTGAGCGTCCAGATTCGGGTCAAGTCGTGATAGATGGTACTGACCTAACCACGCTGTCTGCCAGTGAGCTACGCATTGCCCGTCATAATATCAGTATGATTTTTCAGCAGTTTAATCTGATGTCTAATCAAACGGTTTTTGACAACGTGGCATTTAACTTGAAAATCTCTGGTTATCCAAGTCGCGACATTCATAAGCGCGTCATGGATTGTCTTGCGATTGTTGATTTGACCGATCGTGCTGGCCACTATCCTGCGCAGCTATCAGGCGGACAAAAACAGCGTGTGGGTATTGCTCGCGCGATTGCCCCTAGTCCAAAAGTATTGTTGGCCGATGAGCCAACCAGTGCGCTTGACCCTGCAACGACCCGTAGTTTGCTAACTTGTCTGCGCGATATCAATGAGCAGCTTGGCGTGACTATCGTCATCGTGACCCATGAGATGAGTGTTATTCGTAGACTTTGCGATCGCGCAGCATTATTGCATCAAGGACAACTATTAGAAGTTGCGGATGTGCGAGACGGTCTGATTCAAGCAACCACCCCGATTGGCAAAGGCCTAGTCGTCGAGGACTAATGAGGCAGGAGAAATAGATATGTTAACTGGTACTGAATTATCCGCCTCTATAGACAAGCTACTTGTGTTACGCAAAGAGATCGTGAGCGCGTTTATTGATACGTTTGTGATGCTTGGTATTTCCACCACGGTCGCAATCGTCATCGGTGGACTGTTTGGCGTATTCTTGTTTTTGTCTAGTGATCGACAGTTTTTGCAAAACAAGACGTTGTACGGTGTGCTTGGCGGTATTACCAACTTTATGCGTGCTTTCCCTTTCGTGATTTTGATGATTGCAATGAGTCCGTTTACCAAGGCCATCGTTGGTACAGGTATCGGACCGATCGCTGCATCACTGGTACTTGCTATCGCTGGTTCGTTTTATTTTGCGCGTTTGGTCGAGCAAAATTTACGTGAAGTGCCGCGCGGTATTATCGAGGCAACCGAATCGATGGGTGCACGACCTTTTACCATTATTAAAGTATTACTCAATGAAGCGCGCTCAGGTTTAGTATTGTCAGTCACTATTCTTTGTATCAGCTTGCTCTCTTATTCAGCGGCGGCTGGTATGATTGGTGGTGGCGGTTTGGGTGATCTAGCCATTCGTTATGGCTATTATCGCTATCAAACCGAGGTAATGATTTTTATCGTGATTGTACTATCCATCATGGTTATCTCGATTCAAGCCTCTGGTAACTGGCTCGCCAATCGTTTAGACAAACGTTAAACCGCTTTAGAGAATACTTGACTTTACGAGCGACTAGGTTTATTTTTGGCAACACTCAACCCTTATCTCAGCTCTTACAACAAAAGCAGCATTACTATTTATAATGTTGCTTTTTTAATGTTCAGACGATAAACGTTTTACTCAACCCCATTCATTATTAAGGACATATTATGAAATTAACAGATATCAGCCGTCAGTTAGCTACCGCATTTGCCGCTGTTGGTGTATCAGGTCTAGTCTTAGTCGGTTGCAGCAATTCATCAGCGCCAGAAGCAACTAAAGAGCCAGTAACCGAAGGTACCACTGCAGAAACTGCCGCTAGCGATATCGATCCTGACCATACCAAAATCGTTATTGGTACGACTGAAGGCGATTTTGCTGATATGGTTCGTAACCAAGTGAAGAGCACGCTTGAAGCTCAAGGTTATGAAGTTGAGTTGATTGCTTTTACTGATTATGTCCGTCCTAACCTTGCATTGGCTGAAGGCGATTTGGATATCAACATCTTCCAACATAAGCCTTACCTTGATACCTTCAAAAAAGAAAACAACCTTGATTTGGTTGAAGTATTCCAAGTACCAACGGCTCCACTTGGCATCTACTCAGGTAAAAAGACTAGCCTTGACGCTGCATTCAAAGGTATGAGTGTTTCTGCACCAAACGATCCAAGTAACTTTGCTCGTGCTTTGGTAATGATGGATGATCTTGGTTGGATTACCCTAAAAGACGACATCGATCCATTGACTGCGTCAAAAGCTGATATTGCTGACAACAGCAAATACGATATCGAAATCGTTGAGCTAGAAGCTGCTCAATTACCACGCGCACGTGATGAAGTTGACTTCGCAGTTATCAACGGTAACTATGCTACTGACTCTGGTATCAAATTGACCGAAGCATTGTTCCAAGAGCCAAGCTTTGCTTATGTAAACTGGTCAGCGATCAAATCTGCTGATACTGGTAAAAAATGGGTTGAAGATGTGACCAACGCTTATAACTCAGAAGCTTTCAAAAAGTACGCTCATGAAACGTTCCCTGGCTACAAGTACCCAAAAATCTGGGGTACTGATCATAGCGCACATACGGACACTGCTGCTAAAACTGAAAGCGCTGACGCTCCAGAAACTGCAGAAGCTGCTGCTCAGTAAGACTTTAAATCAAAATTACCTAGTTTTTTAGGTGTTATGATTGATAGAAACGCCCATTACTTAGAGTGATGGGCGTTTTTTTGTCTTTAATTTTGGGAGTGCTGTCTTCCAATACCGTTATTAAAAGACTAACTGTGCATTAAATAACTATCAAAAATCACGTTACAGCCTGTTTGCCCTTTGTAGGAAACCGTCACTCACGCTTCCACTTGTTCTTGGTTTTTCTTATAGTGGACAGGCTTAATAGTAATTTACTCGTTAGACCATACTATTGATGACATTTAAAACTAATGAAAATTATAAGACACACATAACAAGGATAATAATATGAGCGCTAAAAACTATAATATTCGTACCGCTGGACAAGCAAACATCCCCATCCTAGGGCTAGGTACTTGGCAGTCAACTGGGCAAGACTGCGTAGATGTGGTCAAAAAAGCGTTAGAAATGGGGTATGAGCATATCGATACCGCTCAAGCTTATGGCAATGAAAAAGAAGTTGGCGAAGGTATCAGACAGTCAGGCGTGGCTCGTGATAAGTTCTTTTTGACTACCAAGATTTTTCCAGATGATATGAAGTTTGAGCCAGAAAAACTGGTCGCAGCAGCAAAACGTTCTTTGGAAGATTTGGGTACAGATTATGTCGATCTGTTGCTATTGCACTGGCCTGATGACCGCGTGCCATTATCTGAGACCATTCCTGCGCTGTGTGAACTCCAAAAGCAAGGCTTGACGCGTCATATTGGTGTTTCAAACTTCAATATCGCTAATATCATTGAAGCCAAAAAATATGCTGATGTGCCTATCGTCGTGAACCAAGTAGAGTTTCATCCGTTTATTAAGCAAAACACATTGCAGACCTTCTTGAATAATCATCATATTCTACTAGAAGCCTACTCGCCATTAGCGCGTGGTGATGTATTTGATAACGAAGTGATTAAAGAGATTGCAAATAAGCACAACGTCACACCAGCACAAATCTCACTAGCATGGATCTTATCAGACAAGCATCGTGTGGCTATTCCAAAAACATCTAACCCTGATCACTTGCAAGGCAATCTAGATGCCATTAAGGTTGAGTTAAGTGCAGATGAGTTAGAAAAAATCGGTAACTTAGCCAGCTCTGACGGTCGTAAAATTGAGCACCCTGACTATAGCCCAGTATGGGATGACTAACAGGGTTAATAAGTACGATTAACTGATTAGCTAAACGCAGCAAAATAAAAAGCCACCGATAATCGGTGGCTTTTTTATATGGTACGAAAGCTTATAATCATTACTGCTGTAGCGTTTCGGTCTCATGAATCTTTTCAGCAGGATTATACTGTTCAGAAGTAGGTATCGCTCCGCTGCGATTATTTTCTTTCATAGATTTGGCGACTTCTGGTGGCATATAGTTTTCGTCATGCTTAGCCAGTACTTCCCCAGCAACGAAAGTATCTCCCTGCATTTTACCCGTAGCTACGACGCCTGAGTTTTCAGCAAATAGGTCTGGCAGAATACCTTGGTAAGTCACTGGCACGGTTGATTGAAAATCAGTAATCGCAAACTCAACATTTAATGGATTGTCTGCTGCACGCTGAACACTACCGGCAACCACCATACCACCAGCACGAATACGTTTGTCTTGAGGCGCTTCGCCTTGGGCAATAGCGGTTGCATCAAAGTAGTAGTCAGTTTGCTGCCCGATGGCATAGATAACCAACATAACTGCTACTGCCGCACCTGCCAGCGTAAACATAACCCACGTCAGTTTTTTCCGACGAACTGCATTCATACCACTACCCCATTAATGAGTCACTGTTTTAGGATCCATAATCAATCTACAAAACAGAAAAATTTGAAGAAACCACCATTAGAAAAACGTTCTAAAAATGTCTTTCTAATCGTACTCTTCTAGTCGCTATATGGTAGCATTTTTCAGACAAATCAATAAGCCTCATCACTGCCTATAAGGTCATATTTTTGTCAGTGTAAGGATACGGTTTCTTACGCTAAAACCATGATATTAAGATGATTTTTATTCAGATTGCCTAATCACAGAAGTCACAGGCGTTGAGGTTTTGGTCGTCCGTTGTGCTTGACGCGCTTGCTGGATGGTCAGCTGTTTGATAAGTGACTGTCGCTGTCTGCGGCTATAGATAATAAATGCCAACATCACGCCGATCGTTATCGCCCAGCACGACCACACAAAAACCCCATGCTTACCCATGGCGAAAAACTCAGATACGCTATAAAAGTAAGGCTGCATAGTATTTTCCTAGCCGTTATTTGTGTTGACCACGAATGTATTCTTTAACCCACGCTTTGCCTTGATCACGGTATAGAATCAGCGTGTTGGTACGATAAATCGCTAATGTCGCAACCAGTAAATAGCTGCCGATAATCATCAGTAACAATGGCATCCACATATCTGCCGACATCTTTGGTGCGGCGGTCAAACTAAAGGTCGCGCCTTGATGCAAGGTATTCCACCACTCTACTGAGTACTTGATAATAGGCAGGTTCACTGCGCCCACGATAGATAAAATAGCAGCCGCTTTACCACGATTGGCCGTATGCTCAAAAGCGGCAAACAGTGCCATCACGCCCGCGTATAGAAACGCCAATATCAGCATTGACGTAAGGCGTGCGTCCCATACCCAGTAAGTACCCCATGTTGGCTTTGCCCAGATAGAGCCTGTAAGCAGACTGATGACACACAGCAAAAACCCCATCGGGGCAAGTGCCTGCGCGACCAAACTGGCCGTCTTAATCTTCCATACCAAATAAATCACTCCCAGAACTGCAAGGGAAAAATAGATAGAAATGGCAAGACTGGCCGCTGGCACATGGATAAAGATAATGCGATAGCTATTGCCCTGAAGATAATCAGGCGGCGCAAAAGCAAGGCCCCATACGCTACCAATGAGCAAACAGAGACTGGCTAGTATCGCTAACCACTTGACCCAAGGGCTAAAGATACGAAAAAACTGCTTGGTACCCACAGTGGTCAAGAAACCCTGCCAAATGCGCTGCCACAAGCTAGGGGATGAGACGTTATTCAGGTTGGGCATGGGAAGAAACCTATTACACAGCTTACTGGCGATAAATGATGTGGTCTATAAAAGCACCACTATCAACTCACCTGCTGGCGTTAAACACTGGATAGAATCTACAAAGAGCTGTTTACGTATTCAGTTGACTATTATAGCAAAATTGCCAGTTTTCACCACGGTGTTAATACATGTGATGTAGATAACTAGTTTTCGATGGCTAGGCTTAGATGGCTAGGTTCAGATAACTAGATTTATATTGCTAGGTTTAGATAATCAAATTTCGAAATCTGGACTTTAGGATTACAAAACGCAAATCATTTAATTAAGCCATGACATTTTTAAAGTGGTAGCAATCACCCATGGCATGACTAAGACAGAAATAATACTTCCTGCTAGTAATAAGGCTAGAATAGGCAAACCGTTCAGCCCAGAAGCAAATAAATCAACCGCACCTGTAGCAAAAATCAATACTGGCAACTGCATTGGTAAAGCAATCAAAGGAACTAATACTGCGCCATTCTTCAATGATAGCGTCAAACTACTGGCTACTGCTGATAGCATTAGGAGCATTGGACTACCTGTCACGATAGAAGCCATCAATATCCACGCTTCAAACCAACTAAGCTGAAATAACGGCACGGCAAGCAAACTAAGCGCCGCCACAATACCACTGCTAAAAATCCAATGAATGACCAGTCTAATCAGCACCCATAACGGTAGTGACGCTTTGGCCACGACCAATTGCGCAAGCGTACCATTATCAAGCGCAGGCTTAAATAATCCATCAACGCCCATTACCAGTGACAGCAACGCAGCAATCCACACGGCTGATACGCCCAGACGCTGCAATAGCGCAGGCTCACTACCCACTGCCAACGGAAACAAAGTAATAATCACTAAGAATAGTACTAATGGATACAACCATTGTACCGCTCCTTGCTGCTTGACTTGCCATTCGCGTCGCCACAGCTGCATAAACCCAATACTGCGAGGTGCTACGACAATAGCATTTGGACTTTTATTCATGGCTGCTACTGATCCTACTTGTATTGGGCTGTCTGTCATTATTTGTCCTTGCACATATACTGATGGTACTGATAGCAATCAAACTTATACCATATAATCTGACAAATCGAGCACCTGATTGGCGACACCGACTGCCTGATGGCTGGTCATTAGTATCGACCCGCCAGCCTGTGCAAATTCGCATAACCGCTCTTCCATACGTGCCACCATATCGACATCCAGCGCCGTGAAAGGCTCATCAAGTAACCAGAGCGGTGTCACGTCAGGAGTTAACAAGTACAATCGTGCCAGCGTGATGCGCCGCGTTTGCCCAGCGGACAAATGACTTGAGCTGATCGTTTCAAACCCTTGTAGCCCAACCCATGTGAGTGCATCGTCAATATCAGCAGCGCTTGGAGTAATACCATATAAGTTCAGTAGAAACGTCAGGTTTTGTGCCACTGTCAGATTCGGATGAATGCCTAACTGGTGCGAGACATATAAAGGCTGAACTGGCAGACTCGACTGTCCTTGATAAGTAACTTGACCTGACAAAACAGGTAACAATCCAGCTAACTGCATGAGTAACGTGGTCTTTCCCGTCCCATTTGCCCCGATTAGATGGCAAATACTACCCGTAGATAGCTGCAACGCAACTCCTTCGCACAGCGGTATCTCACCGCGCTGAACCGTCAGCTCATCAAGTGCAAGTAAAGGCGTACCCAAAAACGTCATCAAAACCTCTGGTTATTTATCAAGCAGCAGTCAATATTCATCACAAATAAAGGCAATGTTCGTGGCATAATACCCTATGCTCGCTACAAACACACAGTATAACAAATTGTCGATTACTCTGACTTCAAAAAATACGACCTCAAAATATGACTTCAAAATCTATGCCGACTTCACAAGATAGCCAAAAGCCTAATACTGCTGCAGAAACTAACAATGACAACGCAGACACCAAATTGTCAAAAGAGCCAACAGCCAGCCATTTAACAGTAGATAGTTTGATCGATGCTCAAGTCAACTTTATGCAGCAGTGGTTGCACAATCAAGCTGAGCCACTAGCGATGGAAGCTTGGCAATGGTTTGGTGCGCAGCCTTTAAACAAATATATCACCTGTGATCATTTACAGCAGCTGATGAAAGACTGGCTGTTAAATCAGCCGATGACTGAGGTGATGCGTACCGATATCCGTGATATTTTGCATACCATTATTTATCATCCAGTCAATGACAACGTGCCTTTGTCTGAGCTGGTCGATGATACCCAAGTTGAAACGCTGGCCAACTATATCGGTAGCCATGAGCAGCAGCGCAACATATTGATTCATACGCTGGTCGGTAACGAAACCTTTGCAGATTTATTGACCCAAACACTCTATCACGCTATCAACGACTTTATGGAAAGCACACTCGATAAAGCAGGTGGCGTTGGTAAATTGATGAAGCTTGGACGCAGCTCTTTTGAAAAGGCGACCAACAGAAACCTCGATGAAAAACTGCAAACGTACCTGCATCGCAATATCAAAGATTTGACGCGCAAAGCCGAAGCCAATGCACAAGAACACTTATCAAACGAAGAAGTGGCGCGTCTGATGGTCATGGGCTGGGATCGCATCAAGGACCAACCGATCAGCGAGATACAAACCTACTTAAGCGATGAACCCGGTAATAGTAGCATTGACCATATCGAAGCCAGCATCCAACAAAGCTATGACCGCCTGCGACTGTCACCGTATCTGCACAGCTTAGTCTCGGCAAGCATTGACACTTGGTATGCCAATCATCAGTCTGACACGATGGCGACCATCGCGGCAAGTTTGCACATTGATGAAGCGGCCATGAAGCAATGTAGCACTACCCTACTGCCTATCGTGTACGATGCTCTTGAGACGCCTTGGTTGACGGCTCATATTCGTGAAATGCTAGCAGCGTTCTATGCACAGCCTGCTATCAAAGAAGGTTTGGCGCACGGTCACGATTAATTTATAACCCTTACTTGTCAACATACTATTATGAGTCAATGCAATAAACTCAGCTTGTGGCAAAAAATAAAACGGTTACTGACTGCTTCCGCACCGCAGTCAGTCGTCGATGCTGCAAGCGAGCAAAGGCCTGCATCACTTGCTGACAGCGAGGTTAATAATACAAAAAATATATCAGCTGATATTCCTGATATCTCTCATGAGTTAGAGACGAATCAGGGCAGCGAACAGGATAGCAATCAAGCGCAAGCAAATACATCTCAACTTAAAACCGATAACTTAAAAACCGAGAGCGCAAATGCAGAATCTCAAAACCAAAGTGACACGCCTATCGTCGACTGCTTAAAACAATACTTCAATGACAAGCAGTGGCACTACACGCACTATCGACCCAAAACCAACGACAGCCAAAAATCACATCATTTATCCTTAAGAATGCGTCATAAGCAAATAAACTGTGGCTATCTGTTTCGGGTGCAAGAAAAAAATAAGCTGCTGGCAGTTTATGGCATTCTGCCATTTCTGATACCAGAAAGTCATCAAAGTGCCGCGATGCTACTTATTACCCAAATCAACTATGACATGCTAATCGGCAATCTAGAGATGGATGTCAACGATGGCGAAATACGCTACAAAAACGCTATCGATGTCGAAGCAGTTGGGATCGACAATGAGATCATTGAGCATTTATTGCAAAGTGTGGTTGCGATGACTACGGTCGCCAACGAGCTTTTTGGCAACTTGGTTAATAATCAAGACCCTGCTGAAGACATGCAAACGCTACTTGTCGAGCTACGTCAACAGTCAAACGCGCGCACGTTCTTTTTACCAACTCAGTTTGTTCAATAGTTCAATCCGTTCGATAATTAAGTTCATTCGATAAACTGGTTTTTCAGTCAAGCCATAATCTACGATAGCGGATACTTATCTCTTTATTTTTCTATCTAAAAACCATCAATATTAAGCTAGAAATCTTATGCTAAAAATTGCCTACTCTGACGTCTTTCGATATTCCGTGCCAGAAAAGCACCGCTTCCCCATGCAAAAGTACATTATGATTCCTGAGCGTTTGCTGGCAGAAGGAACGATCAGCCAAGATAACTTCTTTGCCCCTGCTCGCTTGAGCGAAGATGAGATTTTGACCACGCATACTGCAGAATACTGGTATCAGCTTAAAAATCAAACACTGCCGCGCAAGGCTGCTCGCGCTATCGGATTTGAGATGACCCCGCAGTTGGTCGAGCGCGGTCGTTATATTGCCCATGCAACGTATGAGTGCGCGCTATATGCTCAGCAATATGGCGTGGCTATGAATGTTGCAGGCGGCACCCATCACTCTTTTGCTAGTCATGGAGAAGGGTTTTGTGTCTTCAATGATGTTTGTATCGCTAGCAACTTACTACTAAATCGTGGACAGGCAAAGAAGATTTTAGTTATCGATTTGGACGTTCATCAAGGCAATGGCAACGCCAGTATCATGGCAGATGAGCCACGCGTTTTTGTCTTTAGCATGCACGGTGCAAAGAACTATCCGTTTCGTAAGCAAGTATCAGACTTAGATATTGAGCTAGACAATGATACCGGCGATGCTGAGTATTTACAGATATTAGAAGACACGCTACCACGCTTAATCGCTGAGGTTGCGCCAGATATGATTTTTTATCAGTCTGCTGTCGACGTGCTCGCTACTGATAAGCTCGGCAAACTTGGCTTAACACAAGCAGGATGCAAGGCGCGTGATGAATATGTTCTGCAGCAAGCAAAAGCCGCCAATATCCCTGTCGCTATCGTGATGGGTGGCGGCTATTCAGAAGATATCGAAGATGTGATCGAAGCGCATTGTAATACCTTTCGTTTAGCACAGCAGATATTTTTTGAAGAATTGGTCTAATAACATATCGCTGAAAGGTGAAGACGATTCCAGAGTTGGAATGGCTCATATGCTCTAGTTATAACAATGCCGTAATGCCTTGCCAACCAACGCGTATTCCAAGCACGATTAAAATCAATAAAATAAGCTGACGAAAACGCGCTTGCGGTAAATAGCGACGCAAACGGATTCCAACCAAAAGAGTCACTATAGATAACACACTCAAAAAAGTAATCAGCTGCCACTCACCACTGCTCAGTGCCATGATAGGCTCACGCAACACGATAATTTGGGCAATCTTTCCTAAGAAATAGCACATGTTACCGACTTTGGCGATGGTATTTTTATCGTCACTGGCAGACAACAAATACATCATCAGGATGGTCGACATTGCATTGGTCGAGCCGCCAATCACGCCTGCACCAAAACCAACGGCAATTAACATAGGCTTGGTGTTTGGTAGACGGATTTGCTTACCAAGTAAACTACTCACAACGTAGAAGGCAATGACCGCGGCCAACAATAAGAGAATATAAGCGCTATCGACCCATAGCAAGAGTTTCGCACCTAAAATACTACCTAGTAAGCTGGTAAGCGCAAGCAACCAATAGCGTCTACCGTAGTAGATAAAGTTTTGCCAAATGGTGCGCTCACCACCTACTAGCCAGGTCATCACATTAACGACTAGCGAGGGGAAAATCACTAACACAATGGCGTGTTGCAATGGGTACATACTAGCAAGCGCAGTGGTCGTCACTAGCGTTGCGCCAAGTCCGCTAATACCATGCAGCAGTGAAGCAAGCGCAAAAATGATCGTCAGCACTAGCATTTGAGTGCTATCGTTACCAGCTATATTCATCATATCGGTCACACCATTTTAGGCTCAGCGTCTGTATCTACACACTATCTACATGCTAGCTATCAGATTTAGCGCCTGTAGCTCTAACTATCTTTACGTTGACCGATTGCTTGACCGATGATGCTAGCCAGTTGCTCAGCAATTTTATCCTTACTGGTCTTCTCAAGTGTTACCGCGTCACGCTCATAGCGCTCAGAGAAAAACACCTGCATCGCATTGTCATCACTAGCAAAACCGATATCTGCGCGTGAGACATCATTGCAAGCAATCATATCCAAATCTTTTGCGACCAACTTACCACGGGCATAACGCTCGACATCTTGCGTCTCTGCGGCAAAGCCGACGACAAATAGCTCTGGATGCGCAAGAGAAATCGTCGCTAGAATATCAGGGTTTTTAACCAGACTGAGCGTCATGGCATCTTGTGTCTTTTTAATTTTTTGCGGTGCAGCTTCTTCCGTACGATAATCTGCCACTGCTGCGGTCGCGATAAAAATATCTGCTTTTACAAATTGGTTGTCATCATCAGACTGTAACGAGTCGTGATTGTCATTATGGTTATGGTCGCTTACATCGTCATCACCGCAACCACAGTCGCCATGATGATGCTCGTGAGAATGGTTGTGAGAGTGATCGTGCTCATGAGAATGGTCATGCTCATCTTCAAAGACTAATTGAAGCTCGCTATGCGTACCTTCCACACATTGCTGTGCGGCTACCAGCATATCTTCGGCAGACAGTACATCGATTCGTGTGACATTGAGCGGCGTGGGCAATGCCACTTTACCACCAGCGATTAAGACAACGTCTGCGCCAGCAGCCACACAGGCACGGGCCAATGCAAAGCCCATTTTTCCTGAAGAGTGATTAGACAAATAACGCACAGGGTCGATCGCTTCTACTGTTGGACCTGCAGTAATAACTACTCTTTTACCCGCCAGTAATTGTGGCGTCGTATTCATCGCTATGAACAGCAACACCTCATCCAATAACTGTTCAGGCTCAGGCAATCGCCCTGCTCCGACATCACCGCACGCTTGCTCACCGCTAGCTGGCTGGATAATTTGATAATTCATATCGCGCAATGTTTGCACATTTAGGTTGACTGCTGGATGTGCCCACATCTGCTGATTCATTGCAGGCGCAATAATGACAGGCGCAGTAGTGGCAAGACACACTGTGGTCAATAAATCATCAGCCATACCCATGGCCAGACGTGCAAGCGTGTTGGCTGAAGCAGGTGCAATCACGATTAAGTCGGCCCACTTGGCCAGCTCAATATGTCCCATGCCTGCCTCGGCTTGCTCATCGAGCAACGAGACATGCACCTCGTTACCCGTCAACGCTTGTAGCGTCAGCGGTGTGATAAATGCTTGTGCACCCGTCGTCATGATAACGCGCACATCAAAGCCTGCCTTGACTAACAAGCGGGCAAATATAGCAGATTTATAAGCGGCGATACCGCCAGTAATAGCAAGCACAATATTGGACATAAGCGTGGCATCAACAAAAAAGTGAAAAGATAAAATTGCGCTTATAGTAACAATTATGAGATAAATTGGGTAAGATTTTCCGTATCTATCTCAGATAACGAGTATCCACCCATTTTCAAGGAGTGACAATGGCGATCAAAGACTGGCATGAGGATGACAGGCCACGCGAAAAACTTTTAAAATTTGGTGCAGCTCATTTGTCTGATGCCGAGATACTGGCCATATTTTTGCGCACGGGTACTCAGTCTCAATCAGCGATTGAATTAGCACGACATTTGATTGATCAGTTTGGTAGCTTAGCCGAACTATTAGCCGCCCCTCAGAAGACGGTTCTTGCCTGCCATGGTATTGGCCCTGCAAAATACGCCCAAATATTAGCCTCACTTGAGATGGGTACGCGCTATCTGGACAGCCAACTCAAAACCGGGCAAGCACTCGGCCGCTCCCAAGCAGTCAAAGACTATATCAGCACTCAGTTGCGCGGTGAGCATCGTGAAGTATTTGCGGTACTCTGTCTGGATAATGCCCTCAACCTTTTAGACTTTGAGATATTATTTACTGGTGGTATCTCATCATGTTCTGTCTGTATCAAGCACGTACTGCGGCATGCGCTAAGCCACGCTGCTAGCCAACTTATCATCGCGCATAATCATCCTCATACCGATGCCAAGCCATCAACGGCAGATAACTTACTGACCTATGAGCTAAAAAAAGCCTGTGACCTGTTAGATATCTCGCTTGTCGATCACATTATCGTCGGACGTAACGACACTTTGTCTTATGCCGAAAGCTGCCTTTCCCCTTTTGGTTAGCTCTTTGGCTAGTTTTCGATAATGGCTAGCTACGTGTTCCAACTAGACATATGATGAACCTGCAAACAATTATGTTTGATACATATCATCGACAGAGCGTAGCATTTTGGCTCTTGATAGTTATCGACAACTGTTTCATATTAGTAGCCATTCTTGTCATTTATTTGTCAATTACTTACTAGACCATTAATACTAGTATTTAAAAGCTGTAGAACGTCGTAGAACCGAGCATTTAAAGATTAACAAATCATTCAATATATTTATAAGACAGTGAGTGGCAAGACGAAAAATAATTATAGTTAGCTTATTCACTTACGTACTTTTCGCATTTCTTATTCAGCGCTTTAAAGGAGATAGTCATGGCAATTGGCTTGTTTATTTTGGCAGTCATCATTCAGTTAGCCGTGGTCTTGGCCATCTTTTTGTTGTCCTTATCACGGGTCACCGGTAGCATCGTCGCCCTGATTACGGTTATCGTTACCGCAATTATCAGCCCATGGTCGCTCATTTTGGGTATACCAATGGCATTACTGTGCTTGGTCTTACTCATTGCACCGCTTCGCCAATCGTTAATCACTAAACCTGTTTATAAGGCGCTGGGCGGTGCGATGCCGAGTATGAGTGATACGGAGCGTGAAGCACTTGATGCGGGTACTAGTTGGTGGGAAAAAGAGCTGTTTATGGGTGCGCCGAATTGGGATACCTTTGCCAATTATCCTTATCCGCAGCTCTCAGAAGAAGAGCAGAGTTTCATCGATAATGAAGTAGAAACCTTATGTGCCATGCTTGATGAATGGCAAATTCAGCATAAAGATAAAGACCTATCACCTGAAGCATGGCAATTTATCAAAAGTAATGGTTTCTTAGGTTTAATCATTCCAAAAGAATTTGGCGGCTTAGAATTTAGCTCTTATGCGCAAAGTCGTGTAATGAGTAAAATCGCTTCGCGCTCGCCGACTGCCGCTGTGACCTGTATGGTTCCCAACTCGCTCGGCCCTGGTGAGCTACTGATGCATTATGGTACGGACGAGCAAAAGCAGCGCTGGTTGCCAGGTCTTGCGAAAGGTGATGAAGTGCCTTGCTTTGGTTTGACTGGCCCTGAAGCCGGCTCTGATGCAGGCGCGATTCCTGATACAGGTGTAGTTTGCTACGGTATGCACGAAGGCGAGCAAGTGCTTGGCCTACGTATGAACTTCTCTAAGCGCTGGATTACCCTAGCACCTGTCGCTACTGTCGTTGGCTTAGCATTTAAAATGCACGATCCTGAAGGTCTACTTGGCAATCCTGAAAAGACCGATTACGGTATTACTTGTGCCCTCGTTCCAGCCAACCACGAAGGTGTCGTAACAGGGCCACGTCATAATCCAATCGGCTCACCATTTATGAATGGTACAGTCGATGGTAAAGACGTCTTTATTCCATTAGATTACATCATCGGTGGTGTCGAAAACGCTGGTCGCGGCTGGCGTATGCTGATGGAATGCTTGGGCGTTGGACGTGGTATTTCTCTACCAGCTCTATCGACATCAGCCAGTGAAATGACCTATCTATCTGTCGGCGCATTCGCCAAAGTTCGCGAACAGTTCAAGATATCCGTAGGTAAGTTTGAAGGTGTACAGGACGCTACTAGCCGTATGGCGAGTAACACTTATATGTTAGAAGCGTTCCGTCATTTGGTCACTTGCGGATTAAACCAAGGTGGCACGCCATCTGTTATGACGGCCATGGCAAAATACTATGCGACTGAAACCATGCGTAGCGTCGTCAACGACGGTATGGATGTGGTCGGTGGTCGTGCTGTGCAAATGGGTCCGCGTAATTTCTTAGCGACACCTTATCAGGCGATTCCTGTCTCTATCACTGTCGAAGGCGCCAACATTTTGACCCGCTCACTCATGATCTTTGGCCAAGGTGCGATGCGTTGTCATCCTTATTTATTCGACGAGCTTCAGTTACTACAAAGCGAAGACAAAGCGGCGGCCACTGAAAAATTTGATACCCTTTTCTTCAAACATTTGGGCTACACGTTTAACCGCGGTGCAAAAGCCTTTGTCGCAGGTTACATCGGTGGTAGCGATAAGGCCCCGAGTTTCGCAGACGCCTTTACCCGTCCCTACTACAAACATGTCAACCGTTTAAGTGCGAGCTTTGCCCTAACTGCTGACATGGCCTTAGGACTACTAGCAGGGGACTTAAAGCGTAAAGAGATGCTCTCTGGTCGCTTAGCAGATATTCATAGTCATCTATTTATTGCGACTGCTATTTTGCAATTCTATGAGCATGGTAGTAAATCAGAGTCTGAGCGCTTACATGCTGAAGTTGCGCTACAAAACAGCTTGTACACGATTCAAGAAGCCTTTGTGTCATTCTTTGCCAACCTCCCGAATCGTATGGCAGCCAATGTGGTCAGCTTTGTGACCTTCCCAAGTGGACGTATCTTCACCCCAGCAAGCGATGAGCTAAAACGCCAATTGGGTGATACTTTCATGGATGATTTTGCAGCCAATCCATTCCGCGATTATCTTAAAACCATGGTTTATTACAACACCGATGCAGACGATGTAACTGGTCGTATGGAGCATGCTTATCAGACCTTGGTCGAAATCGAACCATTGTGGCAGAAGTTCAAAAAGGCAGAGCATCAAGACAGCTTTGAAGGTCTAACCTTTGAAGACCATGTGGTACACGCCAGTCAAAATGGCGGCATTACTGAAGAAGAAGCAGAAGTTCTGATTCAATATAATGCCATGCGTTTTGATTCATTATTGACCGATACGTTTGACGAGTATCTATCGGAAGCGCTAGAACGTGACAATCCGCATGCGCTTGAAAATGCAGTTCATCAACTGACTGATTACGCACAGCTAAAAAGACAAGCGCAGAGTAAAAATGGTATCGCTGTGGATACCGATGCAGCTGCCGTTGATGAGCTAGCCACTAACGAACCAACTATTAATGATCTAGACAGACCTGCAAACACAGACGACCATACTGGCGATGCCAATCCTAATCATGGTTATGAAAGTGATGGCGATGTAGAGTTAGTCAGTGAGCAAGATACTGTCAAAGAAGTAAATTCGCAGACAGATTTTGAAGAGTCAGAGCCTGAGAGAGAGGCACTCGATCATCGACATCGTGATGCTGAGTCACATCTTAACGAGCGTATGGGCAATAACCACAATCGTCATATTGCACCACCTGATGAGATAAATACGGAAGCAAGTGATAATGATATCAAACCTTTAGAGCGCCAATCACCTTTGTCCCGCGAAGAAGACGATAAGGTTTAATAATCTATTCTGTTTTTAATATTGCTATTAGAAACTGAGTATTATTAGATTTATAGTAAGAGTTTCATTTTTTATTAGCCAGACTATCTATAAACGATAGTCTGGCTTTTTTAGGTCTATTGGAAATTCTAAGCTTAATTAATCATATGAGTCTTATTCTTTTCTTTGCATTTCGATAACTTGAAATCAATGGTTCAATATCAATAGTTTGACATATTTGCTTACCCTAAAAACTCTTTCATGAATATTTTGTTTCATATGGGAAACAAACCGTTTAGAATAAATATTGACTATATTATGGGCACATAGTTGTAACGAGAAATATACATTTAGAATAAAATCAGAAAAAAATCTTGCAGTGCCCTTAGCTATTCTTTTATATTGTCCACGAAAATGTGACATCGAGCGACAATCACAGGAACTTAATAGTCATAACAAGCTTTGTAGTAAGGCTGATAAGTACAATCATGTTGGCTAATGAACACTTACTATAAAGCTGTTATGCACACAAAGGATATGAATTATGTGGAAGAATTTAGGACTGACGGGCAAGATCATTGTTGCCATGGTGCTCGGTATTGGACTGGGCCTATTTCTAAACTACTCAGGATTGAACGGCGAAGGTGGCTTTGTTAACACTTACATCACCAATGGCTTCCTTGCCATTGTTGGTAAACTATTTGTCAACTCGCTAAAAATGTTGGTCGTACCTTTGGTGCTTATCTCACTGATTTGCGGTGTATGCGGTATTGGTGATATTCGCCTACTTGGACGTATTGGTACCAAAACGTTCATTATTTATATGATAACCACTGCACTCGCTATTGCGACTGCGATTGGACTTGGCTCGCTATTCGGTATCGGTAAAGGCATGAATATCGGAACGGAAGCCGAGTTTGAAGCTGCGTCAGCGCCGCCTCTACTTGATGTATTCTCTAACATTATCCCATCGAACCCCATCAGCGCGATGGCAAATGGCGATATGTTATCGATCATCTTCTTTGCTATTTTGATCGGCGTCAGTATCTTGATGGTCGGTAAACCTGCCAAAGGCTTAGTGCAGAGCCTAGAGCTAATCAACGAAGTCATCTTAAAGATGGTCACGATCATCATGAACCTTGCACCATATGGTGTATTTGCGCTATTGACCAAAGCAATGGCAGAGCTAGGTTTAGACTTGATTTGGTCACTACTGGGTTATGTCGCGGTATTGGTCGGTTCATTGGCCTTCCACTTCTTTGTCACCATGATGATTGTACTTAAAGTATCTTCAGGCCTGTCTATCAAGACGTTCTTGGCAAAAATGCGTGAAGTACAGATCTTTGCTTTTAGTACCTCAAGCTCAAACGCGACGATTCCTATTACCTTGCGTACGGTTACCAAGCGTATGGGTGTAAACAACTCAGTTGCCTCGTTCACTGTTCCTTTTGGTGCTACCATCAATATGGATGGTACGGCTATCATGCAGGGTACTGCGACCATCTTTATTGCCAACATTTACGGCATTGATTTGGGTGTAACCGAATACTTAACCGTCATCTTGATGTCAGTACTGGCGTCTGTTGGTACGGCTGGTGTACCTGGTGTTGGTCTAATCATGCTGTCTATGGTATTTGCTCAAGTGGGTCTGCCAATCGAAGGTATCGGTCTAATCTTGGGTGTGGATCGTATCCTTGATATGTTACGTACTGCTGTAAACGTTGGTGGTGATGCTGCTGTTACTACTATCGTAGCAAAATCAGAAGGCAAAATGGATCTGGCTATTTACAACGATCCTAATGCTGGTGCAAAAGACGTATTTGATGGTCATATCGATGAAGACAATGAGCGTGAGTTCTCTGAAGTCTTTAGTGATGGCATCATGGGTAGTGAATACGATGATGTCGATCGTCGCCGCTAACCCACTCCTGCTAGATAGAAGTGCATAAAATAAAAAACCTCAGTCAAGTTGGCTGAGGTTTTTTTATGATCAATAACCAGTAAATAATAATGGTTGATACGGTTCTATCAACAACTAATTAGCCAAACACGTACTTGGTCAACATCGCCAGACAGACCAGTACAATCACTGGACGAATCAATTTGCTACCGCCTTTGACCACCATATGCGAGCCAAAATAGGCGCCGATGGTTTGTCCAACCATCATCGCTAGCCCCACTTTCCACAGTACGTTACCACCCAAAATAAAGAAAATTAACGAGCCAATATTGGTCGATAAATTCAACACTTTAGCCGCGCCTGTTGCTTCGATAATTTGACGACCACGTAATGCCACATTGCCAAGCGCAAAAAACATACCAGTACCTGGACCAATATAACCATCATAAAAACCAATCAACGGTGCCACAACTTTTTGCCACTTACTCTCTGAGATACGCGGTGCAGCCTCTACTTCACCTAATCTAGGGGCAAATAATGTATAGATACCGATAGCCGCGATTAAAAACGGAATCACCTTTTCAAGCAAGTCAGGTGGCGACATCTGTACAGCGATGGTACCGATAACGGAACCAATAAAAGCGGCAATGATAGCTACTTTGATTCGTTGCGGTTTGACGACTCCTTTTCTAATCATAGTAATAGACGCCGCTAGTGCGCCTGATGCCGCTTGCAGTTTATTCGTACCAAGCGTCAATACTGGTGGGATGTTGGCCAGTAGCATGGCAGGGATGGTCAACAACCCGCCGCCGCCAGCGATAGCATCAATAAATCCTGCCAATGCGGCCACCGCAGTAAGCATTAAAATAATCTCTAACGAGAAAGTTAAGTCCATGACACTGACCTGCAAAATATGATAAGAAGAGAAAAAGGAGTTATGAGATAAGGCTAAAATATCATTATCGATAAGCTGACAGCTTACCAGTGCTAGCAAAAGAAATAATGACACGTCGCACAGCGCTGCTCATTATAAAGATAAAACCATAAAAAAAGCCAAAAACGTAACAAAGTCTGCTAAATTTGTCTAATAACGTTCCGAATCTGCTCAGCCGAATAGCGACTGATTAAAAAGATGTAACGACTTACAACTATTGTGCTCGCCAAATCCTCTTTATAATATTGCTATTGTGAATATAAAAAAGTAGACCGTTGGCACTGGCTCAACGTATTTTGTTGTCTATATTGATAAGAGTATGAGAAACTGTTTCTGTCTATTTGCTACCCCCATATTATAGGTAGCGCAGACATTGATGGATATTTGAGGTTATTTAGTAAATTGTATTTAGCGAATGAGGATGATATGGCAATACGAAGGATTAAGGCATTTTTTGAATTTGAGGCAGCAGGCGGTATCGTCTTAGCATTGGCTGCCATTGCTGCAATGATCATTGCCAACTCCCCTCTTAATGTTTGGTATGAAGGCTTTATTCATGCACCAGTCGCCATTCAGATTGGTGAGTTTGCGATTGCCAAAGACGCTCATCACTGGATTAACGATGGTCTGATGGCGGTTTTCTTTTTCTTGGTTGGATTAGAGCTTAAGCGTGAAGTACTCATTGGCGAGCTGTCCAACGTCAAACAGATAATACTGCCAGCAGGGGCTGCACTTGGCGGTATGATTATGCCAGCGATTGTCTATCTGCTCTTTAACTATAATGAGCCTGAGTTTTGGAAAGGTTGGGCCATTCCTGCGGCTACAGATATTGCGTTTGCACTCGGTATTTTGAGTCTTTTAGGTAACCGTGTACCTAACTCTTTAAAGGTATTTTTGGTCTCTATTGCTATCTTCGATGACATCGGTGCGATTCTGATTATTGCTTTGTTTTACACCAGTGAGTTGTCGCTAGAATCATTAGCAGTAGCTGGTCTATGTTTGCCGTTCTTATATGTTCTTAATCGCCGTAACGTTACCAACATCACGCCCTATCTACTCATTGGTCTGATCATGTGGATTGCCGTACTCAAGTCTGGTATCCATGCAACATTGGCAGGTGTGGTACTAGCACTGTTTATTCCGATGTTCGACCGCACTGATCCTGAGCACTCTCCGCTTGAAGAGCTAGAGCATGATCTGCACAATACCGTCGCCTTTGGTATTTTACCAATCTTTGCTTTTGCCAACTCGGGTATCTCGCTCGAAGGCGCAGGTTTTGCTGAGTTATTCCACTCAGTGCCGCTAGGTATTGCCGCTGGTTTATTTATTGGTAAGCAGTTAGGCGTCATGTTCATGTGCTGGTTAATCTTTAAGCTTGGTATCTCAACCATGCCAAAAGGTATGGACTATAAGCAAATCTACGGTGCAGCTCTATTGTGTGGTGTTGGTTTTACCATGAGTTTGTTCATTGGTGGCTTAGCGTTCGCTGGCGACACCACTATGTTTGATGAGCGCTTGGGTATTATCATGGGTTCAATCGTCTCTGGTATTGCTGGTTACATCATGCTAAAAATGAGCTTGAAAGACAATGCTAGCGGTACATCGGTCGATTTGACTCGTCCACATTAATGAAACGTAGAGTAGCTTATAATGGTACTGCTTAATGTTGATGCCACTTATAAGCTGCTCTATTTTGTTTATATATGCGTTAACGAGATATCTGTAAGTGTCCTAACAATCAATGACAAAGCTGCATAATGTGATTAATTGCTAGCATCATTTATTTGTGTTCATAGTTATTATCGTTATCACAGCTATCGGAGCTAACCATGTACCGACCTATACACCGCGTTGTACGTCAACTGGCATTAGGGTTATCTGTTTTCGGTAGTATCTATCTGCTAGCAGGCTGTGCAACACTTTCTAAGCAAGAATGTCTCGTCGGTGACTGGCAAGCTATCGGCTATAACGATGGCGTGGCAGGTTACCATTCAGACCGCTTAGCATCTCATACAAAAGCCTGTGCCAAAGCTAGCGTCGCGCCTGACTATCAGGCATGGGAGCGAGGTCGTAAACTTGGTCTGCAACAATACTGCACCATTAATAATGCCTATAACATTGGCAGACGTGGTCGTCAGTTGAACAATGTTTGCCCGATCACTATGGCCAATACATTGCAAGCGGCTAATCAAAAAGGGCTAGATTATTACGCCTTAGACAGTCAGTTGGACAAAGACAATCGCCTCCTAGATACTTACCAATCAGAATTCGATAAGCTAGAAAATGGTGACATGCTAGATTTTGCTAATGAAAAAGAAGCCCGTGCACGGCTGCTATCTCTATCTGATGAGATTCGTGATACCAAACGCCGTATCCGAATAACACAGCATCAATTAGATTCATTGAACCAATCCAGTAATTTTTACGAATGATTGTGATGCGAAGCTATTGCAATGCAAGTTTTATGCTCTAAGGCATGTCCTCACTCTGAAAATGGTACTTGATAACTATGGATAAGAAAATCATCAATACGGCAAGTACTCCAACTGACAAACCTGACTTTCAGTCATCGAATGCTCAATCATCGAATGCTCAATCATCGAACGCTCAATCATCGAACGCTTATCAGCGTCATGGACGTACCACTGCTATCGATGACCATAGCGATTTGCAGGTTCTAAAACGCATTAAACGTTATTTATTACCAAAAGACTTTACGATCTCGCCTGCTCTACTTGATGAGATAGTAGCAGGTTATGATATTGGTGATCCGCTTGCAGACGCGTTAGCTGCACAGAGCATAAAATTTGCAAAGCCCTTACAGCATACTATTCTTAGCGATAGTTCAAACAATAATCCTGCAAGCAATTATCTTGTAAACAATCCATTATTTAGCGCACTCACTGAGCAATTTAGCAGCCATCCTGACTGGTTCGACCCAAAGCTTGCTCAGATAGGTGCGATTGCCTATCGGCGATATCCGTTGATGCTCATTTGGCTATTGCGTAACGTTGCTCTAATGGCAGGCTATAGCATTCCTGCCCTCTCGTTACCGCTCATTCAGACGGGCGCACTGATGCACGATGCGCTACCGCGATTGATGCGTACTTACGCTTATATCTTGGCCGTGTCTGAACACCCCTCATCTAATATGAGCACACGCAATCAAAACAAACCTATCGAGCAAGTATTGGCTATTGGCTCTGAAGGCTGGCGACAATCGATCCAAGTACGTCAGATACATACCTTGGTACGGCAAAATTTACTCAAAGGGAAACGCAGTGCTGCTACAGGTGTGATACCAAACGCCGAGCAACATCATAACCCTGACGGCAGTTGGAATACTGACTATTGGGGCATCCCTATCAATCAAACCGATATGATTGCCACCCACTTACAGTTCTCATTACTTATTATGCGCGGTCTACGATTACTGGGCGCACGTATTAGTACAGAAGAAGCTGAAGGTATCCTGCATCTATGGAATCTTGCCAGTTATTGGATGGGGGTTGATCTAGATCGTCTGCCAAAAGATGAGGCCGCGTGTTGGGAATGGCTCTATACCTATCTATCGATACAGCAGCTAGATTTTAAGATGGGACAGCCATTGGCAAAAGCATTGCACGATTTACCGCGTCAGCTGATGGGTGAAGACAATCGCCGTGGACGTTTTGTCGAAATGGTCAACGCCAGTGTCACCCGCACCTTAGTTGGTGATGACATTGGTGACGGCTTAAACTTACCAAAATCGAAGATACGCTTTGGCGTGTTGTCTTCAGTGCCGATTCTTTTTGCGCTCGATACTGCACGGCAGCATAATGCGTCCGTAGCCCATAAGCTAGAAGCATTCCGTGCCAAGCGCCAAGACAATATGAACTGGTGGCTTAAAAAGAACGATGATTATTATAAATAGATGACCATAGTCATCCCACTATAAAAGCATTACTGTGTTAACCTCGTTTGAAGTATCACATATACATCTACACTCGGTTGCCTTGTACTACTTTTAAATTGCATCGACTATATTATAAGTAGATGACATTTCTCAGCGTTTGTTTTCTACGCGGTAATACCATTCGAGCTGTCGATCAAACCCTGTTTCTAATAGATTAGCAATTACCCGTCCTGTTAGTCCCCACACTGTCTCGCCATCGACCTGCCAGCTCGGCGTCAGTATGGTAGCCATTTGCTCCTGCATCTTATACTCAATTTCATACTCTACCGTTGGTTGAGTGACTAACGACTCTAAGTCTGCCCAAAAAATACGTGATATTTCTCCCGCTTCAGGTACGAGTACTAGACCTGGGGCGATAAGCGCGACGATTGGACGTACGCTCATACCACTTTTTGAAGTTTGGATAGGTAGCTGACCAAGCAACTGGACTTTATTGGGTGGCAGTGCTGTTTCTTCACAAGCTTCACGCAATGCGGTAACGACATTATTGCCATCGCCTCGATCATGTTTACCACCCACACAGGAGACCTCACCCGCATGACTGTTCATATGGGCGGCGCGGCGTGTTAGTAGTAGTTTAGGTCTGCGCTCATGCGTAATAGCGACCAGTATTGATGCATCGGCAATCGGTGTCTGATATAGGCTATCTAAAACGCGGCTACTATGAGAGGCGTTATTTGCCTCGTACATTGCTGGACTTGTCAGCGCATTTAAGGTCTCGTGCTGCACTCGCTCGGCTAATTGACGAAGCGTCGGATGACGAATAAAACTTGGGACAGCAACTGACAGGTTATCGAAGCTCACAGCCTCCGGTGGGAATAACATTATAATTGCCCTATATTTTTATGGTTATTAAGCGGTATCAACAGCATCTTTCTTATTTTCTATTATTAAAATCGCGACTAGTAAATAAAACCAACAATCTATTTATTGTTCTCGGCCACGCGACTTGTCAGCGGCTTTAGTATCAATAATTACTGAACACTCACTAGACTAGCGCAATATAATAGTGGCTGCATGCTATTTATGTGACTGATTCATTGCTTATCAATGCTCAATAACGGCCCTATTAACTAATAATAGTCAGCCTATCTGTGAAATGATGCGTTACTGTTATCGTGATTCTGTCCGTCGATAATATGTGCTATCTTAAGACGATAGCTGCTCTTTAGAATAATATCTTATATAAGTCAGGTACGTTTAAGTTAGGGTTATTTCAGGTCTACACAGTCTACGGATCGTAGTACTTGTCTCATCATCCTTATGTCTAACTTATCTCGAAACGATGACAGCAGCACTTCAGAATGTAGGTCTTATAACCTATAAAAAACATCATACACAATAACTTTTATAACAAGGTAGTTGATATGCGCTATTGCCTCCAATGCGGTCATGAAGCAGAACGAAAAATCCCACCTACGGACAATATGCCGCGTTTGGTATGCCCCAATTGCCACTATATCCACTACGAAAACCCAAAGGTTATCTGTGGCTCGCTAGTCGTACACGAAGACAGAGTGCTACTCTGCCGCCGTGCCATTGAGCCACAATATGGGCTATGGACGATACCTGCAGGTTTTATGGAAAATGGCGAGACCATGGCTGAAGGCGCAGCACGCGAGAGCTACGAAGAAGCTGATGCCATCGTACTGAATCCGCATCTATACTGCATTTATGACTTACCAGATATTGGACAGATCTACTCTATCTATCTGGCCGATCTAAAAGATGGCGCGTATGGTATTGGCTCAGAAAGCCTAGACTGTGCACTGTTTAGCGAAGAAGATATCCCATGGGATACACTGGCGTTTGAAGCCATTCGCCGTACTCTAAAAAGTTACTTTGCTGATCGTAAGCAGTATAACGAGTTGTCAGAATTTCCGATTCATCAAGACAAAATTGGCAAAGATTTGAGTATCAAGCGATATTAATCAATTACCTAACCACAAAAAGCCAAGCATGATGCTTGGCTTTTTTGTGCTTAACTTTTAATCAAGAACAAACCTAATCGTCTTAGCTCTTAATTCTACAAACCTCAAAGCCAAGACCTTTTACTGCCTCTTCTTTGTCGTAAGGCGCTAGCACTGCACGCACATGCTTTTGCCCTTGCAGATATTGCTTGGCAACGCGCTGTAAATCAGCAACTGTCACGGCCAATATTGACGCACGCATTTTACGCTGCCAGTCGACACCGCGATGATGTAGATTTGCAAAACACGCTTTGATTGCTTCGCCTGCAGGAGAGCCCGGCTTATCCATACCTGAGATAATACCTAAGATAGCTTCTTCCAATTGCTCATCGGTTTGTGGCTCGTTTAAGATCCATTCGATACTGGCGTCAAAGTGAGCAAAGGTCTCAGCGCATTGCGGATCACGATAGCTAAAGAACTTAAAGGCACAAGCATTGGCATCATAGCCCGCACCGCCGCCATAGGCACCGCCGCGCTCACGAATCGCACTGTGCAAATAGCCGTTACGTAAGTAAGGCGCTAATACCATTAGTGCAGCGGTATCAGGATGGTCAGCAGCAGGTACAGTATAAGCACTAGCGTTATGATAGACATTGGTTGGTACTAACCATGCTAGATCTGCAACATCAAGCACGTCATTTTTAACATCGTCGCCATTTTCTAATGCTTTGACTGTATCAGTCGCACCATTCAACGCAGTATCTAATTGCAGGTTTGCAAACTCGCTTGGGATATTTGCTGCCACGTTCGTTATATCGTTAGAAGCCGTCGTCGCTTGGCTGTCTTTCCAGCTATCAACGATTAAGCTACTTAAACGTTCGGTTTGCTCTGCTTCACAGATGATAACGGCATGCTTAGGCAAGCTGATCAGACGTTGATGTAAGTCCATCAAGCTCGTAGCCAGTTGATCCCACTGGGCATCATCTGTACTAGCATGTGCCAAGAAATCCTTAAGCGCGTTCAATGCTGGTAAACCGCTGCGCACATACTCTAGCTGCGCTTGGCGACTCATGCCGCGACTGGCTGTTTGCATCGCATATGAATGCCCTGAGCCCGCTAGGTTTGACTGCCAACCTGCTTGACGCTGTTGCAAGATTTCTTTGATACGGTCATGCTCAGAGAAGATACTGTGCTCCATGACTTCTTTGAGCAAATCAATTGCTTCAGGTTTGCGATTTAGCGCACGCGTTGCCACGACAAAGTAGCTGCTAATCGCTTGGCTGTCATCGACGTTGGTACGTTGACTAATACGAGCGGTCACACCAGAAGAATGCGCGGCCTGCTTAGCTTGCATCTCATGAGCGCTAAGTGAGTCAGTACCTAGCTCAGATAATAGACTTAAATAAATAGGCAACAATGGATGATTAATCACTTCATTAACCGGTAGCTCGCTGGTGTTCTGATTACCAATCGCATCGGTCAACGGCACAATCACTTGATAATAATAAATGCCATTGGTGCCAGCTTCATACTCAAATAGCGTGCTGTCTTGCCCGCTCAAACGCACCTGCTTTTGCGCGCCTTCTTTAAAGCTGATATCCGTTGGTACGTCTTCTAGACCTACTTTTGGTAATAAGCTTAAATCATCTGGCGCGGCTTGACGTGCAGCCAGATCTAAGGCTTGTTGCTTCAAGATAGCTTTGTCATCAGCAGTCAAATTCATCGCGATAGTATCCAAACGAGTCTGCTCAGCTGCTGCCAAACGGGCTGTTTTTTCGCTATCAGGCGTCATCGTTACGCGTACGCGATGCTGATTGTCCAATAGATGCGTCTTAATCAAGTTCGGTAGCCACTGTGGATCGACGACTTGCTCGCGTAGCCACTGTAGATGCTCGTCTACTTCCCAAACGTCGATAGGGTTGCCATCATGAATGGCGGTACTAAAGCCCTCTAACATCAGGTTTAGACCATAAGGAATGCTATCGCCGCCGATGTGACGCTGATCAATCTCAATCTGATGCAGAATGGTTTCGATTGTCTCATCATCAACTGGTGAATTGGCCACTTCGGTCAGCAAATCAATAATGCCCTGCTCGACCGCTTCGGCATGTTCAGGGTTAGAACCGCGCAGTCCCGTATAAAAGACCATCTCATAATGACTGTCATCAAGTCCCAATAGCGGACTTGGCGCTTTACCCAGTGGATGGCTGTCAAGATAAGCACGCAATGGCGAGCCTGCATGCTCAATCAATACGCCTTCTAGCAGACGTAACGCTAAGCGCTGCTTAGGATCGGTAATCGATGGCAATAACCAAGCAACCACATGATGCGTCTGATCTGGGCCCGCTTCATCAGCAGTATAAGTATCGACTGCGCTGATTGGTGCAGACAAACGCTGCTCTGGACGCGATACATGCTTCTTGCCTGCCTCAAATTGAATCAAAGCATCTTCGTGTATTTTCGCTTGCGTCTCGGCAACAGGAATATTACCGAAGCTCATGATGACACTGTTTGACGGATGATAATGGCTCTGGTGAAACTCGGTCAACTCAGTGTGCGTCAAGTCAGGAATATCGGCAGGATCGCCGCCTGAATTATAATGATAGGTCGTCGTTGGGAACAGATGATGAGCAACGGTATGATATAGCTGATCAATCTCGCCACTCATCGCGCCTTTCATTTCATTAAAAACGATACCCTTAAACTGCGGCTTATCATTTTCATCAAGCTCCACGCGAATGCCTTCTTGAGCAAAATCGAGCGGATGGATATTTGGGAAAAACGACGCATCAAGATATACAGCAAGCAAGTTAAAGTAGTCATTTTTGTTTTGCGTTGCATACGGATAGGCTGTCCAATCAGCTGCAGTCATCGCATTCATAAATGTGTTTAATGAACGTTTAATCATTGAGAAAAATGGATCACGTACTGGGAACTTGTTCGAGCCACATAATGCCACGTGCTCTAAGATATGCGCCTCGCCTTTTGAATCCATCGGCTGGGTGCGAAAACCGACCAAAAACGCATTCTCATCACTTGGGTGTGCCAGATGATAATGCATCGCTCCTGTTTTCACATGCTGACCGATCAGCACATCCATCGATAGCGCCTCAATATGGCGATGCTCAATCAGCTCAAATGCTGGATGCAAGGTTAAATCAGCAGTAAATGGCGTGTCCGTCATAGTTATCCTTATCGCTTATTATGCGTATAGTGCCCTGACTGTCAGGGAAAATAGAGTAATAAATTGGCTAAAAAAGAGTTGGCTTAGCGCTATTAGTGGGGCTACGACATGGATAAGTCAAGGCAATAGCCATGCAATAATCCACCACATAATCTACGCGGCTATCAACTTTAACTATTAATGCGTTATAGTTACAAATTTATAAATATCCACAATTTTATTATGGATTTATCGCTTAACAAAGACGGCCTGCACTGCTACTATAAAGTTAACTATTAATACGAGTGGAGTACCTTATGAGCTACCAACACGTTTTACTGGTTACTGACTTACTATCCGATGCGGACAAAGTGGCGCTAAAAGCCAAACGTATTCTCGCAGGCTCTCCTGAAGCCAGACTGTCTGTCTTGCATATAGTCAAAGATGACATGGTGCGCTTTGGTTATGAGCTCGTGCCTGCCTCTAGCCTCTCGGGTGATGTCGATAATGAAAAGTGGCAAGAAGCACGGGCGAAATTAGCGCAATTTTTGGCACGTAATGAGCTGGAAGCAATCAACTCTGAGATCACCGCTGCCATCTCTAATAGTAAAGGTATCATTAAGTATTGCCGTGAAAAAGATGTCGATTTACTTATCATTGGACGCCATGAACGCCATGGTATTGCCGCTTGGTTGGTAGGAGCTACTGCCGATAGTATCTTGCCAAATGTCCCTTGCGACAGTTTAGTGGTGAAGCTTGATCAGCCTGTCTTGGAATAATTGGCATTACTCTAATCCGCTGCTAAAGACGACAAGCTTTACTTAACAGCGCCCTAGAGTAGTGCTATAGTAAATACTATCTGACACGAGGAAGACGCTATGAGTTACGAACATATTTTACTGGTTACCGACTTACTCTCTGATGCAGATATAGTCGCACAAAAGGCCAAGCGCATCGTCGAAAACCGTCCAGGCTCTAAGCTATCAGTTCTGCATATTGTCAAAGACACCATGGTTGGCTTTGGCTACGAGCTGGTACCTGCCTCTAGCCTATACGATGAGATTGATGATGAACGTTGCCAAGAAGCACGCGCAAAGCTGGCGCAATTCCTTGAACGCAATCAGCTAAATGCAGCAACATCAGAAGTCACAACTGCCATCTCTAGCAGTGAAGGTATCGTCAGCTACTGTCATAAACACGATGTCGATCTATTGGTCATCGGTCGTCATAAGCGTACTGGTATCGCTGCATGGATAAGTGGCGCGACAGCAGATAATATCTTGCCCAATGTACCTTGCGATAGCTTTGTAGTAAGACTGGACAAACCTGTTTCAGCATAAAATATGCTTGGATTGTCTTATGTGATATAAAGCATGTCTTAAACAAAAAAGCGCAGCGTAAGTTTTAACGCTGCGCTTTTTTATGGCTGATAAATTTTAGGTTCATCCAAACTCATCATTTAACTCTGTTGAATAATATCTATAAAGGTTTGCCAAATGGGGCTTTGGTGACGGGCTTTATGCCAGACTAGCCACCATGTACGCGATAGATCAATTCCCGCCACGTTCACTTGTACCAGCTCACCTGTTGCCAGTTCTGTCTCAATCACATGCTGCGATAGACAACCAAGACCAATATCTGCACTCACCATATGTTTAATGGCCTCAGACTGATGTATCGCCTTTACCACTTCTGCATTGGGTAGATACTTTAGCAGTTGCTCGTCGATAATTTGCCGTGTGCCTGACCCTGCCTCACGTACCAGTAGCGGCAACTGCGCCAACTGATTAATGGTCAGCTGATAGCAGTCCTCGTCTTCGCTATAGGTAGCTATACCCTGTAACCACTTGCTATCACGCTTGGCGAATATCACTAGCGTATCGGTACGCCATTTGTGCTGCTCAATAACTTTCATATCTACCGGACGCGGCATTCCTTCTACCAGTGCGATGTCTATATTCAATTGCTCAACCTCGCTAACTACCTCTTGCGTATTGGCAATATACATATCGACATTGGCATCGGGTAGCGCCTCATATAGCTTGCCAAGCAAAGATGGCAACACGTAATTACCGATAGTGGTGCTGGCACCGATATGAATCTGTCCTGCTTGATACTGATGATAATGCTCAAGCGTGAGCGACTGACCCAAGATAGCCTGTGCCTGTATATAAATCGGATGGGCATTGGGGTGTTGATTGAGCCGACGACCGACGCGCTCAAACAGTGGCATCTGTAGTCTAGACTCTAACTCTGTCAACGCGCTACTGACTGCTGATTGCGATAAGTGCAGCTCCTCACTGGCTCGACTGGTGCTACCTGTCTGATAAATACTGACAAAAACAGCAAGCTGCTTAAGCGTAATCTTTGGCACTGTCTGCACAGATTTTTTCATAATATTGATAATGCCCTATGTTGCTTTATGTCAGTTTTTAGCCTGTCTTATTCACTATGCGTATCTTTCTTCGCTACTCATGTGCGGTATATCTATTTCTATAATAGATACTAACCTAAAAAATCGATAGTTTATATCTTATTAATCTGTTTTTATTATAAATGTAGCGGGCATATACTGTCTATTCATAAGCTTATGCTTATCTTAATATAAGTAATAGGATGCCGCGTTATGCACACATTCGTCCAATCAGTCAGCAACTCCGTTCACAACTATACCCCTAATCACCGTCACTTGGCGGGATTGGTAGTCGTTCTGATTGGTAGTTTGTTTTGCTTATGGTTGGACAGCAGTTTGGATATCTGGTCAAACGGGCATATCGTTGGACTATCCTCTTTAACGCTAGCAATTTTGCTAGGTATGATCTTAGGTAATACTATCTATCCCAAATTCACTGAACGTTTAAACAGCGGCGTTTGCTTTTCCAAAGGTCAGATACTGCGACTTGCAATTATGTTTTATGGGTTTAAGCTAACCATGACGCAAGTTGCGAGCATCGGTATGCCAGCGATTATGACGGATGCACTGGTACTGACATCAACTTTTTTGCTGACCTATTGGTTAGGTACTAGGTGGTTAAAAGTCGATAAAGAAACGGTTATTTTAATTGGCTCAGGGGCAAGTATTTGCGGTGCTGCTGCTGTCATTGCTGCAGAGCCAGTCGTCAACGCGCAAGCTCATAAAGTCACTATCGCCGTTGCAACTGTGGTGGTTTTTGGCACTATCGCAATGCTACTTTATCCTTTTTTATATCATCTTGGTTGGTTACAGCCTTGGCTAAGCGCCCAGCAGTACGGCATGTACACTGGCTCAACCGTTCATGAAGTGGCGCAAGTCGTGGTCGCAGGTAATGCAATCAATACTGAGATTGGCGATACCGCTGTCGTGACCAAAATGATACGCGTCATGATGCTCGCGCCTTTCCTGCTTGTGTTATCGTTTGCGCTAACCAAAGATCGTACCGTAAATAATACCGCTATAGAAGATAAGAGCAGTAAAAATGAGACAGCGTCATTTATGACTCGTGTCAAACAAGTCAAAGTACCATGGTTCGCATTTATCTTTATCGGCATTGTATTGATACATACATGGGTGCCAATGTCTGAGAGTATCGTACGCAGTATGGTGATGCTAGATGATGTGTTACTGACGATGGCCATGTTTGCATTAGGTCTGACCACTCATCTGAGCGCGATCAAGCAAGCTGGCGTTAGACCGCTTATCTTGGGTGCTATTATGTTTGGTTGGTTGATACTGGGCGGTGGTCTGATCAATATCGGCATTAGCTTTATGTAATAAGCTAAATGTCCATTCTTAACTGCTGATGTCATTGCACAATATAAAAGGCCTCCAACTATCTATAGTCGGAGGCCTTTTTGCATCTATCATTTGGTCTAATATGATTAGTTAAAACTTTAATCTTGGACTAGTACTGACTTTAATACCATTGTCTTAAATACCATTGTCTTAAATACCAATCTCTTAAGTACTAATGCTCTAAATACCAAGTCTCTAAATGCTAAAACATAGACGAAAAAAAACGAACCCGAAGGTTCGCTTTTCTACATCTATTCATCTATCTGTCTATAAAGACAAATTAGATAGCAACGATGTTATGTGCTTGTGGGCCTTTTTGGCCTTGAGTTACAGTGAACTCAACTTCTTGGCCTTCAGCCAAAGTTTTGAAACCTGAACCAGTGATTTCGCTGTAATGAGCAAAAACGTCTGCGCCAGTTTCTGGAGCGATAAAACCAAAGCCTTTAGCTTCGTTGAACCACTTAACTGTACCTTTTTGAACGTCTGACATAGTATAATCCTACTTTTAAATTTATTAATGGTCTAGTGACCGGTAACGCTTGCAAATAGCTACTGAACGATAAATATTAAAACGAAGGATTATAACTAATACTACGAGGTAATGATTTGGTGCAGAACTGCTCTTAAGCTTGGGCGTATTATAAGGGGTACATCCCAGTATCGCAAGTCTTATCTCATGTTTCGTGTAACCAGAACCGTTTATTGGCTGATTTTGGCGCAAATTGCAACGGATTTAGGCATTTGGTAAACGGAACAAATATATCGCTACCCCACTACAGACAGCGGCTACCGCCCATGCCATCCACATCATATCGGCAGGTAAACGATAAAATAACATAATTGTTGATGCTGCCATCATAACCGTCGCTAAACACTTGGCATAAAGCGGAACAGCATGATTTTCTTCCCAATCACGGACGAATTTACCAAAGTATTTATGATTAATCAGCCAAAAATGAAAGCGTCGAGAACTGCGTGCCCAGCAGCCTGCTGCTAGCAGAATAAAAGGCGCTGTGGGCATCACTGGCAGCAATATACCGATAATACCTAAGATAAAAAACAGCCAACCAAGCGTCACAAAGGTCCAACGCAGCATTGGGCTGTTGGATTGATCAGTCTTGGGTCGGTAATAGAACGCTTTTTTATTATCGGTCATATAAGTTGTCGGTTGTGTAAGTTGTCAGTTATGCCAAATGTCGATTGTTTAGAGTAGCACCTATTATATAAGCGGTGGCATAGAAGGCTAATATAGAAGGCTAATCATGCAATATCGCCCGTCTGCGCTCAAGACTATTTATATAAGGTTTTTGCTATTGATAGGTATGTTTGGTTAGTAATTGGGTAAGTACCAATAATAAATGCTGCACTCTTTTATTAATACATTGATTGAAAGCGCTTATAACAAGCCGTGATAAACAACAGCTATCATAAAAAGCGGTTAACGAACACCTGTCATCACCTGTCATCGTCTTTCCCGATACGCTTGCATCCCATCTTGTAAGTCGTCTATGATGACGCAGTAGCTATCGATAATAGCCATTCGCAGTACGGATTCATTAGCGGTACTGATCGAAAATAATGTAATACCAATCAATCTTGTCGGGGTGCTTTGATTTAACGCTGTAGACACAGCTCACATCATCGCTGAGATACACCCGTGAACCTGAAGCAGTTAGCACTGACGTAGGAAACAAGCGTGACACGCCCTCAGAGGTCTATAAATAAGAGCAGTCTATAGATGATGTACTCGTGATACCTATATCAAACGCCGAGCATCTGACAGTTAGCATTGCGACCTCACTTTTCTTATTTAGCCTTTCTTGTTTTACTTAATCGTATCAGTCTGATTGTTTTCCATACCTAAAAAGGAAACAACCATGCAACCGACCACCAAACTTACTCTGACCCTCGAATGGTTTTTAAACCCTGATCACCTGCCCTTTATCGCTGGTGTGACCACGGGCGCATATGAGCAAGCAGGGCTTGATATCACTATTATCGAGCCAGATGATCACTATGATGGCTTTGCCGAACTACAGAACCAGAGCATCGATCTGCACGTCAATGAGCCTATCCATCTGTTTGAACATTACGTGCCTAATCTACGCGCACTAGGCTGCTTTTTTGAGACCGATGGCGGCATATTGATGCAGCAGTCTAGTATGGATAAGCTCAAAAACAATCAACCTATCCTCATTTGCACCCCTGCCGCTGAAGAAAAGACCAATCGTATTGGCTTTGAGATATTGGCTCGCTATGCCAAGAAAAATGGCTTTAGTATCAGCCGTGATAATGTGACCTTTGTACAAAAAGACTTTTATCACATCAAAAACCTGCAAGAAGACCCAAGCCTAGATGGTGCATGGCTATGCTTTTATAACTTTGAAGGCGTTGAAGCGACTCATGAAGGGTTGGAGTTTACGTTTATCGATCAGCATCTGTCACCTTATCCGAACTTTTCAGCGTTAGAGATTCTAACGACGGATGAGATCTATAGTGCGAAAAAGGACGCGATAGATACCTTTATCCAAGTGACCAATCAAATGACGGAACTGTGTAAAAACGAGCCAGCCACAGCCCACCGTATGTATTACGACTATAGTAAAACCGAAGCAGATACACTGATGGATGCGATTATTGATAATACGTTAGGTAGATTAATCACGCCGATTAAGCCAAGTGCAAGTAAGTGGGAAGAACTGCGTGAGATGTTAGCCGAGATCGATATCGTGACCTTGACTCATGAGCAATATCAGTCGCTTTGGGCGCTATAGAGATTTTAGAAGTTACAATATTTTGAATAGTAAAAAACCGCCATAGCATTTGCTGTGGCGGTTTTTTATTTAGCTGTAATCGAATAGTGAGGTTAACACAGTAATATTTTTATAGTGAAGTGACTATACCAAGTTGCTTGGCTTCTTTAAGCCACATTGGGAACTCTTCTAGCATGTTTTCATACAACGCTTCTTCGCTAATGTCATCCAAGTCATCGAGTTCAAAAAAGTCGCAATTATCAATCACGCGCCCTGTCATGTCGTCTAGTTTTTTAGGATGCCATAACCACGACCACCCAAGCCCACAAATTGCCAAAATATCGGCAGTTTCGCCGCTTCCGTCATGACTCTCGTGATACCGCGATTGTCATTTACCCCGCCATCACTGATAAATAGCACGTAGACAGGCACATCCAAGCCGTCCTTTTGATAAAACTCTGTCACGGCTTTCATGACCTCTGCTTCATTATTAATGCGTGGGCCAAGTGCCCATTTGCGCCAGCCGCCATGAGCGTTGTTAATGAAACCGTCATAATTGCTCAGTCCAATCTCGCCCAAATACTGCGGATCTCGGGCAAATGCCCAGCAGTCTAGCGCTTGGTCGTCATCGAAGTTCACTGCCAATGGTAATATGCGATTGACTACTTCTTGCACACGGCCTTTTTTGTACTGCCTATTCATTGAGCCTGAGGCATCTAACACCAACGCTACCTTTGCGGTTAATTGTTGTAATTGGCGTTTCTCAAGCGATATCGTGGCTTTTTTAGCCAGATTGACCAGTTTTGGGGCTTTGTCTAGCATGACCTTTTCTAGCGATGGTTTTGCTTGCATTGGCGTGGCGGTCGTCTCTGCTGCTTGTGGACTACTCTCTTCTACATCACCACCAAAATGCTGCACGATGGCAGCAAGTCCACCATTAAAGCCTTGCGCGACGTTAGATACCCGCCACACACCACTTTTACGATAAAGCTGCATCAGCATACTGGCCTGCTGTTGGGCAAAATCTACTGCTTGATACTCTGCCTGTGCTTTTTGTGATTGCTGCCAAATGCCAATCTCTAACGATTGAATTTGATTGAGCGGTGTGTCGGCTGATAATACAAAAAACAAGCTGTCTATATTAGTAGCCAGTTTGGATAAACTCACTTCAAACTCGGCTTGGATGCCTTTATTTGCCGTTGGTTGCGACTCGTAATGGGTGAGCTTGATTTGCTCGCATGGAGAGGTTGGCTGATTATAAAACACCATGTAATCATCATTGATCAGTTTGCCCGCTGCGTCTAAGGCAAAGCAGCTGATATCCATCTCTATTGGGCTTTGACGAGTGAACTTAAGCGTGATAGGTGCGGTATCGTCAATAGCAAGATTGCTTAAAGGCGCGCGTTGTCCGACGGTGAGATGGTTCATGGTGTTCCTTACGTTAGCTTGTTATTCCTTTAAAGATAATAGACTAATTACTAACATTAAAAAACCGCTAACAGCACAAGCTGGAGCGGTTTTTTGGTTTTTAGTCAATAGGTTGATACTATTTTATGAACAATAAGCAATCGGAATACTTTCTAAGTGAATTACGGTAAATATTCTATAGAAGATACTCATTACGTTCTTCTATATATTTGTTAGCGAGTTCTTTAGCTTTTTTAGCAAGTATAGTCTTATCTTTCTTATCTAAAATTGCATTCATTTTGTCAAGATAAGCTTCTCTTAGCGCCTTTAGTTTCTGTAAGACTTCGTCTTGCTCATTAATAGAAATTTTATCTGAATCTGTTATTTCTATTATGAAATCAGTTGCTACACTATTTGCTCTAGTCGCCCAATCTCTCTCGTCTTCATCAGCAGACCCTGAAAAATCAAAATATTGATGAAATACTAAATTAGATGCAAGTCCGTGGAGTCCACCTTTCAATTTACTACCAAGAGCTTTCTTAAGTTCGAACTGAATATTGGAATCTAATAAATCTAGCGTAGGGTTAGTTAAATAAATATTACCTAGCCTTTTTAGCCTTAATTTTTGAAGACTAACTATTGACTCTATTCTATGTAGTTCTGCTTTTAACTCAGGCAAAGACAAACCTGATAAATCTACCTTATCCTTGTTGCGAACAATCAATAATAGCTCTTCTGCAGAATAGATTAAATCACCTAGAATAAAATAGCTTTCGAGTAGCTCAACGATTTTTTCCTCTTGCTGATTGTCTCTATATAATTCATATAGTTTTGGGATGGCATCAGCCAAAGCTCTAAAAAAATTAAGAAACAAATCCAACATTTTCTGTCCTTATAATACGTCACCTATTTTGCGCGAGGGACGAGCGCCGAGTTAAGCTATTAAAGAACACCGCCTCATGCATCGCATATTAGCCTATTATTAAAGGACTCCGATGCTGAGGCCATGCTCTTTAAGCTTTTGCTTTATTTACAACGCTTTTAACTGCTCCATCTGCGCTGTCATCGCGGTCAACTGCCCTTCTAGCTCAGCCAGTTTCGCTTTTTCCGCATCGACCACTTCCACAGGTGCTTTACTGACAAAGCCTTCATTCCCTAGCTTACGCGCGATGCCTTCGGCTTGACCTTTCAACTTATCATATGACTTACCCAAACGAGCTAGCTCAGCCGTTGGATCGATTAGACCTTTCATCGGTACGAGTACGCGCAGCTGACCGACCATGCTTGATGACGATAGTGGCACTTCATCGCCTTCTTTGACGATCTCTAAGCTCTCGACTTTGGCAAGCGCTTTGAACTGGTTTTTGATACGTGATAGACGCGCATCTTCATCAGCAGAGATATTTTGTAGTAGCACTGGCAGACGTACCGCGTTACCCAGTTTCATCTCACCACGGATATTACGGACGCTCGCGATTAGCTCTTGTAGCCATGCCATATCCGCTTCGGTCTGCTCACTAATTTGGCTGGCATCGGTCTGTGGATAGTCAGCGACCACGATGCTGTCGGTGTTTTTGCGACCCAGTAGCGGCGCGATGGTCTGCCAGATTTGCTCAGTCAGATACGGCATGATTGGATGAGTAAAGCGTAGCGCCGTCTCTAGCACGTGCAGTAGCACATATCGAATTTGCGCTTTGCGCTCATCCGATACCGAGTCATCATTGAGGCTGGCTTTGGCAAGCTCAACGTACCAATCACAGTACTCATTCCAGATAAACTCATAGATATCTTGGCTGACCATATCGAGACGGTACTGAGCGAAATGCTGATGGATATCGGCAACGGTAGAGTTCAAACGACTCATGATCCATTTTTCTGGTAATTCCCACACATCAGGGTTTGCCGTTTGGTCGATAGGCTTGGCATTGCTGTCACCATCGACACAGTTCATCAGGACAAAACGGCTGGCGTTCCAGATTTTATTACAGAAGTTACGATAGCCTTCGACACGCTTGAGATCAAAGTTAATATCGCGACCCGTACTGGCCAATGAGGTAAAGGTAAAGCGCAGTGCATCCGTACCATAAGCTGGGATGCCTTCTGGGAACTCTTTACGCGTTTGCTTTTCAATCTTAGCCGCGTCTTTCGGGTTCATCATATTGCTGGTACGTTTTTCTACCAGCGCTTCTAGCTCAATACCGTCGATTAGATCGATCGGATCTAAGACATTACCTTTTGATTTTGACATTTTTTGACCATTGCCATCACGTACCAGACCATGCACATAGACGGTCTTAAACGGTACTTGCGGCGTGCCGTCTTCGTTTTTCACGAAGTGCATGGTCATCATGATCATGCGCGCAACCCAAAAGAAGATAATGTCAAAACCTGTCACGAGCACGCTGGTCGGATGGAAAGTGTCCATCACGCGTGGATCAGCGTTGACGTCTGCCCAGTCAAGCGTACTGAACGTCCATAGACCAGAGCTAAACCACGTATCGAGCACATCATCATCTTGGCGCAGTTTTACATCATCGCTTAGGTTGTATTTAGTGCGTACTTCCGCTTCATCACGGGCGACATAGATTTCACCTGTCGCATCGTCATACCATGCAGGGATACGATGACCCCACCACAACTGACGACTGATACACCAGTCTTGCAGATCCGTCATCCACGCCATATACATGTTTTTGTACTGAGCAGGGACGAACTCGATGCTGCCGTCTTCTACTGCGTCAATCGCAGGCTTGGCAAGCTCTTTGACCGCGACATACCACTGATCGGTCAACCACGGCTCAACGATCGTACCGCCACGCTCAGCACGCGGGGCTTTTAGTGCGTAGTCTTCGATATCTTCTAGCCAGCCCTGCTCGCCTGCTTGCTCTACAAGAAATTTACGAGCAGCAAAACGCTCAAGTCCTGCGTACTCGCTCGGTGTAGTCTCTAGCTCTGGCTCACGTGTTTGCAAGTCAGGATAAACTTCCATCGCTGGCAAGATATTAGCGCGCTCATCTAGGATATTAATCAATGGCAAGCTATGGCGACGACCCAATTCATAATCGTTAAAATCATGCGCTGGAGTAATTTTGACACAACCTGTACCGAAGTCTTTTTCGACATAATCATCAGCGACGATAGGCACGACTCGACCCGTAATTGGCAAGGTAATGGTTTTGCCGACCAAGTGTGCATAACGCTCATCGCTAGGATTGACCGCAACAGCCGTATCACCGAGTAATGTTTCAGGACGTGTGGTTGCTACCACTAGATAGTTTTTACCATCTTGAGTTAGTAGCTCTGTATCGGTGAAATGATAACGGAAATGCCACAAGCTGCCTTTTTCGTCGTGGTTCTCAACTTCGAGATCAGACAGCGCGGTTTGGAACTTTGGATCCCAGTTGACCAAACGCTTACCACGATAAATCAAACCATCGTCGAACAGACGAACGAACACTTCTTTTACCGCATTAGACAGACCATCATCCATGGTAAAGCGCTCACGCGACCAATCAACCGAGCTACCCAAACGGCGAATCTGGCTAGTGATATTGCCGCCCGACTCTTCTTTCCATTCCCATACTTTATCGATGAAATCTGCACGTGTCATATCACGGCGTTTAATACCTTGCGCTTCTAAACGACGCTCAACAACCATTTGGGTTGCGATACCGGCATGATCCGTACCTGGTTGCCACAGCGTATTGTCACCGTCCATGCGGTGATAACGGGTAAGCGCATCCATAATAGCGTTGTTAAAACCGTGACCCATGTGTAGTGAGCCCGTGACGTTTGGCGGTGGCAGCGCAATAGAAAACGACTCGTCTTTGTCAAAAGTCGGCTGAAAATAGCCGCTTTCTTCCCAGCCTTGATACATACCTGCTTCGACTTCCGCAGGATTATAGGCGCTCTCTAATTGGCTTAGCGCCGCTTGGATCGACTGGGTCAGATTGGTTTTCGCATTGCTATCAATGCTGGTATCGGTATTAGGATTGCTCATAATAGGGTGATCTTATTGTTGATAATGAATGTGGTCAAAATGAGATAGCGTAAAACGCTATAAAAACAGGAAAAATAGTTGATAGTGTGATTTTAACGCAGATAGGCAGATTTTGTTAGATGGTAAGGCAATTTATAAAGCCTGAAGGCGATTTATTACTCAAATTGTTAATCAATTAACAACAGCAATCAGAAGAATGGGAAATATAATAGAGATTACTTATGCAGCAAAATCATTAGCCTATAACCAGCGAGCCGACCGTGTCCCAAGATACCGAGCATGACCATGATTCTCAGGCTAATCGACCAAACGATGAGCGTACAAATGCGAGTACCACTACTCCTGTGCCTGAAGGTGACGATACGCTAGAAGAAAACAGTGATTCTTCTAAAGACATTGAGGTAGACAAGGAAGCAGACGAACCTATTAAAGCCACTGAAGACTTAGAAAACGATGACCTGCCAGAAGAAATCAGCGACGAAGACAAAGAGACCATTAAAAAGGTCGCTAGTGACGACAATCTAAGCCAAGCGAAAAGCTACGCCAGCATCTTAGTCGAGCAAGTTATCCACGCAAAAGAAACCTTTGAGCGTTCACTTGGCTCGCTATTTACCAGTGCCTTTACGGCTGGGCTAGAGATTGGCATCAGCTTTTTTATGATTCTATCAGCGTTTGCCCTACTTAATGATGTGATACCAAGTCGCTATGCCATGGTGCTGTCGTCACTGCTGTATCCAATCGGCTTTATTATCGTGGTGATTGGTCAGTCGTTATTATTTACTGAGCAGACGTCTCTCTTGAGCTTACCTGTCTTAAATAAAATTGAACCGCTACATAAACTCCTGCGGCTATGGGGTATCGTCATCGCTGGTAATATCGTTGGCGGCTGTATCTTTGCAGCATTAATGATTGGTCTGGGGCTACATATGCATCTGTTTACAGACCATGCCATCGATGTTTATGCCGAGCATATCTTAGGTTTTGAATGGTGGGTCATCTTTGGCAGCGCAGTGTTGGCAGGCTGGATGATGGGCGTGGCTGCATGGCTAGTAACCTCTGCACGAGATACGCTTAGCCGTATCGTACTGGTGACGATTATCACTGGTAGTATTGGGTTTTTAGGTTTGCATCATAGTATTGTGGGTAATATTGAGGTATTTTCAGCATTACTATATGGCAATACCGTCAGTCTCTGGCGCTACTTGGTATTTTTAGTCGTGGTACTGGTGGGTAATACGGTGGGCGGTGTGGTATTCGTCGCGGTACTCAAAAACCGTACATTCTTGTTTGAAATTGAAAAAGTCAAAGAGCAAGCTGCCGAGGCAAGAGCGAAAATGGACAGACGAAGATTCTAGACTTGAGCTAAACTGGTTTGAGTTAAACTGATTTGAGTTAAAACGAGCATTAAACGCAAAAGCCCATAACCTGCTTCATTATACAAAGCGGATTATGGGCTTAATTTATTGCACCATACATTGTTGATTTTTGCCAAGTATTGTCTCAACTGGCGCAACAGTGCGTTACTACGGTTATTTTAAACCTCTTACATTCTACGTGCTGCCAATACACTGTTTTCTATCTCGGTTCTTTTGGCTTTATTATGCTGAGTAGTAAATACTCTGACCATGATACCAGCGGTCAAGAACATGATTAGCGTATAAATGGCTGGCGTCATCGACATCTTATAGTTAGCCAATAGCGTCAGTGCCATAAACATTGAAAGCGTACTGTTTTGTAGGCCGACTTCCATAGTAATCGAGCGTCTTTGTGCAGGATTTAGACCGAACCATTTACTGGTGTAATAACCAAGCGCCATCGTCGATACGTTCAATATCAATGCCACAGGGCCAGTAGCGATTAACGCTTCAACGATAATGTCTCGTTGCACATAACTTAAGAAAAGTACCAAGAAGCTCAAAAATATCACGCCAAAACGAGACACCATCACCTGTCCCTTATCTGCAGCATTAGGGGCGTAGCGTTTGATCAACATACCAATACTGACGGGTAAGATAGTCAGAGCAATTAGGCTGATCATGGTCTTGACCACTGGTAACTGAAACTCACTACCCGCACCCATGAAATATACGAGCGAAAAACTAAGGACGATAGGAATGGTAAATACGGTAATGACACTGGCAATAGCGGTCATGGTGACCGAAAGTGCGACGTCACCTTTGGCTAAATAGGTAAATAGATTCGATGTCGTGCCACCAGGACACAGTACTAGCAACATAACCCCAACGGCATACTCTGGCTCGAGAGACATGGTGGTTGCCAAAGCAAAACCTACGAGCGGTAAAAATATTAGCTGATTGGTCAAGCCTATGGCGACTGCTTTAGGGTATTTGACGACTCTCTTAAAATCATTGGTAACTAAGGACAATCCCATCCCCATCATAATCAAAAAGATACTAATGGGAATGACTTTTGCATTTATAAACGTGACTAACTCAACACCTTCCATAACTACATCCTTGTAGATAGAGCCCTTACACGGGCAGGTTTATGACAACCTCGTCATGCTCAATCAGCCAATCCTGCTGATATCTTGGGTAAAAGCCACCGACGTTGTCAGCTCTTTATATGACACTTTTCCATACAGTCGTGTTCTTTAAACCGACAATTTTTGATAAAACTGGTTACTACGAACCGAAATAATAACGGAACGACAAAATTCAGTATATCGTTGTAAAAGTGTATGGTTTTGATTTTTCTGACTACTCGTCAGTCAATTATAGGTTTTTACACTTGAAAATAAACTAGAAATGATTTAAGCGGAGGTTTTGTGATTTATAGCAGATGTAGAGTGAATATGGTCGATACTGATAACAGCTGTACCGTAGGCAATGGCTTCGACCATACTGCCTAATTGGTTGACATTGGTTACCTCAAGACGTAATCCGTAGATATGCGTGTAGCCTTTGGCTTTTGCCTCAGTCCGCATACGAACGATGGCTTCGCGGCGTGCACGATCTAACAAAGTCTCATAGGTGGTTAAGTTTTTGCCGAAGACACTTAATACGCGAGCGATGATCATTTTGAAGTAATCTTGAGCGATGACGACACTACCAAGCACAAGCTCGCCTTCACTACCCGCTGCTAACTTGGGACGGTATAAGCGTTCGCTTGAGACAGTGATATCGCCCAATGCTTGCTCTGCTACGCTTAGCTGTGCCAAATGCTGACGCTCATGGCGCGATCCAAAGAACCAGCCAGCCGCGAATAAGAAGACAAACGGCCCATAGTTGATGAGCACTTGCGTGAGTGAATCATTCATAGCACGTTTCTCATCATAAAAAGCATCGGTGCTTTTAGCATTATAGGATTTGGTATTGTAGTTTTTAGTATTTTAGCTTTTAGTATTATAGAATCAACCAAAAGGGTTGAAGCGCGGTAAATCATCGGGTGCGACTTGGGTCTGAGTACTCACATTTTGACTAGAATGGTTGTGTCCATCACTTGGTGGGGTTTGATACTGCTGCTGTGATATCGGCGCAATCTTGACCGCTGTACCATAGACAAACAGCTCTGACGCACCTTGGGCGATGCTAGAAGTTGAAAAACGCAGACCGACCACCGCATCAGCACCTAATGCCTCTGCTTTGACAATCATGCGATCGATTGCTTCTTGGCGTGACTCTTCTAATAGCTCGGTATAAGCCGTCAGCTCGCCGCCAACGATGTTTTTTAACCCAGCGAACAGATCCTTACCGACGTGCTTTGAACGCACGGTACTACCGTACACCACGTCTAGGCGTTCGGTAATTTGATAGTTAGGTAAGTGTTCAAGGTTAGAGAGTTGCACAGTCATAGGATGACCTTATCGGTGACTTATAAAATACGTGGTAAACCAAAGCACTGTAATACAGCATAGGCAAAATAGAAACAGCACTGCTAATAGCGCTGTTTCTTAGCATCATTAATCGTTGGTATGAAACAACAAAAACAATTCAGTCAAATTGCCTTCGATGCTATTGGCCATCTGTACCATTTTGTCTTCGTCTTTACGCATCTCAGACAGCTCTGGATCTTCATCATCAATACCGCTAAGTACGATCATTGGCAAGGTCAATACTGCTACGTCTTCTGCCGTTTCTTGATCTTCAAACCAATCGCTTGCTTCATCACCATACATGGCATCAACGAAACCAATTGACCAAGCAACGATGTCTGACTCGTCAGAAAAATCAACCGCCACTTCTTCGTTACCAGCATCTTCACCAAACGGTAATTCGATCGGCGTCTCGTTTTTTAACTCAGCCATGATCGAATCGCGCCAGCGTTTGATACCGTCGATGACGTTGGCTGGAATCTCACTTACGTGACCTTCGAACAGGGCATCCATCCAGTTAGGCAATGGACGACCGATAACCGTCGCTGTCAAAAAACCATGCGCTGCGACACTATCTAGCACGAACTGGCTTTCTTGATTGTCCAAATAGTCTAGTAATTCATCAAAACTTAGTTGGTTACTCATAATTTGGTTTTCCTTATCAGATAGATGTCATCAATCGCAGTGGGCGATCGGTTAAATAAAAGAGGACGAGTACTTATTTTAAGACTAAAGGCTGCTTAGTTAATCAAACTCAAGCAACCTCCATCAGGTAGGTATTATCGAGATGAACTGGTTACGAGCAACCCTAGAAAATTAGAAAAGTAACAAATAGCAGGCAACCAATTCGACTGGCTAAATAATTTTAGTCATTAAAATAGCCACTGCTGTCAAAGTAGCCACTAAAGCACTTTAGTCCACTGAAACGACTGATGCTGACAAATTAAAAATCGTCATCATCCCAATCGTCACCGTCTTCATCGAAGTTGTCTATGTCGTCTAGATCGTCTTTTAACTCTTTAGCCAAACGCTTTTCTTCTAGCAAATTATCGATTAGCCGACGTTTTTCAAGACTACTTAAACGTGTGCGTACGCTCGTCTCAGCTTCTTCAACCATCTTTGCATCATCATCGTCGACAAAATCATCATCAAAATCGTCGTCAATATCAGCGTCACTCATGACAAACTCCTATCATTTTTAGGCAAGGGTATTAAGAATACATCAATATATATATGCCTTATAAAGTCTCTATTGAATGTTGTCAATCCTTTTTCGCAATATGGTACATTTCAACTCTACGATTAAGATAGTCCAGTAGGCTATATAACAGACAATTGTAATATAAATGACCAAATACAGTCGGCATTAAATGTGTAGCTCATCCTCATCTTCAATCATAAGAACTGCGTTGCGCACATCGGCCAAACGCTGAATCAATGAGTCGTTAGCCCCATCAAATATCGCACACTCGCGCTCATAGACAGTGGTTGGACGCATGATGTTATGTACTTGTACATGATTGCTGATTTGCTTGAGGCCGGCATTTGGCAATAGTATTAATAGCTGCTCTTTTTTGCCGATACTCTGGAGCAGGTGAGTCATTGGCTCTGACTGCACGTCATCACTCACGCCTGCTTTCGCTGGCAAAGCAAAACGCGACAGCTCAATATGCTTATCATGGATAATTTTGTTGAGCATTAAATATAGCTTGGCAAGCATTACGCCTGCGAGTGCCACTTTTGCATGGCTATTATCAGCCTTTAGTACCACACTTGCGCCATTATCTTCGAAGTGCGCTTCATTCATCGCACTCACACCCAACAGCAATGGCTGTCTTAGTAGCTCAGTCACGGCTTGATTAAGCAGCTGAGTGCAGAGTGCTAAATACGGAAGACGCTGCGCAGGTGCAAGGCGTTCAAGCATATTGAACTCATCATGGAATACGACTTGGACTTTGACGCTATCAACAGACCGTGTGGCAGACAGTTTAGACGTATGACTGGTAACTTGAGAAGCAACACTATCTGTATCCGCTATCTCGCTTTCGCTACCTTCACTCGCACTCGCTAGATTGTCAGTATCGCTACCTGTCTCTTGGTTTTGCTGATTTCTAAGATATTCGTTGACTTCGTTGTGTACATTGAATGTGCGCGCGTTCGTTACTTTATTCTCTGTAACGCTTTCAGAAGCACCACCAGATAGTTGGCCATCAGCTGGATTACCAACTGTGCCGCGCTCAAGGTCACGGCTGTAGCCGCGCTGATCGCCTTGATTGTATTGCTCACGATACAAATCCTGAATATTACGGCTCAGTGCACTGATTTGCTCTTTGGTCGGACGAGCAAGATAACCGTAGATTAGCCAAAGCAACAAATGCAGCAACATAGTGCCAATCACAAACGGCCACTGCATCGCGATGATTTCACCTTTACTAACGTCTTTCAACGTCAGGGCAACGCTACCAATCACCGCATCGCCATTGGTGGCGATTTGACGAATGGTGTCACCTTGTTGCATCGGCGCATTGCCTACTGGCACCAAGATATCATCGTTGTTGTCCTTAATCAGTATCCGTGTGACGTCTTGCTCGCTGGTATAGCGATTGGCAATAACGCTTAAACTCACACGGTCTTTATTTTCTAAAGACAACCTTGCTTCATCAATCAGCTGGGCGACCATCTGCTCGCCTTTTAACGCACGACTATTGCTGAGCTGTTGGTCAGTACTAATGACCAATAACAGCGTCTGCAAACAAAAACTAACCAGAAGAATAATGGCAAACAACCCTTGCCGCGGCGCTAAATACGTCATGATATGTTAAACTTTTTTGGAGAGAAGAAATTAAAAAACGAGGCTACTGCTCATTTTTTGGCTAATTTTTAAACAATTGTAATATGTGCCAACTATGATGCGCACGTAGTAATAAAGCGGTACTGATTATTAACGACTATCAACACCATCAATATTGTTGCTAGCTTCGCAACCTTTTGCGAATGCACTGTCGGTAAACAGCCAGCTTATCTCATCTACTATATCACCATAATAAGCCTTATAGCGTGAGCGCTTTATAAATTTATCATAATAATTTTATTGCATTTTCTATGGCTTCTTACGCCATAAAATCTGTTTTTTAGCATCATTGTTACTTTGCGCGTCATCTATAGGCGCTGCCCAGTAAAACTGTTATTATTCCTAATCTTATATGAGCATACAAGGGACAATTGAGCCATGCCAAAAAATACATCTTATTCGTTACCAAAAGACAGCAAAGCATGGCAACAAGCCGTTGATTCTATTGCGGCATTATTACCCGAAGATACCAATTTGCAAGACTTTGATGCGCTACAGTCGCTACCTGTTTTTGCGCTCATCGTAGTACTGCCGACTCAGGTATCTGCGTTAGATATTCATCAGTACGTTCAGTCGTGGGTCGATGAACAGCCAAGCTGGCATCTAGTAACGGTTGCCGAAGATACTGACGCTAGCTTCGTCAATATCACGGTATCTGATACAGAACCTACAGCGGCAGACGCACAGCGCCTACCCTTTACCCATACTCAGGTCTACCGTTATCTACTAGTACCAGTCACTGACACGCTGATGCACCCTGGCAAAAAAACCGCAGCCGCTCACATTATTGATGATCAGCTGACCGCTCGCCTGCGTCGTGACCTAACTGAAGAATATAACAATACACGCAGTGCAGATAGCACAGGCAACATAAACGTCGTAGACTGTCATATCTTGTCTGTCGGTCATATGCTACGGACGCACAAACTTGCCTGCTTTGACATGGATTCAACCTTGATCGAGCAAGAAGTCATCGTAGAGCTGGCGAAAACTGCTGGGATTGGCGAAGAAGTCGAAGCCATCACTGAAGCCGCAATGCGCGGTGAAATTGATTTTGATGAATCATTTGCTCAGCGTGTGGCCTTGCTAAAAGGCACTTCTACTGATGTGCTGGATGATATCTGTAGTCGCTTAACGTTATCGACTGGTGCGCGCACGACGATCAGCGCGTTGAAAGCATTGGGTTATCATACGGTGCTGGTCTCGGGCGGCTTTACTTATTTTGCCCGTTATATCGCTGAGCAGCTAGGTATCGATGAAGTACATGCCAATGCTCTAGATATCGAGGAAGGTGAAGTCACTGGTCATGTACAGTGGCCTATTGTCAATGGTGCCAAAAAAGCCGCTATCGTTGAGCATACTGCCGAGCGCTTAGGCATTGAGATGTCACAAGTGGTCTGTGTCGGTGACGGTGCTAATGACTTACCAATGATGGCGCTGGCCGATCTGGGTGTGGCCTATCATGCCAAACCAATCGTTCAAGCACGTGCTGATGCCGCTATCAACGTGACAGGGCTTGAAGGTACTCTGTACGCTCTTGGCTATCCTGCACTGGCGCCTACTGAGTAATTGCAGAACGCTTTATGCCATTTCATAAGCTAGGTTAATGTTTTGTCATTAATCTGGCTTTTATGCTTTAGAGCGTGGCTTAAACAAGAAAAGTAGCGCAGATAATACCGGTATATTAACTAACTATCTGATGATGTCTGACAAGATTTATCCATTTTTAGTCCAGTTAAATGACTATCAAATGCATTAAAGACATGCCTTAGTACATGATGATAATTAATACAATCTGCTATGCACACTGATGTTTAGCTAATGCTTACTTTCAGATGACACTTATTTTTAAATGATAAAGGAATGCCCATGACGGCACCACAATCTCCACGGCCAACTCAGCCGTCAGCGCCAACGCCACTAGAACAAGATACGGCACCTGTACGTACCGATAGCCCTAAGCAGCTGGTAGGTATCTATGTCAGAGGTATGGCCATGGGAGCAGCTGATATCGTACCTGGTGTCTCTGGCGGCACCATTGCGCTGATTGCAGGGATTTACGAGCGCTTGATTAACGCACTTGGTAGTATCGGCCCCAATCTTTGGACGATATTCCGTCAGGAAGGTGGCGTCAAAGGATTCGCGGCAATTTGGCGACAAGTAGACGCGACATTCCTATTGTGTTTGCTACTGGGTATTGCCACTAGCTTTGCGACGTTGGCCGGTATCATTAAGCATTTATTGGACAACCAACCATTGCTTATTTGGTCATTCTTTTTTGGACTGGTCATTGCAACGGTGTTTATCTTACTTAGTGAAATTAAGCGCTGGAATATAGGACGTGTCGCACTGTTTGCGACTGGGCTTATTGCCGCCGTAGTTATCAGTAGTATGCCGTTACTCACGACCACGCCTAGCTTACCGTATCTATTTTTTGCAGGGGCAATTGCTATTTGTGCCATGATCCTACCAGGGATATCAGGGTCTTTTATTTTACTATTGCTAGGCGCTTACGATGCGGTATTAGAAGCAGTCGATACGATGAATCTAAGTGCTATTTTCACAGTCATTGCGGGCATGGCGACTGGGCTACTGCTATTCACGCGCGCACTTAAGTGGCTACTCTCACATTATTATCAGGCTACCTTGGCATTGCTGACAGGCTTTATCGCAGGCTCTCTAATAAAAGTCTGGCCATGGAAAGTAGATGCGCTAGGCTCGCTCAACACTGAAGCTGTCCATAACGTAATGCCGTGGCAATACCCTACTGGCGCACAGTGGTCAACGACAGTAGGACTTATGCTACTCGGTGCTATTCTAGTTTCGCTATTATCTTGGTGGGGTAACCGTACCAATCGAGGCTAAATATTTAGCAAACTATCAGTCCTGCTTGCTAGTTTGGCTTGGTCTGCTAGCTAACAAACGCCTTCCTAGACTAGGGCGTGTCTTCATTTCAAAAATGGCGATAAAAATGAGATAAATTGCCGTCAAACAAGAAAAATAGCGCAGATAATATCGGGATATTAGCCAGCTATTTGACGATGTTTGGCAAGATTTAGCCATTTTTAGCCCATTTAGATGACTATCGAGTGAATTGAAGACACGCCCTAGCAAAACCATTTACGTACTCCTCAAAATAAGCGCCACTCATCACGGCGCTTAGCCTAACATCTAGCCATCAAATATCAAAAAACAAGCCAAAAAACCAAACGTCAACGGTTGTCGCAAAGTCGCCTGTACCCTCTTCAGCTTTACTCAATAACCTCTCATAATAGTCTTATTGGAATTCACCTTATGAATAGCGAGATGAATGATGTTAATGACTATATTTTCTTTTATCGGTGTAGAGGCATGGAGCGGCGCGGTATGGCTTGGTTATGGACTGCTAGCCAGTTTAGTAGTGGTGCTCGCCTTGTCGTCATATCGTTGGCTACTGCTCTATCTGTTTGGCGGGATGGCCTATTGGTTCACCGTTGAGTTGATTCAAAATATATTAGCCGGTCGTCCTATGTTGATGGAGCTATCATCATGGCATCGCTATATCATCGCTATGAGCATCAGTTGGTTACCGTTGGCAGCTTGGGTACTGTATCGGGCATTGCGCTATGATGACGTAAGTCAGTCAGTTAGCCAGCAACGTGAGCTAGAAGCCGCACGCTATATCGAACACACTCCCGTCTATGATGATAACTATCAGCCACGTTTCCGTTAAAACCGTCCTATTTATACCTCTGTTTTTTATATCAACACCTTACTTACGTCAGTGACATCGAATGTTACAAGATACTTAACGCTCTCTACTTAACTCCTAAAGAGTTGACGCCCTGTGATAGTTTATAATCCAGTTATATATTTGTCATAAAAACTGGTATAAAGTACGCTTTATTTTTATGCCTCATTTCTTTAGGAGTTCTGCTATGTTTACTGTTCCTGTATTAGATATCAAATCTGATCCATTAGATGCTTTATTGGCTGTCGTTGGCTATCGTTTGTCTATGTTAGCTGATAGCGATAACGAAGATGTCAAAGCGTTATTCGCTGATCGTCAAGTTACGATTGAGTTTGCTAGTACTGAGTCTGATATCGCCCGTTCTTTTAGCTTTGACAATGGACAGTTTAGTCAACAAAGCGGTCATGCAAAAGAAGCCGATTTGACCATCACTTTTAAAGACTCTATGACTGGCGTTAGACTGCTAACCAAAGGTAGCTTGCCTGCCTTTATGACTGCTGTACAAGAAGGTAACTTGAGCATCGAAGGCGACTATAGCCTAATGATGTGGTTCAATAAACTTGCTAAGTATATCGTTCCAGCTATCCCAGAAGAGTGCAAACCATATATCCAAAAAGCCAAACCTTACGCTTATAAAGCACAGAAACTTGCTGAGCATTGGGTTGGTATCGCCAAGCACAAACTTGGTAAATAAAAAGAATGGTGCACTGAGCGGTAGTCATTGGTAGAATGGATGATATAGAACTAGATAGCCAAACGTATAGTTACTATTTATGTGCGCTACTGTGACAATTATACATACTGTCTAGCAGTGTTCTGATTTTCTAAAAAGGTTGCGGTATAATATACGGCAACCTTTTTTGTTACCTTATAAATGACAATAGATAAAAACATTGGTTTTATTTAATACCCTCTAATTCTTATAAAAGGACTTACCTTATGGCAGGATTGCTTAGCATCTCCGAACCTGACGCCACCCAGCCAACTGATGTAGCCACTCAGCCAGATACGACCAATAGTGATTTTTTGGCTAATCTAGCCACAGACGCGACTCAAACTGATAGTAAAGTAGCTACGACGTATAGCCGTGAAGAAATCGCGCAACTGTTTGATTTACCTCTAATGGACTTGCTGTTACAAGCACAAACCATCCATAGAAAGCATTTTACTGCTAATGAAGTACAGATCAGCACGCTACTCTCTATCAAAACGGGCAACTGCCCTGAAGATTGCGGCTACTGCTCACAGTCAGGCCATCATCGCGACACCACCAAACTACAAGCAGAAAAACGCATAGAAGTTGACAAAGTCATCGCAGCGGCCAAGCGTGCCAAAAACAGTGGCTCATCGCGCTTCTGCATGGGTGCCGCGTGGAAACATCCAAGTGCCAAAGACATGCCTTATGTGGTTGAGCTAATCAAAGAAGTAAAAGCACTGGGACTTGAAACTTGCATGACGCTGGGTATGCTCGATACCAATCAGGCAACACAGTTGGCCGATGCAGGATTGGATTATTATAACCATAACCTAGATACTTCGCGCAGCTACTATGAACAAGTCGTCAGCACGCGCAGCTATGATGAGCGTTTAGATACGATAGAAAACGTGCGTAACTCTGGCATCAACGTCTGTAGTGGTAATATCGTTGGTATGGGTGAGAGCCGTGATGACCGCATCGATTGGGTACTCGAGCTGCTAAAAATGCCAAAAGCGCCTGAGTCAATTCCAGTCAACTTACTGGTGCCTATTGCAGGTACACCGATTGGTGATAAAGTATTGGCCGAAGGACAGCTGTCTGTACTTGAATGGATTCGTACTATTGCGGTCGCCCGTATTTGCTGCCCGACTAGCTACGTGCGTCTATCTGCTGGCCGCGAAAGTCTGTCAGACTCTGAGCAGGCATTAGCCTTTATGGCAGGGGCTAACTCATTCTTTTATGGTGACAAGCTTCTTACCACTGGTAACGCGAGCCAATCAGGCGATGATAGACTCATGCGTGAGCTTGGCCTCACCAAACAGTTTGCCGCACCAAGAGCGCCTAAAGTACTGCCTGTAATGGATGCGATGAATGGTCATCAAACACAAGTAGTATTGGCAGATTAAGTTAAAGCCCTCGCTAAAAAATACAAGCTAAGCAAGAGAAACTATGATGGCAGATTATTTTAACTGGATTAAAGCGGCACACATTATCTCGATGGTCTGCTGGTTTGCGGCGATATTTTATTTGCCGCGCTTGTTTGTCTATCATGCGATGAGCGACGATAGCATCAGTCATGAGCGCTTTGCCATTATGGAGCGCAAGCTGTATCGCGGTATCATGACCCCATCGATGATAGCGACATGGATCTTTGGTCTATGGATGTTAGGACTGGGCTGGGATGTCTATAAAACCCAAGGCTGGCTCCACGTCAAATTACTATTAGTAGTGCTACTGTCAGGCTATCATGGTGCTTGCGGCTTTTATCGTAAAAAGCTGATCGATAATCCACATTATAAAACGCATAAATTCTGGCGCTGGTTTAATGAAATACCAGTGTTTGCATTGATATTTATCGTGATTCTAGTCGTGGTAAAACCGTTTTAGGTTCAGAAAAATCATCTAACCTGCAAAAAAACGTCCGTCACTTTAACCAGTGACGGACGCTTTTTTTTGAATTTAATATAGCTTGTAGATTAGATAGAATTAATACCGTTAGCTGTATATTTTGAACGTGCTATTCAATTGTAACTGCTGCTAAATCTTAAATCCTGCACACTGAGTATCAGACGCTAGGGCGCATAATTTGATAAACATTGCTTAAGTCATAAACGCGATAACGAGCTGGCTCACGGCGATTTTCACCAGCATAGCTCAGTATCAAAGCCTGCTTGGCACGCTCATCGACCCAACCGACAAACAGTCCACTATGCTCAACGCCATTGTAACCATGATTGATATAATAGAGCCAGTCGCCTGCTTCAATCTCGCTGCTACTAGCATAGGGCCCTTGCGCATAAGTGCCTTTGTGTATGGTATTACGCGATACCCCTGCCCGATTAAATACAGCATTTAAATAATCCCAGCAGCCACCTTGAATAATCGTGCGCTCGTTAAGTGCCATTTTGCGTGCGGTACTGACCACCTCACGTGCTGCCATACTACTCTGCGTCTCGGCATTGCTTAATAGCGGTAGATACTCGCTATCGACATTGTCATAGTTGCCTGACAAAAACGCCGGTAAAACCGTAGGTGCTGAACGCTGTACCTCAGGATAACGATAGGACGTATTCGTCGTTGGTTGAATAGATTTTTGGGCGATAAGCATGCTCATACTATCTGCATGGACTTGCCCTACCATGCCGCAGGTAAATAGTAAAAAACCGCACGACGCGGCGACTGACGGTATAGACAAACGCGACATGACTAACTCCTTGTCAACTAAATCTCAATGACAGTATCAATAATAAGAAGGATAAATTTTATAATCCTACTTATAAACCATTTGCGCACAAATCTGCAAGCACTATTCGCCTGCGATAGGTGATAGACGGTATAAATATACTGATGGATGACGATACTGGGAAAACGCGCGTCGAGTGAAATTTAAAGTGATATTTGAGTTTGAAGTTTAGATAATACGAAGACAATAGCTATGCTTTGGTAAAGTAACAAATGGAGAAAAGATACTAATTACTCTTCATTTTAATATTTACATGGCGTTTCGTTAGCGCTTGCCCTTCTAAGATAGCTTTCGCAGCTTTTGCTTCTTGAGCACTCTCAAAACCGGTAATATGATATTTGCGGACGTCACTGCTATCGACAATCTGCAATTGCTCGCCAATCAGCGTTATCTTATCGCCATCCGTTAAATGAATATGCTCACGCTTACCTAGATTGTCATGGACCAACTCGCCAGCCCTTACCCACAATATGCCGTTACTAATCATACCGCTCATGGCTTTCTTATGCTGTTGACGCTTTTTATTGAAAATAAAGCTACCAATGATAAGCAGGGCAAGTGCACCGATGGCTAGACGCTCAGGCAATAAGCTCATCGCCATGGCGACTGCGACGGCCCCTACCAATAAGGCAGAACCAAACCAAAACATGCCATTATCAGCAGCATTTGATTGCCCTTGTAAGGTGATTTTGGCGCCATCATCAGTTAGCTTTAGCATGTGTTGTTACCTATTACGTAATGTACGAATATTTTCTATTAAAAAACTGCCTATTAGCAGCTAACAGGCAGTTATTGACACTAAAAATAAAGACAGTGTGTTATATCTAAGCGTTAGTCTACCAACCAAGTGCCGTCTGTTGCATTTTAATCAATTCGGCAATGCCTTTTTCAGCTAATGACAGCATAGCATCTGCTTGAGCACGAGTGAACGGCTTTTCTTCAGCAGTACCTTGCAGCTCAATGTACTCGCCTTTTTGGGTCATCACGACGTTCAAGTCGGTATCACAGCTAGAGTCTTCTTCGTAGTTCAGATCAAGATACGCTTCGCCATCTTTCATACCAACAGAAACCGCAGCAACCAGTCCGATTAGCGGATCTGCTTTGAGTTTTTTGGCCTTTTGGATACTCTCTAGCGCATCGATAAGCGCAATCGCAGCACCAGTGATACTAGCCGTACGAGTACCACCATCCGCTTGCAACACATCGCAATCAAGATAGATGGTGTTTTCACCAAGTTTACTCAGATCAATCATGGCACGTAAGCTACGACCAATCAAACGTTGAATCTCTTGCGTACGACCTGACTGCTTACCGCGAGCCGCTTCACGCTGATTGCGCGTGTTGGTCGCACGTGGCAACATACCATACTCAGCTGTGATCCAACCTTTGCCTTTACCTTTGAGCCAGCGCGGCACACCAGATTCTACACTGGCAGTACATAATACCTTGGTATCGCCAAAACTTACCAGTACTGACCCTTCAGCATGCTTCGTATAATGGCGCTCAAAGCTGATCGAGCGAAGTTGGTCAAGCTCACGATTGTCAATACGCATAAAAATTCCTAGTACAATGTTATAAAAGCAGTGTCATAAAAATACCTATCAGTCGTTAGTAAACACATTGATAGATATGTAGTCGACTAAAATCTTAAGATATCCTAACGTGACAACGGCGCAATAGCAAGATTCGCACCTGCCATTACGCCAGCGTTATCAACAGAATGTCAGATATAAACTATTCTAACCCTTCCATCTTACGCAATTCCTTACGTAGGATTTTGCCAACGTTCGACTTTGGTAATTCGTCAACGAACTGTATATGACGTGGGCGCTTATAGCCAGTCAGTTGTTTTTTGCCATATTCTAGTAGCTCTTTTTCAGTCACATCGCCTTTTTTGACCACAAACAGCTTTGGCTCTTCGCCGCGATCATCATTTGGAACACCAATAGCACCGCATTCTACGACTGCTGGATGCTCACTCATCGCTTCTTCGATTTCGTTTGGATAGACGTTAAAACCAGAGACTAAAATCATGTCTTTTTTGCGATCAACAATTTTGATAAAGCCTTTTTCGTCCATGATGCCGATATCGCCAGTTTTTAAGTAGCCACTAGCTGTAAAGGATTCAGCAGTTTCTTTCAGACGATTCTGATAACCAATCATGACCTGTGGGCCTTTTACGCAGATTTCACCACGATCACCCATGGCTACTATATTTTCGTCATCATCAATGAGTACGATATCGGTGCTAGGCGCAGGAATACCGATTTTTCCGGTAAATTCCGCAATAGTCATCGGATTAAATGCTACGACGGGTGAGGTCTCAGATAGGCCGTAACCTTCAACGATAGGCAGTCCAGTGATTTTATGCCATTCTTTGGCTACGCTAGGCAATACTGACATACCGCCGCCGATAGACGCTTTTAGGTTAGAAAAGTCTAAATCAGCAAAGTTATCTTTGTGTACTAAGCCGTTAAACAAAGTATTCACGGCAGGGATAAACGCTGGCTTGTACTTGGCCATCTCTTTGATAAGTCCATCAAGATCACGCGGATTCGGAATGAGTAGCGAGGCATAACCTTGATACATACTACACATACCGCAGACCATAAATGAAAATACGTGATATAGCGGCAGTGCGGTCAAAATCACATCTCTACCATCTATATCGTCATCAAATGCACTGTTCATCAGCGCACTGACCTGTAGCATGTTGGCGACTAGATTACCATGAGACAGCATTGCCCCTTTCGCTACTCCTGTCGTACCACCGGTATATTGCAGTAGGGCCACATCGCTTAAGTTCAACTCAGGGCGCTGGTACTTACTGGCTGACTCAGCATTTAAGGCATGCTTAAAACTCACGCTATTCGGTATGCTATAAGCAGGAATCATCTTTTTGACATGGCGAGCCACAAGATTAACCACAGCTCCTTTAATCGTACCTAGCATATCACCAATGGTACACACGACTACATGCTCTACCTGACCTTTGTCCTCGGCATCTTGATACGTCTTGGCAAAGTTTTCAACGATAAATAGCGCTTTCGCACCACTGTCATGCAACTGATGTGATAGCTCACGGCTAGTGTATAGAGGATTTACATTGACCAACACCATCCCTGCACGAATGATACCCAAAGCAACCACTGGATACTGCAAGACGTTGGGCATCATTACCCCAACTTTATCGCCTGCGACCAGTCCTATTGACTGCAAATAGCTAGCAATCTGTCGGCTATATAGATCTAATTGCTTAAAAGTAATCGATGAGCCCATGCAGATATAGGCAGGTTTTTGACCATAACGGCTAAAATTACGCTCGAACACATCAAGTAGAGAGGTATTGTCTTCTGGCATCTCGATAGTAGCATCGATGCTATAGCGCTCATAAGCGCTCAGCCACGGACTATCACTGTCGATGGTCGGCATAGTAGGAAACGCATTGCTTTGATAAACGTCGTTAGTAGTATTGGCTTTATCGTCAGTTGCAGCGCTATTATCTGTCGTTTTTTTATTAATATTATCCGTCATAATTTTCCCTAAATGTTACTGTTAAAAACATTGAATATGTTAATGGAAACACCATTTTTTATGATTATTGCTGACAGCAGAAGCTTATGAATAAGAAATAGATAAGTATGATCGGGTTTGTCATTCATAAGCTTTGCAAATTAAAGTGTGTTACTGGGTCTATGATAAATAATACTACCACTCAGCACGACCAAGTCGAAAACGATATTTACTACCATGATTTCACTAGTTGTCTTAAGCAAAACCAGTACGGTTTTTTGGACAAAAACAAAAATACGTCGATGGGCACTATAGCAGTTTTAATAGATATTCTCTATTAATAGTAGCTGTGATCCGCAAATGTCAAAAGCGATAAAGACAAAAAAATGATAAGACAGCATGGTTGCAGCCTTATCATTTTTGGTTACTATTTTAGTTACTACAGCATCTAATCAAGCGACACTTTCACATGTATCTTTGGTTGATACACGCACCTATCAAACAACTATCTAGATGCGTGTATCAGCAAATTAACCGTGGTTCTTTTCTTCAAGGACGCGTAGATCTTTACGCAAAATCTTACCAACATTCGATTTTGGTAGCTCATCAATAAATTCAACACGACGAGGACGTTTATAACCTGTTAGGTTCTCTTTACCGTACTCAAGAACTTCGTCAGTGGTCAGACTTGGGTCGTTACGGACAACATAGATCTTAGGAATCTCACCGCTCTTCTCATCTTCGATACCGATGACGCCACATTCTAAAATCTTAGGATGGCCAGCCATAACTTCTTCGACTTCATTCGGATAAACGTTAAAACCAGACACCAAAATCATGTCTTTTTTGCGGTCAACGATGGTCACATATCCGTTGTCAGCCATGATACCGATATCACCAGTACGGAAGAATCCATCTGCTGTCATGACTTCGGCAGTAGCATCTTCGCGGTTCCAGTAACCTTTCATGACCTGTGGACCACGAACACTAATCTCACCGCGCTCACCAAGTGCCACTTCATTACCAGCATCATCTAAGATCGCCACATCGGTTGCTGGCATAGGGACACCAATAGTGCCAGTGAATGTCTTGCTGTTACTAGGGTTAGCGGTCGCGACTGGTGATGTTTCAGACAAGCCATAACCTTGAATGATAATATTACCAGTGACTTGACGCCATTTTTCTGCCGTTGGACTCAATACTGCCATGCCGCCGCCCATCGATTGACGCAGCTTGCTATGATCCATCGCGATAAATTCTTCGTTATTGGCAAGTGCGTTAAACAACGTGTTGACCGCTGGGAAGAACGCTGGTGGATTGGCTTTATATGCTTTTAACAAGCTATCAAGATCACGTGGGTTTGGTACTAATAGCACCACACAACCGCGATACAGACCGAACATGCCACATACGGTAAATGAGAAAATATGATACATCGGCAATGCCGTCATAATCACAGGTTGCTCACCTCTTTGATCTAAATCATCAAAAGCGGTGCCCAAAAAGGTATTAGACTGAATTAAGTTTGCCACCAAGTTTTTGTGCGTTAGCATCGCACCTTTTGCCACACCCGTTGTACCACCGGTATACTGTAGGACGGCGATGTCATCAAGTGTGATATTGGTTGGGCGCTTATATTTGCTAGCAGTGACTTGCTTTAGTGCTGTTTTGAAGCTGATGCTATTAGAAATACTATAGTCTGGCACCATTTTTTTGACATGGCGGACGACCGTATTAACCATAAAGCCTTTGAGCGTACCCATCAAATCGCCCATACCCGTAATCACGACTTTATCGACCACATTGCGACCGATGTCTTGATAGGTTTTGGCAAAGTTTTCGACCATGATCAGCACTTTGGCTTCTGAATCAGTCAACTGATGCTCAAGCTCTCTGGTAGTGTACAGAGGGTTGACGTTAACTAAGGTAAAGCCTGCACGTAGTACAGCGATGACAGAGATTGGTAACTGCAAAATGTTGGGCATCATGACCGCAACTTTATCGCCTTTGACCAATCCTAATGACTGTAGATAAGCGGCCATTTGACGGCTGTATAAATCTACTTCCTGGAAGCTTAACGATGAACCCATGCAGATATAGGCAGTTTTATCAGCATTTTCAGCGAAGCTTTTTTCGAAAATATCGATAAGTGACGTATTGTCGGCTGGCAACTCAATGTCATATTCCAGACCAAGTTCTTCATACGTTTTTAGCCAAACTTTATCGTCACGACGGGTTAAGTTTCCTTGATTTTCCATAATCTTTTCTCTCCTAGTAATAATACATTACCGTCAACCCACGCCAATCACAGTGTGATAAATATACAAAACGTCAGAGTCTTGCCTATCGTTATGATAAAAAGCAAGGCTGCAACATATTTGTATAGTGCTGAGCGAACAATATAGCGGTAAATAGCCCTTTGTTCATTAACATACACACTTTATACATAGTACTCAATACAAAAGATTGCTATACCAGTTCTCAAATAGGCTTGACGCTAAATATCTCTATAAATATCAATATATTAGACTAAAAATATCAGTCATACCATTAGAAAATATGACCCTTGGCTTCTGCTCCCTAATGACCATCCCGACACGATATCTGTTCACTATCGGCTATTTTTTAGTGCACTCGCCAGCTCAGTCAAGGTTACAAAGTTTCGACGAGTACCATCATTATCGCTACTCGGTCTATCTGCGATACTACTTTTTGCAAGTTTAGTGCTATCACTGTACTGCCAATTATTAATATAATCGCTTTGAGTCAAGTGTTGGCCAAATCCTGCTACTGCCATCGCAAACTGAGTATCGATACTGGCTTTGTTTAAAGCGTGGCTAGCTTTATTAATCGGTTGGCTAACGAGTTTAGAGCTACCACCTGTCGGTACTTTATAACGAATCTTTAGATAGCCAAGCTCATTAGAGTTTTGTTTGTTATTCGAACTAATACTGGCATTGCTGTCAGCATAACGGCGATCGCTATATAACCCTTTTTGTCCTTTTGGTGTCACTTCAAACAAAGCGATAACCGCCTTACCTGCCCCAAGCTCACCTGCATCAACTTTGTCATTATTAAAGTCTTCTTCAGCCAGTACGCGATTTTCATAACCAATCAAGCGCCACTCGCTCACCACATCAGGATTAAACTCAACTTGGACTTTTACGTCTTTAGCGACGGTGTTAAATGTCGCGGCTAACTCATCTCCAAAGACTTTTTTGGCTTCAGTTAGACTGTCAATATAGCTGTAATTACCATTGCCGTTGTCCGCCATCTGTTCCATCATGTGATCATTAAGGTTGCCGCGACCAAAGCCAACGGTAGATAAAGAGATACCGCGATCGCGATTGGCTTTGACCAAATCCAGCATCTCATCGACATCACTAATACCAACGTTAAAATCGCCATCCGTTAACATCATGATTCGATTGATACCGTTCTTTTTCAGTCCTTGCTCAGCTTGTCTGTAGGCCAATTTCAGAGCGTCTTCCCCATTGGTTGAGCCTGAGGCATTCAACCCCTCGATCGCAGCCAATATTTTTGCTTTTTGGTCACCATTGGTCGCAGGCAATGCCACACTAGTACTACCTGAATAGGTCACGATGCTGATACTGTCTTGGGCACGCATTTGCTCTGTCAACAGCTTAAGCGAAGACTGAGCCAATGGCAGCTTATCGCGTGACGACATAGAGCCTGAGACATCTACTAAAAATACGAGATTGGCAGGTGGCATAGATTGCTTGTCTGTTTTTTGCGACCAGCTACTATCAACGGCTTTGATACCGACTTTGACGATTTTATTATCCTGATCTGCTCTATCCCAAGGTGAGTCTACTACCTCAGTTGACACAATAAACGGGGCACTACCTAAGCGTTTGCCATTATCAAATTGATAGTTAAAATAATTAATCAACTCCTCGACCCGTACGGCATTAACGGGTGGCAACTGACCCTCGTTTAAATAGCGGCGCACATTGGCGTAGCTGCCTGTATCGGTATCGATAGACAAAGTGGATACCGCCATGTCCGTAGTTCGATGTACAGGATTGGCTGCGTTTTTTTGATAGTTGTCTTTTGCCTCTGGCGTGACTATGATGCTCGGTGATGGGCGTACGATACCTGTTTGCTCCGCAGAACGTATCATCATCTGTTGGCTGATGACTGATGGCTTAACACTGGGTGACGCCATGATAGACTCTGACACCGTTGCTGCATCTTGATTGACTGTGCTGCTTGTCTCAGCTGGTAGCGTTTTGCTCATTTGTGAAGGGCTACAGGCTGTCAATCCTAGACTGGCTATAGCAGTAATCAACAGCACATTTCTAGTAGCGTTTTTCCCTAGGTGCTTACTTTCGTTTTTTAGCATTGTAGAGGCAGAAATTTTAGATAAAGGGTCAAATGACATAACAGAAATTCCTTATTGTAAAATAATTCAGTAGCGACTTGTCCGTGTCAATACATGGTTAATGCTATCTAAATAGGCAAATCAGCTGCCTTATTTAGTCTATTAGCTGTCATACTTTCAGTTATTAATTTTGCATTAAAACTATCCTGTACCTACTTTTTATAGACTAATGACAGACAAAATATTCTAAATAAAAGCGATTAAATATTAAGACACTTATTAATCATATAAAAAACAAATATTAGATTTACTATACTTAATTTAATCTATAAAAGCTATGAATCACCACAGTAGAAAAAACTCCTATAAGCGCTTGTTTTAAGCACGTCACGAGATGTCGTATATTCTGACATACGTCTTTTTAATTAGTGCAATATCCTTTACGATAGCACTATCCTATTTGTATGCTTGAACCAATTATCTATACCTATTAAAACTGATAAGTGAATCCTATTTTATGTCTGATGTTATTGATCATACGATCGCCCCAACTATTCCCAATGAGCCGATGGATACTCGTTCAGTCGCAGAGTTCACTGAGCAGGCCTATCTCAACTATGCCATGTACGTCATCATGGATCGGGCGCTACCAAATATCGCCGATGGTCTGAAACCTGTCCAGCGTCGCATCGTCTATGCCATGAGCGAGCTTGGGCTAAAGTCCTCTGCCAAGGCGAAGAAATCCGCGCGTACGGTCGGTGATGTATTGGGTAAATACCATCCGCATGGTGACAGCGCTTGTTATGAGGCAATGGTACTGATGGCTCAACCGTTCAGCTATCGCTATCCACTCATCACTGGTCAAGGTAACTGGGGTAGCCCAGATGATCCGAAATCCTTTGCCGCGATGCGTTATACCGAAGCTAAAATGTCGGCTTATGCCAATACGTTGCTCGCAGAATTGGGACAAGGCACGGTCGATTGGCAAGATAACTTTGATGGCACTATGCAAGAACCAACGACCCTACCTGCCCGCCTGCCTAATATTTTATTGAACGGTACGACAGGTATCGCGGTTGGTATGGCAACCGATATTCCACCGCATAATCTTAATGAAGTGGTACGTGCGGCTATTCGATTGCTTAAAAACCCAGAGCTATCGGTTAAGCAGCTTACCCAATCGATACCTGCACCTGACCTACCGACACCAGCGGAAATCATCACTAGCAAAAAAGATTTGCAAGCGATGTATGAGACTGGACGCGGCAGTTATAAGATGCGTGCCACCTTTCATGTTGACCCTAAAGAAAAAAACCTCGTCATCATTGATGCGCTTCCTTACCAAGTGTCAGGCAACAAAATCCAAGAGCAAATAGCTAAGCTTATGACCGATAAAAAGCTGCCTTGGGTGACGGATATTCATGATGAATCAGATCACGAAAATGCCTGCCGTATCGTCCTTGAGTTGCGCTCAACGCGAGTCGATGTCGATCGTGTCATGAGTCACCTGTTTGCCAGTACTGACCTAGAAAGCAATTACCGCGTCAATATGAATATGATTGGCTTAAATGGTAAGCCGCAGGTGAAAAACTTAAAGGAAGTCTTGGAAGAATGGTTAATCTGTCGCCGCTCGGTGGTCACGCGACGCTTGCAATATCGCCTAGATAAAATCGATAAACGCTTACATATCTTGGCGGGCTTACTGATTGCTTATCTGAATATTGATGAAGTGATTCGCACCATTCGTGAAGAGGATGATCCAAAAGCGACCTTGATGCAGGATTATGACCTGACTGACATTCAAGCCAATGCTATCTTGGATATTCGTTTGCGTCAGTTGGCAAAATTAGAAGAGATTGAGCTGCGCCGCGAGCAAGATGAACTTGCTGCCGAACGTGCCATCATTCAAGAATACTTAGACAATCCAGACAGTCTAACCAATCTGATGATCGATGAGCTTACTGCCGATATGAAAGAACATGGCAATGAGCGTGTATCACCATTAGCAGAGCGTGAAGAAGCGCAAGCATTAAAAGAGTCAGACCTCGTACCAAGTGAGCCGGTCACTGCCATCTTATCGAAAGCGGGTTGGATTCGCGCAGCTAAAGGCCATGATGTCGATGCCGCTGGTATGAGTTACCGCTCAGGTGACAGCTATCAAGCGCACGTGCGCGGTAAATCAAACGAAAGGATTTACGTACTCGATAGTACGGGACGCAGCTATAGTATCGATGCGCACAACTTAGCGTCTGCGCGTGGTCAAGGTGATCCATTGACCAGTGTATTAAAGCCGCCAGCAGGCGCTAGCTTTGAGCAGCTACTAACGGGTGATAACGAGCAACGCATTATCCTTGCCAGCTCAGCAGGTTATGGTTTTATCAATACCATTGGTAATCTCGATAGCAACCAAAAAGCTGGTAAAAACGTTATTAACTTAGCAACTGATAGTCGCTTGCTCCCTGTTGCACGTATCGACGTACCAGTAGAGACGGCCGCCAATGCCGAAGGTGAAAATAGCAATATACGCGTGACACCTGATCATGTTGCCGTTGCAACCAATGCAGGGTATCTACTGATATTTGCCCTCGATGATTTGCCTGAACAAGCTCGCGGTAAAGGGAACAAACTTATTAAACTGAAAGATGGCGAAGAGGTACTTGCTATCACACCACTTAGTCAGCAAGACAGTCTTGTCATCACTGCTGGCAAACGCCATGTGACACTCAAGCCAAATGATTTGGCTAACTATACGGGTGTTCGTGGTAATCGTGGTGGGCAGCTGCCAAGAGGCTTTCAGAATGTGACGAGTGTTGAGATTGGGTAGTTTTGGTTTAATTATTTGAATTTTGAGGGCTAGGTCGAAAGCCTAGCATCGCGCTATCCATCACTGTACTGGAGTTTTATAATATGCAGCTACTCTCAATTATATCTATAATCATTTCAGTAATCAGTGTATTCATCACCGGGCTCATTTATATGAATGCGAAAGAGTCTGTTAAAAATACTAAGGCTGCACTTAACTATACTAAAGAGACTCTCAAACAGTCACAAGACAAGTATCTTTACGAATTAAGACTCAACGCTCTGAAAGCTACTAAAGAAGTAGAAATGATTTGGCAGTCTGCCATTAGTGATGTTTATCATGAGAAAGAACGCATCAGGAAATTTGAAGGAGAACTCAATTTAACTATTAAAAAAATGTTTGATGGTTATGAGTTAGGACTGTTAAAACCAAGTCTAGAAAATATCAGTAAAATGAGGAATAAGCTATCAGAAGAATTTGATTCTACAACAGAAGGTGAAGCAAAATTGGCAATAAGAGAGATGGAAATAGTAAAAATCAGCTTAAGACAAACCCAAGAAGAATCTGTAAGAAAATTTGAATTGCTTTACAATAAATTGAAAGAAAATCAGCGGTAGGTTGGTCTTTTAGCCCATCGAATTATTGAAATACAAAAATCTATTTTGTGATATAGGGCAAGCAACATGCGTTCCATGCATCTATAAGAATGGTAATACTCGAAAAAGTACATAGTCCAATCACTCAGCAAATGATACATATCAAAAAGCCGCCCATAAACAGTATAGGCGGCTTTTTTACGCTAATCAGAATCAAGAACTTATTTAAGACATATTGGATTCGGTATCTTCAAAGATCGTTTTTAGGAAGCTTGTAATCTGAGTACTTTTCATTAGATAAGGATTAAAGTCAGCACCTGCTGAGAAACTTTTTAGGGTATATGCTTCGTCTTCTGCACTTGATGTTAAATATTTTATTAAAAACCCATCCCACCTACGTTCTTCTATTTCCTCAATCTCACTGTGGTGGGGTACTAGGTAAGAGTACTCACTGATTAATTTTACTAGTATTTCATTGATAAGAGGTCTTGGACCTTCAATATTTTGAATAAAGTAATTGTCATTCACGACAAGCGCTGAGGTTACACCAATTTTTTCATTATTCCTTCGCCATTGCTCAAGCAGACGAGCCAACCCTATCCCATTATTACTGTCACTATTTTTGCCAATATACGTTAGGCTGAGAATGATATGCTCGCCATGTCTTTTTCTATTTTCTAAAGGTTGGCTGGTAGTGATACGCATAAGAAACCTTATTTATAAAAAATTATCTAAATCAAAAGACACTTTATAGACGGCTTTTTTACGCCAATTAAAATAGATGACTCTTATGATATGTAAATGCTACTCATCTAAAACCTATCGGATTCAGTACCTTCAAATATCGCTGTCAGAAAATTTTCAATCTGAGTACTTTTCATTAGGTAAGGATTGAAGTCAAAACCTGCTGAGAAACTTTTTAAGGCATACTCCTCATCTTCGACACTTTCCGTCAGGTGTTTGGTTACGAATCCATCCCACCGAAGCGCTTCTATCTCTTCCACCTTGACAACATTAGGAACAATCTTGAAATGCTCATCAATTATCTTCGCTAGAGCAGCGTTGACCGCCGGTCTTGAGCCTTGAATGTTTTGAACAAAGTAACCGTCATTGATCACAAGTGCTGCAACTAGCCCACTTTCCTCAAAGTATCTTCGCCACTGTTCAAGAGCACGAGTCAACTCTATACCTGTTTTCATTTCGATGTTTTTACCGATATACGTTAGGCCAATCAGCAGATGCTCGCCATGTCTTTTCCTATTTTCTGACGTTTGATTGGTCGTTATATACATAAGAAAATCCATTTATATAATAGGTATATAAATTAATATACACTTTATCATAAAGTATAATCAATAAAACTCTTGGGAATTGATCAGCTTCTTATCATCCATACCTTAAAATAACATGACAAAAACAGGTATCACTAAGGCATTTCTAGTAGTTAAATCCTGCAAGAGTCAGGTATGAATAGTCACCTATGAACATCCGCCAATATTCTGTCCAATTGCTAAGAAAACATCCTGTACCGATACTGCTAACTTGCCTTCAACAAAAAGCCGCCTATACAAACGTATGAACGGCTTTTCTATTCTAGCTAGGGCAAGTCCTACTAACAACTCTAAGAGGCAAATATTTAAGAAATAAATGCTATTCATTTAAAATTAATTAGATTCAGCATTTTCAAAAACCGCCTTCAAGAAGCTTTCAATCTGAGAGCTTTTCATTAAATAAGGATTGTAGTCAGAGCCTGCTGAAAAGTTCTTTAGGGCATGCTCTTCATCTTCAACGCTTGAGGTTAGATGTTTAACTAAAAACCCTTTCCATTGACGCGTTTCGATTTCCTCTATATTCACAATATTAGGGACAATAGTTGAATGCTCGTCAAGTATCTTTTCCAAGGCAGTATTGATAGCAGGTCTTGTCCCTTGGAAACTTTGAACGAAATAACCTTCGCTAATGACTAAAGCTGAAACGATATCGTTTTCTTCAAAATATCTGCGCCAGTACTCAAGTGCGCGAGTCAGCTCAATCCCCGAATCTAGATCGACATTTTTGGCGATATATGTCATGTGGATAAGAATATGTTCGCCATGCCTTTTTCTATCTTCTGAAGGTTGGCTTGCCGTTATGTTCATAAGAAACCTTATTTATAAAAAATTCATTCAAATCAAGGTATACTTTAAGATAAAGTATAATTAATAACGTTTTTTACCATTTGCTATGATTTTTTTAGATTTATAACATAGAAGTTTCAATGATATAGCATACCGATATCCATAGTAGTAAAATTATACTACAAAGTTGTCACGTTCAGTATCTTGGCATTATTCCAATAGTTAACAAGCCTAATCTATATTTTCCTATAGCCCTACCTTAATGCCCTTATATGACTGAGCCACGTTTACTGATTAACTAAATATTATAAACATCAATCAGATTCTTTAATGTCTATTAAGCTAGCCCGTTTATAGGTATATGAAACATAACCTACCCTCAATAAAAAGCCGTCTATGCTATGTATAAACAGTTTGGTATAGACAGCTTTGTTGTTGCATACTAATTGTTGTATATTGATTGAATAGCTAACGTATCAATACCGACCCATCTCAACGGTTGTTTCAGCAAGTACCGAATCGCCCTGCCATGCTTGTACATCTACCGTATACAGATGGTTTTTGCCGCCAGAGCAAGGTGGCTTATATGCACCGCCGGCCTCGCCTTTGCGATTGCGGTATTCTGCGACCATCTCAATACCTACTGGTACTTCGTAAGTATGACCAAATACTCGTGGCACTTCTGCGCTCGTAGCACCCTCTGGTAGTGCGAACTCCACGATACCATGGCCACCATGCTGCATACGCTTGTTGCTTACATCGTTATAGACGAATACCAAGCTTTCCGCGCCTGTAGGAATGTTTGAGACAGTCATGCTAGGCGTGGCTGGACTTTTGCCATCATAATTTAGACATTGCTGACCTTCAGGTACTTTTTTGCCATCCCAAGCAGCATCATTAAATTCAACATCCATTGCAAAAGCATTGGCAGATAAAGCCAAGGTCGCCAAAACTGTAACCGTTTTTAAGATGAAAAAGTTCATACTTGTTCCTTTAGGTAACTGATGCATTAATAACGATAGTCCATCTTATTTCGTAGATTAGTTTTGATAATTGAATATAACTTTATAATAAATAAACACGGTTAAGTTAATCATATCGTTTAGCATTTTTGTTAATCCTTTGGGCAAGTGATGAGCGGTTCTACAGGCTACATGTAAATACTGTCTCAATAAGCATGCTTGCAGTATCATAGGTTACTCGATAGGTATTTATCTGATTGGGTATGTTGTAGTAGTATCTGAATCATTGTATCTACACGACTTAGAATAATAGGATCATCATGTTTATCGAAGATAAGATTGCCAAAGAAAGTATGACTACTAAAATCTCGACCCCCAAAATCATCTTTTTTGACATCGATGATACCTTAAGCCGTAACGGCATTATCGCTGAACACAATAAAGCGACGCTTGAGCAGCTTGCAGATACCGATATTAAACTAGTGATTTCGACTGGCCGTTCTAAAGCCATATTGCCTGAAGACATTTTAGCGTTGCTTGATGCAGATATATTGGACGCCATTATTTGTATGAATGGACAATATAGTTTTGATAAAAGCGGCCGAATCAGCCACTACCCGCTAACGGCTGAACAGACAGATAAAATCGTACGCCTATGCCAGCAGAGTGATTTGATTCATAAGTTTGACTCTGCTACTCATATCGCTTGGTCAGGTGAAAATGAACGTTTACGCGAGTTCAATGCGGTCACGCCCAATTCGATCCTTGACCCTGAGTACTACAAAACAAATACCGTCTATCAATGCTCGGTATTCTTTAATAATCAGCAAGAAAAGATGCAAGACATCGACTTTGCCCAGTATGATTTAAAGCTGGTGCATTGGCATCAGATTGGTGCTGATATATTGCCAGCAGATGCGTCAAAAGCCCGCGGTATCAAAGATGTATGCAAATACTATGATGTAGATGCAAGCGAATGTATGGCATTTGGTGATGGTATGAATGATTTAGAAATGTTCGACTTGGTTGGATTTGCTGTAGCCATGGGCGATGCACAGCCAGCTTTAATAGAACGCGCTGATTTCGTCACTGGGACGATCGAAGAGTATGGTATTCAAACCGTGCTTAATCAGTTAACAATGAAGTCGTAAGACTGTTCAGGCACATAGAGCCATTAATGTTTATCTAATTAACGTTCAATTAAAAAAGCCCTTACTAACCGACTAGTAAGGGCTTTTTGTTATGGACTAACTTTATATAAACGTTTCAACTGGAAACTGTAGCGGTGATAATTCCAATACCTTGTCGAGTATTCATTTCATTCTTTCTACAAATCTAATAGAACGTTAAGGCGTCAGTTAAGGCCTCAATTAAGGCATGGTTAAGCCACCATCGACAGCGATAGATTGTCCAGTAATAGCCATGCTCAAATCAGATGCCATGAGCAATACTGAATTGGCAAAGTCAGCTACCGAAGTCGCTTGGCGCAGCGGCGTCGTAGTCGCGATATAGTCAAATACCTCTTCAGTGGTTAAGCTGCTTGCGTCGGTGGTTTTTAATAAGCCACCTGCTAGCAAATTCACCCGAATACCATATTTACCAAGTTCGCTCGCGAGATTGCGCGTTAGCCCAATCAATGCTGATTTAGCCGTGGTGTAATCATAATAGGTAACCACTGGGTTGTAAACAAGATTGGTTGAGATGTTAATAATTTTACCTACTTGCTGCGCTTTCATTTGCGGCAACACTGCTTGCACTGTATTGACTGCGCCCTTGACGATACCGTCCATTTGTTGCGAAAAGTGCGACCACCTTACTGTTTCAATACTAGTGTACGCAGCGCTTGGATTGAACTGATAACTTGGCAAGGCATTATTGACCAATATATCGATACGACCATGACGAGTGATGACTTCAGCTGCCATGGCTTGTACTTGCTCAAGATCGGTCACATCCGCCTGATAAGCAAATGCTTGTCCACCTGTCGCGATGATATCAGCCACTACTGCCTCAGCAGCCTCTTTACTATTGAGGTAGTTGACGCAAACGATAGCGCCTGCTGCTGCCATTTGCTGTGCAATCTGTGCACCAAGCCCACGACTGGCACCAGTGACTATGGCAACTTTATCCGTAAGCAATGCCGGTATAACTGAGTGGCTTTTATTCAAGGCATTTTGAGTTGAGGTACTTTCGGTCATTGTGCTGTATCCTTTATTATTATGGTATGGTTGGTGTCTTAGAGCCGAAGGCTTATACTTACTTAGATGATGTTCGTCATACTTCGGCCTGCGCCAATCATAGCATGGTTATATGCTATCTTTTTTCGATTCGACGTTAGCAGCTCGCTAGCAATTCTACCCAAAATTAGCTGTCATTAAGTTAGTTTTGCTACTCATCTCATTAGCCCAACTGGCTATTTTTATTAGTATTATTGAGCATTGCCTTAATGATAACCCTTTAAATTGTATAAACTAATGACCATAATAGTTTTATTGGCCATGTCAGGCTTGTATCTTTTTGGCTTTTTTATTGAATTTTTCTGATTTGCATTATCTTTATTTAGGAGAGATATTTTGACCCATTTATCGTCGTCCCATCCCACTACTCACACCTCGGCTAGTGTCGGTCGTATAGTGCCAAAAGCATTATTAGCAATGGCTGTCGGCTTGGTGCTTGCCAGCTGTAGCAACTCTGATAATGCAGCGGATGGCAGTGCTGCGGCGAGCAATGAGACGCTGAACCTTTACAACTGGTCAGAATATATGCCGCAAGAGATTTTAGATGGTTTTGAAGAAGAAACTGGCATCTCAGTTAATTACACCACATTTGACTCTAACGAAGCCATGTATGCCAAGCTCAAACTATTGGATGATTCTAGTCAGTATGACTTAGCGATTCCATCGACTTATTATGTTGAAAAAATGGCGAAAGAAGGACTACTACAAGAGCTAGACAAATCCAAATTGAGCAACTTCAAAAACCTTGATACCTCATTTACCAATACCAAAGTTGATCCTGATAACAAATACTCTATCCCTTATATGTGGGGCAGCACTGGCCTAGCCATTAATGGTGACAGTGTCGATCCGAAAACTGTTAATAGCTGGAATGACCTATGGGATCCTAAGTATAAGAGTCAGGTGATGCTGACCAATGATGTGCGTGAAGTCTTTGGTATGGCACTGCTGACTCTTGGCTACTCAGGTAATAGTAGCAATCCTGACGAAATCGAAGCCGCTTACGATAAGCTCACCACGTTGATGCCAAACGTCAAAACTTTTAACTCTGATGCGACACGTATGCCATATATCGAAGGTGAGACTGCGCTTGGTATGACATGGAATGGTGAAGCAGTCATGGCCAATGACGAAGGTTTGACTAGCTTGGTTTATAAGTATCCAACCGAAGGCGCTATCTTATGGATGGACAACTTTGTCATTCCAAAAAATGCCAAGCAAGTTGATGCAGCACATAAATTTATTGATTATTTATTACGTCCTGAAAATGCAAAAATCGTCAGCGAAGAGATCGGCTACGCATCACCAAACATAGCAGCGCGTGAGCTGATGGATGAGAGCGTCCAAAACAATCCAACGATTTATCCCTCTAAAGAAGTATTAGCAAAAGCTGAGTTCCAAGAAGATGTAGGCGATGAGGCGTTGCAAGTGTATCAACAGTACTGGGATAAGCTAAAGACTGGTCGTTAATAGTTTTAATTTAGTACTTTAAAATAAAGTAGTCTTTGAAAAATAAAAACGCTGATCCTAAATGGTCAGCGTTTTTTTGCGCTATAAATGTAAATCCGTCTCGCCGCCCTGCTCTTTCATTCGGCGCTGCTCTCGGCGCTGATAGCCTAGACCAGATGCAGCAAACCAATGCGGTTTCGATGTTTGCAGTAAATCACTCAGTTGCTGCAACTGAGTCTGCAAGGTTTGGGTCAACCAAAAATAGCCCTGCCACTCAAATGCTAGGTGCTGTACGCTTGGATACTCTGAGACAGCAATACGAGTAATGGGCCGGAATACTTCGTCACTTGGACTACGTAATACCGCTGCCATATGTTGCATCGCTTGGGTTAGCTCATGCTGATAATGTACCAATAGAACATGGTTTTCTTCATCAATTTCGATATTTGCCAAGCGCGGTGCCGCACTTAACAGCAAATCAATCGTTCCGATAATATTACGGTGGGTACGTTGAATTGTCTCTAGCGTTTCCTTTTCGATTCCTGACTCACTGGCAGTCGCCGCGATATGTGGTCGCACAGCCAGCAGACGTTTATTAATCTGCTGTAACGCTGTGACCAATGCCCTATCAACAGGTACTTCCTTAACAGGAAAGGCCGCTGGGTTTAACTTTTGAACAGAGTCGTCCACCACTCCATCCGTCGCGTCAATATGATGACCTACGCCAGCGTAGAGGCTACTACAAGCGTCAAGGTTACTACTCAATAAGAACCGCCACATCAACGTTGATTTAAGCGGCAAAATCAGCGTCACTGCTACCGAAACGCCTGTCCCCAGTAAGATATTTAGCGCGCGGTAGATACCATCTTGACCAATGCTACTATTGCCTAAATCAGAGACAATCATCAACATAGTGATACCCGTTAGCAGCCCTGTATACCCAAGCTGTCTGACGGCTAAATAGCCAATGATGCCGCTGAGCAGACCAATGAGCGCATAGTCCACCCATAGCCATGCGCCTGCGTTCTGATTAAACCATAACACCCCAAGCGCAGTACCAATACCTAACAAAGTACCAATCACGCGCTCTTTTGCCTTAGTATAAATAGCGCCTTGGTATTGCAATAACCCTAGAATAATAAATACTGTAATGGTCGTCCATTCACCGTGCGGAAGATTGGTGATTTTATTTACCAATAAAGCCAGTATCACAGCCGTACCTAGTCGGGTGGCATGTAGGATATCTGCATGTTGGTAGCGAACATAGGGTTCGACAAATGGAGCAGTAATACGCTGATAAAGGGTGGGTTTCACGCAAGGCTACTCTTTTTGGGTGGAATGTTTAGGTGAGACATTCTAATAAAGTATTATTAAAATATCTCAATAACTAAGGGTAAGTATAAATGGATATTCTATCAGCAAAATGACGGGCAAAAAATAACGCCTTTTACCCATTATTCACAGGTAAAAGGCGTTATAAAAAATATCCTAGCACACTATATTGAAATCTACGCTATTAAAGATTATTCATCAAATGACTTATCAAATTATTCATTGAGAACTGCGTCACTGTTAATGAATGATAGTCTATTGCGCTAGCGTATTACACTTCTAGGTAGTCTAAAATGCCTTCCGCAGCTTCGCGGCCTTCCCAAATCGCTGTCACAACCAAATCAGAACCACGTACCATATCGCCACCAGCGAAGATTTTAGGATTTTGAGTCTGGAATTTAAAGGTTTGCTTTTCGGCTGCTAATACACGACCAGAGCTGTCCATCCCCACTTGCTGAGACTCGAACCAATCAGCAGGACTTGGTCTAAAACCAAAGGCCATGATGACTGCATCACATGGGATGATCTCTTCAGAATTAGGAATTGGCTCAGGGCGTTGACGACCACGGTTGTCTGGTGCGCCTAACTGAGTAGTAACAACTTTTACGCCGTTAACTTTACCGTTTAAGCCAATGATTTCGGTTGGCTGACGATTAAATAAGAACTCGACGCCTTCCTCGCGAGCATTGACCACTTCGCGGCGTGAACCCGGCATGTTTTCTTCGTCACGGCGATAGGCACAAACTACTTTTTCGGCGCCTTGACGGATACTGGTACGGTTACAGTCCATTGCTGTATCGCCGCCACCAAGTACCACCACCTTTTTACCTTTAAAGTCGATGTACTCTTCAGCGTCTTTTTCCCAGTCATTGCAACGGTTCACGTTGGCAATCAGGTAATCTAACGCATCGTAGACGCCTGTCAGCTCTTCACCAGCGAAGCCGCCACGCATATAGGTGTATGTACCCATACCCATAAATACCGCGTCATACTCAGCCAATAGCTCATCAATGGTGACGTCTGTACCAATCTCTGTCTCTAAGCGAAATTCCATACCCATGTCTTCAAAGATGACACGGCGGTTACGCATGACGTCTTTTTCCATTTTGAACTCAGGAATACCAAAAGTTAATAAGCCACCAATTTCAGGACGTTTGTCAAAGACGACAGGCTTGACACCATTTCTGACCAAGATATCTGCGCAACCCAGACCTGCTGGTCCTGCGCCAATGATAGCAACTTTTTTGTCTGTCCAAACGACTTCAGACATATCCGGACGCCAGCCAAGTGCAAACGCGGTATCGTTGATATATTTCTCAACATTACCAATCGTCACTGCCCCAAAGCCATCGTTCAATGTACAAGCGCCTTCACACAAGCGATCTTGCGGGCAAACTCGTCCGCATACTTCAGGCAAGGTATTGGTACGGTGGCACAATTCAGCTGCCTGAAATATTTGTCCTTCTGTAGCCAGTTTTAGCCAGTTAGGGATATAGTTGTGTACTGGACATTTCCACTCGCAGTACGGGTTACCACACTCAAGACAACGATGCGCTTGCTGGGCAACGGCTTCATTTTCGAAAGGTTTATAAATTTCAACAAACTCTGTTGAACGCGTTGCAATGTCTTTTTTGGTTGGATCAAATCTCGGTACATCTAAAAACTGGAAGTTATTTTCTAAGCGTTTTGCCATGGTGCTATCTCTTTTATATAAGGCTCTTTTGCAGTGGGTGGCAACAGTCAGCGATGTTTGGTTTGTCTAAAATTTAAGACATATATCGCTGCTGTCACGTACCTGCTGAAAACCTGTGAGTTAAAACGTCTCTAAAAACGGAACGCTGGCTAACCTGATTAAAGCGACTGCCGATCCATCAATGCACTCCATTGATATGATAGACAGTCATGTATCGGCTATTGTGGGTCGGCCATGGTAGTTTTAAGAAGGCTTGCAATGTTCGCCGCTTTTGGCTTAACCAAATAGAACTTACGAACATAGTGCTCAAAGTCGTTCAGAATTGTCTGACCCCATGCACTGCCTGTTTTATCTACATGAGCTTCAATCACTTGTTGCAAATGAATGCGATGCTCTTCTGTTTGCTCGCTTGAAATACGGTTTAGATCAATTAGCTCATGGTTGCAACGATCAAAGAAGTCGCCTTCCATATCGAGTACATACGCAAAACCACCCGTCATACCAGCACCGAAGTTGAGTCCAGTACGGCCAAGAATCGTGACGATACCGCCGGTCATATACTCACAGCAATGGTCGCCTGTGCCTTCGATGACTGCATGTGCGCCAGAGTTACGGACGCCAAAACGCTCACCTGCTGTACCAGCAGCATATAGCTTACCGCCAGTTGCACCATAGAGACAGGTATTACCAATGATGGCCGTCTCTTGTGCTACAAAGTTTGAGTCTTTTGGCGGATAAATCACAATCTCACCGCCTGCCATACCTTTACCCACATAGTCATTGGCGTCGCCTTCAAGCTCGATATTTAAACCGCCAGCATTCCACACGCCCAAACTTTGCCCTGCAGTACCCGTTAGACGAAGCTTAATTGGCATATCGCTCATGCCAAGGTTGCCCCAGACTTGCGCAATCTCACCAGAAATACGAGCACCGATAGAGCGGTCACAGTTACCAACGAAATAGCTATAGTCGCCGCCTGCCCCTTTGCGAATGTTCACGAGCATATCGCTAATCATCTGCTCAGCAAGCAAGCCTTTATCAAACGGCTCATTACGCTCAACCTGACAAGTTTGTGCTTTGCCTACGCTGGCTGGGTGACTAAATAGCAATGGCGTTAGATCAAGATGACGCTGCTTATCCGTATTGCCTTCTAGAATATCAAGCAAGTCAGTACGACCGACCAGCTCTTCCATACTACGAACACCTAACGCCGCCAACCACTCACGCGTCTCAGTTGCGACAAACTTAAAGAAGTTAATCAACATTTCTGCTTCGCCAATGAAATGCTCATCACGCAGCTTGGCTTTTTGAGTAGCAACACCTGTCGGACAGTTATTTAAATGACAGATACGAAGGTACTTACAACCAACTGCAATCATTGGCGTGGTACCAAAGCCAAAGCTCTCTGCACCCAAGATAGCAGCTTTTACTACATCCAGTCCTGTTTTTAGACCACCGTCGGTCTGGACACGTACCTTATCACGTAACCCATTCACTCGTAGAGACTGATGAGTCTCAGCCAAACCTAGCTCCCATGGTGAGCCTGCATGATGGATAGACGATAGCGGAGACGCTGCCGTACCACCATCATAGCCTGAGATAGTAATCAAATCGGCATAGGCTTTTGCAACGCCTGTCGCGATCGTACCAACACCTGGACGTGAGACCAATTTAACCGATACCAATGCATCTGGATTGACTTGTTTTAAATCAAAAATCAGCTGTGCCAAATCTTCGATAGAATAAATATCATGATGCGGCGGCGGTGAAATCAAGGTCACACCTGGTACTGAATAACGTAAACGTGCAATCAACGCGTTGACTTTACCACCAGGTAGCTGTCCACCTTCACCAGGCTTGGCACCTTGAGCTACTTTAATCTGCATGACTTCAGCGGAGCGAAGATAGGCAGGCGTTACCCCAAAACGACCAGAAGCAACTTGCTTGATTTTTGAGTTGCGCAATGTGCCATAACGCGCAGGATCTTCACCGCCCTCACCAGAGTTTGAACGACCACCGATAGTATTCATAGCCATCGCAATCGACTCATGCGCTTCAGGAGATAGCGCGCCTAATGACATGCCAGCTGAGTCAAAACGCGTCAAGATTTCAGAGATATCTTCCACTTCATTGACATCGATACTGTTGTCAGTTTTCAGTTGCAACAAATCACGTAAAGTAGCAACTGGACGGCTATTAACTAGATCAGCATAATTGCGATAGTTATCGTAATCACCAGTACGTACTGCAGTATGCAGGCTGTTAATCACATCAGGGTTAAAGGCATGGTACTCTTTGTTGAAGACGAACTTAAGCAGACCGCCCTGATCTAGAGGAGCGCGTCGCTTAAACGCATTGGCAGCCAATTGCGCTTGATCAGCAGCAAGGTCTGCAAAGGTAGCGCCTTTGATACGGCTTTGTACGCCTTTAAAGCATAAATTGACGACTTCTTCTGAAAGGCCAACCGCTTCAAACAACTGCGCGCCGCGATAAGAAACAATGGTAGAGATACCCATTTTTGATAAGATTTTTAGCAAACCTTTATCCAAGCCTTTACGGAAATTAACACGGGCTTGAATCGGATCACCAAGTAGCTCACCAGTAGCAACCAAATCATCAATGACATCATATGCTAGATATGGATATACACAAGTTGCACCAAAGCCGATCAATACCGCTATTTGATGCGAGTCACGAGCAAGACCTGTCTCAATGATTAAATTAGCATCGGTACGGATACCTTGCGCGATTAGATAATGATGCACAGCACCAGTAACCATAATGGCGTTAGCAGGTACTTTGTCTGCATCGATATCTTTATCAGACAAGACAATCAACGTATTTCCTGAGCGAATGTTATCTGCCACTTGCTCACAGATAGCGACGATAGCATCAGATAGCTCTAGAGTACGGTCATAGTTCAGATCAATGCGAGCCATCTTGAACGCTGGATCATCCAAGGTTTCAAGCTGCTGCATCTTACTGGCTGACAATACTGGCGATGACAAAATAATACGATGCGCATCTCTCGCAGATGGCGCAAATACGTTAGTCTCAGCGCCTAAACAAGTCTGCAACGACATCACGATAGATTCACGTAATGGATCGATTGGCGGATTGGTCACCTGTGCAAACTGCTGACGGAAAAAGTCACCGACATGGCGAATTTGCTGCGACAGTACAGCCATTGGCGTATCGTCGCCCATTGAGCCGACTGGTTCTTGACCATTTTCAGCATTAGGGCGAATGATTTCTGTGCGCTCTTCATTGGTGATGTGATACATCTTTTGTAGCGCTTTTAGCTTATCACCGCGGCACGCTTGCGTTGCCAATGTCTCTTCTAGACGCTCATCATCACGAACACGCGTCGCTTCTTCACGCAACCATTTGCGATATGGATGCGCCGTTTTTAGTAAAGTTGCAATAGCTGTCGTATCTAAAATTTGACCTGTCAACGTATCAATGACCAGCATTTGACCAGGTCCAACGCGACCTTTTGCCAATACATCTTGTGGCTCGTAATCCCAAACGCCCACTTCTGATGCAACAGTGATATAACCATTCTTAGTGGTTACCCAACGTGACGGGCGCAAACCGTTTCTATCGAGCATACAGACCGCATAGCGTCCATCTTGAATGACTAGCCCTGCTGGGCCGTCCCACGCTTCCATATGCTGTGAGTAAAACTCATAAAACGCACGCAGATCCATATCCATGCTATCAACATTCTGCCACGCTGGTGGAACCAAAATCGACATCGCATGGAACAAATTCATACCACCAGACATTAGCACTTCAAGCATGTTATCTAGGCTTGATGAATCAGAACCTGTACTGTTTACAAGTGGCGTCAATTCATTCAAGTTCGGCAGTTTGTCTGATTTGAGCTTTGGCGTGCGTGCTTTGGACCAGTTGCGGTTGCCTGTAATGGTATTTAACTCACCGTTGTGCGCAAGATAACGGAATGGCTGTGCCAGTGGCCAACGCGGCAAAGTATTGGTGGAGAAACGCTGATGGAAAACCACGATATGTGACGCCAAGCGCTCGTCTTGAAGATCCAAGAAAAATGCTGGCAGGTCTGATGGCATGACCAGACCTTTATAAATAATGGTCTGGCAGCTTAATGAACATACATAAAACAGCTCGTCATCTGTCAGGCGCTGCTCTGCTTTTTTGCGTGCAACAAATAGCTTACGGTTGAAATCTTCAGCAGCCAAGTCATCTGGCGCATTGACAAATACCTGCTTAAAGTCTGGCAATGTCTCACGACCAATCTCACCAACAATACTCAAGTCAAGTGGTACATCACGCCAGCCAGCCACTTCTAATCCTTGGGCGGTAATCTCATCGCTCAATACTTGTTGGCTATGCTTGGCTTTATCGCTATCTAAATTAACGAACACCATACCGACAGCAAAGTTGTCTGTAATGGCAAATTGCTGCTCGTCAGCAATTTGTTTAAAGAAATCGGTAGGCGTTGCTAATAGTAAGCCACAACCATCACCAGTTCTACCGTCAGCAGCAACACCGCCGCGATGTGTCATACAACTTAAACTATGAATGGCAGTTTTTACCAAATCATGGCTCGCTTCACCCTCAATATGGGCAATTAGGCCAAAACCGCAATTATCAGAAAAATCATCTGGCGTGGCCAGGTGTGTTTGTGAGGAAATCATTGACATAGCTTGTCCTTTTAAGTAGACGGGCAACTTACATTTCCAATGCGGAGTATAAGTTGGTACCCGTAAGCAGAACGGGCTGATAGTGGATATTCGTGTGTTCGAATTGGCAAATAGTGCAATGCTCGATAGACATCATACTCTAAGAGAAAGTAAAACCCTTGACCCTCCTGGTCATTAGCTGATGTCTTGACATGTGGTCCGTGTATCAAAAGATAGTAAGTAGCAGCCCTTGGCAACGGGAGAATCTACGCCCTTAAATGCCAGTTACTCAATCAGTGATATCTAATGCCATTCATTTAAGCATCATTTGTTATGTTGTCATGTCTAGCATTTAAAGCTAAGCACACAATAACTTAATAACGGTGCACTTGTTTATCTTGAATATCTGACGCTCTGTATTCAAGCACTTTTTTTACCCTAAAAAGAGTGACAATAAGAGAGGTTGCGTCACTTACGATAACCTTATTATAGATAGTAAGTAACCGCGCTTGAGACAATAATATTTAGTAAAGAACTCTAAAAACTAAGAAAAAACCACTAAATAGTTGTTAAATAGACATTTTTTACGATAACTATACAGAACGTCGCCCACAGTTATATTAGTTAATGATTGTCGAAAAATCTAGTCTTTTCTATCGATTCATCAGCCATAAATTGTAAGAGGACTTATTACTATTGGTTATGAGACAAATAAAACTGCTATTAAAATTTTAATGCAAACCATATAAATGACAGTTAGCAAAAGGCTTTGATAATACTTAGCAGTAGTAGCTTGCCGCTTATTGTGACGATAAAACTATTTTGTATAGTGCTAAAAAAACCCACTGACCAGATAGCTAGTGGGTTAAATTAATCAGACAAAAACTAATTACTCTTATCTTCTATTAGCGCTTTTATACTATCGCTATTATTTTTGGGAGGATTAGCGTTAGTACTTTTGCCATTAGCATTTGAATTGTTGTTTGTGCTACTAGGGGGCTTAGGAGTTGGCACGACTGGTGGCTTCTTACTGGTACTGCTCTCCACCGGTGCCGCAGGCTTTTTGTTTTCTGGCGTGGGCTTACTTGCGTTGTTTTCGTCTTTTGGCGATGTTTCAGATATTGTCTGCGTCTCACCACCAACCGTACGCTCTTCGCTAACAGACAGCGTGGCAGAGGTATCTACCGACTGACGAATACTTTCTTGAGTGGTGCTACTATTGTTGCTTTCTTGGTTACTTCGATTACTGTTAGCACTAGCAGCTTGAGCAGCGGCGTCATCAGCTTCTTCTTGCAAACGAGCAGGCACTTCGCGCTTAGTAGGTTTCAAATCAACAGCACGTGTACGTTTTGTACTTAGATCTTTTACTGGATCAGGACGCTCATAATTATCAATGATACTGACATACCGATTAATCTCTTCTGGCAGTACACGTACGTTTGTAGGTAACTTAAAGTCTATTAACTTTGCTGCTCCTACCGCTTCTTGCGGGCTACTCATAATCCCATAAGTCAGCATATAACGGACTTGCTTTTCATCATCAAGATAACGGAAATAAGCGAATTTATCACGATCTTGACGGCCTTCTAAGTAACTAACAATCACATCATTTTCAGCGACATTCATTACTTGAACAGTCCACTTGCCTTTGTTAGCCAGCAGATAACGCTTATCTTTAAACTCATCAGGATAATCGCGCAAATCTCGAATCGTTGCATCAAAGTTAATCGGTTGTACATCCGTATCTAACTCATGTAGCGATTCAACTTTTAGTGGTTGCTCAAACTCTTCATTCAAAATCTCTGGCGCTGATATCGGTGCATTTTCAATTTTGGCACCCATGGCTGGCGTTTGACTAAACATCCATACTAACGCTGTGACCACCCCTAAAAGTAGGGTCACTATTAGCCAAATCAGTGCTTGACGACTGTATGATTGGCTAGCAGTACGCGTTTTTGTTTTTGATGTTGCCATGAGGCGGTCCTTGGTAAACACATGTTTTACAGCATGATATAAATGCTTATTTAAACAGAGGTACAGCTAACCAGTCGGCTATAAGTACGAGATTTTAGTATAAATATATAAACGATAATTTTTAAAACGTTACGCGCTATGTTTTGACAAAACTTCATGCAATAACTGGCTGTCAAACTCATTAGTCATTACCGCATCGCCAATTGATTTTAACAAAATTAGGCGGATTTGTCCGTGTTTCACTTTTTTATCGTGTCCCATTAAGTCTAGAGCAGTGTCTACATCGATAGCTGGTGGCGTAATAGGTAAGTTTGCCAATTCTAAAACACGCTTAATACGTACAACTTCATCAGCAGTTAACCAGCCAATCTTTTGCGATAGCTCAGCTGCTTGTACCATGCCAGCCGCCACTGCTTCGCCATGCAACCAATTGCCATAGCCTTCATGCGTTTCAATCACATGACCAAAAGTATGACCAAAGTTCAATAGCGCGCGCACACCGGACTCTCTTTCGTCTTGTGCCACTACATCGGCTTTGTATTGACAGCAGCGCTTTACAGCTTCACCAAGTACTGCCAAGTCAAGCGCCATCATTGCAGGCAAGTTTGCCTCAAGCCACGTTAAAAACGCCTCATCCATGATAAGGGCATATTTAATAATCTCAGCCACTCCAGCCGATAACTCACGCGCAGGCAGTGTCTTAAGCGTACTCATATCAGCAAGCACCATTTGCGGCTGCCAAAAAGCACCAATCATATTTTTACCTTGCGGATGATTGATACCCGTTTTACCACCAACACTAGAATCTACTTGTGACAATAGTGTCGTTGGAATTTGAATAAAGTTTACACCGCGCATAAAGCTAGCAGCAGCAAAACCAGTCATATCTCCGACTACACCACCACCAAGAGCAATAAGTGTCACATCGCGATTGAAGTGTTCTGTCATTAGCGCATCATAAATCTGATCAATACTTGCCTGATTTTTGTATTGTTCGCCATCTGGCAGTACGCACACCTTTACCACAAACTGCTCTGCTAGCTCATCTTCTAATGCTTGCAAGTACAGAGGTGCCACAGTGTCATTAGTAACGATCAATACTTGGCAACCCTTAATATAAGGTGCGACTTGCTTCGCCATACTGCTATGTTTAGTCGTAGATTGTTCAGTAATGACAATAGGATAATCATGACTTTGCGTATGAACTATTAGGCCATCATGAAACGGCATTACCATGTGATACTCCTAAAGCATTTTCGATGAGGTAAAAGTAATTGAGTCTGCATATCAATCGTAGTTGCCAGTCTATTACTAATCTTCTTGGTGCGCTGAGGCGTCGGTAGTGCAATCGACGAATGATTCTAGCTGCTGCATCAATTGATTGACCATGTGGCGTGGGTACGTGTGACCAGTAGGCATAATAATATGGGCGACTTGGCGATAGAGTGGATCGCGAGCACTATATAAATCTTGCAGTATTTTTCTAGGATTAGGCTGCTGCAATAACGGTCGAGACTTATCTTTAGAGGTACGGGCTAGTTGCACCTCGACAGGTGCGTTAAGATAAACGACGATGCCACGCTGTTTTAGGAACTCTCGGTTTTCAGCACACATGACTGCACCGCCACCGGTCGCTAAAACGATTTGAGAGTTTTGGGTCAATTCATCAATGGCACGCGTTTCACGCTCACGGAAACCTGCTTCACCTTCTTTGGCAAATATCCAAGCAATGTCGGCACCTGTCTGCGATTCAATATACCAGTCGCTGTCTACAAAAGTGCGACCTAACTGCTTGGCAAGCAGTTTTCCGATTGTCGTCTTCCCTGCTCCCATCGGACCCACTAAAAACACCGACGGTAATTCCTGCCCCATAATACTTACTCAGCTAAATTAGGTATGATACAACGTCATTGTTATTCTGGCTAGTAATGAGCCGTGATTATTGTGAGTAAAATTTAGAGTGCATCATTCATCGGTACATACATAGGTATTACAACGCTAAAACCACTAATTTCGCGCATAAAAAAAGCAAGCACTATGGCTTACTTTTTTTAGTAACTAGCTAAACAATTTATGATTAGTTCAGACGACTCGTACCATCATTAATAAGCTTTGGAGTTACGAAAATAAGTAGCTCTTCTTTGTTGTTGCTTCGTACATCTTTACGGAAAGCACGACCAATATAAGGCAAATCACCTAAGAAAGGAACCTTCGTTACTTCGTTATTGGTACGGTTTTTAAAGACGCCACCTAGCACCACTGTCTGACCATCTTCAATAATAACATTGGTTGATATAGAATCCTCAGAGATAGCAACCTGATTATTAATGATTGTCGGCGTGCCGTTGGTAATGACCAATTGCAAACCAATTTTACCATCAGGTGTGATATTTGGTGTCGCTTCTAGACTTAATGCAGCTTCTCTAAAGCTGGTTGTTGTTGCACCACTGGCTGATGCTTCTTGATACGGAATCTGAGTACCAGAAGAAACCTTTGCTGTTTGCTTGTCTGCGGTCAAAATCTTTGGTGTAGAAATAACTTCACCACGGTTATCCGCCTGCAGTGCTGATAATTCAAGATCAAGCATTACGTCAGACATACTGAGCAAACCAAAGGCAATACTACCAGCTGGGTTAGAGACGCCTAAATCAACGTTTAGGTTATCAGGACTAGTAATGTCATAAGAAGGATAAGAAACGGTCTGACCATTTACGGTCGTCGTCTCTATATCAAAGTCCTTAAGATCAGCTAGTGTTTGGTTGCTACCACCGACCAATAAGCTACGGTTATTAGCTGCACCATTTGACAAGATACCCCAACGAACACCAATCTCTTTACTGAAGCTATCAGTTGCACTGACGATACGTGCTTCAATCATGACCTGACGAACAGGAATATCAATTTTGCTGATTAGTTTATGGATGTTTTCGATACTGTCAGCAACGTCTTTGATAATCAAAGTATTGGTACGTTCGTCAACCGTTACCGTCCCACGATTGGATAACAATGTATTATTATCCTCACGATTTGCGAGGCCACTACTATTACCAGTCGCGCCGCTACCTTGCGAAATAAGGGTTAAAACATCTTGTGCTTTTGCATAGCTTAAACGAATGTACTCAGTACGCAAAGGTGCGTAAGATTGAACAGCTTGCTGTGCTTCTAGTTCACGTGCTTCTTGCTCAGCCAGCTCAGTAGAAGGCGCAACCAAAATCACATTACCATTCTCACGCTTACCCAAGTTTTTGCTTTTCAAAATAATATCGAGGGCTTGATCCCAAGGAACGTTAATCAAACGCAAAGTGATGTTGCCAGCAACGGAATCACTTGCCACGATATTCATCTCAGTAAACTGCGCCAAAATATCTAAGACACTACGAACCTCAACATCTTGGAATTCCATAGATAGCGGTTCGCCACTATAGACTCTTTCTTCCAACGTCGGCTCACGTAACAGCTCAGGCTTTTTAATACCAATATTTAACTGATTACCTGATTGGTAGGCTTGATACTCATAATCGTCATTCATGTTGATGGTAACGACGCCATTCTGACCTTGGTTTTTGGTATCAATACTACCAACAAGACCGCTGTTAATATTCAATCGGCGTAACAAGTTTCTCGGAACCGTACTACCAGTCAAACGTACAACAAGTTTATTACCTTGGCGCTGCACATCTACTGGAATAGCTTCGTTAGCCAGTACCATACTGACATTACCGCCACCATCACTGCCTGCTGAAAAATTGACTGCGCTTAGCCCATCATAGCTATACTGCTTGCTTACTTGCGAAGCAGCCAATTGAGGATTCAAAAGCGGATTGACTCTGACCACCATCGTATCAGCTGGTACTTCGTTCTTCACGACTACCTTGCTTGTGGTACGTACAGGCGCCACTGGTACGGTAGAACTCTCAACGATAGGCGTAACGACCGCGGTTGTTGTCATACTATTATTGTTATTGAGCACATCTTGAATCGGGTCGCTGGTAATAACTGGACGATTAGGGTCAGTGATGGTCAGCAATAAATCATTGCCTTCAATCGCTGTTGTATAATTTCCTGATTCTTTTAAACCAACGATGAGGCGCGTGGTACTGTCACTACTTAGCGTAGTAACGTCATTAATCGCACCGATATTATATTCATTAAAGCGACTAGCAAGCCCATTCTGTACTTGTTCGAAATCTAGGACTAAGCGACTAGGATTATCAAGCTGATAGGCTGCAGGCAATACTGGCAATCCTGTAAAGCCCAAACGCATTTGCGTCACTGCAGGTGCGGTCTGTACTACAGAGACATTATCGATGCGCTGTGCAGCATGAGCACTATTAGTCACAGCCACCATACTGACTGCCAGTGCTGAAATGGCAAAAGCAGAAGACATGCGGTTGCTCATCATCATTACCTTGTTATTGCGTACTGTCATTATTTATTCCTCAAAAAATCTGCCGACTTAGCTTATAGGGGATACCAGCGACTGGGGTTTTTCTACAAACCCTGCACGGCTATCTGGCACAATTTCAATCAAGTTAACCTGGGTCGGCGTGATTTCAACAATACGGCCGTCATTCAATCCAAGATAATCGCCTACTTTAACACTCGCAACCGAACCATCGGGACGTTGTATCAATGCATATCGCTGACCTTCGGGCGAAATCACCACACCTCGGAAGACCAATTGCGACAGTTCATACTGCTCAAGCGGTTCTTTGATTCTGTTGATATCTGGTCGTACACCATCTATAGGAGTGGTCGGGCCTTGCACATTGACTAAACTCGGTGGTAAAAATGGACTACGTTGCGAGCTTGCGCTATATACAAAATCTTCTACCAGTTCGGCTTTAGGCGGCGGCTCAATAGGCTGTGCAGGCTGGTTGCGGATATCGGTCATTGCCTGCTCTGCCATACCTATACGGTCACTACACCCTGTCATAGATAAAACAGTGACACTTAAAACCAATAGCATGGGCATTCTTTGGATATTCATTAGTTGCCTCCTGCATTTGCATCAGTAGCGGCGGCGGCATCACCTTCAGGAGCCGCTTCTTTAGAGCGATAAGTCTTAGTTTGCAAGACTAAGTTAAGCTCTGGCAAAACATCCAATGTAGGCTGCGGGTTACTAACTTCAAAATCATGCATCGTAATAATTCGAGGCAGTGCAGCAAGACCACTGATAAAGCTACCAAACTGATGGTATTCACCCAAAGCCGCGATACGTATTGGCTGCTCAATAAAGAATTCATTTTCAATTTCAGGCTCTACTGAAATATCCTGAAAACGGATATTACTACCAACGCCTGTCATGTTTATGCCTTCTACCAATTCTGACACACGCGTATCTTTCGGCAACTGATCCAATAAAGTATTAAATTCAGTTTCCATTTGGACAACTTGTGCCTGATACGCTTTTAAATGACGTGCGCGAGATTCTTTTTCACGGTAGCTATCAAGCAAGGTCTGCTGCTGGCTTTCAGCCGCATTGATCTCATCGATTTTGCTACTGATGGGTAATGCCCATGACAATGCTGCGATAAAAGTGATGATAAGACCAATCACTGTCACCTTGACAGGCAATGGCCAACTGCCATAGTTTTCTGAATCTAGCGACTCAAAACTACGGCGAAACTCATTTAAATCGAATTGCTTTTTTGGCTTTAAAGCAGATTTTTTGGTTTTAGAGAGGCTCTTTTTGCGGATAAGCTTCATAACGCTCCTCCTAGACCAGTATCGGTGTCAGCAGCAGTCGGAGTTTCCGATTGTACTCTAGTCGTTACTACAAACTGTACGTAACTGTCTTCAGGATAAACAGGTCGCGCCTGCTCACCAGTATTAACCGTATTATTGAGGACTGGAGCAGCCTCATAAGCGCTAATATTCTGTTGAATGTTACTTACTGCTGAGTTGCCCATCCATTTACTGTTATCAAGGTTACGAATCAGGCTGGACACAATGTTTGGATTGTCCGCTAAGCCTGTCAAAGTTAGCGTATCACCTTCACGTTTAAGGTTATTTAGATAAAGTGCTGGTGGAATAGCTTTTGCCAAATCATCCCATAAACGTACAGGCACAGGACGTCGCCCCTGCAAGTCTTGAATGACTTGCATGCGTGAAATAATGTCTTCACGGCGCTGCTCTAAACTGTCAATCTCGGTCAATGCGGTGTCTAAGCGAGTATTTTCTTGTTCGATCAATGCATTGGCATCAAGCTGCTCATCAAGTTCATTGTTGAAATAACTCCATGAAGCAAAGGCTGCTAACAAGGTCAGTAACGTCACCGCCACTATTAAAGTCATAAACTCTTTGTTACGACGTTCACGCTCTTCTTGTCGCCAAGGTAAAAGGTTAATACGAGCCATTAGTCAAAGCTCCTTAACGCAAGACCGCATGCAGCCATTAAGCTTGGCGCATCAACCGCCAGTTGCTCATTATCGATATTTGGCGCAATAGTCATATTGGTAAAAGGGTTGGCAACACTGACAGTTACACCCAGCTTTTGTTGTGCCATACCAGCGAGACCTGCAATAGAACTGCTGCCTCCTGCAAGCACCACATGATCGATACTGCTATATTGACTTGATGAAAAATAAAACTGTAAAGAGCGAGTGATTTGTTGAATGGTATTTTCTATAAAAGGGGTTAGTACTTCAGGATAGTAGTCATCAGGCAAGGTACGTTCGCGTTTACTTAGTGTCGCTTCTTCTGCTGATAGGCCATAGCGATTTTGTATTGCCTCGGTCAGCTGAGCACCGCCAAATAACTGCTCACGACTATAAATAAACTCACCATTCTTAGCGATGTATAATGTGGTTTGATTGTGGCCAATATCTACCAATGCTACTAGTTCTGGTACGTTTGGAAGGCTATCCACCATCAATCCAAACGCACGCTCGATTGCATGAGACTCGATATCCATGACTTTCGTTTGCAAGCCACCAAAGGCTAAAGCATCGACACGCTGGTCGACGTTCTCTGAACGAGAAGCAGCAAGCAACACCTGAACCATATCTTCACTAACCAAAGACGGTCCTAATACTTCAAAGTCTAGATTGACGTCTTCTAATGGATAAGGCACATACTGGTCGGCATCTAAACGTATTTGCGCCTCACGCTCTACATCGCTGAGTGTCATATCCATATCAATGATTTTAGTAATCACTGCAGAGCCAGAAACAGCGGTCGCAGCATTGCTACCCGCGACTTGGCAGCGTCTTGCCAAGCTCGTTATAATATTACCGGCAGCTTCTGTATCTACTAGAATCTTATCGACCACGATACCTTCCGGTAGTCTTTCAATACCATAAGATTTTAGGTGGAACATGCCTTGCTGACGCTGTATGTCAACCAACTTTACTGAAGTGGCACAAATATCCACGCCAATCAAATGTCGACTTTTGGAAGTAAATAGCCTCACTAGCTCTATACCTTATATTAAGTGTACAATCTGGTAGTTATTTGTAATAATTCAATACAATACTTTACTTAATTGATAGATTCAAGCATTTAAAAATATATTAAGGCCAACTTACACATTTATTATGACCTGCCTATTTTGTTCAATGTATAATAATATTGTCTGCTACAAATTCTAACTAATAAGTCTTATTATGGCCAAAACAAATGCTACCGCTCGTCTCATTCGCTTTTTGGTGGGACTCTTTATCGCTTGCCTAGCATTGGCAGTTGTTCTAGCACTTGCTGTACCTATTGGTTTTTATGGGATGGCCATGTATCTATCGCCAACCCTACCTAGTACGCAAGAAATTAAAACAGCCAAATTAGAAATGCCATTACAGATTTATAGTAGTGATGATAAATTAATCGGCCAATACGGCAATCGTTTATCATTACCAGTTAGTTTTGATGAGATTCCTGAAGATTTAACTCATGCTTTTTTAGCGGCCGAAGATGCTTCTTTCTTTCAGCATAGCGGAATCAGTATTAAAGGTCTTGGTCGCGCTGTCACCGAAGCAGTCACTGATGACGATGGTCAAACCGGTGGCTCTACCATTACGATGCAGGTCGCTAAAAACTATTTCTTAAGTCCAGAGCGTACTTTAAACCGCAAACTCACAGAGTTGTTTTTGGCGCGGAAAATCGAAGACGAGCTGAGTAAAAATGATATTTTGACGCTATATGTCAATAAAATCTATCTGGGCGAAGGTGCCTACGGCATTCGTGCTGCGGCCAAAAAATACTATAGTAAGTCATTAGACAATTTAACCATTGCTGAAATGGCCATGTTAGCCGGTCTACCAAAAGCCCCTTCTAAATATAATCCTGTTGCCAATCCTAGCCGTGCACTGACTCGCCGCAACTGGATCGTTGGACGCATGCATGAGCTTGGCTATATTACTAAAGCTCAGTACGATGAAGCGGTCAACTCCCCTATAGGTATCAACCTATATAAAGAAAAGCTCGATGTAAATATGCCTTATTTGGCAGAAATGACGCGCGCTTCTTTGGTCGAACGTTATGGCGATCAAGTCATGCACGGTGGCTGGCGCGTACGTCTCACAGTAGATAGTAAAGCACAAACAGATGCAGAAGCAGCAGTAGTAACAGGCTTAATTGCCTATGAGCATCGCCATGGTTGGCGCGGGGCTGAAGCAAATGATGAGCCTCTTGAAAACTTCCAACGCTACAGCAACATGTCTCCTGCCAAAGTGACTAAAGTCAATTCTCGTAGTTTTGACGCAGTCCTACAATCTGGTGAAGAAGTGACCGTTAATTGGTCTGGTATGAAGTGGGCACGTAAATATATTTCTGCTGACCGTATTGGTTATTACCCTAGCAATGCCAGTCAAGTCGTTAAGAAAAACGATATCGTTCGTGTGATACCTACTTCGAATGGCAACTGGCAATTAGGTCAAATACCTAAAATCCAAGGCAGTTTGGTTTCGTTGAATCCAGAGACTGGCGCTGTAAATGCATTGGTTGGTGGCTTTGATTTTAACCACAGTAAATTCAACCGCGCTCTACAAGGCTGGCGTCAACCTGGCTCAACCATTAAACCGCTTGTTTATACGGCCGCTTTAGAAAAGGGTTATCGCCCAGATACCATCGTGTCTGACCGAGCTATCCAAGTAGGTGATTGGAAACCGAAAAACTCTGATGAACGTTTCTTAGGTGATATCACTTTACGTCGTGGTTTATATTTGTCTCGTAACCTTGTATCTATTCGCTTGTTACAAGCGATCGGTATCTCAAGTACGCGCAACCTATTAGATGAATTCGGTCTTGATAAAGAAAAGCTACCAACAACCTTGTCATTAGCACTTGGAGCAGGACAAGCCACCCCTTTACAAATGGCCACGGCTTACTCAACTTTCGCGAATGGTGGTCATCGTGTCCAACCTTACTTTATTGAACAAATTTACAATTATAAGAACGAGCTGTTGTTTCAGGCAAATCCACGTCAAGCATGTGCACTATGCTTTAACGAAAAACTTGAAAAGGTTAATAGCAGCTTAGTTGAAGAGTATGAGAAGTCAATTGAAGCGCTTGATGATAGCACTAATGAAATAACTGCCGATAATTCATCATTAGAAAACAATGATGTTAGCGAAACAACAGATAAAGAGCTTGATTTAACGGTATATAACGCAGGTCCACAGTCAGACCGCCTAAAAGCGCCTGCCGTACAATATGTAAGAGCCAAACAAGCACCGCGCATACTGCAACCTAGAGTGGCTTTTGAGATGGCAGATATACTACGCGATGTAGTCCAACGCGGTACAGCGGTAAGAGCAAAGGCATTAGGTCGCAATGATATCGGTGGCAAAACTGGTACCACCAATCAGGCCAAAGATGCGTGGTTTGCTGGGTTCCATCCTACCAATGCGACAGTAGTATGGATGGGATTTGACCAACCATCTACTATGGGCCGCCGTGAATACGGTGGTGTAGCAGCGCTGCCAGTCTGGGTGGACTTTATGAAAGCTCAGCTGAAAGACACGCCAAGCCAGTGGGTATCCATCAATAACCGCTCAAAATCCAGAAAACAACAGCAAAGTATCATAGAGATGACTGATGATGGCGTCCTAGTTAACGATACCTCCAATAAATCAGCGAAACCAGTTAAGACTCAAACTCAGCAGCGTAAGCCTTCGGTTCCAGAGCCTACTGAAGAGACGGGCACTCCAGCATCAACGAAACCAAGTAGCAACCGTAGTGATGATAGCGTACCGGAAAATCCATTAACAGTGACGCCCGTTGAAAGTATGCCTCCGATGCCTGAGTAATAAACAAGACCATTCTTAATTAATAAGAAAAAGGCTTATTCAGTAATGACTGAATAAGCCTTTTTTATGCGCTGTAGACTATGGCCTACCCTACTTAATCATACTTTCAAATGGTTCAATAAATAGTGATCAACAAATAAATTTTCTAGTGCACTTACTATTAGAATTCAACCATACCTGCACGCAGTTGTTCAATCAGCTCTAAAAGCTGATTACGCCATTCTCGTATTGTGGTCTCATCAGGCAGCCATTGATTAGATAAAGTGACAACATTGACAATCAAGTCTGGCGACGCTGAATGACTGCTTAGCGCTTCATCGACGATAGTATCTGGTGGTACTGCATACAGACAGCGCTGATAAGCACGTTCTATATTGGCGATAAAACCTTGCTGCTGTAATTGCTGCAGACGCTGAATCTCAGGAGATACTTGGGTACGCTCGCTCAATGCTTGTTCAATATCGAGCAAAGTTGGCGCTGTCATATTTAAGCTATAGAAATGACCGAGCTCCTGAATAAATGCTAATAAAGCACCATGTAAATGAAAAATAGCAGTCTCACAATGGGCTTGGTATAACTGCTTATCATTGGTACTTCCTGCAGATTGGCAAGATAAACGACAGAAATATAACTTTTGATTGGTTCGATCTGCTTGATATTTGGCGACGCGAGTTTTACCTGCCATTTGCTAATTATCCTTTTATGAATAGTGAATTAGAGCGTATTTCCAGTGTACTATTTTTTTAGATGATAGCACCATGCCTTTCTTAGTTTTTTATACGCGCAAAAAAGCCAGCAACTTAGGCTGGCTTTTTTATCAAATTAAGAATGAATCAAAATACTTAATACGATTAATTATCTTGATTTAATTCTTGAGCAAATGCTTCGTCGAAGCTTGCAAAGTCTTTGCTATCAGTGCTTGCAGTCATATCAAACGCTGCATTCAAATCTTTATCTTGTAGCTTCTGATCTGCTTTTTCTTTGCGTGCTTTATGATAAGCAAGACCAGTACCTGCAGGGATCAAGCGACCAACAACCACGTTTTCTTTCAAACCACGTAGCTCATCTACTTTACCAGTCACAGCAGCCGCAGTTAGTACACGGGTTGTTTCCTGGAAAGAAGCCGCTGAGATAAAGCTTTCAGTTGCTAGACTTGCTTTGGTGATACCTAATAATTGACGCTCAAACTGTACTGGGAATTTATCTTCCGCTTCTAGCTTCGCATTCAATGCTTTGATATCTGCATACTCGACCTGATCACCTTTGAAGTGACTTGAGTCGCCGCCGTCAGTGATTTCAACTTTACGCAGCATCTGACGAATGATAACTTCGATGTGCTTGTCGTTGATTTTTACACCCTGCAAGCGATAAACGTCCTGTACTTCGTTGACGATATAATCAGCAAGTGCAGTCTGACCTTTCAAACGTAAGATATCATGTGGGTTCTGTGGACCATCAGCGATCACTTCACCACGTGCTACCGTCTCGTTTTCAAAGACGTTGATTTGCCGCCATTTCGGGATTAGCTCTTCATGTACTTCACCATCTTCATTAGTAATAATGAAGCGGTTCTTACCTTTAGTCTCTTTACCAAAGCTAACCACACCAGTCATTTCTGCCATGATGGCGTGATCTTTTGGACGACGTGCTTCGAACAAGTCAGCAACACGTGGTAGACCACCGGTAATATCTTTCGTACCAGAAGACGCTTGTGGTACACGGCCTAGAATCGAACCTGCTGCTACTTTTTCACCATCGCTTACGCGGATGATAGTTTCAGCTGGTAAGAAGTAAACCACTTCTTTGCCTTCGTCAGTGTTCAAGATAATCGCAGGACGTAAGTCTTTTGCTGAGCTTGAACGGTCACGAGTGGCTAGAATCTCAAATGAGCTCATACCAGTCGCATCATCAACCTTAACTGTCGCAGTCATACCATCAGTGATGTCACTGAAGCGTGCGGTACCAGCAAATTCCGTGATGATTGGATGCGTATGCGGATCCCACTTAGCGATAGTTTGACCGCCTTCAACCTGCTCTTCGTCTTTCACAAGTACGCTTGAACCATATGGTACTTTATAGCGCTCACGCTCACGGCCAAGCTCATCGGTCAATGCGATTTCAGCTGAACGCGATACGATGACTAAGTGACCATCAGTATGCTGTACTGTTTTCATGTTTTCAAAGTGCGCTTGACCAGCATTACGTACAGAGATGCTGTTGTCTACAGAGGCTGAACTCGCTGCCCCGCCCACGTGGAACGTACGCATGGTTAACTGAGTACCCGGCTCACCAATAGACTGAGCGGCCATAACACCGACTGATTCGCCGATATTTACTTTATGACCACGTGCAAGGTCACGACCATAACACTGTGAACATACGCCATGTTCGATATCACAAGTAATTACTGAACGTACCCAGATATCATCGATTGCGTTGTTATCAAGGACGTTGACCCAGTACTCATCGATCAATGTACCAGCTGGAATCAATACTTTATCAGCATCGTCATTATAAGTAACGTCACGGGCAGTGACACGACCCAGTACTAGCTCACCTAACTTCTCAATGATTTCACCACCTTGGATATGTGGTTTCATGAGTAGGCCTTCTTCAGTACCACAATCATCGCTAGTGATAACCAAATCTTGTGCCACATCAACCAGACGACGAGTTAGGTAACCCGAGTTAGCTGTTTTCAGTGCCGTATCCGCTAGACCTTTACGTGCACCGTGAGTTGAGATGAAGTACTGTAGTACCGTCAAACCTTCACGGAAGTTAGCTTTAATCGGCGTCTCAATGATTGAGCCATCTGGCTTAGCCATCAAACCACGCATACCAGCCAACTGACGAATCTGTGCCGCACTACCACGAGCACCAGAATCTGACATGATAAAGATAGAGTTGAATGACTTCTGCTCGTCTTCTTCACCTTGTGCGTTAATAACTTTATCTGTTGCCAAGTTGTCCATCATCGCCTTAGCGACTTTGTCATTGGTACGTGACCAGATATCAACTACTTTGTTATAGCGCTCACCAGCAGTTACGAAACCTTGCTCGAACTGATCTTCGATTTCGCGAACTTCGCCTTCTGCCACTTCGATGATTTGCTTTTTAAGTGGTGGAATGACCATGTCGTCGATACCGATAGACACGCCAGATAGTGTTGCTTGAGCAAAACCAAGATACATCAATTGGTCAGCAAACATAACACTTTCTTTTACGCCAACTTTACGGTAGCAAGAGTTGATCAAACGAGAGATATTTTTCTTCGTCATCTCTTGGTTACACTCATCAAACGTCATACCTTTAGGCATGATGTTCCAGATAAGTAGACGACCAGCAACCGTATCTTTGATACTGATTTCTTTGGTCTCGTTACCTTCTTCGTCAATTTGCGTCTCAGTAACACGCACTTTGATCTTGGCGTTTACATGTAGATCGTTTGAACCAATTGCACGCAATGCTTCATTAACGGTAGCAAAAATCATGCTCTCGCCTTTGGCATTGATAGACGAGCGACTGATGTAATATAGACCTAGTACAACATCCTGAGATGGTACGATGATCGGATCACCGTTCGCAGGTGACAAGATGTTGTTGGTAGACATCATCAAGGCACGTGATTCAAGCTGCGCTTCTAGCGTCAATGGCACGTGAACGGCCATTTGGTCACCATCGAAATCGGCGTTGAATGCAGTACAAACAAGCGGATGCAACTGGATTGCTTTACCTTCGATCAATACTGGCTCAAATGCCTGTAGACCCAAACGGTGAAGTGTTGGCGCACGGTTAAGAAGTACTGGATGCTCACGGATAACCATGGCCAGCATATCCCACACTTGTGGCTCTTCACGCTCTACCATCTTTTTGGCAGCTTTAATTGTAGTCGCTAAACCATGAGACAATAGTTTGTTATAAGTAAATGGCTTGAATAATTCTAGTGCCATTTTCTTAGGTAGACCACACTGATGTAGACGTAGTGTTGGACCTACAACGATAACCGAACGACCAGAGTAATCGACACGCTTACCAAGTAAGTTCTGACGGAAACGACCTTGCTTACCTTTGATCATATCTGCCAAAGATTTCAATGGACGCTTGTTACTACCAGTGATGGCACGACCGCGACGACCGTTATCAAGCAACGCATCTACTGACTCTTGCAACATACGCTTTTCGTTACGTACGATGATGTCAGGTGCGCTTAGCTCAAGCAGACGCTTAAGACGGTTGTTACGGTTGATCACACGGCGATATAGATCGTTTAGATCTGACGTCGCAAAACGGCCGCCTTCTAGCGGTACTAGAGGACGCAAATCTGGTGGTAGTACTGGCAAGATGTTCATTACCATCCACTCAGGCTTGTTATTAGAATCACGGAATGCTTCTAATAATTTGAGACGCTTAGACATTTTCTTAAGCTTAGTCTCAGAACCTGTTTGTGGAATCGCTTCACGTAGCTCATCGATTTCAAGATCGATATCGATGTCTTTTAATAGGTCTTGAACGGCTTCAGCACCCATTTTGGCTGTGAATTCATCACCGAACTCTTCAAGCGCTTTGTAATAATCTTCATCATCAAGCAACTGGTACTTTTCTAAACTAGTTAGACCAGGCTCAGTAACGATATAGCTTTCAAAATATAGAACGCGCTCGATATCACGTAGCGTCATGTCTAGCAATAGACCGATGCGGCTTGGTAATGATTTTAGGAACCAAATATGCGCAACTGGACTGGCTAGGTCGATATGACCCATGCGATCACGACGAACTTTAGCAGTGGTAACTTCAACACCACATTTTTCACAGATAACGCCTTGGAACTTACGGCGCTTATATTTACCACATAAACATTCGAAGTCTTTTACTGGACCAAAGATTTTGGCACAAAAAAGACCATCACGCTCAGGCTTGAACGTGCGATAGTTGATGGTTTCAGGCTTTTTCACTTCGCCGTGCGACCATGACTTGATGACGTCAGGTGAGGCTAAAGTAATTTGAATGCTATCAAACTCTTGGTTACCGTTGCCGGTAGGGCTTTGCATGATATCGAGTAAATCTTTCAAGTTGCTTCTCCGTTATCTTTATAATCATCTGACAGCGTACCATTGACGCAGATAAGATGAATGAAGGCAATGAATAGGGTTGAGACAAATCACTAAAAGCAGCAGCAATAAAGCAGACTGCCTTTAGTGGACAACTAAGTTAAACAACGGGCTAGTTGCTTTGTTTTAACTCAATATTAATACCCAGTGATTTGATTTCTTTGGTCAGTACGTTAAACGACTCAGGCATGCCTGGATCCATATACTGCTCACCATCAACGATGTTTTTGTACATACGAGTACGGCCTTCAACGTCATCCGACTTCACCGTTAGCATTTCTTGCAACGTGTAAGTCGCGCCGTATGCTTCTAGTGCCCATACTTCCATCTCACCGAAGCGCTGACCACCAAACTGAGCTTTACCGCCCAATGGCTGCTGCGTCACTAGAGAATAAGAACCCGTTGAACGCGCATGCATTTTGTCATCAACCAAATGGTTAAGCTTGAGCATGTACATGTAACCAACGGTTACTTTACGGTCAAACTTCTGACCTGTACGACCATCATATAACGTCTGCTGACCATCGCGATCCATACCAGCAAGCTCGAGCAAGTCTTTAACTTGGCTTTCTCTTGCGCCGTCAAATACTGCTGTGCCCATCGGTACACCGCCACGTAAGTTGTCTGCTAGCGCCATGATGTCATCATCACTCAAGCTATCAAGATCAACTTGCTCACCGCCTACTTGGTTATAGATTTTGTCCAAGAAGTCACGTAACTCTTTGATCGCTGCTTGAGATTTGAGCATACCGTCAATCTTCTCGCCCAATCCTTTCGCTGCCATACCCAAATGCGTCTCTAGAACCTGACCGATGTTCATACGAGATGGTACACCAAGTGGGTTCAATACGATGTCAACGGTATTACCATTTTCATCATAAGGCATGTCTTCAACTGGCATGATACGCGATACAACACCTTTGTTACCATGACGACCAGCCATCTTATCACCAGGCTGAATACGACGCTTAACCGCTAGATATACTTTAACGATTTTTTGTACGCCATGCTGTAAGTCATCACCAGCAGTCAATTTGCGTTTTTTCTCAGCAAACTTCACATCGATGTCTTTTTGCTTATCAACCAAGTAATCAGCGATTTGCGTTAGACGCTCAGAGATTTCTTCTTCTACTGGCTGAATATCAAGCAATGTCTCAAGGCTCATATCTTTCATATCAGCCAATGCCATAACCGTACCAGCTTTTAGACCAGCACCGCCGCTGACTTTTTGGCCATCTAATAGATTACCAATACGACCACGTGCTGCTTCTTCAAAGATACGTAGCTCTTCTTTCAAATCTTTGCGATAGCTATCAAGCTGCGATTTTTCAATCGCTCTTGCGCGTGCGTCTTTTTCAACGCCATCACGGGTGAAGACCTGTACATCAATAACCGTACCTTTACTTGAAGTCGGTACGCGTAGTGAAGTGTCTTTCACATCAGCCGCTTTTTCGCCAAAGATAGCCCGTAGTAGTTTCTCTTCTGGCGTTAGTTGCGTTTCACCTTTTGGCGTCACTTTACCAACTAGAATATCACCAGCGTCAACTTCAGCACCGATATAGACGATACCTGCTTCATCAAGACTTGATAATGCTGCTTCACCAACGTTTGGAATATCAGCAGTGATCTCTTCTGTACCTAGCTTGGTATCACGAGCCACACAAGTCAATTCTTGGATATGAATAGTAGTGAAACGATCTTCTTTAACTACTTTTTCAGATAGCAAGATTGAATCTTCGAAGTTGTAACCATTCCACGGCATAAATGCGATGCGGATGTTCTGACCTAGTGCTAGCTCACCAAGATCCGTTGAAGGACCATCAGCCAAGATATCACCCAAAGCAATCTCGTCACCTTGGTTAACGATGATACGTTGGTTGATACAAGTGTTTTGGTTAGAGCGCGTGTATTTGATCAAGTTATAGATATCGATACCCGCTTCACCAGCAGTCATCTCGTCTTCGTTTACACGAACAACGATACGTGATGCATCAACATCTTCAATCACACCGCCACGCTTAGCGATCACACAAACACCAGAGTCACGAGCAACGTGACGTTCCATACCAGTACCTACTAACGGCTTATCAGCACGTAGCGTAGGAACAGCCTGACGCTGCATGTTCGAGCCCATCAAGGCACGGTTAGCATCATCATGCTCTAGGAACGGAATCAGACCTGCTGCAACCGATACTACCTGACTTGGTGATACATCCATATGCGTCACTTTTTCTGGCGGCATACGAACAAATTCACCATAGCTACGTACACTGACCATCTCATCAGATAACGCGCCATCTTCAGTCATTGGAGAATCAGCCTGTGCAATGACAGTACCTACTTCTTCGATTGCTGATAGATACTCAATAACGTCAGTCACTTTACCATCAACCACACGGCGATATGGCGTTTCTAAGAAGCCAAAGCTGTTGGTTTTAGCAAAAGTCGCTAGTGAGTTGATTAGACCAATGTTTGGACCTTCAGGAGTCTCAATAGGACATACACGGCCATAATGCGTATCATGTACGTCACGTACTTCAAAGCCTGCACGTTCACGAGTTAGACCACCAGGTCCTAACGCTGATACACGGCGCTTATGGGTAACTTCAGACAACGGGTTGTTCTGATCCATAAACTGTGACAACTGGCTTGAACCAAAGAATTCTTTAACCGCAGCCGCTACTGGCTTAGAGTTAATCAAATCTTGTGGTGACAAGTTGTCTGATTCTGCTGAGCTTAAACGCTCTTTTACGGCACGCTCAACACGTACTAGACCAACACGGAATTGGTTTTCTGCCATCTCGCCTACTGAACGAATGCGACGGTTACCAAGATGGTCAATATCATCAACATCGCCGCGACCGTTACGAATCTCGATAAGTTCTTTTAGGACGTTAACGATATCATCATTGGTCAATACACTGCGTTCGCGCTGGATATCAGGATCATCAGTATTATCAAATTCTAAACCAAGACGACGGTTGAACTTCATACGACCGACGTTTGATAAGTCATAACGATCTGCGTTGAAGAACATGCTCTCAAACAGTTTCTCAGCAGTTTCAACCGTTGGTGGCTCACCTGGACGCATTACTTTGTAGATTTCGATCAACGCTTCTTCACGGCTTGAGGTGCTATCAGCACGTAGCGTATCGGCAATATAACTACCTTGGTCGATATCGTTAGTGAACAGAATGCTGAACTCTTTGATGGCACCACTGGCTTCAAATGAGTTCAATTTCACCAATAACTCGTGGTCGATTGGCGTGTTCGCTTTAGCGATGATTTCATCATTAACAACGATGTCTTCAGCTAAAATACGCTCATATAGGTATTCATCAGGCACAGCAATTTTCGTCATACCTGCTTCTTCAAGCTGACGGATACGGCGTGCGTTAATACGTTTGCCCTGCTCTACAATAACGTCACCTTCAGGTGATACGATATCAAACTGCGCCATTTCGCCACGTAGACGATCAGCAACTAGATCAATTTCAAACGTCTCTTCAGCTTTATAAACAGCGACTTTATCAAAGAATAAATCTAGGATTTCAGAAGTCGTTAGACCAAGTGCACGTAGAATGATTGATGCAAGTAGTTTACGGCGACGGTCAATACGAGCAAATACTAAATCTTTTGCATCAAATTCAAAGTCTAACCATGAACCACGGTAAGGGATAATACGTGCGTTATAAAGCACTTTACCACTTGAATGCGACTTACCTTTATCATGATCAAAGAACACACCAGGTGAACGATGTAGCTGAGATACGATAACACGCTCAGTACCATTGATAATAAAAGTACCGTTAGCCGTCATCAAAGGCATCTCACCCATATAGACGCTTTGCTCACGGATATCTTTGATAGCAGCTTTGCTATCTTTGTCTTTGCTGTCTTTGTCTTTGATGATCAAACGGATTTTGACACGCATAGGCGCAGCAAACGTTGAACCACGTAAGATACACTCACGCTCATCAAATTCAGGCGTGCCTAAATAGTACTCAACAAATTGTAGCTCTGCGTTACCAGAGTGACTCTCAATTGGGAAAATAGAGGAATACGCAGCTTGCAAACCAGTATTCTCACGAGCTTTCGGCTTTTTGTGCTCTTGCAAAAATTGCTCGTAAGAATCTACTTGAATAGACAGTAAATAGGGAATGTCCATTACAGTGGGCAATTCAGCAAAACTTTTGCGAATACGCTTTTTTTCAGTATAAGAATATGCCATCGAGAGTCCTTACAGTAAACGTGGAAACAAATTAAAAGCGTGGCCAGTATGCATAAATACGATGCAAACATGGCGACGTAAACGATAATATAAAACGGGTCTTCGTGTTCAGTTCATGTCTTTTCTGTCAATTACTACTTTACTCTTCAGTGCTTACCTAGCACACTTCACTTAATCTCGTCGTTGGTTGCTATATTCATGGTAAGTGAATCAGTCTATATGACTGTTGCAACCAAAAAATTCAATATTATATAATCTATAACGCATTGCCTATCAGGCTTACTTTACAAATACATTGCTGGGAAATAATGTCTATTAAGATTGCATCCATACCACTTGCCATCTAGACTACTTATTACCGAACCATGTTCCCTACACATACAAACTGTCTATAAGACTGAATGTCGACAGTCATGCCACACCAAGTAGGCAACTTATGATCAACAGCTTTTTTAAGAATACCGCTTTTTTCAGGATTAATAATCGGGGTAACTATAACTTTTAGAATCAGTATAAACTATAGTGTTGATAGGAAAGCATGCAGACACAAAAAAATGCCAAACATCTACAGACGTTTAGCTCATATTAACTGATTTCAAAAACTGGCATGTGTGCTTGCATGTATATCGTCTGTCCTTTTGATGGGTATCCACCGTGATGTTGCATACGTATGTTGGCAGACACAAAAGGTCAAGCTACGAATTATAGTAAAAAAAAGCTGGCAATGCAAGGCATTACCAGCTTTTTTTCGTACAGTGTTAAACTTATTTTAGTTCAACAGTTGCACCAGCTTCTTCAAGTTTCTTTTTCAACTCTTCAGCTTCAGCTTTAGATGCGCCTTCTTTGATTGGAGCTGGAGCGCTTTCAACCAAATCTTTCGCTTCTTTTAGGCCAAGACCAGTAGCTTCACGTACGGCTTTAATTACGCCAACTTTCTTCTCGCCAAAGCTAGCAAGAACTACGTCAAACTCGTCTTTTTCTTCAGCAGCAGCAGCAGCAGGACCAGCAGCAGCAGGTGCAGCAGCAACAGCAGCTGTTACGCCGAATTTTTCTTCCATGTCGCTGATTAACTCAACGATATCCATTACTGACATTTCAGCGATTGCATTTAACACGTCATCTTTAGATAGTGCCATGAGAACTCTCCGTTATCTGATAAAAATTAATTGATTCTAATATCGCCTTGATTGCTTGCCTAATGTGACAATAAAGTGCAACCAAAATTAGCGATGTTAAAGTTACGTTAAAACAAGCAATTAAGCAGCTTCTTTTGCGTCTTTGATTGCCGCTACAGTGCGAACGAACTTGCCAGGAACAGCGTTCATAGTCTGGACAAGCTTGGTCACTGGTGCATTCATAGTAGCCATCAAGATAGAGATTGCTTCGTCGCGAGTTGGTAGCTTCGATACGCGCTCTAGCTCTTCTGGACCATAAACTTCACCACCGACTGATACTAATTTGGTCTCTAAAGCTTTGTTATCTTTGCTGAAGTCGAAAACGACTCGAGCAGCAGATCCCAAATCTTCCATAGAGAAAGCCAAAAGTAGTGGACCAGTCATACGGTCTGACATGCTCTCAAACTTAGTGCCTTCAAAAGCGCGTTTTGCTAGTGTATTTTTTACCACTTTTAAAACAACACCTTTATCACGAGCTTGTTCGCGCAGCTTAGTAAGCTGTGCAACACCAATACCGTGATATTCGGCAGCTACTGCTGAGTAAGCATTAGCAGCAACTTCAGACACTTCAGCCACAACTTGTTGTTTTTGTTCTAGCGTTAATGCCATAAGTTGACTCCTTTAATCTTATCAATCGACTTATAATAAAAGTGCCAAAAACAAGGTTTTTATGCGCTCAAACTGTAAGCTAAGACTGACTTGATACGACACATTACCAGTGGATTCAATTAATAAAAAAAGCATCTACTGGTAACGACTGATTACGGCACCGTTATCAGAATGACGTTGAGTAATAGTTTGAAGATTATAAATAACCTTATCGCCCTATTCGCTCGTGTCTTAAACTGTGTGGGCCACCGTCTGCGTAGGACAACTAAGATTTTCATCTGTCGTCGATTAACAAAAGTGACTTATTATCATAAGCAACTATCCGAAGATCGCTAACTATGACTCTAAACTACTCTCTACCTACGGTCTTAGACAGCGTAGCAAATACTACGCTGACCTAATTCTTTAAAAACTGTTTGTGTTTATCATTCAAAATATTTGAAGATAAAAACTTTAATTATTTAGCAGTACGATAAGGAACAGCGTCGATCGTTAGACCTGGACCCATCGTGCTAGACAAGGTGATTTTCTTAATGAAAGTACCTTTAGAAGTAGCAGGCTTAGCACGCTTTAGATCAGAAAGAATCGCTTGCGCGTTTTGCTCGATTTGATCAGCAGTGAAACCAACTTGGCCGATAGTTGCATGGATGATACCAGCTTTATCAACACGGTACTGAGCCTGACCAGCTTTCGCATTAGTCACAGCTTCAGCAACGTTTGGCGTTACCGTACCAACTTTAGGGTTAGGCATTAGACCACGTGGGCCTAGGATAGTACCTAACTGACCAACAACACGCATTGCATCTGGAGCTGCAATAACAACATCAAAGTCCATGTTACCGGCTTTGATTTGCTCTGCTAGGTCTTCAAAACCAACGATGTCTGCACCAGCTTCTTTAGCGGCTTCAGCAGCAGCGCCTTGAGCGAATACAGCAACGCGTTTGGTTTTACCAGTACCAGCAGGTAGGTTGGTTGCACCACGAACTACTTGATCAGATTTACGTGGGTCAACGCCCAAGTTTACTGCGATATCGATAGACTCTTTGAATTTTAGCGCTGGCAAATCGTTTAAGATTTGAACCGCTTCTTCAATAGTGTACTGTTTTTCGTTATCAATACGGCTTTGAATTTCTTTTTGACGTTTGGTTAGCTTAGACATTATACACCCTCCACGGTAATACCCATTGAACGTGCAGTACCAGCGATAGTACGGACAGCAGCGTCAAGATCAGCTGCAGTTAAATCTGCATTCTTAGTCTTAACGATGTCTTCTAGTTGTGCACGGTCAACTTTACCAACTTTAGCAGTGTTCGGTGTACCTGAACCTTTAGCAATACCAGCAGCCTTACGTAGTAAGTATGCAGCTGGTGGTGACTTCATGATGAAGGTAAAAGATTTGTCGCTGTATACTGTGATCTCAGTTGGGATCGGTAGACCTGGCTCTTGGCCTGAGGTCGCAGCGTTAAATTCTTTACAGAACGCCATGATGTTCACGCCTTTTTGACCCAAAGCTGGACCAATAGGTGGTGAAGGATTTGCTTTGCCTGCAGGCACTTGCAGTTTGATGTAACCATCAATCTTCTTAGCCATGATACTCTCCTAAATGGGTGATAGCGCCAAATCAATGTGGTATATACCTAATTGACTAACAGCTCCCCGGTTGATGAATTTTTTGCTAATTTAGTCCAGTTTTTCCACTTTACTAAATTCAAGCTCAACCTGCGTAGGTCGATTAAATACGTTTACCGTTAGATGTAGTTTAGACTTCTCGTAATCCACTTTTTCTACCAACCCTTTAAAGTCAGTAAATGGACCATCGATAACCAACAACTCTTCGCCCGGCTCAAATAGAGTCTTAGGACGTGGGTCAGTTTCAGTCTGGTTCAAACGGTTTAAAATGCGATCAGCTTCTACTTGCGTAATCGGTGCAGGCATCTCAGGCGTACCACCGATGAAGCCCATAATACGAGGGCAATCTTTTACGATGTGCCAAGTATTATCGTTCATCTCCATCTGGATCAATACATATCCAGGAAAGAACTTGCGCTCACTCTTACGTTTTTTGCCGTCTTTCATTTCGACGACTTCTTCAGTAGGAACCAACACATCACCGAATGACTCAGCAAAGTCACTACGATTAATACGATCAGTTAATGAACGTTGTACTTGTTTTTCATATCCTGAAAACGCTTGGACAATATACCAACGCATATCACGCTCCTGATCATTATAAATAAGTCGTTAAAAGTAAATGTCTCGCTAATAGTCACTAATACGTGCTATTAACCGATAAAGATACCAACGAACCAATTAAAAAAGTTATCCAATAACCAAATAAAGAAACCGGCAATCGCAATCACGACAATTACTTGCCATGTGTATTGAAAGGTTTCATCTTTACCTGGCCATGTCACTCGGCGAAGCTCAACGGCAGCGTCTTTTAATAATATTTTAAAAGCACGGCCTTGATGCGTTAGCGCCAAACAGACTAATGCAAATACAACAAGTGCGACAATAATACCAATACGTACCCAGACATCGTTGGCAGGTTGCCAATAGCCTGGTAAGTATTGATTTACTAGAGTCGCACCGATTAATACAGCTGCGGCAAGTAGCCACAAAATCAAATCTTTTATTGAGCCAGTCTTAGCTACTTCAACAGCAGTAGTACCGCTAGCTGAAACATGCTTATTTTTAGACAGCATTCCACCAGCAACCGCCTTGGCATCAGATAACTTAGTCTCGAGGTTATCTTGATCATTGCTCATAAAGAACTCGCTTCGGAGATGGTGGGGTACAACAAAGATGTGATAAGAAGATGGCAGGCGATGTAGGACTCGAACCTACAACCCTCGGTTTTGGAGACCGATGCTCTACCAATTGAGCCAATCGCCTATGGGTGTAAAGGACAGCATTATACAATATTTAGCATAGAATGCAAGCCCTTGACGGTAAAATTATTAATTTTACCTGATTTTGCACCACTGCAGTCTAAAATAACTGCTAGCGTTAAGTGCAGCGATAATATAACAAGCTATGCCGTAGATTACAATATGCTATCTAACAAATAATTATCTCTATCTCACATATCGTGAGTTATTGTTTCGCTAAAGCTATTATTCTAATTATAATAATGATTCACATTCTCCCACAAAAAAAGACCACCCTAGATAGGATGGCCTTTTTTATGAATAATTCATAAGCTCATTGCTGAGACTTAAGGATTAGTTCAATACGTTAGCAACAACACCAGCGCCTACAGTACGGCCGCCTTCACGAATAGCGAAGCGAAGACCTTTGTCCATAGCGATTGGGTGGATAAGCTCTACGCCCATCTCAACGTTATCACCAGGCATTACCATTTCAGTACCGTCTTGTAATTGGATTGCGCCAGTTACGTCAGTAGTACGGAAGTAGAACTGTGGACGATAGCCGTTTAGGAATGGTGTGTGACGACCACCCTCTTCTTTGCTCAACACATATACTTCAGCGTCAAACTTGGTGTGAGGAGTGATTGAACCTGGCTTAGCTAGTACTTGGCCACGTTGTACGTCTTCACGCTTAGTACCACGTAGTAGTACGCCACAGTTTTCGCCTGCACGACCTTCGTCAAGCAGTTTACGGAACATCTCTACACCAGTACAGGTGGTTTTTTGAGTGTCACGGATACCAACGATTTCGATCTCGTCGCCAACTTTAACGATACCAGATTCAACACGGCCTGTTACTACGGTACCACGACCTGAGATTGAGAATACGTCTTCGATTGGCATTAGGAATGCTTTGTCGATGTCACGCTCTGGCTCTGGGATGTAGGTGTCTAGTACGTTTAGTAGTTCTACAACAGCTGGTTGGCCGTATTTTTCTTGTGAGCCTTTTAGGGCTTCAGTAGCAGAACCTTTAACGATAGGAGTGTCATCGCCTGGGAAGTCATAGTCGTTCAATAATTCACGAACTTCCATTTCTACTAGTTCTAACAATTCTTCGTCATCAACCATGTCACATTTGTTCATGAATACGATGATGTACGGTACGCCAACCTGACGTGAAAGCAAGATGTGCTCACGAGTCTGTGGCATAGGGCCGTCAGTTGCAGATACGACTAGGATTGCGCCGTCCATCTGAGCAGCACCAGTGATCATGTTTTTAACATAATCGGCGTGACCTGGGCAATCTACGTGAGCATAGTGACGGCTGTCTGTGTCATATTCTACGTGTGAGGTGTTGATTGTGATACCACGTGCTTTTTCTTCTGGTGCTGAGTCAATAGACGCGTAGTCTTTGGCTTCGCCACCAGAGGTGATTGCAGCTACGGTTGCGATTGCAGCGGTAAGGGTTGTTTTACCATGGTCAACGTGTCCGATTGTACCGACGTTGACGTGTGGCTTGTTACGTTCAAACTTGGCCTTTGCCATGGGTATTTCCTCTTTTTTTGGGGTTCAAGACTTAACTCATATAAATATGATTATTAAGACGATTTTGACCACATTAAGATAATTGTTAAAAGGTTGCACATACTAATGTGCAGATATTATAAGAAAATCGCGGCCAATAACAAGTCTTTTAACAAGTTATTGGCGTATTCTTTAGTGACAATACACAGACGTACTCTATATTGTCACTTTCAGTAAGTTTTATTTACTCGTCATCATCTTTAGAGTTGAACTTAGAGATGATTTCAGCAGCAACTGATTTTGGAATCTCAGCGTACTTTTGGAATTCCATTGAGTAAGTTGCACGGCCTTGTGACATAGAGCGCATTTGAGTGGCATAACCAAACATTTCCGCTAATGGTACTTCAGCACGAATCTGTTTAGTACCGCCAGGTAGATCTTCCATACCCTGTACCAAACCACGACGACGGTTAAGATCGCCCATGATGTCGCCCATGTAGTCTTCAGGTGTTTCAACTTCTACTTTCATTACTGGCTCAAGTAGTGCTGGATCAGCTGCTAAGAAACCTTTTCTGAAGGCCATAGAACCAGCCATCTTAAATGACAATTCATCAGAGTCAACGTCATGATAAGAACCATCATACAAGGTCGCTTTTACGCCAACTACTGGGTAGCCTGCAAGTACGCCGTTTTTCATGCGCTCTTGGATACCTTTATCAACAGCACCGTGGAATTCTTTTGGTACAGTACCACCAACAACTTCTTCAGCGAATTCATATTCAGTGTCGCCAGCTGGATCAAGTGGCTCAAGACGTAACCAAACATGACCAAACTTACCACGACCACCTGTTTGACGTACGAATTTGCCTTCTTGTTCAACAGTGTTACGAATCGTCTCACGATAAGCAACCTGAGGTGCACCGATGTTTGCTTCAACGTTGAATTCACGCTTCATACGGTCAACAAGAATCTCTAGATGTAGCTCACCCATACCACTGATGATTGTCTGACCAGATTCTTCGTCAGTGTGTACACGGAACGATGGATCTTCTTTTGCCAAACGGCCAAGAGCGATTGACATTTTTTCTTGGTCAGCTTTGGTCTTTGGCTCAACAGCTAGAGAGATAACTGGATCTGGGAATTCCATACGCTCAAGAGTGATCACGTTGTCTTCATCACATAGCGTATCACCAGTAGTCACATCTTTCATGCCGACTAGAGCTGCGATATCACCAGTACGAATCTCTGCAAGCTCTTCTTGAGAGTTTGCCATCATCTGTACGATACGACCAACACGCTCACGCTTCATTTTAACTGGGTTATAAACACTGCTACCCTGCTTCATTACACCAGAATAAACACGTACGAAGGTTAAGTTACCAACGAATTTGTCATTCATGATTTTGAACGCTAGTGCTGAGAAAGGTGCTTCATCTGATGCTTCACGGCTGCCTTCGCTTTCGTCTTTGTCATCAAGAATACCTTTAATAGCAGGTACGTCGATTGGTGCAGGTAGATACTGAATAACGGCATCTAGCATCTTCTGTACACCTTTGTTCTTAAAGGCAGTACCACAAAGAAGCGGAATGATTTCGTTATCGATAGTTAACTGACGAATAGCACCGTGAATTTGTTCTACAGTCAACTCACCGTTTTCTAGGTATTCGTTCATCAACTCTTCGTTGGCTTCAGCAGCATTTTCTACAAGGTGCTCGCGGTATTCTGCTGCTTTTTCTTGTAGTTCAGTTGGGATTTCGCGCTCATCATATTGCATACCTTGAGACGCTTCGTCCCAATAGATAGCTTTCATGGTCACTAGATCAACAACGCCTTCGAAGTCATCTTCTTTACCAATTGGGATAACCAATGGTACAGGGTTACCGCCTAAGCGAGTTTTGATCTGTTCGATAACACGATAGAAATCAGCACCAACACGATCCATTTTGTTTACAAATGCAAGACGTGGTACTTTATATTTGTTCGCCTGACGCCATACGGTCTCAGACTGTGGCTGAACGCCGCCTACTGCACAGTAAACCATGCAAGCGCCATCAAGTACACGCATAGAACGTTCAACTTCGATCGTGAAGTCAACGTGACCTGGGGTATCGATGATGTTGATACGGTGTTCGTCAAACTGTTTAGCCATACCTGACCAAAAACAAGTTGTTGCCGCTGAGGTAATAGTAATACCACGCTCTTGTTCTTGCTCCATCCAGTCCATAGTGGCTGCGCCATCATGTACTTCGCCAATTTTGTGGCTAACACCGGTATAGAATAAAACACGCTCTGTAGTGGTTGTCTTACCAGCATCGATGTGCGCTGAGATACCAATATTGCGATAGCGTTTTAGGGGAGTTTTACGAGCCATAGTGTTTTCCTAGGAAAAGTCGTGTATATAATAATGTATTGTGTCTCTACCTCATACTCTATGACAAAGCGTTCAGCTTCGTAATATTACTTACTGATTATTGAGCCTAATACGGACAAAAAAAGAGCAAATACTAAGAATAGTGCGGCATCAAATTTGGGATGCTCTCCAGCAAAAACTGTATTTGTTAAGAGAGACATCTGGATAGATGTCCGCCACCTCAGTCATCAATAAATAACATTTATATATGACCGAATGATGATGGCGGCAATCAATAGAATAAACAACAATGTAAGATTAAATGGCATGAGCCTCTAATCTCAAGCTACTATTAAAAAGTAGCTTAGAAACGGTAATGAGAGAATGCTTTGTTAGCATCTGCCATGCGGTGAACTTCGTCACGCTTTTTCATAGCAGCGCCTTTGCCATCAGCAGCATCATTCAATTCGCCAGCTAAACGCAAAGCCATTGATTTTTCAGAACGCTTAGCAGCAGCTTCAGCTAACCAACGCATAGCCAATGCAGTACGACGGGAGGGGCGTACTTCCATTGGTACTTGATAGGTTGCACCACCGACACGGCGAGCTTTTACTTCTACCATTGGGCGTACATTTTCTAGCACTTCTTCGAAGAAAGATACTGGATCTTCAACTTTACGCTTCTCACTTACTGTCTCAAGTGCACCGTAAACGATACGCTCAGCAGTAGATTTTTTACCATCACTCATTACATGGTTGATGAATTTTGCAACAGTTTGGCTACCAAACTTAGGATCCGGTAGGATCTCACGGGCAGCAACGACGCGACGTCTTGGCATAATAAATTTCCTTATCTTCAGGAGTGTCTAACATTCACAACATCGACTACTTATCATTAGGATATAGCAGTGAGTTATCAGTTAGCCTTACTGCATGGTGGTATGTTTTAATAGCAAATCACAGATATATATTTATATAAAAGCGATATTACTACTGACACCAAACCCATGCACAGTTATTGGGTAGTGCAAAAAGCTTATCTAATAACGTTTAGTTATTAAACTTTAGGCTTCTTAGCACCGTACTTAGAGCGACCTTGCTTACGGTCTTTAACGCCTGCGCAATCTAATGCACCGCGAACAGTGTGATAACGTACACCTGGTAGATCTTTTACACGACCACCACGGATTAGAACAACACTGTGCTCTTGTAGGTTATGACCTTCGCCGCCGATGTAGCTTGATACTTCATAGCCTGAAGTCAAACGTACACGACATACTTTACGCATGGCAGAGTTAGGTTTTTTTGGCGTGGTAGTATATACACGAGTACATACACCGCGACGCTGTGGGCACGCTTCCAACGCAGGAACTTTTGACTTTTCCTTGATGGTTTTGCGACCTTTACGAATCAATTGGTTAGTTGTTGCCATAAGGCATCCTTCTCCCGTTTGGTATAAAACAAAAAAATGGGCCAATGCACCATCTATCTGACAATAATTGCAGATTTCGGGGCACCCATTTTTAGGACAGTGTATTATAAAGAGTTGTTGCTGCTATTTCAACCACTTATGAATGGTTTCGCTTTACAACATTTGATAGATATGCATTCAGCCTCTCATTGTATCACTTTATAGATTTTTCGCCGAAAAATAGCGTAATAAATAAAGTACACAAAGCGAGCTCAAGCATCATTAAGAAAAGATGTTTAACATTGAAATGGTACTTGATAGTAACTAAGTGGTAGTATTTATCCTAATTTTCAAGTCGTGTTGCTCAATCAAACTAAGATAAATACCATTGCGCTTATAAAGCTATAACCCAACTAGCAAATAATATCTTTATTACTTGGCTTTTTTATCAGACGTTTGCTTGTCTGCGTCTTTTTTACTGCTAGTTTCTTCCTTATCAGTAACTTTTTCTGGATCACTGCTTTTTTCTTTGGGCTCTGTGTCTTTTTTCGCCTCATCAGTATTAGCCTTTTCTACTTTAGCCTCACTGCTGCTGTCATCAGTAATGGCACGATTGGCTAGTTTTGCCTCTGGCGCAAAGGTCGCTTGAGCAACGCCAATAACTTCGTCAATCAACTGACTGTTGTAGTGCATACCGATCGCTACTGCGGTGACAGGAATAAAACGACGAACCCATGATAAATTAATCTGATCTAAATCAATACCTACTTGACTGGCGACTTTGTCTATTTGCGCAGCATAGAAATTTACATTTTTATTTTTCAGACCGAGATTTTTAAGTTCACTATGTAGTCCATTGCTCTGAGCATTATCAAGCAAACCTTTACCAATACCTAGACCAGCTAGTAGCGCTTGTTTTTCTTGCATCTTGCTCAAATCAGCGTTTGATAGTAGTTCGTACGCCATCTTGACGCCTTGCTTACCTGTCAGCGGCTTATTATATACAGCAGCAATCTGATAAACCGTACGTAATGAAACCAATAATAGCCACAATGTATCAGCTAGCAAACCTGGTAGACCTGCCAAACCTGTCAAACCACCCATCATTGCAAGCGCGCGGTTTTGATTAGCGATATCAGTAGCTAGCGCATAACGCTCTTCGTCATCTAAAGTAGCAATATTGGCAAAACGATGCTCATTAGGTAAGTCGAGTTGGCTCCAGTTGGCAGCGAGGTTGGCTACTTGGGCAAATGCGCCGTCAACTGTCGATTGGAAAAAGCTATTCGGCACGACTTTCTTGGCGTATTTACCATAAGTAGCAAAGCGTGGTCCTAAAAGTTGCTGCGTAGCTTTTAAGGTTTGCTCACGAAACAAGTCTTGTTGGTAGTCTTCATCGCCTAGGTCGACGGCTTTGTATTGACGCGGTTTGCCTGTTTTAGCATTTACGCTGTCAATCATAGCCCCTACACGCTCTAGGTTGTTTCGAGTAAAAGAGCCAATGGTATTTATGCTTTTAGAAAGAGTACTACGCTTTGCCATCGTGATGTCCTTAATATGATGAAGTGGTTTTTAATATAGTTGTATTTTAATATGATAGTTAATTATTAATAATAGTGAATCTATTATTCTAGCCAGTTATCGTAACTGGTGTCAGTGCGAACAATGTTATTAGAATCACAAATTTTGTATCTAAAGTATAATTCCGTCCATAGTCAGTAGCTAGTCTTACTTCTCATCTCTTTACTCAAAACTCAGTCATAAGTGTTATTTTGTCGTTATTTTACACTTGTCCGAAGATTTCCAGTGCTTGATACGTTATCATGTGCCATAACTGAGAGCATAATTGTACACTGAATTTATATTGTCTCTGATAGACCGTTAACAGAATTTCGTTACCTAAATTCATGCTATCGTTATCTACATAGACTATTTTTTCATTATAATGCTTGAATTAACTCATAGTTAAACATCATATATAGATTTACCACGATTATTGCAACCAACTGCTAGCAAGTCGTTACTTATAAGGAATAGCATATGCGCCGCGTCGTTATTACTGGAGCAGGGATTGTCTCTTGTATTGGACATGATTTAGATACTGTCACCACTGCCCTCAAAGAAGGTCAGTCTGGCATTACATTTAACGATTCTTATGCTGAGCACGAGTTTAAATCACACGTGAGCGGTAGTATCAATCAATCAGAACTTGATACCAGTGGTATCGATCGTAAGCTGAAACGGTTCTTTAGTGACGCCAGTCTCTATGCTTATGTTAGTGCACTAAATGCGATTGAGCACTCTGGCCTGTCACTTGATACTATCAATAACAACCCACGAGTGGGTGTAGTGGCAAGTTCGGGCGGCGCATCAACAGAAAATATCGTCAATGCTATCGATGCTATGCGCGAAAAAGGTCTACGCGGTGTAGGCGCAATGGCAGTACCAAAGACAATGGGCAGCTCGGTATCAGCCGCTTTAGCAACCGGTCTCAAAATCCAAGGCGTCTCCTACTCTCTCGCCTCTGCTTGTGCGACTTCGACACACTGTATCGGTCATGCTGCTGAGCTTATCCAATTGGGTAAAGCCGATGTGATATTGGCTGGTGGTAGTGAAGCTGAGCATTGGACGCAGTCTTGTATGTTTGATGCTATGGGCGCAGTTAGTACTCAGTATAACGACACACCAAAACTTGCCTCAAGAGCCTATGACAAAGACCGTGACGGTTTTGTGATTGCTGCTGGTGGCGCGATGGTGGTTGTAGAGAGTCTGGAACATGCTCAAGCACGCGGCGCTAATATTTTGGCTGAAATCGTTGGCTATGGTGCCAGCTCTGATGGTGCAGAAATGGTTGCGCCAAGCGGTGAAGGTGCTGTTCGCTGTATGCAACAAGCCTTAACTGAAGCGGGTCTAGAAAGTGTCGATTACATCAACAGCCATGGTACTAGTACACCGTTAGGCGATATTACTGAGCTTAAAGCGATTGCTAAAGTATTTGATAATGACATCAGTAAAGTACCTGCTATCAGCTCAACCAAATCAATGACAGGTCATAGCTTGGGTGCTGTTGGTGCACAAGAGCTGATTTATTGTCTACTGATGCTACAGGACGGCTTTATCGCTCCAAGTATCAATGTTGATAACTTGGACCCTGCTGCTGAAGGTTTCGATATTGTCACCGAAATGCGTGAAGCTAATCTTGAAACCTTGATGAGTAATAGCTTTGGCTTTGGTGGTACCAACGCTACGCTAATTATCAAAAAGTTTGACGCTTAACCCATGCTTGTATCAAATCACAATACAACTGAGCAGACAGATTCTGTGCCATCGCCAGCTAGCAAACCTAGCTGGCGTTTTGGTGATTTGTCAGCGGCTGAATTAATGCCACAGCTAAGACGCCATTTACTTAACCAAGATGATGCAGAAAATTGGCAATTGGCTTGGTTAAATAATGACGGACGACCAGTAATTGGCTTGCTGCCTAAAGTCAGCTGGTCGGTTTATCCCAATTGTGAGCAAGCCTCTAGTGATTTACCCAATATTTATAAGGTGATTAAGAGTTGTCGCAATACTGACTTGAGTCGCGATACTAATGTAAATAGCGTTGATAACAATTATGCTAGCACCACAGCTTATATGAGCTATCTAGAGTGGCAAGAGGAACTAATCGCTTATAGTAACGATCAAGAAATTAATCACGACACCTCATATATCAATAACGAAGAAAGCCCAAAACCCAGTTATCATCATGGGCTAATCGGTTTTATTGGTTATGATATTGCGGCCTATGAGCTAAGCCCTGCCGATAGAATTGAATTGGCAATACAGCCGTGTGCTTCATTAGGGCATTATGATATTTATCTAACACCTACGGCACATGCTGATACAGGTTGGACGTTAAAGAATCATCTAACTAACGACGATGCTTCTGAGAATACCGATCATGAGACAAACGATATTCTTATAAATACTCTTACCTCTTACCTAGGTGAACTGGATCAAAAACTGTCTGATAAACATCTCAATCAACCACAGTTTAAAGATGTATCAAACATCACTCCCCTAGTTTTAAGTCCGCGATGGAGTAAGCTTAATTATCAACAAGCATTTAATCGCACACAAGACTATCTACAACAAGGTGACTGCTATCAGATAAACCTGACACAGAAATGGTCTGGCAGTTTAGCGCGTGAAAATAACGATGTTCAATCAGCCTTTTCGCTTATTGACTATTTGCCTGCGCTATATCGCAATACAAAAGTGCCTTTTGCAGGATATATGAGCGTTGATAGCAATGATGGTGATTACCTAAATAGAAGCAGCAGCTTTAACACAGATAGCAATCATTTTGAATTGTTAAGCTGCTCACCTGAGTTATTTTTTACATTCACTAGAGAAGTTGATACTGGCAAACACTCTATTCGCACCAAGCCTATCAAGGGAACCATGCCGCGAGGTACGTCTAACGAGCAAGATGAGCGCTATAAACAGCAATTGGTCAATAGCGAAAAAGACCGTGCCGAAAATGTCATGATTGTCGATTTACTGCGTAATGATTTGGGCAAATACGCCAAAATTGGCACTGTGAAAGTACCACAGTTATTTGCAATTGAGAGCTTTAGTAACGTGCATCATATGGTGAGTACCATTACTGCTGAGCTAAAAGCTGATACTCATCCGTTGGCTGTATTGTTTGGTAGTCTGCCTGCTGGCTCTATTACTGGCACACCGAAAAAACGCGCTGTTGAGATCATCGCTGAGTTGGAGTCTACGCCACGCGGTGCCTACTGTGGCACTATGGGTTATATGAACTTTGATGGTAGTGGTCAATGGAATGTGCTCATTCGTACTTTGCAAGCCAACGCTTTGTCGAATGATGACTGTAATAAAGAAAGACACGTTAACCTGTGGGCAGGTGGCGGTATTACGGTCGCATCCGATTGTGATGCTGAATACCAAGAATGCTTAGATAAAGTAGGTAATTTATTATCAGTACTTGCTCAAAAAACCTAAGATAGCGAACTCAAATATTATTGCTAATTTGAAATTAAAAAAGCCTGCCAACGTTACGTTAGCAGGCTTTTTTAAGACTTATCGATAGTAGTGTGCGTTATGAATAAAGAGACGTACCTATCAACATTCTATATTAAGCTATCAATATAATATTATTCAGCAACAACGCTAGCATCGACTTGCAAGGCTTTTAGCGCATCAATCAAACGGTTGTTCTGCTCTGCTGTACCGATAGTAATACGCAAGTACTCTGCAATACGCGGCTTATCAAAATGCCGAACGATAATGCCTTGCTCGCGTAACGCACTCGCGACAACGCTAGCATTGCCATCTTTTGGACGAGCGAATACGAAGTTTGCATGTGACGGTAGGACCTTATAGCCCAATGTCGTCAACTCTGCTGTCAGTGACGTACGTAAATCAATGACTTGCTGACGGGTGTGCTCAAAATACTCAGTATCTAACACACTCGCAGTCGCCCCAGCTTGAGCCAATTTATCCAATGGATAGCTGTTAAAGCTATTTTTCATCCGTGTCAGTGCTTCAATCAACGATGCATTGCCAAAGGCCATACCAACCCGCAATCCAGCAAGTGAGCGTGATTTTGAAAAGGTTTGGGTCACGATGACGTTATCACATTCATTGATTAAGCTCACCGCTGAGACTGGAGCATCTGCATTGCTCTCGTCTATCTGAGCAAAATCGATATATGCCTCATCAATCACAATGACCGCATTAGAATGCTCACTCGCAAGTTTACGAATATCAGCAAGCGACAGCAGTAAGCCCGTTGGTGCATTAGGGTTAGCAATGATAATACCACTACAAGGCTGACGATAAGCATCAGGGTCAATGCTAAAGTCTTCTTCTAGAGGAATCTGTACAAGCTCTACTCCAAACGTCTGCGCATATACAGGATAGAAACTATAACCAATATCAGGTGATAGCAGCGGACGCTCTTTTAAAAAGAAACTCGCAAAGACTAATGCCAAGACTTCATCTGAACCATTACCGACAAATACTTGATTGATATCAAGGTTGTATGACTGTGCCAATGCAGCACGCAAGTCATTAGATTCAGGAGCAGGATACAAACGTAGTTCATCAGCTTGCTGCTCTAAAACCTTAGCAATAGCCTCCCCTACTTTTGGCGAGGGTGGAAATGGGTTTTCATTGGTATTTAGTTTGCATAGATTGTCGTGTTGCGGCTGCTCACCTGGAATATAAGGTGACAAGTTGCGCGCTTTAGACGACCACAGTCTGGTGTCTATCTTTGACTCACTCATAAATTATCCTACTATTAGCCACAAAGACTATTAAAAATAAATATCAAAAGTAAAAGCTAAAAATTCAAAATCAATTACTGATAACGATAACGAGCTGAACGCGCATGGGCTTCTAAGTCCTCACGCTGCGCTAAAATATCAGCTGTCTCAGCCAAAGGCTTACTGCCGGATTCACTACAATAAATGATGGATGATTTCTTTTGAAAATCGTAAACACCTAACGGCGAAGAAAAGCGAGCAGTGCCTGATGTTGGCAGTACATGGTTCGGTCCTGCACAGTAATCCCCAATAGCTTCAGGCGTATGACGACCCATAAAGATAGCGCCCGCATGACGAATATCGTTTAACAGTGCGTCAGGATTATCAACAGATAACTCTAAATGCTCAGGAGCAATACGATTGATAAGTGCCATACCTTCGCTACGATCTTTTACCAAAATCAGTGCGCCGCGGTTCTGCAGTGAGTCACGCGCGATATCTGCTTTTGGCAGCTCAGTCAGTGCTTTTTCTATCTCAAGTGCTACTTCGTTGAGCTGCTCTTCGCTAGTCGTCACAAAGATAGCTTGTGCAATACGGTCATGCTCAGCTTGAGACAATAGATCCATCGCGAGCCAGTCCGCTCTATCTTGTGCTTCGCCTTCTGCATACACCAATACTTCTGAAGGTCCGGCAATCATATCGATACCAACTTGACCAAATACCGCGCGTTTGGCTGCAGCGACATATTTATTGCCTGGTCCTGTGATTTTGTCCACGGCTGGAATCGTTTCAGTGCCGTAAGCTAAAGCTGCTACTGCTTGAGCGCCACCGATAGTAAAGACGCGATCGACTTGGGCCAGATGGGCCGCTGCCAATACTAACGGATTGAGCACGCCTTTAGGCGCTGGTACGACCATGATAACTTCAGTGACGCCAGCTACCTTAGCAGGAATGGCGTTCATCAATACTGACGATGGATAAGAAGCCAGACCGCCCGGCACATAAATCCCAACGCGATCAAGTGGCGTGACTTTTTGACCCAATCGGTTACCTAGCTCATCCTCATACTGCCATGTTTCTTGTACTTGGCGCTCATGGAATGTCTGTACCCGAGTCGCTGCTGTGGTCAACGCTATCTTTACTTTTTCATCAAGATTGGCAAACGCTTCAGCAAGCGCTTCTTTAGACAGCTCTAACTCTCGCATCGACGTTGCTGGATGCTGGTCAAACTGCTGAGTCAATGCCAACACGACGCTATCACCATCAGCACGTACTTGGGCGATGATATCGTCGACGGTATGTAATAATTCAGCATCATTGACTGTCTCAAAGGCAAGCAACTGTGTCAATTGACTATCAAAATCGGCATCTTGGGTACTTAACTGGCGCATGACCTAATCCTATATCTGAGCATAAAGTAGTGCTAAAAATGAACGGTTTGGAACTGAGTAAAGTAGGTTTATCTTTCAAAATATTGCGGCTTACTCGACGTCTTCTTGTCTGATTTTTATGGTGATTTTATGTTTCCGCAAGCTAAGACAACAAAACCAGTTTAGCACGCTACGTCACTCATAGCCTGCTAAACTGGTTTAAAAATTTGTATAACCATGCTTTATATTACCAATGACTTGCACTGGATCATTAGCTGTTGGCGATACTATTTTTAAAGCTATCTAAAATTGGTTCTAGTAGTGCAAATTTGCGCTTATAGCTCACTTGATTGACAATCAAACGTGAGGAAACATCGCAAATATGATCGCGTGCCTCAAGTCCATTGGCACGCAATGTATTGCCTGTATCGACCACATCGACAATCAGATCGCCCAAGCCAACCAACGGCGCAAGCTCCATCGAACCGTAAAGTTTGATGACATCAACCTGCTGACCTTGGCTTGCAAAATAAGCACGAGCGACATTGACATATTTGGTCGCGATACGCAGGCGACGATTTGGCAGCGGTGCATCTTTCACACCCGCAGTCATCAATTTGCACTGAGCAATCTGCAAATCGAGCAATTCATAAACATGATTGGCACCATGCTCAAGCAGCACATCTTTACCCGCCACCCCAAAGTCAGCAGCGCCATGTTCGACATAAGTCGGCACGTCACTGGCACGCAAAATCAATACACGTACATTTGGATTTGAGGTTGGAAAAATCAGTTTACGTGACGCTTCAGGATCTTCTAAAAGATCAACGCCAGCTGCACGTAGCAGCGGCATGGTCTCTTCTAAAATGCGGCCTTTTGATAAAGCCAAGGTTAGACCTGAAAACTCATCGTTTACTTCGTTTAATAAACCGCTGGCTGGTAAAGATTTGCTTGTCTCAGTCATAATGACATCGTGTCCATGTGCAGTCCCCTACTCAAAGGGGAGTTTTTAATTTATAACGTAATATGGGTAACAGTCGATATTGAGTCAATCAATATTAAGCGTTGGTATTAATACGCTCGATGTTCACGCCTAAGCTACGCAGCTTGTCTTCAACATGCTCATAACCACGGTCAATGTGGTAAATACGGTCAATCAGGCTCTCGCCTTCAGCAGTCGCCGCTGCCATTACCAATGACATAGACGCACGTAAATCCGTCGCCATGACTGGTGCTGCAGTAAAGTTTTCGACACCTCGTACTACGGCAGTGTGACCATCAACCTGAATAGACGCGCCCAAACGATTGAGCTCTGGTACATGCATATAACGGTTTTCGAAAATATTTTCAATAAAAGTACTTGTACCGTCAGCTAAGCAAGCAATCGCCATGAGCTGAGCTTGCATATCCGTTGGAAAACCAGGATGTGGCTGTGTACGAATATCAACCGCCTTTGGACGACCTTTCATTTGTGCGCGAATCCAGTCATCACCGCTCGTGATAGTTGCACCCATGTCTTCGAACTTCTCTAGCACTGGCGTCAATAATAGAGCAGATGTTTTTTTGGTCAATACATCGCCACGTGTCATCAAGGCACCAGCAAGGTATGAGCCTGTTTCGATACGGTCAGGGACAACTGAGTATTCACAGCCGTGTAGACGCTCTACCCCTTCGATGGTCATCGTTGATGTACCGATACCGCTTATTTTGGCACCCATTGCAACCAACATATTGGCCAAATCAACCACTTCTGGCTCTAACGCACAGTTACCTAAAACAGTGGTGCCTTTGGCTAGTGCTGCTGCCATGATGACGTTTTCAGTACCGCCGACGGTAATCATATCAAATGAGAAATTACAGCCTAATAGCTTACCACCTTTAGGTGCTTGAGCTTTTACATAGCCATTCTCTACACTGATCTCAGCACCCATCGCTTCAAACGCTTTTAGATGCTGATCAACAGGGCGTGAACCAATAGCACAGCCACCTGGCAATGAGACTTCGGCTTCGCCAAAACGTGCCAGTAGCGGCCCTAGTACCAAGATTGACGCGCGCATGGTTTTTACCAAATCATACGGTGCATAAAAGTTATCGATACTCTTGGTATCGCAAGTGACCGTATCATCTTGCTTCTGGATTTTGATACCCATGCCACCGATCAATTCAATCAACGTTCGCACGTCTTGTAGTGACGGCACGTTATGCAGTGTCGTTGGGGTCTCAGCCAATATCATAGCTGCGAGTAACGGCAAAGCGGCATTTTTGGCGCCTGAGATGGTGACTTCCCCTGCGATACGACTACTACCAGTGATTAAAAATTGATCCATAAAGGTGACAACCTAGCGATGAGTATAAAAAATTATGAAAACCAGAACTACAGCGCTCAACCATGCATATGGCCGATTCAGTAATATCTAGTCATATAGACAGCTATTTGATTAGCCTTTTGATTGAGCGTCCCACTCAGCAGGCGTCAGCGCTTGGATATTGAGTGCGTGAATATCGCCACTCGCAATCTTATCATTGACTAACGCATATACTGCTTGCTGACGTTGAACCGCGCGTTTGCCTTCAAAGCTGGCATCGACCACGCGTACGTCAAACTTATTACCTTGGTTGGCAGCTTGAATAAAAGCGTCTGGGAAGTGAGTCTGTAAAAATGCGATCAAATCGTCAGCGTTCATGCTCATAGAATAGTCTGCCTTAAAGTTTAGAATAGGGTATAGATTTAAAGTGATGACATTATAACAAGAGTTTGCATATCTTACAGTACTGTCTTACTCAAGTATGTTTGAGCATTGAGACAGTGCTATCAATTAAACGGTCAAAAGTGATAGACATGCATAGTGATAAGCTATTTGAGCGTTTTATCCAAGTACGTCAACACTTGCGCACGCACATCATTTACCCAGCGTAGCGGCGGTGCCATAGCGCCTATACTGGTTGCGTGACTGGCCCCTTCGATTTCGCCCGTTTCAACGGTTACGCCTGCTTTTTTAAACGCTTCTGTCATTTTGATTGTATTAGTCACATGTACAATTTTGTCTTTTTCTGCCGTTAACAATAAATAGGGCGGCTGCGCACCTTTAATCTGACGATCTGGCATCACCTCATCAGGTGTGGCATTGGGGCCAAACGCCGTTGCACTACTGAACTTGCGGAAATCATAGCTATAAGGACCCGCAATTCCGATAACGGCTGCAATATCTGTTGGCTTAATACCATAAGGCGACAAAAAGTCTTCGTTAGCAACGGCTGCTACTGCATTAAACGCGCCAGCAGAATGCCCCATCACTGCTAGGCGTGACGGATCTGCATGGAGACTGGTCGCATTTTCAATACTCCAAGCAATTGCCTGAGCTGCATCTTTGACATAATCAGGATAGACGTGCTCAGGCGCTTTACGGTAATTAATCACTGCGGTGACATACCCTGCTTTGGCTAAGCTCTGACCGACAAAGGCGTATTGTTCTTTATTGCCGCTCTCCCATGAACCACCATGGACAAATACCACCATAGGATAGCTGGTATTGATAGCACTTTGAGATTTCATTGCTTGTGCTAGCGGTTTTGGATAATAGATATCTAGGTCTTGTGAAGGCTGATCACCGTATAAGATATCCTTACTTACCCCAACGCCACCACTAGAAGTAATCCCATTGACGATAGCCAACGGTGATAATGCCTGTGCGCTTTGCGTGGCTAGCGCGATACTGCCCAATGCCAATATTGCCGCACCACCAAATCTCAACGTTCGTGTTTTCTTATGAGCAGGTTTATTGTGCACGCCTATATTACCAATGACGCTTGTTTCTTTATTTGGTTGTATATTTGCCTGTGAATCCTTCATGACCAGTATCCTATTATATTTATTTATCAATCAGTAGTAACAGGCTAACAGCGATAATGGTTCATCCACTAGCCAATGAGGTGTTTGATATTAGTATCGTTGGCTAATGCGCTGACTCTGCTACGTTTTACTATTGATATAGTACTCACTGGCTGAAGATTTCTCGTGCCTTTACTGTTATCACTATTTAGGCTTATTGTGATTAACGTCATTTATCGCTTGGCGAACTAGAGTGCCTACTGGTTCTGATAAAGGTCAATATAAGGGCTTGATGACGGCTGCGTGGTATTGTCCTCTTCTTCCGTTATGACAAGAGGCGTTGCCGTGTTGATAGTAGTATTTTGGGCAGCTGGCGCTACTGCAGGATTGGCCAAATTATTCTCGTACATGATGTCATCATTATTTATTTTCACCCCTCTATCGTCAACGACAGTTGTCAGCAATACCAACTCGGTAACCCCAACGGTACTATTAGCAATATCAATCAGATGACTCTGCTGAGTGGGTGTCATACGGCCCATAATATAGACCACACCATTATTGGTAACGGCTTTAATTTGTGACGCACTCACACCATCGCTGGCGGCTATTTTCGCCAGTAGCTTTGAAGTGATATAACCATCATGAACCGTTGAGCTATACCCTTTTGATGCACTTACTTCCATCTCGTTGTAGACACGGCGTACATCTGGCATGGAGCTAACGACCTTTTCTACTTCTGCTTTGAGCGCTTCAGACGGTACTTCCCCTGTGAGCAGCACTTCGCTATTGAAGCTATCGATACCCATACGGCTGGTCTGCTGCAAGTCTTCTTTTAGCCCATAGACATTGATTTTGGCAGTATGCTCGATACTACGATCTAGTAGACGCTGCGGAATGGTGCGCTCAGTCATTGGCACACCGTAAGTTCCTTCTGTACTGTTGGTCAGATAGTTGGTGGCACAGCCTGTACTGACCACACAAGCAGCAAGCATAATGCCCGTCGTAATACAGCGTGATGAACCAAAAATAGCAGTGCGCAAATGCATCCGTGTCATTGTTTACCTCTTAGAGCATGGTGGTGACGGTGTTATAAATTCAATGAATTGAGTCAATTTTTATCTAGCAGTGATAAGACGAATTTCGTTAACAGCTACTTTACTTAATTTTGGCCAGCAGCGGTTAGGTTTTTGGTAACGAGTATTGCGCGCTAGATTCAGTCAGGCGCGCGAGTCATCCCGTATTTGCGTTATATATTTACTACCATGCACTGGCTACAAAGGCACCTTTAAGCCATTCCGGCTCATCACTCAACGGATTCTCTTTTGAGCTGAGCTTACCCGCCGTATTATAAGCAATGACATCAAAGCGGCAGTCATAATGAGCGTACTCAGGATGCTGCTGCAAAAAACATTGCGCCGCTTTAATCACTTTACGCTGCTTGCTTGTCGTCACGCTGAGTGCTGCATCGCCATAGATTGACCGCTTACGTTGACGAACTTCGATAAATACTAGCGTTGACCATGCGGGTCCTGCTTCCATCATAATCAGATCTAGCTCGCCTATTTTTGGCTGTTGCCAGTTTTGCGCCACCAACCGTAACCCTTGTGCTTGTAAATACTCACACGCCTGCTGTTCAAACAGGCTGCCTTGTCGTTGTTTCGGTGAGGTTAAGATCAAGGGTTTGTGATTCGTCATAAGGTTAATTCGTCTGCTTAACATTTGAGAATTATCATAGCACAACATGCTAAACTAGCCACTTCTGCGCGTTATGCTCTCAAAATCTATCGATTTATTCACTCACTATTTGACTGAAAAATCATAGATAACGACTGGATATAATGGCGCACTATTATTGTTAATAACCCGAGGTTTTCATGTCTACCCCTACTGCGATGCCAGCTTGTCTCTATATCGTTGCCACGCCGATTGGCAACTTGACCGACATGACGCCACACGCGATTGATGTTTTAAAGCAGGTCGCGATCATTGCCTGTGAAGATACTCGCACTTCAGGTAAGCTGTTGTCGCACTTTGGTATTGATACTAAAGGAAGCAAAACGGATGAGGCAAAAAACTCAGAGACCCATCATGCCACAAGTAGTGTAGAAGATGATGAGGCCACAACGAAGCAAAAAGGTCATAACAAGCTATGGGCTTATCACGAACACAATAGCGCTATTCAAACGCCTAAAATCATTGAAATGATTGAGCAAGGTCATTCGGTTGCCTTGATTAGTGACGCTGGTACGCCACTGGTCAGTGACCCAGGTTATCAATTGGTACAGGCTGCACATGAAGCTGGCGTGACCGTATCTCCTATCGTTGGGGCTTCTGCTGCAATTGGCGCATTGTCAGTAGCAGGACTACCCTCTGATCGATTTAGCTTTATTGGGTTCTTGCCTGCCAAAACGCACGGTCGTCAAAAACAGCTGAGCGATCTAATCGCACGTACCGAAACTTTAATATTTTATGAAGCACCGCATCGCATCGTAGCTAGTCTAGAAGACATGGCAACGATATTTGGTGCAGACCGTGCGGTGACTTTTTGCCGTGAATTGACCAAAACTTTTGAAACAGTACACAAGAGCACCCTTGGCGAGTTGGTCGAGTTTGTCAAAGCAGATGACAATCAGCAACGCGGCGAGATAGTCGTGGTCGTCGCTGGCGTCGGTGTGGCAAAAGATACTGACGACATCAGTACGCATGATAAATTGCTACAGCGTTTGCTAGAGGACTTATCGGTCAAAAAAGCAGCCGCACTAGCCTCTGATATCACTGGCGTGAAGAAAAATGCGCTTTATCAGCGTCTACTAGAGTTGCAAGCTGACTAGTTTTTAATAATAAAAAGATAACCATTTATAAATGAATTGAGGAGAGACAAGCAATGTACGATGTAATGGCAATAGGTAATGCGTTGGTTGATCACGAGTATGTGCTGTCAGATGCGGCACTAGAAGAGACCGAGCTGACCAAAGGTAATATGACGCTGGCTGGTATTGAAGAGCAGCAGCAACTACTGGCTTATTTTAAACTGGCTGAGATTGAGCCATCAAAACAAGCAGGCGGTGGATCTGCAGCCAATACTATGTTTACCTTTGCCAGCTTAGGCGGTAAGCCTTTTTATGCTTGCCGCGTCGGTGATGATGATCAAGGGGCGTTTTATCTCAGAGACTTGCATGAAGCAGGTGTCGCGACCTCAGACAAATCTATTCATGAAGGCGGTGTGACCGGCTCATGTGTGGTTGCCGTCACCGAAGATGGCGAACGCACCATGCAGACCTATCTTGGTACTTCAAGTGAGATTGTCGCTGACAATGTTGATTTTGACGCATTGACGCAAGCAGATTGGCTATATATCGAAGGCTATTTGGCGATGTCTGAGAGCATCCAACCAGCGATGACTCAATTACGTCAACAAGCCGGCATTCATAATGCAAAAATCGCGGTGAGCTTTGCTGACCCTGCGGTAGTAAAATTTGCCAAAGATGGTTTGCTTAATATGCTCGGCAACAAAGTCGCAGTGATATTCTGTAATAGCGAAGAAGCCAAGCTATTCACTGATAAAAAACAAGTCAAAGCAGCGGCGCGTGCCCTGCTTGAATATTGCCAAATTGCCGTCGTCACTGATGGTGCCAATGGTGCGGTAATCGCCCACCAGCCTAATGACGAGGCAGAAGTTGAAGTCTATGACGTTGCAACGCCAGCAGTGGCCAACGTCATCGATACCAACGGTGCAGGCGATAACTACGCTGGTGCTTTCTTATATGCACTATCGCAGCAGTATAGTCTGCCAGAATGTGGTCGTCTTGCTAGCGAAATATCAGCACAAGTTATTCAGCAGTTTGGACCGCGTCTTGCCTCGCAGGATTATCGAGATATCGCGCAGCGTGTACTGTCTTCTTAATTGTTAAACACATCTGTTGGACGCAAAACAAAAAGCCCATATCAAATCGATATGGGCTTTTTTTATATCATTCAGACTTGTTCAAACAGTTTGCTCAACTTAATAAGCGCTTGTTATTAAGCAGAAGCTAATGCTTGGGCAAGATCGGCTTTGATGTCTTCGATATGTTCGATACCAATCGACAGTCGTATCATGTCCGTACTGACGCCTGCATTTTCTAGCTCTTGCTCATTTAACTGACGATGCGTGGTCGTCGCTGGATGGCATGCTAGTGACTTCGCATCACCAATATTTACCAGACGAGTAATCAGTTGCAGCGCATCAATAAAGCGCGCCCCAGCTTCCAGACCGCCTTTCACCCCAAAGGTCAAAATAGCAGAAGGCGTGCCCTTCATGTATTTTTTGGCAAGCTCGTGCTCAGAATGGTCAGACAGACCTGCATATTTAACCCAAGCAACTTTATCATGATCACGCAGATATTCTGCAACGGCTTGTGCGTTTTGCACGTGACGCTCCATACGCAGACTTAGCGTCTCCATACCTTGCAAGATACCAAAGGCATTTAGCGGGCTAAGTGCTGCGCCAGTGTTACGTAGTGGCGCAACGCGGGCACGGGCAATAAAGGCTGGCGCGCCTACGTCTTTGACGAAGTTCACACCGTGATAACTATGATCTGGCGTATTCAAGAGTGGGAAACGCTCAGGATAATCACCCCAAGCAAACTTGCCACTATCGACAATTGCACCACCGATTGAAGTACCGGTTCCGCTCATATATTTGGTCAATGAGTGAACTACGATATCTGCACCGAACTCAAACGGACGGCATATCGCAGGCGTCGCCACGGTATTATCAATCACGACAGGTACGCCGTATTCATGAGCGACATCACTGAGCGCTTGAATATCGACGATATTACCTAGTGGGTTACCGATACTCTCGGCAAAAATCATTTTAGTTTTATCATCAATCAAGTCACGAATGGCTTCTGGGTCTTTATGATCAAAGAAGCGCACTTCGATACCTTGACGCGGCAAAGCATGGGCAAATAAATTATAAGTACCGCCATATAGCGTTGATACAGCGACGATATTGTCGCCTGCTTCACAAATGGTCTGAATCGCATAAGTAATGGCAGCCATACCAGAAGCTACGGCAAGCGCACCGATACCGCCTTCTAACGCAGCCACACGCTCTTCTAGCACCGCGTTGGTTGGATTCATAATACGAGTATAGATGTTGCCTGCGACCTTTAAATCAAACAGATCTGCACCATGCTGAGTATTATCAAACGCATATGAACTGGTATGATAAATAGGCACGGCGACTGCTTTGGTCGTTGGCTCTACACTATAGCCGGCATGAATCGCTAAGGTCTCAAGACGTTGAGGAGTTTCTGATTGTTGGGCTGTCTGCTGGTCTGCTGATCCATCACTCATAGTACATTCCTTTATTTTGATAAAAGATGATTTGTTGACGACGTATCGCTCAAAAACCACCTTAAAAAACTGTCTGCTAAATCATAGCAATAAAAAAAGCTGAGTTCATCATAACTCAGCTTCTTTATTAAAAGAATAGTAAAATACTCATCTCTTCATGACAAATATTCATAAGCAGCAAACCAAACAGGCATATCTATACTAGAGATGATGGCCACCTTTATAGCAGCCACTTTGCTTTTAACTATTTTTTATTTTATTTGTAGTAAGCATTCTCTGTACGAGTATGGTCAGTCTCGTCAACCACTTGGGTCAATTCTGGAATTTGTTGCTTTAGCTGCACTTCAACACCTTGACGTAGAGTCATATCAACCGCTGAACACCCTTGGCAACCACCACCAAATTTCAATACAGCGGTTAAACCAATGCCTTCTTCATCAATCAGTTCAAGCAACTGTACGTCACCGCCATGCGCTGCTAAGCCAGGGTTAATCTCTGACTGCAATACATAGTTGATGCGCTCTTCGACACTGGCATCAGCGCCTACTTTAGGCACTTTAGAGTTTGGCGCGCGGAAAGTCAGCTGACCACCAAAACGGTCTTTATTATAATCGATGACCGCGTCTTCTAGATAAGGTACTGACGCCGCCTCAATAAAGGCAGAAAAGTTTTCATACGTAAAACGCAAGTCAGCGCTGTCTTCTTCGCCCGGCTGGTTATAAGCCATGCAGCACTCCGCACGCGGCGTACCAGGATGCTCAACGAAGATACGCACACCGATACCATCGGTATCTTGCTTAGATAACAAATCTGCCAAGTAGCCCTGAGCTGACTCAGTGATAGTGATGTTACTTTTCGCTTCGACTTGCTCGGTATCTAGGGCTGATTCATAGCCAGCAGTTTGGTCTAGTTGGTTATCAGCTTGGTTTTGCTCACTCATAATGTTTCCTATGCGTTATGACACAAACGCTATATCTATTATGGCTACTGTGTCGTGAATTTGGATTTTTAAAATGTTTACGATTTATATAAGACATGCAGACTGGCAATGATTGGTATTTATTATTGTATGACATTGGTCGACATGAGTATAAAGTTTAATCCGTCTATAGCAGTCATTATACCTGAATCACGCATCAATTCCGACCACGCTACTGTGAATTGAACTGAGGCTATTGTAAATTGTCGTCATTGGTTTTTTTAATGATGCTAACAGGTGGCAAAGTAACTCAATATGTAAACCATGACAGATAAACACGCTGAATGATTGTGTAGGCTGCCAAGTTATTCTCTATATAAAGACAGCGGTACCATTTATCAAGCGCACTCAGCATTTTCGATATGCCATACCGTTCACATCTAGCCCGAGCAAGTCATCTGGTTTTGACGTAGTATTGATAATTTGAATGATTTTGCGCAGTAGCGTGTAGCGTTATGAGCATGGTAGCTTTTAATCGCCTTGTATAATTATCAGCTTGTATAAAGATTACGTATTTTTTGGATAGGATCATTTTTATGATGACACGGACGTTGCACCTAGTAACTACTAAGGATGATGAGAAAATTGCCGTTTGGAAAGTAGCCGATAATCCAGACAAAGATACGATAGCTAACACGTCAGAAAACAGCCTACCTGACATTACACCGCAAAACATATTTTTGACGCATGGTACGTTTTCTGACAAGCAAACTTGCCTCAAAATCGCCGAATATTTTGCGGGGCTTGGTCACCATTGCTACATCATGGAATGGCGTGGGCATGGTGATAGCTCCCTACCGAAAGAAAAGTTCAACTTTGAGACTGTCGCCACTTACGACTATGAAGCGACTTTTCGCTATTTCTTTGAAGAATTAAAACTCGATAATCTACATTGCGTTACTCATAGTGGCGGCGGTGCTGGTTTGACCATGTTTCTCGTCCAAAACCCAAGCTATATCAATAAGGTCAATAGCATCAGCATGTTTGCCTGCCAAGCTTTTGGGGCAGTAAAAGATTCGACCAGCTACGCAAAAATCCTTACGGCCAAGATAGTTACGCGTTTGATCGGCTTCATACCCGCTAAGCAGTTCAAGGTAGGCCCTTTTAACGAAAGCTACTATACGATGACCCAGTGGTACGATTGGAATTTGCACAAAAACTTTAAAAGTAGCTTTTTGAATAAGGCTAATTTCGATAAAGGCAGGACAAATACAGAAGAAATGAACGAAAGCATTAATCAGCAGAAAAGTACTGGCGATGACTTTATCGACTATCGTCATCATATGCCACAGATTACCATTCCTGTTTATTCTATCAGTGCGAAAGGCGATACCTTCATCTCCCCTACTCGTGGCTGTCGTTTGTTTTTTGATAGCTTTGATAATTCAACTAATATCTTTCGAGAGTACTCGCTCAGTAACGGCGATTTAGATGACTATACGCACAGTCGCATCATGATCAGTCGCAATGCTGCCACAGAGATTTGGCCAACGGTGACGGCATGGATAGAGAAGTATGCCAGTTAAAGTAGAGATTTCGTTTGGATGATTTCGATAATGACACACCCCTAAACATCTTTATACTTGTCAGAAAGTCATAGGCTGTGTCAGTATTAGCGTCATTAATTTTTAATCAATAAAAATAAGTCGTAGGAAGTTGGCGTCTATGAGTGAATTATCAGAGCAACAGTCAGATAAGCAAAACCTAGATCAAAAAAGCAGTAAACACTATCGTTATCTGGTCTTTATCGGACGCTTTCAGCCGTTTCATGCTGGGCACAAAGCCGTCATCGATGAGGCATTAAAACGCTCAGATGAAGTGATTATGCTCATTGGCTCAGCCAACTTGCCACGTAGCTTACGCAATCCATTTAGCGTCGCTGAGCGTGCCGCAATGATTAAAGGCGCTTACTCTGAAGAAGAAGCCGCACGCATTCACTGTGTTGGCTTAGATGATGCACTCTACAATGACACCCGCTGGCTACAGTATGTGCAGGCAGGTGTAAAATCTGTCACTGGCGACTTGCAGACGGATATTGGCTTGATTGGTCATTCGAAAGACAGCTCATCTTACTATCTGTCGTTGTTCCCCAACTGGGACTCTGTGTCAGTGCCTAATTATCATAACTTATCAGCCACACCGATTCGCGACAGCTACCTGATGGGGGCCACGCCTACGCCCGAACGTACGCCTGAGTCGACGCGCAACGTCCTTGATGCATTCAAACAAACTGAAGACTACCATCAGTTGCATGAAGAAGCAGACTTCATAGATAAATATAAAAGACAGTGGGAATCAGCACCTTACCCGCCTACTTTTATGACTGCCGATGCCTTGATTGTACAGTCGGGACATATCCTACTGGTTGAGCGACGTAGTATGCCAGGGCGTGGACTCTGGGCGCTGCCAGGTGGATTTCTAAATCCAAAAGAGACGCTGTTTGATGCTTGTATCCGTGAACTACGCGAAGAGACTCGCCTCAAGGTGCCTGAGCCAGTATTGCGCGGCTCCTGCCATAGCCAGCATACCTTCGACGATCCATATCGCTCAGCGCGTGGTCGCACCATTACTCAAGCGTTTTATTTTCAGCTCAAAAACGATCCAAAAGGTCTGCCAAAAGTAAAAGGTGGCGACGATGCGACCAAAGCATTTTGGTTACCCTTAGCTGAGCTCGATGCGAAGATGATGTTTGAAGATCACTATGCGATTATTACTAAGATGGTTGGCTTGTAGTTCGCTGCTAATCGTTTTTTCTAGTAGCTTTCTTTGGTAGCATTTTCTAATAGCTACTTGAGCAAATTATTATCAATAACAGCTATCACTAAATATCGTATTAACAATTTGATACCAATGCCGATAGACGGCAATCAACCACCGCCACTGTTTTTTTATTAAAGCAGCTGCGGCATTTCAAAGCAGAGGAGTTCTGTGATGTATACCAGTAATCTAAACAATTTAATCTTAAATAGTGACAGCTATAAGACCTCACATTGGGTGCAATACCCGAGCAGTAGTGAGTATCTGTCAAGCTACATTGAAGCGCGCAAAGGCGACTACGATGTGGTGTTCTTTGGCTTGCAAGCCTTTATCAAAGAGTACTTAAGTACGCCTATTACTCATCAAGATATCGACGAAGCCGAAATGGTCGTTCAAGCGCATGGCCTAACCTTCAATCGTACTGGTTGGGAACATTTAATTGAAAAACACGACGGCTATTTGCCATTGCGTATCCAAGCCGTACCCGAAGGCAGTATCGTGCCTGTGTCCAATGTAGTCTGCCAAGTGATCAATACCGATCCTGAGTTTTACTGGCTACCTAGCTATATCGAAACAGCGTTATTGCGTGCGATTTGGTATCCATCCACGGTCGCTAGTGTCTCTCACTATTGCAAAGACATTATCCGTCAAGCATTAGAGAAATCAGCGGACAATACAGAGTCCCTGCCTTTTCGCTTGCATGACTTTGGCGCACGCGGTGCATCAAGCCAAGAAACGGTTGCGCTTGGTAGCTTAGCGCATTTGGTCAACTTTGCTGGTACTGACTCGATGACAGCGCTTATCGGTGCTAGTCGCTGGTATCAGATGGGCGATGATATGCCTGCATTTTCTATCCCAGCCGCCGAGCACAGTACGATGACAGCTTGGGGACGTGATGGCGAGACTGCTGCTTTTCACAATATGATCGAGCAGTTTGGCGGTAAGGATAAAGCATTCTCAGTTGTCTCAGATAGTTATGATTTATGGAATGCCATCGACAATATCTGGGGCGACGCCTTAAAAGATGAAGTCAAAAACATGGGCGGCACCTTGGTCATTCGTCCAGACAGTGGCGAACCTACCAAAGTCGTCCGTGAAGCGTTAGAGCGCTTGGCGGTGAAGTTCGGTACGACCGTAAACAGTAAAGGCTATAAAGTGCTGCCCGACTACGTACGCATCATCCAAGGTGATGGCATCAGCTCGCAAAGTTTAAGCAAAATTATTGATGTGGTCATCAAAGCGGGCTTTAGCATAGAAAATGTGACGTTTGGTATGGGCGGCGGTCTATTGCAGCAAGTCAACCGCGACACTATGAGTTGGGCGATGAAATCTAGCGCTATCTCTATCGATGGTGCATGGAAGGATATTTATAAAGATCCTGTCACCAGCCGCTCAAAACGCTCAAAAAAAGGACGATTGGCACTGGTAAAAGACGATAGTGGCCAGCTAACAACTGTCAAAGAAAATGAGATGAGCGACCCAACTGACAATCTATTACGTGATGTCTATGTCGACGGTAAATTGTTAATTGAAGACAGTCTCACGACTATCAGGGAACGTGCAGGATGGTAGACACTAGTAAACTAACGTCGGTCGCAAGAGACGTTTTACTTGCCCCTGTCTACCTCTATCAAGGTCGCAAAATCAAGCGTGATACAGTCCGCTTGCCTGAACCACATGGTGAAAGGCACGGTATGATTGACCTGCCTCAATCGAATAATGAGATATCAGCGCAAAATGCTAAGACATTTAACCTTATGGTCGTCGGTGATTCGGCAGCAGCAGGTGTGGGTAGCCAGACCCAACAAGAAGCGTTGGTCGGTAAGCTCATACCGATACTGGAACAAAACAAAGCTATCCAATCAAACTTTGCTCGACTCAATTGGTCATTGCAAGCGACAACAGGTCATACTAGCTTTGATATTCTACGCAGGTTATATGTCTTACCCGCTCCTGAGCAGCCTATTGATGTGATGTTGCTGAGCGTAGGGGTCAATGACACGACGTCCAACGTCTCTGTGCATAAATGGCAACAGCAAATCGAAGACATTATCAATATTGCACAGCGTAAATTTGGCGTACGAGAATTGGTTTTTTTAAGTTTGCCACCGATGGCGCAAATGCCTGCAATCCCTTCCCCGCTCAATAACTTTGTGGGTGCAAAAGCATCGGTACTTGATGGGATATTGCAGCAGGTCTGTGCGGCTCATACTGGTGTCACTTATATGGCAACCGACTTTACAAGGATGCTAGAAGAGCATGCGAATGGCTCGGCTATAGATATCAATGTGATGTTTGCCAGTGATGGATTTCATCCTAGCAGTCTGATGTACGGCTATTGGGCACAGCAAATAGTAGAAACCATTATTCAGTTACTAGATTCTATTCAGTTATTGGACTCATCTACTACTGAGTTTGAGCGCTAAATAGCCTGATAGCCTGATAGCCTGATAGCCTGATTTTTAGATAATAGAAAATTAAACCAAAAAAACCGCTGAATAATCAGCGGTTTTTTATTGCTTAACGAAATACATTTACACCATGAGTGTAAATTATTCAGCAGCGTCTGCAGCTTTCTTGCTACGGCCACCAAATGCGCCAAAGCGTTTGTTGAAGCTTGCAACACGACCTTCAGTAGAAGTTTTACGTTGCTCACCAGTATAGAACGGATGCGACGCACTTGAGATATCAAGTGGGTAGTATGGGTATTCTTTACCTTCGTATTCACGAGTCGCTTTAGTCTTAGCAGTTGAGCGAGTCAAAAAGAACACGTCAGCGTTAGTGTCGTGGAATAAAACTTCTTGGTAATTAGGATGGATATCTTTACGCATAATATACTCTCTAGGTCCGATGTATGTACAACGTCTAAATACAGCATCATCGATGATGTATCAAACAAATAATGACATACGTAACTGAGGCACTAAGGACATTACAAGTATGGCAACTGCGTCACTGGCTTATTCCAGCACCCAACACCACCCTTCTGTTCGCTTAGCCTTTCCCCAGCGGGAAAATTAAACTGCGATTTTAACGGTTTTTGTCACCTAACGCAAGCCGCAGTTGTGATAGAGATATGTGATAAGTTGTCAATAATAGAGAAATAGTGTTGAGATGTATAAGTTAACCCAGTACAATATTTTGGTTAGTTAAATTAATCAATTATATAGATATCTGTAGTTAAGCTAACGAGCTTTAGCTTTTCTTTGCCATTTATCTATCGAACATTTATGCGATATGGCTAGTCAGTTTTCTACAAAAAATATCGCACTCTTTGTTCATCGGTAAGCACAACTTCCCTAACACTAAATAAGGACTATTCAATGATAAACACTACCATCAAAACCACTACTAAGGCACTATTAATCAGCTCAGCACTTGCTATCACGACTATGGCAAGCGCTGCTCTACCAACTCAGTGGCAACTAGATAATTCACATACTCGTGTCGGTTTCTCTGTTGAGCATATGGGATTTTCTACGGTTATGGGGCACTTTAGTGATGTCGACGGTACCGTGCAGTTTGACCTAAAAAATCCAAACAAAACAAAGCTTAACTTTGTCATTGATACAGACAGTATCGATACTGCTTGGGAAGCCCGTGACAAGCATCTGAAAACCGACGAGTTTTTCAATGTTGAGAAGTACCCTACCATGAGCTTTAAATCCACTCAGGTTAACTTTATCAATCCACAACAAGCAAAAGTCACTGGCGACTTTACTTTACTTGGTCAAACCAAACCATTAACACTTAACCTAACGCTAAAGAAAATCGATAACAGCCCTCTTACTAAAGAGCCTGTGATTGGTTTCCGCGCCACAGGCAATATCGATCGTACTGCTTATGGCATGGATGCATACTCGCAAGGCGTTACCACCAATGTGCCTATTCAGATAGATGGCGAATTGGTAGAGAAAAAGTCAAAATAGACGTCATTCGCTATTAATCGCTTTTACTAGCAACAACAAAAAAGCAGCCTCCATAATAGTGCTGCTTTTTTTGTCCAACAATAGCGTTATAAGATACTATTTGGTTGGGATAACGTGCCAAACGCCAAGTTTATCATCACCGTCTTTGTCACCAACTTTTGTGTCATTAGCATAGAAGTATAAAGGCTTACCGTTCATTGCCCACTGATATTTGCCATCTTCACGCTTAAATGCAGCGAACTGACCTGAGGCTTTAGCATCGCTAGGCGCTTTGAAAATTGGCCACACAACTTGGCAAGCTGCACCGCAATCTGACTTATTCATAGAGTCTTTATCAAACGTATATAACGTCATATGATTTGTAGCATCTACCAGCACCCCATTCTTGCTAGTGACTGGTGCTGTATTATTGCTCGTTGCCTGTACTTCATGCGTACCTGACATATCGTTACCGGCCACGTTTTTTAAGGTAGTACAGCCAGTTAGTGTCAATACACCTGTTAGTACCGATAGCATCATCATATTTTTCATCATAACTTCCTTGTAATTTTAGTCGTATTTTTTATAGCGATGAGCTTGTTGTCGTTTACTTTATCGACTGTCCCTTTTGTTAATTTTAACATTTGGAATTTTGAACAGTTCTCAAAACAGAACCGACACTTCTTGCTAAGCAAAATGAATACAACATACGATTTTAAGTTATCTTGGCTACCAATATACACACTTACAAAAGTGGTCGAATTTTACAAAACAATAAAACGAGCTTATTTCCGATTCCACAAGTTTGCCACTTCTCTCGTTTACTCTATTTTTAGAAAGGCTCGTTTGTCTGAAAAACTTCACACATATAGCGACTCGTTGACAAAAATCATGCATCTTCTTACGTATTTCCCATCATATTGTCTGTAGTTCTTCGTAAAATAAACCTATAGAGATGAAGAATGGCTAAACAATAGGAAAGATGACTATTGAAGTTCAGATTTGTGAGTTGAACTTAATTACCTTCGCACTCATATCAAGAAATATAGAACATTTGATACATATATCGAGCATGGCCTAATACAGACGCTATTAAGGATACAACGACGACAATGACTCAGTCTTTTGATAAAAACTACGCTCAATCCTTTAATCGTGACGCTCATTCTGAGGTGTTATCTTACGGGGCAAAAAACATTCAACCTAAAAAGCGTGTTGGCATTTTGGGCGGCGGTACTGCGGGATCGACGATTGCAATTCGACTTGCTGCGTTAGGATTAGAGACATACTTATTTGAGAAGAAAAAATCTCTCATTGATGGACCACCTATGTGTCATTTGCATGCAGGTGGTAATTTATATCGTGAAATACCGGACGAGGATTGCGTAGCACTGCTCAAGCAATGTATCGATATTTTGCGTTTGTATCCGCACACTATTGACGTTCGTCCTACGGTGTTTGCCGTACCGACACGTGATGAAGGGTTGCCTGAAGATTTACTACCGCGTTTAGATATTTTGACCGATGCTTATCAAGAACTGATTGAGCAAGATGCTAATAATAAGGTATTGGGCGAGCCTGAAGATTACTATCAGCTCTATAGTCATGAGCAATTGATTGAGCTGTCTGAACGTGAGCAAGTCGCTGTACCAAGTACGGTTGATGAGTGGATGATTCCAGTCGCTAGATACTTAGATTTGAACAAAGTTAAATTTCCGTTAATTGTCGTTCAAGAATATGGCTGGAACATTTTTCGTCTAGCAGCTTCTGCCAAGCTTGCGCTCGAAGAGTACGACAATGCGCACGTATTTACCGAAACCGCTGTGCAAAGAGTCGTGCCGGTAGATTGTGAGAACTGTACCAACGCTGACCATCATGTCACCAAATGGCGTATCGACTATCAACAGATCCATAATCAAGAACACGCCTCTCAGCCTGAGACTATCGAAGTTGATTATCTAGTCAATGCTTGTGGGTTTCGTACGGGTGTCATCGACGATATGGTTGGTGTCGAAGTCACACGTATGGTCGAGTTCAAATCGTCTTATGTGACCCATTGGGGCGATGCTGGTGGACAGATACCAGAGATTATCGTCTACGGTCAACGAGGTACACCAGAAGGCATGGCGCAGCTTACTCCCTACCCTGGCGGATATTTTCAGATTCACGGTATGAGTAAAGCCATTACCTTGTTTGATGATGGTCTTGTCGCATCAAGTGAAGACAGTGCGCAGCCCAAACTGCCACAGCAATACGTGCATTATATTGAAGATGGTTGGGATAAAGCACCCTTACAGGCACGTAGTCAGCAAGCGATTGAGTATGTGGCGGAGTTTGTACCAACATTTAACAGCGCACGTACTGTTGGTAACGCGCTATACGGTGGACAGCAGATTCCTGGGCAGGATGATACGCTGCGAGTCGCTGACGTGAGCTTGTACTCTAATATACGCTATGCCCGTGCAGAAAACGTCAAAGCATCTTCGACCTTGATTGCCGCTGATCAAATCGTTAATGAGCTGACAGATCTAGGTTTGATAGAGAACGATACACCTCTGAATCGTCGTCGCTATGCTCATGAGTGGTCATACCTTGTCCATAACGATAGCCTCGCTGTCGATGAGGTTGCACGTGAGCTCGCTGAACAGCGTGGATTCCCGATAGCGATGGCTCATGTTAATCATAGTATTCGTGAAGTAGCATTGGACGATCTCACGCCTGCTGATGCCTAATAGACATGATTCGCTGATAGGTTGTTAATACATATAATAAAGGAGCAGATAACCGAGGTTTGGTTATCTGCTCCTTTTTTGCAATAACTTTTAATATTTAAGCATTTGCTGTGTATGAATAGCTATACGGCTTAACTATTACTACCAGCCATCTTCTCCGTATCCACAGCATCATCTATGGTCACTACTGTCTGTAGCATATCAATCGCTTCGCTGATGGTATTACACACTACTAGACGATCTAAATCTTCCTGCTTCATAAAGCCTTGCTCAGTGGTATATTTCAAATGCTCAATCATACGGTCATAAAAACCATTGATGTTTAGAATAATCATTGGTTTTTCGTGCTGGTACAATTGACGCCACGTGGCGATTTCCATAATCTCTTCTAATGTTCCTAGCCCGCCCGGTAGCGTGATAAAGGCATCGGCATACTCTGCCATGACGGTCTTACGCGTGTGCATAGTGTCAGTCAAATGCAAGCGAGTCAGCTGCTCATGAGCGATTTCGTGCTTGAGCATAAAGGTTGGAATCACGCCCACTGCTTGCGCGCCGCCATTGATTACTTCATCCGCAACTGCGCCCATCAGACCGATACTAGCGCCACCATACACTAGCCCCATGCCATTATTTGCCAAAGCACTGCCAAGCTCGCGTGCCGCCTGTTCATACACGTCGCCATTGCCCAAGCGTGAACCGCAATACACAGCCACGAGCGGCATTGATAGGGCAGACTTGTCGACTGCTTTTTCAATATTTGTAATGTCTTTGCTTGTGATTACGTCATAAGTATCATCGTTAATTTTCATTTGCATATAGCTTCCTTAATTACCTGTCAGTTTTTATTGAGTGCTTGTTATTAGTGAGGGCTGCATACCGACACCTATCATTTATATTGTCATGCACATGATTCATAAGACAAACTCAACCAAGCTATACGAAACTTGGAAGTCATATTTGAGCAACTGTCTTGCCAGTATTTATCTTAACATAAGCAATGCTACCACATAGTCACAACGATTTATCACTACGCAACGACTACACTTTCAAGATGCGCATTTATTGTTCATCATAGTTCGATATTCATTATCTACTAATAAAAATACTAAGGTATACCCATGGATAATCACAACACCTCTCCTACTGCCGAGCTATCAAGCTCTGTGGTTAATAGCAATCTCACTAGTAAAAGCAATACGAATGACGCGAGCAATATTGATACTTACTCATTAAGCATCATGACCGATCGCAACCAAGCATTGGCAGCCACGGTCTATCGCCCTAAAGATGCAACAAAAAAAGCCGTCATGATGGCACCTGCCACAGGTATTAAGCGTCACTTTTATCATAATTTTGCGACCTACCTAGCAGAAAGCGGCTTTGGAGTGCTGACCTTTGATAATGAAGGAATCGGTGAGTCACTATCGACCGAACTGGCAAAATGTAGCGCTTCCTTGATCAGTTGGGGTCGCCATGACATGCCAGCTGTACTTGATGCTTTACAAGATGAGTTTCCTGATGCCTCTTATCACCTCATCGGTCATAGCGCGGGTGGTCAGCTCATTGGCCTGATGCCCAACTATCAGGCGATTGGCTCAGTGTTCAATGTCGCTTGCTCGTCAGGGCGTATCAAAAATATGGGCATGCCCTATAAACTCAAAGCCATGGGTTTTATGGATGCGTTTATTCCATTCACTAATTTAACACTGGGCTATACGCCGTCAGATAAAATCGGTATGGGTGAGCCGCTGCCACGCGGCGTGGCTCGTCAATGGCGTGAATGGTGCAATGGCGCGGGCTATATCAAAACCGCATTTGGCAAAAGCATACACACGCATTTCTATGATGAGCTCAGCATGCCGGCATTGTGGCTTGGCTTTAGCGATGACGATATCGCCAACAGTGAAAACATGGACGATATGATAAGGGTATTTACAAAGATGCCCGTAGAAAAGCGTTTCTTGGACCCTGAGGATTTTGGTCTAAATCATATCGGTCATATGCGCTATTTTAGCAGTAAGACCAATATCAAAGCGCCGCAGCTATGGCAGATGGCGGTGACATGGTTGCACGACCAACCATAATTTTATCGTCACGTAGCCCCTTATATATTGGCTACGTAATAACTTAGATTACTTTTTTGCGTTTTCTGCCTCTTCCATTTGTAAGCGTTTAGTCAGTGCCGAATACAGCGACGGCTGCATATTATGAATATTGCCTATCATCCATTTAACATAGCTGATAGGCACATCTTTGATAGGTTTGCCTTTATGCTTACCAAACGGCATTTTGCTCACAGGGGTCGCTTTATTAGAGATAGCATGTGCCGCTGCAAAGTCTGTCGGCGCAATCTCTAGACGCTCGCAGCATGCCTGATACAGCAAATAGCACATTCGAGCATCGCCAAGCGCGTCATGAGCGGCAATCGTCATTGCACTCGCTTCACCCTTGCCCAATAACTGCTCGATACACTTAGACTGACCGTAAGCGCGCCATTCTGGAAAAGCTACCCGCGCAAGTCTCACTGTACAAATCAGCTTAGCAGAAGGACTGCCAATCACTCGCCAATCAAAACGTACGTTATGACCAATCAAGTACTCTGGTAATTCAAACTGCTCCAACTCAAAGCGCTCAAGTCCAGCCACATCATCATCGGTAATACCATGCACCTTTATGACAATGGGTGAGATAGATCGACCACTGTTAAAGTATTTCATCCATTCAAAGCCAGTTGCTACATTGATAGTAGCAACTTGGATAGGTCTAGGATCACTGCCCTGATCTGTTTCAGTATCGATAACCAGCGCTGTTTCGCGCGTGGCAGAAATATCAGTAGGCTTAAAAGCATCATTCATAAAGTATTAACCATCAGTAGCAACTGTCTATGCTCAGCAGAAATGTTAAGTAGATAAAACTATATTTGCTGTCTATATTCTTAACCATAAGAATATCTATGGGGGTAAAAACGATAGATAACAATGCGATACATACGTTGTTAGACGAAGCTTTTATAATCAAAACTCAAATGACATCAAATATATATGAGACATCAATGCTAGCAGATGGAAATAACCAGCCTCCCAGACCTTCTTTTTTTAGTCGTTTAATAAGCCTATTGATTAAGGCTATCGTATTGCTAGCACTGTTATTTGTCTTTGATAAGCTACTACCCAGTATCAGTCAACAGACGCAGTCATTTGTGGTTGCCAAATGGCAGCAATTAAGTCTATTGCAACAAGAACTGCCGACCGAAAACAGCTTACCCAGTCCACTACCAGAACGAAACCTGACAGACACTTGGGGTGCAGCACGTAGTCAAGGCCGCTCCCACGAAGGCATCGACATCTTTGCGCCGCGCAATACTCCCGTACAGTCGACCACGCAAGGCGTAGTAAGCAAGGTTGGTGAGAACACATTGGGTGGACGCGTGGTTGTGGTGGTAGGGCCTGGTGGCGCAGGACATTACTACGCTCATCTAGAAGACTATGCTGACATCTCTCCCAATGATTGGGTCAATCAGGGCGACGTGATAGGTTATGTGGGTGATAGCGGTAATGCAAAAGGAACACCGACACATGTACACTATGGTATCTATATTAATGGCAGTGCGGTCAACCCTTATCCGCTTTTGCAAAAGAATTAACGGATACAGAAAAGTATGTCGTTAACCTAATTTGAAATAGCACTGAGCTGATATTAGTTAAAAAACTTAAGCCGAGAAACGCACGCTAATACAGACCAGAAATCATATTAATTGGCTGTGACGGATCTGACGTAGTTTGAGGGGAATACCACACTAAATGTCGACCCTTCCCCTTCTACTGAATCGATTTGCAACTGCGCTTCGTGCTGGTGCAATACGTGTTTTACAATCGCTAGTCCCAACCCTGTACCACCTGTTGCACGGCTGCGACCTTTGTCGATACGATAGAAACGCTCTGTCAAACGGGCGATATGCTCTGACGCAATACCGATCCCATCATCTTCGACCGCAAAACGGCAGCCATCAGACGTCCTTGTCCAGCTGATAGTGATATTACCACCCTTTGGCGTATATTTGATTGCATTGATTACCAAATTGGATAGCGCACTATTCAAGTACATCTCTGATCCGTACAGCCCATCATACGTATCTATATGCAAATGAATGATGTGTTTGTATGCTTGGTTGTAGGCCTGTGCATCGTCGTAGATATTGGTCAGTAGCTTAGTCATATCTATGTAGTGCAGCTCGTGTGACTCTTCGATTTCAATCTTAGACAGTAGCAGTAAGTCGTTTACAATTCTGTTCATACGGGCTGTTTGCTGCGTCATCAGCTCAAAACCGCGACGCCATTGCGGCGGCATATCTGGCTGATCGGAGAAATTCTCCAGATAGCCCATCATTACAGTCAATGGTGTTCTAAGCTCATGCGAGACATTCGCTACAAAATCCTGACGCATTTGCTCTAAGTGCCGCAGGCGGGTCACATCATATACAAACAGCAATTTTTCATCACCGAAAGGGGTCAGTTCGCACTTTAAGTAGCGACTAGGATCTCGCCATGATTCTATATGGACGCCATCGTTAGGTATCGTTGTACCTTCATAATACTGGCGGAACTCAGGTACAGTAATAAAGTCAAAGATGTTCTGACCTTTATCTTCTGGCTGTAGCAGCAATAAGTCTTGTGCCGCCTGATTCCACCATTCTAGACCGTCATTATTGTTGAGCAAAATCACTGCATCGCGCAAGGCTCGTAGTGCACTGCCGATTTTTTTGAGTTGCTCCGCTGTACTTTGAGTAGATATTTGCTCTAATAGAGCTGATTGCTCACTTTGTACTGGCGCTATCTTGTCCATTTTTTATCCTTACCACTATCCGCGGCCTTTATATCGCTGCGGCATTATTTGTACAAGATTAACTTGGCTCAATCAGGCTAGAAAATCGGTAGCCTGTTCCACGTACCGTCTGTATCAATGTATCACAGTCATAAGGTCGCAGTAATTTACGTAGACGTTTGATATGCACATCGATGGTTCGGTCTTCGATATATACATTGCCGCCCCATACCTGATCGAGTAGCTGCGTTCGTGTATAGGCGCGCTCAGGATGACTCATAAAAAATGCCAATAGGCGATACTCTGTGGGCCCAACATCAACAATTTTACCGGCAGCTGTCACACGCTGACTCTTAGTATCTAAACTTAACTGCCCAATTTCGATAGGTTTGTCGCTACTCATCGCGCTACTGCGGCGTAGTACGGCTTTGATTCTAGAAATCAGTTCACGAGTCGAAAAAGGCTTGGTCATATAATCATCTGCGCCTGCATCTAAACCATGAACTTTACTGTCTTCTTCACTTTTTGCCGTTAGCATAATGACTGGTATTTCAGAGAGTAGCTCGTCGTTTTTAAGCATACGACAAAAATCCACACCGCTCTTGTCACCCGGTAACATCCAATCTAATAGTATCAGTGATGGTCTATGATCGACCACCTGCTGATGCGCCTCTGATACGTCAGCCGCTTGCAAGCTATCAAACCCAGCCATCTCTAGCGTCATGACAACCATTTCACGAATCGCAGGCTCATCTTCAACAATCAAAATTTGCTCATTATACATAGGACATTCTCGGTGTTAGAGGACAAAATCTAGCATGTAAAAAGGCGATATATACTCACCAGTCTCTACCTATTAAACGGATTAATTATGACAGCTTGATGACACTCTAAAATCAGATTTCTAGTAAAAAATTGAGCGGCCCATCATTGACGCTCGACACTTGCATATCAGCACCAAACTGACCAGTTGCCACGTTCGGGTGCTTAGTTTTGGCATAATCGACCAGTTTTTCAAATAACGCTTGCGCCGCAGCAGGTGCCATCGCACCACCAAAGTCTGGTCGGCGACCTTTGTCTGTTTTTGCCATCAAGGTAAATTGCGAGACCAATAATAACCCACCAGCAACCTGCTGAACGTTTTTATCCAGTTTACCAAATTTGGCCGGATCATCGTCATTTTCAAAAATGCGATAGGTCAGTATTTTGTCAATCATACGCTGGGCAGCGGCAAAATCGTCTTCATGCCCTAAGCCAATATATGCCAATACTCCATGCCCAATCTCGCCAATACACTGCTGATCGACGACCACACTAGCCTGCTTCACCCGTTGTATGAGTGCTTTCATTTACTAATTCCTTAACAGATTATGGCCATACAATAATATGCTGTCCATGATAAAATACCGTCATTAACTTAACTATTATTAGGGCGTGTTTGATATTCACAAATAGGTACTACGGATCGCTAAAACTGTTCCAGACAAGGCGTAAAACGACGATAATGCTCATGCCTTATCTAGATTTACAACGTAGTATGGCGCAATTTTAGCCACTGTCAGTGCCATGGTCGAATTTCCAACACGTCACTATTACATTACACCTTATTTTGGTAGCCTTATTATGAATGTATTTACCACCTTACAACAGCTTGTGCCGCAGCAAAAGCTCAGTAAAGTCGCTGGACGTTTGGCCGCCAGTCGCCACCCTTATGTCAAACGCACCTTTATCCGTAGCTTTGCCAAAGCTTATAATATCAGCTTAGACGAGTACGAACGCCAAAGCCTTAACGCTTATGAAAGTTTTAATGACTTTTTTACCCGCGAGTTAAAAGAAGATGCTCGTACTATCGACGCCACGGCAAACGGTATCGTGAGCCCTGCGGACGGTATTATCTCTCAGCTAGGACAAATCGAAGACCATAAACTACTACAGGCAAAAGGTCGTCACTATGATGTCGGCCAACTACTTGCTGATAGTGAAGATGGCAGTTATTTCGCTGATGGTAGTTTTGCAACTATCTACTTAGCACCTAGCAATTATCACCGTGTGCATATGCCGTTTACTGGCACATTGACCAAGACTCGCTATGTACCTGGCACTCTGTTTTCGGTCAACAATACTACGGCGGCTAACGTGCCAGACTTGTTTGCGCGTAATGAGCGTCTGGTCTGTATGTTTGATACCAAATATGGCAAAGCAGCTGTTGTGATGGTTGGTGCTATGATCGTCGCTGGTATTGAAACCGTCGCCACTGGCAAGATTGCTCGTACTGACGATATACAGGAAGCGGATCACGATATGCAGTTTGCGGCAGGCGAAGAGCTTGGACGCTTTTATTTGGGCTCAACGGCTATCGTGGTATTGCCAAAAGCAGCAAAGGCTGACTGGCTAGATAGTATGCAAGCCAATAGCATCGTGCAAATGGGCCAATTGCTAGGAATGGCGAACGCTCAATAACACGCCTGTATAAGAGTACTGAAAATATCAGCCCAGTTAAGCGTGAATCATAAAGCTTAATTGGGCTTTTTTTATGCCTGTTATTTATGCAGATTTACGCATCAATCAGCCAGCCTTGCTGAGTTGCGTATGCAATATTATGTGAGAGCCAATCATGAATAGGAGGAAAGCTGTCTTCGATAAATGCATGCGCACCCGCCACCTGCGAGCGCGTAACACCAAGCTCAATCCATGTTTTACCATCGGTATTTAGATTGAGTAAAAACGGCAATAAGCGATCGACCACTCTGAGCAACTGACTCTCTTTGCTACTTCCTGTTTCCTGCGCTTCCCAAACTTCGCTTAAATCACTAATGCCATTGCCTCGCTCACATTGCAATCTGGCAATGCATGCACGCTCTTCGACGTGTGCATCAGTACGCGTATCAGCATATAAAAAAGTATCCCCCGCATCAATCTCACCCAAATCATGAACCAACGCCATCTTCAGCAATTTTTCATGATTGACGTCTAGTGCAAATAATTCAGCAATCGACCAACAGGCCATCGCTAAATGCCAAGAATGTTCGGCAGAGTTTTCTTTACGAGTAGTCTGTGTCACATAGCTGCGGCGACTCACGCGCTTGAGCGCATCTAACTCCAATAAGAAATGAGTGACATCGTCGATGTCGATATGTGAAGTAGATTTGGAATTAGTGAGTGATATAGAGCTGGCTTGCGACATTGATTTTCTCTGGTTTTCTCTAGTTATTGGTTTTAAATATTTATGAGTTCTGGCGATTTTAAGTTTCATTGTTCAAGGTATTATAGTTAGTTTGCTATCTAGCAATGGTTAAAAGACTATTACCGTTGTCAAAAAAATAGCGCTTATTTTACCAAGCGCTATCTATTATAAATTAGAAGATAAATGGTTAAATTGACATTTATCCAAGCCTTTAAGCACCTAGATATTAGCCACCTACTTGATCAAATTAATAATGGTTTTAAACGCAGTATCTTCGCTGCTACGGCACAGCTCAAATAAGATTGATTCTACAGTACTGATCACCCCCCCTGCACGGCGAATACGGCGAATTGCTTGCTTTTTGTCGTAAGGAAAACGAGAACCCACTGCATCCCCAATAATGACAGGCTGCATACCATTGTCCAATAAATCCAGTGCCGTCTGCATAATACAGACATGAGCTTCAGCACCAAAAAGCAGAACAGTACTACGGTTCTGCTGCGCTAGATGGTGCCATGAATCATTATTATCGCAGGCACTAAAGGTAACCTTTTCAAAGCTCTTGGCATTATCTCCTTCAAGTACGTCGCGCAGCTCTGGTAAGGTATCGCCCAAGCCTTTTTTATATTGTTCATTGAGCATGATTGGAATATTGAGCGCTTGCAGCCCTTTAATCAAGGTAACGGTTTTTTTGACGATATTTTCGTGGTCATAGATATGCGGCGTTAAGCGCTCTTGCACATCAACAATCATCGCTTGGGTATTCTCACGAGCGATTCGATAGGTGCGATCATTAATCATAGTAGACATAGTACACTCCTTGTACGGCTGACAGTTGCAACTAAAAACTATTTTAGAATTATCATAAACAGTGCCATGGTTCATCTTTCTCTTATTTAGTCATAGTTTCATGAATGCGTCAATGGAGATAATTTTTAATCGCCGTAATACTGTGTTTTTCGACTCTGTGATCTATTAGCTTACCAACTATTAATTTGACCCATAAAAAAACCTCTAGCCGTTATGACTAGAGGTTTTTCGTTAGCGAGTAGCTACTTATTAAGTGTTCAAATAATCTTGTTTATATAAATAAGATTAAACACGCTCAATAATAGTAGCGATACCTTGGCCAAGACCAATACACATTGTCGCTAGACCGATTTCAGTATCTGACTGCTCCATCGCGTTTAGCAATGTCACTGTGATACGAGCACCTGAACATCCTAGTGGATGACCTAGAGCAATGGCACCACCGTTGATGTTAACGATGTCTTGCTTGTCAGATAGGTTCAGACCTTTTAATACCGATAGACCTTGAGCAGCAAATGCTTCGTTTAGCTCGATGGTCTGCATGTCAGCAATGCTCATGCCAGCACGCTTCAATGCTTTTTGGGTAGCAGGTACAGGACCATAGCCCATGATAGCGGCATCACAACCAGCCACAGCCATACTACGGATACGGGCGCGTGGCTTTAGACCTAGATCTTTAGCTTTTTGTGCGCTCATGACTAGCATCGCTGACGCACCGTCAGATAATGCAGATGAGGTTGCCGCTGTTACTGTACCGTCTTTTGGATCAAACGCTGGACGTAGCTTTTGCATTTGCTCCATCGTTGCATCTGGACGAATCACTTCATCAACCGTACATAGTTGCAGACGACCAGCAGCATCATGACCTTCGATACCGATTATTTCGTTGTCAAAACGACCTTCAGTGGTTGCAGCCCATGCGCGGCGATGTGACTCAAGACCAAACGCGTCTTGCTCTTCGCGCGTGATATTGTTCATACGACCTAACATTTCAGCAGTCAAGCCCATCATGTTTGACGCTTTTGCATAATGCTTGGAAGCAGCAGGGTTCAAATCAACACCGTGCATCATGCCGACGTGACCCATGTGCTCAACACCACCGATGATGAATACATCACCTTGGTTGGTCATGATTTGAGCAGCGGCAGTATGTAGTGCCTGCATAGAAGAACCACATAGACGGTTAACTGTTTGGCCACCAGCAGTCTTTGGGATACCAGCTAGCAAACCGATGTTACGACCGATGTTCAAGCCTTGCTCTAGCGTCTGGTTTACACAACCCCAGATAATGTCTTCGATATCATTGGTATCAAAGTCATTACGTTCTACTAGCGCACGTACTAGTTCCGCTGACATGCTGTCAGCACGTACATGACGGAACATACCGTTTTTGGTTTTGCCCATTGCCGAGCGTACGCCATCTACGATGACCACATCTTTTGGACTTAAAATTGTCATACCATATTCCTTTTCAATTTTTATTGTCAGTGTAGTCAGCCCAATTTACGACTATTACCTTGTCAATCTCGCTCAAAGTACAATAGGTACATTTGTGCTTGATTTACTCGTACTAGCATTAAACCGAACCAACTATAATCGTACGTTCGCTATTGGAAACGATTCATGTCTCAATTGCTTTCATGCAAAATAGCAAACGTACTGCACTTCATCCTAGTAATGACTGACTATTACGCTGTTGCGTAAAAAGTCTCGCCTGCGGCTGCCATGTCGCGAATCTTTTGTGGCGCTTCATAAGCTTTGCCAAGATGTGCGTATTTTTCACATAGTGCCAAGTAGTTATCTAGACCCATTTGGTCAACATAACGGCATGGGCCACCACGGAATGGTGGGAAACCAACGCCCATAATCATCGCCATATCGGCTTCAGATGGCGTGCTGACGATATTGTCTTCTAGGCAACGTACAGTCTCATTACAGAAAGCCAGCATGGTGCGGTCGATAATCGCTTGATCATCAAAGGTCTGCTTTTCGCTATCAGTCGTGGCTTTTAGCAACTCGTAAGTGGCTTCATCAGCAACTTTCTTTGGCTTGCCGCGTTTGTCCATCTCATACTTATAGAAACCAATGCCGTTTTTCTGACCTAAGCGTTTGTTTTCGTATAAATGCTCGATAGCACCTTTATAATCAGGCTTCATGCGGTCAGGGAAACCTTCTGCCATCACTTCTGCGCCATGAACACCAGTATCCAAACCAACGACGTCGATTAGGTAAGCAGGACCCATCGGCCAGCCGAATTTTTCCATAACTTTATCGACATGAGCAAAGTCAGCACCTTGCTTCAGTAGCAAGTCAAAGGCACCAAAGTATGGGAACAATACACGATTTACCAAGAAACCTGGGCAGTCATTCACGACGACAGGCACTTTACCCATTTTAGAAGCAAGGGCAACCGTAGTCGCGATGGCTTCTTCAGATGATTTCTCACCGCGGATAACTTCTACCAATGGCATACGATGTACTGGGTTGAAGAAATGCATACCAACGAAGTTTTCTGGGCGCTCAAGTGCTTCCGCTAAGAAAGTAATAGAGATAGTCGACGTGTTTGATGCTAGGATACAATCGTCTTTTACTAGACCTTCTACTTCTTTAAGTACCGCGCGCTTCACGTTTGGATTTTCTACGACCGCTTCGATTACGATATCAGTCTCAGCAAAATCACCGTAGTTCAAAGTAGGACGGATACGGCTTAATGTTTCACCCATTTTTGCTGGGGTCATCTTGCCGCGTTCTACCATTTTGCCAAGCAATTTGCTCGCTTCACCCATACCAAGGTCTAATTGCTCAGACTTGATATCTTTCATAATGATTGGCAAGCCTTTGCTGGCTGCCTGATAAGCGATACCGCCACCCATGATGCCAGCACCTAGTACGGCGGCTTCACTGATGTCATGTGCTAATTTGCTATGCTGTTTCGCTAACTTTTTAACCAATTGATCGTTTAAGAACAAACCAACCAAGCTTTCTGCTTGTGGGGTTTTAGCCGCTTTAGCAAAACCAGCCGCTTCTACTTCGATTGCCTTGTCACGTGATAAATTAACGTGCTTTTCAATCGTTTCGATAGCGATTGCTGGTGCTGGGTATTGCTTAGGATTGGCTTTAGCGAAAATAGCACCTTTGGCACTGTTGAACGCCATCGCTTGCTCAAGCTGGTTTAGCTTAACTGGAGCCATTTTTTCTTCACGTTTTGCTTTCCAATCAAGCTCACCTGAGATACATTTTTTGACTAGGTCAATTGCTGCATCTTGCAAATCATCAGCAGGTACAGTCGCATCAACCAAGCCTAGCTTCAATGCTGCCAATGCTTTCTTTGGGCTACCAGTCGCGATCAGCTCAAGTGCGTTATCGATACCGATGATACGCGTACTACGAACCGTACCGCCAAAACCTGGGAAGATACCTAGCTGAGTTTCTGGTAAACCGATGATCGCTTTGTCACTCATGACACGGTATTCACAAACCAAAGTCATTTCACAACCGCCGCCCATTGCCGCGCCATTGATAGCCGCAACTTTCGGGAATGGCAGGTCTTCAAAACGATTGAAAGCGTCATTAACATGAACGACCCAATCTTTGATCTCGCTTTCTGATTTTTTGAAAGAACCGACGAATTCTGTGATATCAGCACCAGCGATAAACACGCCTTTGGCTGAAGTAACGATAAGACCTTTTACGTTGTCGGCTTTTTCTAACGCACTAACTGCTTCACCAAACTGTTTGTTGGTTTCGGCATCAAATTTGTTCACGCTCTCATTTTCGGCGTTGTACTGCATGTTGGCGATGCCATCCTCTAGCATTGTCACCGTGATGCGATTTCCTTGGTATACCATTTGAAACTCCTTTCTATATAACGAAAGCTACGTTTTGAATTAAAATAAATAGCCAGTTACTGTTAGTAAAATGGGTAATAGCACTGTGCGCTTGTCATGTTATAAAGACAAACATATAACCAGCTCACAAGTGAAGATGTCTTTATTATCCAGCGTTCATCATGATGCACGTATTTTGCGTCTCTTGCATGACATCATATGACGCTTCATTTATATACTGCTGTTGCAGGTACTGATGTTCAAAATATTGACTGAGACTTGGTCTAACACTCGGTATCGACGATTGAACATCCTGAGAAAAAACCCAGTAGGGTCACCATCAGACCATTTTCACGTCAATTAGTGTAGGGGATTATGCCCCTAACTGTCACAAGCTAATACCATACTCGCAAGTCACTCTTAAATCACTTGCAGGCATTTACCTTACGCTAAAAGTGTTTTAGTGAATAAATGTATACTGAATTGTTAATTTAGATTTATTTCGTGTTGTTGGCTTGATGCCTACCATCTTTGGAATGAAAGTCCGTTAGCGCTACTTAATAAATGCTACTTGGTCAGTGCTAGCTATTCAGTGTCAGCATTCAGTACCATTTGACTACGATAATAAGATTAACGTGTCAGCTTAGCTTGCTCTTTTATCAGAACATATTCAACCAGAGAGTGACATCATCCATCCGTAACAAAATCTTGTCGCTGTATTGCAGCTAAGATTGCACTGTTTTTGAATAAACTTCGGTAGAAAAATGCAAAAAACAATCAATTGACACCGTGTGTCACATAAGCGATATGACCTATCATGCTACACTAATAGCGTTTTTTCCTTATCCCTAATAAGTTTTACTGTATCCCTGATAAATGGTTGGATTATGACTGTTTCCCTTACTTCTAGTACTACCTCTACTGGCTTTATTCTTTCTGACTTTGTCTCTTTTCAAAGCACTGAGCAATTTCATGGTGCTGTGCGTGCGCAACTGGCGCAAGATATCGAGGTCTTGTTTGCTTATGCCAAGCTGCCTAGCCCGCTGGTAGATGCTTGCCGTTATGTAATGACTGGACAAGGTAAACTGGTACGCCCACTGATGGTTGCTAGCGCTTTTGCCAGTATCAATAGCAGTAATAATGAACATACAGACGAGAATAATAATGACATCGATACTCTCGATGCTGATCTGGACGCACTATTAGAAAACGACTCAGACTACGATATGTCGCGCCGTGCCGCATTAGCTGTAGAGCTGCTGCATACTTATTCGTTGGTGCATGATGACTTGCCATGTATGGATGATGATGAGCTGCGCCGTGGGCAGCCGACTGCTCATATTGTCTTCGATGAAGCAACGGCTCTACTGGCAGGAGACGTATTGCAGACGCTAGCCTTTGAAGTATTGACCGCGGAGATGCCAACCTTTGCGCCATTCGATGCAAATATCGCCAGTCAGCTTATGGCAATATTTGCGCCGCGTGCTAGACGCATGGTGTCAGGTCAAATGCTAGACCTCAATGCCGAAGCCAGTGCCAGTATCGCGCAGGATGATTTGGAAGCTATCCACCGTGACAAGACAGGGGCATTGATTGAAGCAGCGATGCTCATGGGCGGCGTCTGTGCTGGTGCAACGGCTCCGCAGCGCATGGCACTACAAGAGTGCGCGCAATATATCGGTCTCGCCTTTCAAGTTCAAGACGATGTGCTAGACGTCACCATGACGACTGATACGCTTGGTAAGCCTGCGGGTAGCGATGAAAAACTAGACAAATCTACCTATGTAAAACTAATGGGTGTCGATGACGCGACCAGCTATGCGCAATCACTGTTTAATGATGGGCGCGCAGCTATTATGCGTGAATTGAGCAGTAATACAGACAACGACGCGCTATTGGCATTGATTGAGTGGCTATGGTCGCGTAAGAAATAGCTTAGCGAATAGCCGCTGAATAAAAATAGCTCAGCAAACTTTATTACCCAAAACGGCAGTGAGTGGTCAACATGGACAGTTCCCCTACCCCGCGTATTTATCTTGGCACTGGTGGCTATAGCGATACCGATTTGCTCGGTACGCTTTATCCCACCAGCACCAAAAAAACCGATTTCTTACGTGAATACGCCAAACAATACGGCGCAGTCGAAATCAACAGCACATTTTATGCGCCCATCGGACAAAAAGCCTTTGCTGGGATGGTTGATAAAGCTTATGTACAGGCGGACAGTCAGTTGAAGTTCGCCGTCAAACTGCATCAAGACTTTACTCATGCACGCAAAGGCACTGCCGAGCACGCACAGGCATTTCTAAACGCCTTATCTCCACTTATCGAAGCAAATGCTTTAGCGCCATTATTACTCCAATTCCCACACGGCTTTGATCGTACTCGCGAGCATCGTCTCTATCTAGCAGAGCTTGTCAGTTGGTTTCAAGACTACCCACTCACCATTGAGTTTCGTCATAACGCTTGGCACACGCCGCAAGTGGTCGATAGTTTTGTACAGCAAAGTCTCATTTGGTGTAGCGTTGATTACCCAAAGGTCAGCGGATTACCACCGTCACGATTGATATTTACCGAACGCACTGGCTATCTGCGCATGCATGGCAATAACCTAAACTGGTGGGATGCGATGAGCGCAGCTGATCGTCATGATTATCGCTATAGCGAAGCTGAGATGCAAGACTGGGCGCAAGCGATTGCCAATCAACGTCAACATTTTGATACGCTCTATATTTTCTTTCAAAACACCGTCAATGCACATGCCTATTACAATATTGCGATGCTGAGAGAAGTGTTGGGTAAGTTTGGGTTTGAGGTTTTGTAGTTTTATATACTTTATTTTAGGAAAAAAAATGAATTCTATATTATTTGCACATCAACTATTAAAAGTATGGAATATTGAGTCTTGCAAATCTAATTTTTCTGAAATTCAACAGTTCAGAGCTTTAATGAGAAGTTTCAGCTCTTTAAAAAATAATTTTAAAGTTGAAGAGTTTCATGGTATGAAGCATCAAGTTATTTTTAACGGCCAAGGTAGTTGGGGACGTGCACCAGCAAGATGTGAAATTTCAGACTTATTAATTGTCTCATATAGCAAACATCCTACTTTCCAAGCACGAGCGACATTATTACAAGCAAAAAAGTCAAATGATAAACACTCAAACCTATGTAGCACTTCTTCTAATTTAATTCCTTCTATCGACTTCAAAGCCAACCTTGAACAATGGGATTTGTTATCTCGAAGACCAAATGTTCTTCCATATAAACCTTTTGATTGCAATCCTGATATTCTAAGTGGAGCAATATTACCTTCGATTGGTTCGCTAGGCGTATTCCATAAGATTTCTAATAAGAACTACGATTTTTTCTATATGTCAGCAGATGCTGCTGAACCATTAAGTTCTCCTAAACGTAAATATGCAAAACTAAAAACCAAGACTTTAAAATCTTCACGGAATATTAGTGGATATGTTGAATGTACATATGCATGCTGCTTGTTTACTTTTGCGAAGGCTTTATACAATTTAGAAATAGGAACCCCCATCGAACCGAAAAACACTGTAAGCATAGAAGACATCAACTACAGAAATATATTCAGAGGGTGGTTACGTACAGTACTGTACAGCCATCTAGAAGTCACAAATAATGAATCATCGTTAGCAAGTGATTTAATCAATCAGTTAGAATCAAGCTATGATGGCGAATTAATGTCAGAACCACCTTCATTATTACTAATAAATTGTGATTAATTCAAACTATTAAAATAACAACGCACATAAACCACATTAAATCTTCAAACCAAAAAAGGACACCTCACCGTGTCCTTTTTCTAATCCAAACCCTCAATAGCTAAAGAATACTTTTCAACGCTAACCTCTTAAACTCTATGCTTTACATCCGCATAGACACAATGGATAAGCTTATCCTAAAATAAATATACGTAACCGCTCTACTCATTGGCTTTGCACACTGGTAACGTCTATACCGTTAATTAAAAATCATTAGACAAAGTGCCATAATAGGCATGCTGATATTTATCCACCATAGTAGAGAGAATAATAATGACAACACTAAAAAATAAAGTCGCGATTGTAACCGGTTCATCAAAAGGTATCGGCGCGCAAATAGCCTTATCGCTCGCAAAATCAGGGGCTAAAACCGTCATTAATTATGCAAATGATGATGCAGCAGCCAATAATATCGTAAGCCAGATTAAATCAGCAGGTGGTGAAGCTATGGCTGTGCAAGCCGATGTCAGCAATGCCAAACAAGTCGAAGCAATGTTTGATGCCACTATCAGCGCGTTTGGTAAGCCAGATATTCTGGTCAATAGCGCAGGCATAATGATTAATAAACCTATTGCCGAGACCACCGACGAAGACTTTGACCGTATATTTGCTATTAATGTAAAAGGCACGTTCAATACATTGCGTGAAGCTGCGACTAAACTCAATGACGGTGGCCGCGTTGTAAATCTCTCAAGTACGACCACTCGCATGCTGTTACCTAGTTACGGCACCTACTGTGCGACCAAAGGTGCAGTCGATCAGCTGACCCGTATATTTGCCAAAGAAGTTGGCGCGCGTAACATCACGGTCAACGCAGTATCTCCCGGCCCTACTGACACTGAACTATTTCATCAAGGTAAAGCGGACGACACGGTAGAAAGCCTCGCTAGCATGTCACCGTTTAACCGTATCGGTGAACCAGTCGATATCGCCCGTGTGGTGGCATTTTTGGTGAGTGAAGAAGCAGCTTGGGTTACTGGACAAAATATCGGCGCAAACGGCGGTATCGCCTAATAGCGTAATGGCGATGCTCTATCAGAAATATGTTTTAATCAGATATCAAAATATAAAGCTACTATAGAAAGTTATCACAAAAAAAAGGACACCTCGCGGTGTCCTTTTTTTCAATCAAATACTTAGTCGTTAAAGATTACTCTTCAACGCCAGCATCTTGACCTTTATATTTTGCGTTTGCGTAGTCCCAGTTCACTAGCTTGTCTAGGAACGTATCAACATAGTCAGGACGACGGTTACGGTAATCTACATAGTACGCGTGTTCCCATACATCACAAGTCAATACCGCTACTTGGTCATGTGCAAGTGGGGTATCAGCATTAGCCGTTTTGGCGATTGACAATTTGCCACCGACTTTATCAGCAACTAGCCATGCCCAACCTGAACCAAACTGAGTCAATGCTGCGTTTTTGAACTCTTCGCGGAACTTGTCGTAGCTACCGAAATCTTCTTCGATTTTTGCTTTTAGATCGCCAGTAGGTTCGCCGCCGCCGTTCGTTGGCGTCATGCAGTTCCAATAGAACGTGTGGTTCCATACTTGAGCTGCTTGGTTGAACATACCTTGCTTGCTGTCATCTTTAGCAGTCGCTACGATGATTTCTGGCAATGTTTTGTCTTCTAGACCAGAACCTGGCAACATGTCTTTTAACTTGTTTACATAAGCAGCATGGTGCTTGTCATGATGATACTCTAACGTTTCGGCACTGATATGTGGCTCTAGTGCGTCTTTTGCATATGGTAGGTCTGGTAAAGTAATGTTTGACATAATTATTTTATCCTTGCTGTTTAGCCGTTAGTTTATAAAAACTTGCTTATAGAAGCTGAATTTTACGCTATTTTTACACCGCAAAAAACACTATAAAATAGCGGACTAAATTGGCTGAGTTTATTGTTTGAAATGAACTTTATCGCTTGATACACAGTACTGCTCAATACAATATCACGTATCATTATGAATCCAAAATCAACTTACTTATTGCTATTGTTCTTCGTCAAAAAGCCAAGTCTCTGACTTTATAGACTTTTATTAACTTAATATTCACAAGCCATAAGATATAATTCACTGTAGCTTGTCTCCTATTATAGCAATAGTAACCAATAATATCAGTTACCAAATGTTATAGCCCGTACAATCTACATAGCGATTGGTTATTTATTAAGCAGTAACCGCACTCCTTCCAAACTCATGCGTTATCATGATTAGTATAACTACTTCAATCGACAAACAATTTACCGATTAGCGCTACAGAAGATAAATAAAGCCTACTCGAATAATAGCTCTTCATTATCTTTATATTACGGAATAACTCTATGAGCACTACTGATACCTCGTTAACTGCTACCCATCCGACATCTAGCAACCAATGGGTACTGGCTAGCAACAATAAAGGCAAATTGGCTGAATTTAAACGGCTATTTGCCGAAGCGAACTTGGACGTGACGATTGTCCCGCAATGTCAGCTCGATATTGAAGACGCCATCGAGGATGGTTTAAGCTTTGTAGAAAACGCCATTATCAAAGCCCGTCATGCGAGCCGTATCAGTGGACTGCCTGCGATTGCTGATGATTCAGGACTGTGCGTGCCTGCACTAGGTAATGCGCCAGGTATCTACTCTGCTCGCTACGCTGGTGAGCACGGTAACGATAGTAAAAATAACGCCAAGCTCATCGCCGACTTGCAGCCTATCCGCGCAGCAGAGCCAGATGCTCCGATCAAAGGTATGTTTGTATGCGTATTGGCAATGGTGCGTCATGCCGATGACCCGTTACCGATTGTCGCCCAAGGATTATGGCATGGCGAGATTTCAGAGACAGCGCATGGTGATGGTGGCTTTGGTTATGATCCACTGTTTTGGTTACCTGATTTGCAAGCCAGTGCAGCGAGTCTGAGCGCTGCTAATAAAAACAGCATCAGTCATCGTGGTCAGGCAATCCAGCAGCTATTGGCGCAGCTACCTTTATAAGTACCTTATAGCTGTTCTATTTATAACTATCTACAAGTGCACTTGATACTCATAATACGTTTACAACCTTATCGCTGTTTTTTATCCGTTATCTTATTTATTGATTATGAACATGGTCAAATCTTTATATAAAATTAAGCCATACAAGAGCAAGCAACATAAGGAAACATGCCATCAAACAGATAATTTTTACTTTAATAAACAGATAGATTATACTGTTCTACTTTTAAAATTTTGTTGAAATCCGTTATTTGGCTGTATAATTCACCAAAAAGCGTTATTATGCGGTGCATTAACGGTTTATTATCGATATTTGATAGCATGGACAACCTCAGCAGGTTCACCTTTTGGTATCAGCGGCGATTGCTACTGGCACTGAATTTGACGTTGTGCGCTATCGCTATCCCCTATTTATTTCAACGGCAGCCCGTCGTACATGCCCGTAATTTGAGGCGCGGTCTGTCTATTACAATTTAACCCTAAGTACTATTTCATTAATCAAACGTACTACTTAATCCTAAAGGTGTAATTAACATGGCTACAGATTTACAAGTCACAACCAACAAGCTATCTAATAAAGAAACCCAGCTAACGGTTAAAGTGCCCGTTGAAAAAATTCAAAACAAAGTTGAAGGCCGTATTCGCCAAGTTGCGAAAACCGCCAAGATTGACGGTTTCCGTAAAGGTAACGTCCCTATGTCACACATCCGCTCTCAGTACGGTGCTGGCATTCAACAAGAAGTTATCAACGATGTAATCCGTGATACTGTATTTGAAGCGATCAAATCTGAAGACATCCGTGCTGTTGGCATGCCTAACATCGACGACGTAAAACTTGAAGACGATTTCTTGGTATATCAAGCCACTGTTGAAATCTTCCCAGAAGTTGACGTACAAGGTATCGATGAGATCGAAGTTGAGCGTCACACTGCACAAGTGAGTGAAGAAGACGTTGACACCATGATCGAAAACCTACAAAAGCAACGTGAAGAGTTCGTTGAGAAAAAGGGCATGGCTGCGAAAGACAACCAAGTGACTTTTGACTTTGAAGGCTCTATCGACGGCGAAAAATTCGAAGGCGGCTCTGCTGAAGACTTTAAACTAGTTATCGGTAGCAACCAAATGATTCCAGGTTTTGAAGCTGGTATCAAAGGCATGAAAGCTGGCGAAGAAAAAACTATCGACGTAACTTTCCCAGAAGATTACCAAGCTGAGAACCTAGCTGGTAAAGAAGCTCAGTTCAAAATCAACGTAAAATTGGTTGAAAAATCTAAGCTACCTGAAATTGATGATGCGTTCCTAGAGCTATTCGGCGTAAAAGAAGGCGGCGTTGAGAAGTTGAAAGAAGACGTACGCAAAAACATGGAACGCGAAATCAAAAACGCTGCGCGTAGCCAAGTTAAGCAAGCGACTTTTGACGCATTGCTAGAAAAGAACGAGTTTGACGTGCCAAATGCTATGCTAGAGCAAGAAATCGAGCGTCAACGCAACATGATGATGCAACGTTTCTCTCAGCAGTTCGGTGCGAATGCTGATAGCTTCGATAAAGACATGCTACCAAATGAGCTATTTGAAGAGCAAGCACTACGTGCTGCCCGTCTTGGCATCATCGTTGCCCGTGTTATCGATACTAAAGGCTTAGAAGTAGATCAAGAGCGTGTAGAAACCTTCATCAAAGAAGCCGCTGAAAACTACGAAGATCCAGCAGAAGTTATCGAGTACTACACCAATGACAAGCAGCAGCGCGCTAACATTGAGTCTGTTGTACTAGAAGACCAAGTAGTAGATTACTTGATCGCACAAGGTAAAGTAACTGACAAAGAAGTTAGCTACCAAGACTTGCTAGCTGCTCAGCAACAACAGCAGCAAGCAATGTAATTTAGACTGAGCGCTGTATGGTGTTAAACCATAATACTTAGATAGCGCTCTTGTTCTACATGTCAAAAAATACGGCCCCGATCATTGATCGGGGCCGTATTTTTTTACGGAAGCTTGATAACCGCTTTATTTAGTAAATCATCATAGAGTTTACTTTATACAAAAGCAGGAACAAACACTGCACCCAGTCCGAGTACGACTAGCCCGCGCTGTAACCATAAATTATCACCGAGGCGTTGCTGTAGCTGTTGACTGACCAATGTACCAACAGCATATAGCGCCAGCATCGTAACCAGCATCCCTGCATAAAATCCTAGCTGACCACTCACGCCAGCGTTTGCTGGTACTTCCAGCGCATGTGCCAACCCATGAAAGACGGCCAAACCACCAAAACCAAACAATGATAACTGCTGAATACTTGGCGTGCGTGCTGTATGGGTCTGAGCAGAGAATGCTTCTTGTCTGCTTTTTTGGCTCATCAAGACCATAGCCAATACGACTACCGACAGTGATATTGCCACTTCAATTAGCCCAGATGATGCAGCAAACGCGATACCGCCAATCAGCACACCAGCCGTGCCCAATATCGCGCCTAATGACAACCCTGCCGTCAACGACATCATGCCTAAGCGCTGCTTTTGTAGACCATAAAACAACATGCCCATGCCTACTGCCAAAAACAGATGATCAAGGCCAGTTACTGGATGCATCAGTCCTGCTTGCAACGTACCCAAAAACGATGGCGCTTGCGTAGTAGTCGAATGAATATGCCCTGAATGCGCCTGCGCCAATGACGGTAGCATTAGTGATGTCATCATCACAGCCGAACCAGAAACGATGTGACGAGCTGAGAGCACTTGTGAAAAACGAGATTTTTCGATGTGAATACCTTTTGTACACTGTGTCATGCGGTTTTTCCTTATTCTTTATATTTTAATGGTAAAAGCTCACCTGCTCTTTAGGCAAGCATGCCATGTTCTTTAATAAAGGCGATAATCTCGTCTAGTCCATCACCTGTTTTCATATTGCTAAAGACAAAAGGTTTGTCGCCACGCATTTTTTTGGCATCGCGTTCCATCACTTCCAGCGAAGCACCAACCATTGGTGCAAGGTCGGTTTTATTGATAATCAACAAATCAGACTTGGTAATACCGGGGCCACCTTTACGAGGTATCTTATCGCCTGCAGAGACATCGATGACGTACAAGGTCAAATCAGACAACTCTGGGCTAAACGTCGCGGCTAGATTGTCGCCACCTGATTCAATGATAATCAACTCCAACCCTTCAAAAGTTGCTTGTAGCTCAGCAATCGCAGTCAGATTAATAGAAGCATCTTCGCGGATAGCCGTATGCGGACAGCCGCCCGTCTCTACACCGCGGATACGCTCAGCAGGCATGGCATCATTGCGAGTTAAAAACTCTGAATCTTCTTTGGTATAGATGTCATTGGTCACCACTGCCATATTGACCGTATCGCGTAGGTTTTGGCATAGCCTTAAAGTCAAAGCAGTTTTACCACTACCAACTGGCCCACCAATACCAAGGCGTAAGCACGATAAGGCAGAAGATGGTTTCTGGCTGTCGCTATCAGTTTGTACGTCTGATACAGCGTGAGTGTTTTTTGTTTTGAGCGGAGTTAGAGACATATTAATTTCCTAAAACAGTTTGTATATTAATAAGTATAAATAGAAATCAAGGTACAGTTATGAGCGGAACAACCGACTGTATTGCTCTTCGTGCATACTTGAGAGAATAGCCAAACTGGGCAAGTTATTCGAGATATTAAGCGATTCATAGAGGTCTTGGCATAGCTGCTGACAGTCCGACTCTTCACTATCACCTAAAGTATTGGCCGTGTTTGTCGACATGACTAAGGCACCAAAGGCCTGTTGCACATCATCGCTTAGAGCATCGACCTGAGCACCTAGATCGCTTTGCAATTGCCAAAGAATACGCTGACCCGCCATCTGTCCTAACGGCACTGTCTTAACAGCAGCGAGCACCATGTTCTCTAATTGAGCAAATCCATAAGTAGTCATTGACTGCGCTAGTGGCAGCTGCCAATGCTGAGCAATATGTGCAAATAGCGGCAAAAATCCATCTTCAGGTATTTCGGCCGGTATGCCAAGACTCAATACTTCGTTGAGCCAAGACACCATCGCCTGTGCCAATTGCTGCGACTCCAGTACAAACTCTTTACTCTCGAGACCAGCGTGATAATCGTGTGCTAGATTTGCCGCTAGCGCTTCATGACCTTGGCTGAGTGCGCACATTATCAGCCCTAATACAGGCAGCTCGTAGCCAATCACCGCAAGCGCTAGATAGTCCTGCATAAATGTAAGCGTACTGGCTTCATCAGAGACAACCCCTGACTCAATCGCTGACTCCACACCTTGCGAATAGGTATAGCTACCAATCGGCAAATTGCTCGATGCCAGCATCAACAGCTGCCCAAGTTGGGTAGACTGAGCAGGCTGAGCACTGGTATCAACCATCATTCGAACGACCTACAAGCGCATCATGATGACTATGGCTATGTCCGTGGCTATGGTGATGTCCGTGGCTGTGGCTTTCGTCATGGCTATGACTTTTCTTATGACTATGAGAGTCACTATGCGAATGTGCATGGGAGTGAGCGTGACCATGCGAATGCCCTTGTCCCGTTTGATAAGCGCCCGTTTCAGGCTCAAATGGCACTGAGGTAGACTCGATATGTAGACCAAGATTTTCTAACATTTGTGCAAGTACATGATCGTTTTCAAAATATAACGCATAGCCTGCATTACCCTGATCAAAACTGTGGTCAAACATCAATGGCACATGACGGTTGCCCAAGTGATAAGCGCCTTTCATTAGTAGAAAGTCATCGTCAGCCGTCACTTTGGTCACCGCTTGCGGCTTGGCGATGACTTGCATCAACTCCCCTGCTGCATTGATAAGGACATCATTTCCTTTTAGTACACCTGTACGAGGCAAGTCAACACCAACTGCCTCACCTGAAACAGTAATGGCTCTAAAGCGGGAATGCTGACGAGTATCAAAATCCAATAGCAGGTAATCATCGGCTTGATACTGTTCTACCAATTGTGCTTTTTGGGTATCGCTAGGCGTACTTAGACGGGTATTAAATATTTTCATTATTCTTCTCTGGCCGTTGTTGCTCAAACTATTGGTCAATAGTATTGATGATAAAAGTGTTGGGAATAAAGATACGATATCACTCAAAAAACCAACTGACTATTGGTATAAATGGTTTATGGCTCACTGTCCTAGAGCTCCTATAAACGTGCATCATAAGCTCTAAAATAAAAAGTAACGCTGTGCCATGGGTAGTACATCAGCCGGCTCACAGGTGAGTGTCTTACCATCCGCACTTACTTCATAGGTCTCAGGATTGATGTCCATATCTGGACAGTAGCTGTTAAAGCGCATATCGCTTTTACGAATTTTACGGATGCCGTGTACTGGCTGAATGACTTTGGTCAGCCCAAGCTGCTTATCCACTTGTTTGTCGATCGCCGCTTGCGACATAAAAGTAATGCTAGTTTGGGCGACTGATTTTGGATAAGTAGCAAACATAGGACGATATTGTACAGGCTGAGGGGTGGGAATAGAGGCATTGATATCGCCCATCGGTACCGCAGCGATGAGTCCGCCCTTTATAATGCACTCAGGTTTTACCCCAAAAAACTTGGGCGACCATAGCACCATATCTGCCCATTTCCCCACTTCGATTGAGCCGACCATATCGCTAATACCATGAGTAATCGCAGGATTTATCGTATATTTTGCAATATAACGTTTGATACGGAAGTTATCGTTGTTCGCACTTTGGTCATAGTCTGTCAAAGTAATGTACTGTTGCTCATCTTCAATGTTCGCCGTTGCATCTGGCGCTAGATGGCCACGTTGAACTTTCATTTTGTGCGCGGTTTGCCATGTACGGATGACCACTTCCCCCACCCGCCCCATCGCTTGTGAATCACTACTCATCATCGAGATAGCACCCAAATCATGCAGGATATCTTCTGCGGCGATAGTTTCTTGACGAATACGGCTCTCAGCAAAGGCGACATCTTCAGCAATAGCAGGACTCAGGTGATGACAAACCATCAGCATATCGAGATGCTCATCAATGGTATTGACGGTGTATGGTCGCGTTGGGTTGGTTGAAGATGGCAGCACATGCGACTCGCCAATAGCCTTTAGAATATCGGGCGCATGGCCACCGCCTGCCCCTTCAGTATGAAAAGTATGGATACAGCGGTTTTTAAAAGCAGCGAGCGTACTTTCAAGATAGCCACTTTCATTTAAAGTATCGGTATGAATGGCCACTTGCACATCATAGTCGTCAGCGACACTCAAGCAGTTGTCGATGGCTTGCGGCGTTGTACCCCAATCTTCATGTAGCTTTAGCCCCACGGCACCTGCTTCGATTTGTTCAGCAATGGGTTCTGGTACACTCACATTGCCTTTACCCAGTAGTCCAATATTCATAGGGATACTATCAGTAGACTTTAGCATTGAGGCAATATGATACGCCCCTGGTGTACAAGTAGTAGCGAGCGTACCTTGAGCTGGCCCTGTGCCGCCGCCCAGCATCGTAGTTACCCCTGACATAAGCGCCGTCTCACACTGCTGGGGCGCGATAAAATGAATATGGCTATCAACGCCACCTGCTGTGAGGATTTTGCCTTCACCAGAGATGATTTCGGTAGCACCGCCAATAGGAATATCAATAGCAGGCTGAATATCAGGGTTGCCCGCTTTGCCAATGGCACTGATACGACCATCTTTGATACCGATATCTGCTTTATAGATGCCTGTATAGTCAACGACTAATGCATTGGTAATAACTGTATCGGCAACTTCCGCACCTAGTAATTGTCCTTGCCCCATACCATCACGAATGACTTTACCACCGCCAAATTTGACTTCTTCACCTTTAATTTCAATAGGCTTGCTGCTACTTTCACCACTTCGTGACGTATTCGCTTGATCAACAGCAGTATCTTTATGACTGGTTAAATCCGCCTCAACCTGTAGCCAAAGCTCGGTATCGGCAAGACGGACTTTGTCACCTGTGGTAGGACCAAAATGCTCAGCATAAATGCGACGACTGACTCGCTTCTGCGAAGTAGCGGTTGCCTTTTTATCAGTAACACTCTCTGATGCTTCGTCGGGATGAGCTGCGCCCATGACACGCCCCGCAAAACCATATACATCTTGCTTACCAGCGTATGCTACCAACTCTACTTCCCGCGATTGCCCCGGCTCAAAACGTACAGCGGTTCCAGAGATGATATTTAGACGAAAACCACGTGTCCGCTCTCTATCAAAATTCAGCGCATCATTGACCTCGTAAAAATGATAATGCGAGCCGATTTGGATCGGTCTATCTCCAGTATTGCTGACACTGATGGTCTGTACCTGTCGACCTTGGTTTAAGATAATGTCGCCATCTTGGATATGGTATTCGCCTGCTTGCATGGGAGCCGCCTTATTTTGGAGTAATCATTTCGGTGATAGACAGAACTATACGATGGGATTATGTACCGTGACCAGTTTGGTGCCATCAGGAAAGGTCGCCTCGATTTGCACTTCATCGACCATCTCTGCCACCCCTTCCATGACATCATCAGCAGACAAATACGTAGCACCTTCACTCATCAGCTCGGCGACTCTTTTACCATCTCGTGCGCCTTCCATCAGCAGCATACTGATATAAGCGATGGCTTCGGGATAATTGAGTTTAACACCGCGATTTTTGCGACGCTCAGCCACCATACCAGCGGTAAATAGCATGAGTTTATCTTTTTCTGTTGGGGTCAGGTGCATGATAATTCCTTGTTGTACTTATCATTATATTTATAGCAGATTAGAGATTTTCACAGCATTAAATATCGATTAAAAACAGTCGCAATATATCTTAGTGTCATTATTTAAAGTGGCCATATTAAGTGTCCCAAATACGTGGACGACAAGGCTCAAGTTGCCACCAATGATCTCGCAAGACTTCTCTTAGCTGATAAAACGCTTCAAAACAACCTCGTACATCTGAGCCAATGTAGCGGATATTGATCGCTTGGCAATTATGAGTGCAGTAGACAGGCAGTTGTGCTTGAGCAATTACTTGTCGTAATGCTGCTACGGTATTGTCTAGATAGCGGGTTAATGACTGCTTGATAGTTGCTTGGGCAGTTTCGGTCGATTGCGTAGTCTGTGACGCGGAGAGTGCAAGATTGTCATGGACATCGCTTAAGCTTGGTACTGCCCAAAACGATCCATAAATATGCTGGTTCGCTAATCCCAAATTTGAGGTAAACCAGCGATTTTGTGCTGCCTGCGCTACTCGCTCAGCAACGATAACCTTGCCATCTCGGTAGATGTTCAATCCAGTATGATAATACCCTTGCAAAAACTGCTCGTCGTAAGCTTGCCGCCCAAATACGCTAATCTCCCATGTCAGTAGACTAGATGAATCCGTCAAATCGAAACGGCTCACTGCATGCATATTGGCTTCGTTATAAATGATACTCTCTTGCGGCAGCCATTCTAATCGGGTATGTGCTGCGAGTTTGGCTTGTACGTGTTGGCTCGCATAGGCAGCTATTTCATTTTGACCCATACTTTGGTGAGTGTCGTTGTCGCTCAACGGAGCTTTATGTTTTTGACTAACACTGTCCTTACCGTACCACTTACCTGCCCCTGGTGTGGTGATAACAGCGTGGCTGCCACTATCTAAGTTTAGGTCTATGGTCAGCGTATCACCGCCTGCGATACCGGCTGGCGGGTACAACATCAGTATGTGACAAATACCCTGCTGTACGCTTGGCTCAGGATACAGAGCACGCTGTACCATCAAGGCACCCGTGTGCTTACGATGATAAAGCCGCGTTTTTGAGTTATCAGCCGTACCCTCTTTGGCCGTACTTGTACTGCTAACAGTGTCAAAGCTTAATGCTAAAGAAGAGGCCCAACTCATTTTATATACTCATTTACTAATTAAATATGTTTCAGTATTTTGTATGACAGCTATCATTTGCTATGTGTTAAGAACTCTATTGCCAATCGTTAACTACAGTTCATTAGCGACAGTAATATCAGAATAGTAACGGAGGAATACAGCGTACATCATTTATCGTGCCCAGCGCACCATGATAAATCAAAGCGTCAATGTTTTTATTGATACAAGCATTGTGCCAACCCTTGATAGCAGATAATCAAATAGACAACCTTACCGACTCAAAACTTTGATTTGTCTGCGCTTTTTCTTTTTTGGATTAGACGATAAAAACAATCGTATATTTCCAGCTATTTTCTAAACGTTTTTTGAGCCTTATCTATTTATAAAATCAGCAGATATTTGCACCAAAATAGTACATTTTGTCCATAACAGTGCATTTTTTAGCGTTATTGTTAGCTCAATACCCTCTAAGGACGTTAGATAAGCAAAAATACTAAACGCATAACTATTTGCAGGCTCAGTCAGTAAGATAGGTGGATTATAGGGCTATTAATCAGGTATTCTATGTTAAAAAGTCAGTTCAAACATGATTTACGCTATTTGTATCGATACAGACGCTGTCGATACAGACGCTGTCGATATAGATACTATCAATATCTGTACGACTTGATAATAGATAAGATAGTATTTATCTACTTCTAGACGTATTTTTAGTATAAGTTTTAATATAAGCAATGAGTCCTAGACATATCGGAGGGTCACTTTTTCACCTATTTTATGCACAAACCCGTTTTATAGGCTTGAATAGTGAGCGCAGCCCCCTTATAAACAACCCATTAGTCAAAAACTACTAGACAATAAAATCATTCAATCCATTTTTATTTTATACATTTATCGATAGGACTTTTCTATGACAGATTATGATCGCATCACTGCCAACCCGCATTTTGATATGCTGATGAGTGCGCACAAAGAAGTACAGACCACACAAGCGGCTTTAGTACCTATGGTGGTTGAACAGTCCTCACGCGGTGAACGCTCGTTTGATATTTTTTCACGCCTATTACGTGAGCGCGTTATCTTTTTGACCGGTCAGGTCGAAGACAACATGGCTAACCTTATCGTTGCCCAGTTACTATTCTTAGAAGCTGAAAACCCTGACAAAGATATCCATTTGTATATCAACTCACCAGGCGGCTCAGTAAGCGCTGGCTTGGCTATTTTTGATACCATGAACTTCATCAAACCTGAAGTATCTACTATCTGTATGGGCGGTGCTTACAGCATGGGTTCATTCCTATTGGCTGCTGGTCAAAAAGGCAAGCGCTATTCACTTGCTAATGCTCGCGTTATGATTCACCAGCCTTCAGGCGGCGCGCAGGGTCAAGCAACAGATATCGAAATCAATGCTCGTGAAATCCTTAAAACTCGTGCACGTCTAAATAGTATCTTAGCTGAGCGCACTGGTCAGCCAGTAGAGAAAATCGAAAAAGACGTTGAGCGTGATTATTGGTTAGATGCTCAAGAAGCCAAAGAATATGGCTTGGTTGACGAAGTATTAGAGCGTCGCCCTGAATCTTTGTAATCTAAGCATTAACGTGATGCCTCTTCATTGAGAGTGCAATCATAAGACCCTTTATAGTTTATTTGCCGTACAGTAAACCGTTATCAATGTCATGCCTGATCTATTGAAAGGTATGACCATTGAATTGATACGATAATCGACATACTACAAATAAACTAACCAGTTTTAAATTTTAGGAGCGCCTTTTATGGCAGAAGATAATACCCCGCAGTGTTCGTTTTGCGGTAAAGCCAAAAGCGATGTACAGCAACTGATTGCTGCTGACGATGCCAATATCTGCAATGAATGTATCGAGCTATGTACCGACTTAATCGCAGACAGCGCAGAGCACGGTGATGACGATAGTGAAGTAGACACTTCTTGGGTCAATAAAAAACTACCAACGCCAAAAGAGCTGCGTGCCAAGCTTGATGAATATGTCATTGGTCAGGACGCCGCCAAAAAAGCATTGGCTGTGGCCGTCTATAACCATTACAAACGTCTAAAAGTTAGCCAGACGCTAGCCAATGATAGTAAAAAAGCCAAGATCGGCGCTGATGATGCAATGGTAGAATTGGCTAAGAGTAATATCTTGCTAATCGGTCCAACTGGTTCTGGTAAGACGCTACTTGCGCAAACCTTAGCTCGTCTATTAGATGTACCTTTTGCGATGGCTGATGCCACGACCTTGACCGAAGCTGGTTATGTTGGTGAAGACGTTGAAAACATCGTACAAAAGCTACTTCAAGCTTCTGACTATGATGTGGCCAAAGCTGAGCAAGGTATCATCTATATTGATGAAATCGATAAAATCAGTAAGAAAGGTGACAATCCATCTATCACCCGTGATGTATCAGGTGAAGGCGTACAGCAAGCATTGCTTAAGCTAATCGAAGGTACTGTGGCTGCTATTCCGCCGCACGGTGGCCGTAAGCACCCGCAGCAAGAGCTGATACAGGTTGATACTAGCAATATCCTAATCATCGTTGGTGGTGCATTTGCTGGACTTGATAAAGTCATTCAGCAACGTACCGAAAAAGGCGGTATCGGCTTTAACGCTGATGTCAGTTCAAAAGATGACAGCCGTCGAAGCTCAGACTTGCTACAAGAAGTCGAGCCAGAAGATTTGATCAAGTTTGGTCTGATTCCTGAGCTGATCGGTCGTCTGCCAGTACTTGCGGCACTGCAAGAGCTAGATGAAGCAGCCTTGGTACAAATCCTGACCTGTAGTGGCATAATTAAATTGGACAACTGCTAAGAGGCTATACTAACCCAAAGAAGGAAAATAGTATGACCAACAAACGCAACCAATATACCCGAGAATTTAAATTAGAAGCGATTAGCTTAGTCAC
>NZ_CAJGZN010000003.1 GCF_904846235.1 Psychrobacter immobilis
CAACCGTTTGTCTAAGATTTCCTTTGTCATAGATATTAAGTTCTAGTAATATGGGTCTTAGTCTTGTCCAGTGTTCATCTTTGAGCATGGTGCGAGGCATAGCGAACGATATCTTTTTTGTGTGAGAGCTTAAAGATTAACCGTTCGCTATTTTTTTTGCCATTAATTTGTCGCCAATGTTCAACACGCCCTAGTATGCAATATTATTTAGCCCATCAATTTTTAATGAAGATAAGCTTATTTGTTCCTCATAACTGGACTTATTCATCCTGATCTTCTTGCATGTCCCTTCTAAGTAAATTGTCTCTCGTATTTCTCAATGTTGATATTCATATAATTAGCACTATATAGAAGCTAAGTTATTCGGGGTTATATGATTCTTTTAATATACTGTCCTATATAGTGCAGTATCTGATACTACCTTTATCATAAGATATGGCTCTTATATCAGTTATGGCTTAATCCCTTGATATCTAGTGTTGAGAGACGGTTTTTGCTATAATAGGTATTTTGCTGCATTACTTATATATGTTGGCTGTTATATTACTTCTATAGCGAAATGCATTTTGCTGCAATGCTATTGATTAACTGGCCTTAAGCCTTATATCAGTTCTAGCATATATAGTCATAGTAAGACTCTAGGTAATGCGTCCCTTTCACAACATATCACGATGATTAGATATAATTGATGTGGTCTCACGGTTATATGATTGATGGTTGCAATCATCACTGCCAACGGACCCAATAATAGGCGAATAGATTATGGTAGCGATTACTTTACCCGATGGTAGTGTAAAAGACTTTGAAGGTCATACAACAGTCATGGAAGTGGCGCAAAGTATTGGGACAGGACTCGCTAAAGCGACGGTTGCTGGACGTGTAAATGGTCATCTAGTAGATGCACATGATCCTATCGTCGCTGATGCCAATGTTGAAATCGTAACGCCAAAAGACGACGATGGTGTCGACATTATCCGTCACTCATGCGCCCACCTGTTAGGTCATGCTGTTAAACAGTTATATCCTGATGTGAAGATGGTCATTGGTCCTGTTATTGATGATGGTTTTTATTATGATATCTTTAGTGAAACGCCATTTACGCCTGAGCATATGGAAGCGATTGAAAAACGCATGATGGAGCTGATCAAGCAAGATTATGACGTTATTAAAAAAATGACGCCACGTGCCGAAGCGATTGAGATATTTGAATCACGTAATGAAGACTATAAGCTAAAACTTATTAATGATATGCCAGGTGAAGAAGCCTTTGGCCTGTATCATCATCAAGAATACGTCGATATGTGCCGTGGCCCGCATGTGCCAAACACGCGCTTTTTGAAAGTATTTAAACTGACCAAGATGTCGGGTGCTTACTGGCGCGGCGACGCAAAAAACGAGCAGTTACAACGTATCTATGGTACTGCGTGGGCTGATAAGAAACAGTTAAAAGCTTATATCCAGCGTATTGAAGAAGCAGAAAAACGTGACCATCGTAAAATTGGTAAAGCGTTAAACCTATTTCATATGCAAGAGCAAGCACCAGGTATGGTGTTCTGGCATGCGAACGGTTGGACGATTTATCAAGTACTTGAGCAATATATGCGCAAAGTACAATACGATAATGGCTACGAGGAGATTAAAACACCTCAAATCGTTGATCGCAGTTTGTGGGAGCGCTCAGGACATTGGGGCAACTATGCAACCAATATGTTCACGACTTCTAGTGAAAACCGTGATTATGCGGTAAAACCAATGAACTGCCCTTGTCATGTGCAAGTGTTTAATCAAGGTCTAAAGTCTTACCGTGACTTGCCACTGCGTATGGCTGAGTTTGGTTCTTGTCATCGTAACGAGCCATCAGGTTCATTGCATGGCTTGATGCGCGTACGTGGTTTTACTCAGGATGATGCGCATATCTTCTGTACGCAGGCACAGATTCAACAAGAAGTTGCTGACTTTATTAAGCTGACTCTTGCTGTCTATGAAGATTTTGGCTTCGACAATATTATTATGAAGCTCTCTACTCGCCCTGAAAAACGCGTTGGTAGTGATGAGTCTTGGGATTTTGCAGAAAAAGCGTTAGCAGATGCGCTTGATAGTTCAGGGCTAGACTGGGATTACCTACCTGGCGAAGGTGCATTCTATGGTCCAAAGATTGAGTTCAGTCTAAAGGATTCCTTAGGTCGTATTTGGCAGTGCGGCACCATTCAGGTTGATCCAAACATGCCAGAACGACTAGATGCTGAGTTCGTCAATGAGCAAAATGATCGTGAAGTACCTATTATGTTGCACCGTGCAATCTTAGGTTCGTTTGAGCGTTTCATCGGTATTTTGATCGAAAACTATGCTGGTTGGATGCCAGTATGGCTAGCACCGCAGCAAGTTGTGGTCATGAATATCACCGATAAGCAAGCTGATGCATGTGAAAACGTGGTTAGCGAGCTCAAAAATGCAGGTTTGCGCGCTATTAGCGACTTGCGTAACGAAAAGATTGGATTTAAGATACGAGAGAAAACATTAGAACGTATTCCCTATATGCTAGTATTAGGGGATAAAGAAGTCGAATCGGGCAGTGTCAACGTCCGAACTCGCGAAGGTGAGAACCTTGGCGTGATGAGTGTTTCTGAATTTATTACATTAGTACAGACCGCTGTCAGTAAAAAAGGCCGACAGACCCCAAAAACAGATGAGGAGTAATACCTATTAAACAGTCCAACCGTTTGAACATCAACGAAGATATCAATGTCAAAGAAGTCCGTCTCGTTAAAGAAGATGGCGAGCAAATGGGCGTGGTTGATATCGCAACCGCGATGAAAGCGGCACGTGATGAAAATCTAGATTTGGTTGAATTAGTTCCTGAAGCTAAGCCGCCAGTATGTAAGATCATGGATTATAAGCATTTCCTCTATGATCAAAAGCAAAAGGCTAAAGAAGCTAAGAAAAACCAAAAGCAGACTCAGCTTAAAGAGATGAAGCTACGTCCTAGTACCGAAGAAGCCGATTATCAGGTTAAACTGAGAAAAATCGTGAGCTTCTTGGAAGATCAAGATAAAGTTAAAATTAGCATCCGTTTCCGCGGACGTGAAATGGCGCACCAAGATATCGGTCGCAAACAACTTGATCGTATCATTGAAGATACTGCTGATATCTCAAACGTCGAACAGTACCCTAAGATGGAAGGTCGTCAGATGGGTATGCTGCTTGGACCCACTAAGAAAAAGTAATCTGTTTATTGGATTGCTTTGAGTGGTGGCTGTTAGTCTATATAGCTATTTATAACTCTAACCATCAATATGCTGCGGGATATTGATGGTTTTTTATTATTTGGACTCAAAAACTGCTGTAATGAAAATAGCTATATTGAACATAAATAGCCTAGCATCATTGACTGACGCTATTTTACAAAATCCATCTTCTCAACTTTATGATTACACGGTAATCTAAAGATCTAGTTATATTTACTATTCAGTATTTAGCAGTAATTAGTGATCATTTGATAAAAATTAGTATGAGCTACAGATAACTTATAAGTATATAAAAGCTAAGTGTATAAATAAAAACAATGTATACCACGACTGTCAGAGTCGTTGACAAAAAACACTTCCCTTCTCCGATATCAGAGGATATTTCATGCAAGAATTGACACCACCAGAAAACGCTACAACTCCCAGTATTTCTCTAACAGCACCTGAACCTGTCAAAGAAATACAGAAAAGTGAAGCAGATCAGATGGTCAAATTGGATGAAAGCCAAATTCCTGAGCTCGATGCCAAGGTTGATGCTTTTGTTGATCATGTGCTGACCAACTCTGTGCATAGCGATGAGTTTCGACAGAATGTGCAGTCTATTCATAATCTAGGTACCAAAGAGATTCGTGAATCTGCACAAGTATCTAATCGAATGTTAGATTTGCCCGCAAAAAGTCTCAATGACAGTTTATTCGACAACTCTCCTATTGCCAAATCATTGACGGAACTACGCGGGATTGTTGAAGATTTGGATCCGAGCAAAAAAGAGCTGACCAGCTCACGCAAGCTGTTCGGTCTCATTCCATTCGGCAACAAAGTACAAGATTATTTCCGCCAATATGAATCAGCACAATCACATATCAATGCGGTCGTTACCAGTCTCTATAATGGTAAAGATGAATTGCTCAAAGACAATGCGATGATTGAGCAAGAAAAAGTCAATATGTGGGAGCTGATGCAGTCTATTCGCCAGTATGTCTATGTTGGCAAAAAGATTGATGAACAGCTAGAACAAAAAGTTTATGCGATAGAAGCAACAGATCCAGAAAAAGCGCGCATTATTAAAGAAGAGATGTTGTTTTATGTCCGTCAAAAAAACACTGACTTTTTAACTCAGTTAGCCGTGAATGTACAAGGTTACTTGGCGCTTGATACTATTCGCCGTAATAACTTAGAGCTGATTAAAGGTGTCGATCGTGCAACCACAACTACCGTGTCTGCATTACGCACGGCTGTTGTCGTCGCCCAAGCAATGACCAATCAAAAATTGGTATTAGATCAAATCACTGCATTGAATAAAACCACCAGTAGTTTGATTGAATCAACTTCAGCGATGCTCAAGCGTCAGTCAGGTGAGATTCATGAGCAGGCGACTAGCAGTAGCATTGAGCTTGATAAACTGCAAAATGCCTTCAATAATGTCTATGACACTATGGATATGATTAGCAATTATAAAATTGAAGCGCTAGAGAATATGAAGCAAACGGTCAATACACTGACCACTGAAGTAGATAAAGCACAAAAATACTTAGATAAATCAAATCAGACTACGGTGTTAGAAGTCTCAAAAGAGTTAGATAGTAAAAAAATCACTAACCAATCAAGCAATGTCGATATTGATATTTGATTTATCCCTATAGCGGTCGCCAGAAAACTGACCGCTTCCTGCTACCGAATACACATAAGACAATTGACGCAAGATATTGCAACGTCGTTCGTGTTAAGATAGCCACTATTAATAATTTTAAAAATAGATACGGTAATTTATGAGTTGGAATGATCCAAACGCCTCAAGTGAGGCAAAAAAATATGACAACCCGATTCCTAGTCGTGAGCTGATACTCAGCACGATTAATGAGCATGGGGAAGTCACGCATCAACAATTGGCAAAAGCCTTTAACATTGATGACCCTGATCAGTTTGATGCTTTGGGCAATCGCCTAAAAGCAATGGCGCGTGACGGCCAAGTGAATCGTGATGGTCGTCCTTATCGCTATCGTACGGTAACCAAGCAAGATATCGTCTCAGGTACAGTGTCTGCACATCCAAAAGGTTTTGGATTTGTGGTGCTAAGTGATATGCCAGATTTGTTTTTACATGAAAAACAAATGCGCTGGGTATTCAATGGCGACACGGTAGCAGCCGTCGGCACTTCGACAGACAATCGTGGGCGTACCGAAGGGCGTATCGTTGATGTTGTCGAACGTCGTCAAAACAACTTTATCGGTACACTTGCTCGTGATGAAGACGGCTATTGTGTTGAGCTTGGTAGCCCAAATAATCATCAACCGATTACGGTTACTGATGACAATGTTCAGGCGCTAAATATTAAGCAAGGCGCTCCTGTTAAAGTCGATATCATTGACTGGCCAAACCAGCATGAATTTGCCACTGGCAAAATCACTGAAGTGCTGTCTGATGACAATGATCGTGAATTGATTATTGAGACTACCCTGCTCAACTATGATATTCCATCAGATTTTAGTGAAGCTGCGCTTAAGCAAGCCGATGACTATCAAGAGCCAACGGAAAAAGACATAAAAGGCCGTACAGATATACGTCATCTACCGCTTGTCACTATCGATGGCGAAGATGCTCGTGACTTTGATGATGCTGTATTTGCTGAAAAGCGTTCTGGTGGTAATTACCGGGTCGTGGTTGCGATTGCGGATGTCAGCTATTATGTGACACCGAATTCACCACTTGACCAAGATGCCTATGAGCGTGGTACTTCAGTATACTTCCCGCATCGCGTGATTCCGATGCTGCCTGAAGTGTTATCTAACGGTCTATGCTCATTGAACCCTAATCTAGATCGCTTATGTATGGTTGCTGATATCAAGATATCGCGCGCCGGTAAAGTGACTGGATATGAGTTCTATCCGTCAGTGATGCACTCACAAGCACGTCTCACCTATAATCAAGTAAATGATTATCTTGTGAATCCGAATGATAAGAGATTACCTAAATCACTGACAGGTAATAAAGACGTTAAAAAGTCTGTTGATACGTTACATCAGTTGTATGAGCTACTGCTTAAAAAGCGTGAAGAACGTCATGCAATGGAGTTCGAAACAGTTGAAACGTATATCAAGTTTAACGAGAAAGGCGGAATCGAAGCGATTTTGCCACGCACTCGTGGCGACTCTCAGAAGCTAATCGAAGAATGTATGCTGCTTGCCAATACTTGTGCTGCAAACTTCGCGCTTAAGCATGAGTTACCAGTTTTATATCGTAACCATGATAAGCCTGATAATGAAAAGTCGATGCGTATTCATGAATATGCAAAAAACTTTGGCTTACCATTCCCGGAAGAGAATCCAACTCAAGCGGATTACCAGCGCATAATTGAAGCGACTAAAGATAGACCAGATGCTATCAGTATTCATAGCATGCTGCTGCGTTCAATGATGCAAGCAAACTATGCACCTGACAATATTGGTCACTTTGGCTTAGCATATGACGAATATAGCCACTTTACCTCGCCGATTCGCCGTTATCCAGATTTAATGCTGCATCGCGCAATTAAAGCAAAAGTCACCAACAGCCAACAGCCTGTTATGGACTTTTCTCTTGAAGGTGCTGGTACACAAACGTCAGATACAGAACGCCGTGCAGAAAAAGCATCACGTTATGTAGAGTCTTGGCTCAAGTGTCACTATATGACTAATCATGTCGGTGAAGAGTTCGAAGGCGTTGTGACTACGGTTACTAGCTTTGGTTTATTCGTCACATTGACTGACTTATATATCGACGGTTTGGTTCATATCTCAAATGTTGGCGATGATTTCTTTGTCTACGATGAGCAGCAACAGCAGCTTATCGGTAAGGATAAAGGCACGCTATTTGGACTGGGCGATTCGGTTAAAGTGAAGGTTGCGGGTGTCAATATGGATCTGCTACAGATTGATTTTGATTTGAAGGCTAAATTGCAATCTAGTGCAATGAACCAAAGCAAAAAAGGTCAACCGAAGAAAGAACAGCCTAAGAAAACCCCAGCGAAAAGAAGCAGCAACCGCAGAGGCGCTGCCAAAAAAAGCTAAGCTTAGACTGATACTTAGATACTGATGTTGTAATACAATAAAAAAGGCTAACGTAATCGTTAGCCTTTTTTATGCTTTATGCTATTCAATCATCAATGATATAGCTATTTATTGTGCCTATTGCGCATTGTCCAATTGCCCTACACGGTCTTGTTCGGCTTGCTGTGCTTGGTCAATTTTGCTAGTAGCACTATCTACGATAGCTTTCGGCTGTTGACTAAGTGGCTGGCTAATAATATCTGTATCAGAGGTAACTACTGTAGAATCAGGCTGTTCAGCCGCTACGCTACTGGCTGCGATCTCTCTATTTTGTTCGCGACTATTGCCATTGATAATGTTAAAGCCAAGCAATGCCACAATACCAATTACTGCAAAGATAATGACGTGTTTCATTTCCATAAAAAGCCCCGTATTTGAATAACCACCAAATATAGATTCTGTTGCACTTTTTATGCCTAAATTTTATTTAACGTCTAATACCTATTCTTGCGGGCTATTATTATTCAATAAATCCGTCTCATCTGAGCTTTGAGCAATCTCTTGCTCTACCTTTTCCATCAGCTTATCGTCAGGACGGGCGTCGAGAACCTCATTCGCACTGCGACCTTGCAAAATGGTTTTGGCTCGAGCCTTGGCTTGTTTTTTATCTTGGTCATCCGTATGACTCTCGCTGACCTGATTTGTTTCAGCAGGCTTAGGGATAGTCGGCGTAATCGTCATATCAGATTGAATATTATTAGCATTGCTGACACTGCTTTGCATGTGCTCAAAGGCTTTTTCTAACTTATTGTTGAAGCGCAGACGATAGATAGGCTCAGGTAAGCTAAAGCCTTTATCTTCTAGTGCATGCTTGGTCTCACGAATGGCGATACTGCGTGCTTTGGCAAAGTCAGTCTCTGATTGATCTACCCAAACCTGAAATTCCAAAACAATATTAGAATCACCCACATTGGTAATGACCGCAATCGCCTTTGGTTCATTCAACACAAACGCCAGCGTATGTATCGCATCCAATCCGACTTTGATTGCTGCTAATGGATCATCATTGGCATCAACGCCCAATTCAAAAGTAAATCGGCGCTCAGGATTTTTGGTGTAATTTAGAATGGTACCTTTAAAGACTTCAGCATTAGGAATGCGCAGCTGATTACCATCCAGTGTCATCAGTATCGTCGCGCGCGAGGTCAAACGAACCACGATGCCCTCTTGTCCATTAATCACGATATGATCACGGGCACGAAAAGGTTGGCGAATGCTCAGCATTAGTGAAGCGATATAATTCTCGATAGTGTCTTTGACTGCGAAACCAACCGCAATACCAATGACACCTGCCCCACCAAGCAATGTACCTAAAATAGTCTCTGCACCTATCAGGCTCAGTCCTAAAATAAGACCAAAGATAATAAAGATGACTTTGATGGTCTGCGACAATAGCTCAGCGACAAAAGGATTGGGCGTGAGGCGCTGCCACATTTTTTTGCGTCTAGATAACCAACTACCAAACCATGTCACGAGTGCAAATATGACAATACCAACCAGCAATAAAGGCAGCGCCTTCACTAGGTTTTCCAATTGCGCTTTTAGGCCCTGATAAACTGTCGAGACGTTTTCTTGAACATCTAGTGTGCGGTTTATATTGTCATCAACCGTCACGACGTCTGTCAAACGGTTGGTCAAATTGATGGCTTGCTGCGCCTTTTTTTCGTTGGCAGTTTCTCCCGCCAAGGTGACGACACCTTGAGTAACACTGACAGTGACGGCTTGTAATCCTTCTATCTCAGAAAAGATTCCATTGATTCGCTGACGGATGTCGTTGTCTTTTTGGAGGGTGGGTGTGGTTTTAATTTGACCATTGTTGGTACTTTCACCATTGATTGCGGGTGGTGGGGCAGGAGTCGGTGTGGAAATATTGGTTTCTGACGTGTCATCATCTGCTGTAGCTGTACTGTCAGGTATTGCGTCCTCTACACCCAATGCCGCTGAGATACCAGAAATTTCTTCACTGGCAGCATGTGCTGAAAACGCAAAAAAGATGCTTAGTAGCAACACCATTTGACCCCACGCTTTTATAGAACTGCGTATTATTGGACGGTCAATGTAAGTGGCCATAAGCATCCTTTATTTTTTACGGATCTTTCTCGCTTAGCTGATTGCTGATAATTAGCTGCCTGATTTTAGCCGACTAATTTTGGCAGTCTTTAGCTATCTAAGTAAAGCTGTGCTTCGCTTAAGTTCAACGTGCCTTCATAGATAGCACGACCAGTGATGATACCTTCGATACAATCACCATACGGCTTCAACAGCTCGATATCTTTCATATCGGTAACACCACCTGATGCAATCACAGGTAATCCGCCTTCGCGCGCCAGATTAACAGTTTGTTCAACGTTGACGCCTTGCATCATGCCATCGCGGGCGATGTCAGTATAAACGATTGATGACACACCGACGTCTGCAAAGCGCTTAGCAAGCTCGGTCGCCTTGGTGTCTGTCACGTTTGCCCAGCCATGAGTGGCTACCATACCGTCTTTGGCATCGATACCGACGATGATGTGCCCTGCAAATTCGCGACAAGCCTCTGCAACAAAATCAGGATCTTCAACAGCTTTTGTACCGATGATGATATACGTCAAACCTGCGGTAATATACTGCTCGATAGTGTTCATGTTGCGTACACCACCACCCAATTGAATAGGCAGGTTCGGATAGGCTTTGGTGATATCATTGACCACTTGTCTATGTACTGGCACGCCATCAAAAGCACCATTCAAATCAACCAAATGCAAGCGACGAGCGCCTTCATCTACCCAACGTGCTGCCATAGCAACTGGGTCATCAGAGAACACCGTATCATCTTCCATACGGCCTTGTTTTAAACGTACACACTTACCATCTTTTAAATCAATAGCCGGGATAATGACAGGCACAGCACACATATAGCATTCCTTATAAAGCACAAGATTGGCAATAAATTTAGTAAATTAAAATTTTGAGAATGAAACGTTATTGAAGCATCAAATAACGAGAGAAAACGCTGCTTAAAAGTAGCATAAATTATGGACAGATCGAAAACCAAGACATCGCTAAGTTAGCAATCTGTTTGAATACAAATAAGAAAGACAGAAACTAGACAATCATAACCATAAGTTTTAGTACGTAGAATCACTACCAACAATCGTTAAATTCTATTACTGACTGGCAATTTTAGGTCAATTTAGCGTATAATCCTAGGTAAATTTTTATTTGTTTCTATGTGATAGTAACCATGTGTTACGCTTTTTGTTGAGTTGTTACAACTCACTAATACAGCATGGTGATCAGGATGGATCGAGCAATCCTTCAATACGCCAATAAAATATTGGCCAAGAAATTGCTAAAAAGGACTATCTGAAAAAATCTCAACCAATAGTCTCTAAACTATCGATTCTGCGGTATTTAACCTTAATTGGATGTCTTGCAAGTCCCTATCACTAGCTAACTATATTAAAACCGTTACGATTAAAACTATAGCAGCTTATAATAAGTGAAGTTTGCTTATCAGTTGCTTAGCTAGTTTGTCTTTTAACCAGTATATCATCTACCTTAATAGATCGTTATTTGGCCACACTCTTATTCTATCGAATATCTTTAGACGATATTAGTAAACGAGAGAGGGTCAAACATACTGGTGTTACAAGTTTTAAATTTCAATGAAACGTGTGATAAAGCCATTTGTATTTAAACCAGTCTCTTTTAGCCATGCGCTGTAGCGATTGATTTCGATGAAACGGTTTTAGCATACACCTTGGTAGCCAGTCGCCACTTTGGTAATTCGAATAAGACATTAACGTGTTGTTAAGGAGTCTAAGGTCAGCGTTAATACTCTTACTAGTAGTTATGATCATGTATTGTCTTCACAGAGCTTTCATCCCTATTTCACTATAAAGGAAATAGACGATTGAAGGCTTTGTTGAGTGATACAAACGTTCATGCTACCGATATACCAAACAGGACGTCTGGTATCGTTTTAGACTATGGACTAAGTTTTCGCTTATGATTACCATCAAAAAAGGTTTGGATTTGCCCATCACTGGTGAACCCTCCCGCGAGATATCTGAGCACCAACCGACACATGTAGCACTTGTTGGCTATGATTATGTGGGTATGAAGCCCACTATGAATGTCAAAGAAGGTGACATTGTAGCCAAAGGTCAGCCCGTTTATGAAGACAAAAAACGTGTTGGCGTGATCTACACTGCTCCTGCTGCCGGTAAGGTCGTCGCTGTTAAACGTGGCGAACGTCGAGTGTTTGAGAGTCTTGTGATTGCGGTCGACCCAAATGGTGAAGAAGTAGACTTTGAGCGCTATGACTCACAGCAGCTTGCTGACCTAGACTCTGAAGTCGTTGAAACCCAACTGATTGCCTCTGGCGAATGGACGGCGTTCCGTACGCGTCCTTATAGCCGCGCACCCGAAATCGGCACTCGTCCACATGCTATCTTTGTCACAGCAATGGATACCAATCCACTTGCCTTTGACCCGATGCTTGTGATCAATGAGCAGCTACAAGCGTTCAATGATGGACTTGCTGTATTATCTACGCTTAGTCCAAAGACCTTTGTCTGCCATCATGGCGATACCCAACTGACGCCAGTTGCAAAAACTGCAGCGAATAACGTCACTGAGTATCATGGTTTTGCTGGTAAGCATCCAGCTGGTCTTGCTGGTACGCACATTCACTTTTTGCATCCTATCAGCCGCGGTGTGACCGTATGGACGATTGGTTATCAAGACGTGATTGCCATCGGTAAATTGTTTACGACAGGTCGTCTATATACGCGCCGCATGGTGAGCTTGGCAGGACCTGCTGTCACTAACCCGCATTTGGTTATGACTGAACGTGGTGCTGATATCACTGCATTGACCAAAGGTAAGCTGGCTGCTGGCGAGAACCGTATCATTTCAGGTTCAGTATTGTCTGGTCGCAAAGTGTTTGAAAACATTGCCTATCTGGGTCGTTTTCACAATCAGATCAGCGTATTGACTGAAGGCCGTGAGCGTCCTGCGTTCCATTTCTTTACTCCAGGTAAAAACCGCTTCTCAAAACTGCCTATCTATATTTCGCAGTTCTTTGGTGGCAAAAAGTACAACTTTACTACGACAAGTAACGGCTCACCACGAGCGATGGTACCAATCGGTGTCTATGAAGAAGTCATGCCACAAGATTACCTACCAACTCAATTACTACGTGCATTGATCGTCGAAGACATCATTAGCGCCGTAGATTTGGGTGTGCTTGAACTGGACGAAGAAGATTTGGCACTATGCACCTTTGTATCTCCTGGCAAATATGAATTCGGTGATATTTTGCGTGATAACTTAACGCGCATTGAGCTGGAGGGCTAACCACGATGAAATTTTTACACAATATGTTCGATCGTATGGAGCCATCTTTCACCAAAGGCGGCAAACACGAAAAGTACTACGCTATTTTTGAGATGTTTGATACGTTCTTACGTCAACCAAGCTCAACCACTTATGCATCATCACATGTACGTGACGGGATTGACCTAAAGCGTATTATGATTACCGTATGGCTATGTACCTTCCCAGCGATGTTTTGGGGTATGTACAACATTGGTCATCAAGCACTGACCGCTATCGCTCAGCTTGGCTTGCAGCCTGAAGGCTGGCGTACTGTAATCACTAGTATGGCAGGCTATAACCCAGACAGTATCTGGGCAAGCTTCGTCTATGGTGCGATGCAGTTTTTGCCTATTTATATCGTGACGTTTGCGGTAGGTATTCTCTGTGAGATTATCTTTGCTGTCGTCCGTGGACACGAAGTTAACGAAGGTTTCTTTGTAACCTCAGTTCTATTTGCATTATGCCTACCACCTGATATTCCTTTATGGCAAGTTGCCCTAGGTATTATCTTCGGTGTGGTTGTCGCAAAAGAAGTGTTCGGTGGTACTGGTAAAAACTTCCTTAACCCTGCCCTATCGGGTCGTGCATTCTTATACTTTGCTTATCCAGCCTATATGTCTGGTGACTCAGTATGGACGGCAGTGGATGGTTTCTCAGGTGCGACGCCTCTTGGCCTTGCAGCCCTTGGTGTGGTTCCTCAGGACTTCGTCGACGTCTATGGTAATGCCATCACGTGGAGTGATGCATTCTTAGGTAATATGCAAGGTAGTATCGGTGAAGTATCGACGCTAGCTATCCTAATGGGCGCTGCAGTGTTGCTATGGACGCGTATCGCTTCTTGGCGCATTATGGCAGGTTGTGTGGTCGGTCTGATTGCGACGTCTCTTGTATTCAACATGATTGGCTCTGAAGACAACATGATGATGAGCCTGCCGTTCTACTGGCACTTAGTTATCGGTGGCTTTGCTTTCGGTGCTGTATTTATGGCAACCGATCCAGTATCAGCTGCGCATACAAACAAAGGCCGCTGGGCTTACGGTATCTTGATTGGTTTTATGACCGTATTGATTCGCGTCATCAACCCTGCTTTCCCAGAAGGCATCATGTTGGCCATTCTATTCGCCAACTTATTTGCTCCATTGTTTGATTACTTTGTGACTCAAGCAAATATCAAACGCCAAACCGCTCGGAGGGTTCGCTATGTCCAAGCCCAAAAGTAATAACGCGAAAACCATCAGTGTGGCTTTGACGCTATGCTTGGTGTGTTCAGTGTTGGTCTCAGCAGTGGCTGTTGGTCTAAAGCCTGCGCAAGTCGAAAACGCACGTTTAGACCGCAACAAAAACATCTTAGTCGCGGCTGACATGTATGACGCTGAGTCTGATACAGCAGATGATGTCGCCGAACGTTTTAAAGACTTTGAAGTCAAAATCATTGATCTAAACGAAGGTACTTATCTCGATGACGATGCGCTAAAAACTGCTGGCATTCCTGATCGTAATGCTTATGACGCCAGTCAAGCGACAAAAAACCAAGCTCTAAGTGAAGACTTGGGTGACAACGATCCTGCTGGTATTGGTCGTAAGCCAAAATACGCTAAAGTCTATGTCAAAAATGATGACGCAGGTCAGCCAGAAACGGTTGTATTGCCAATTCAGGGCTACGGTCTATGGGGCACTATCTATGGTTTCTTAACGCTCGAAAGTGACATGAATACCATCAAAGGTATCAGTTTCTATGAGCATAAAGAAACCCCAGGTCTAGGCGCTCGTATCGAAGAGCCAGAATGGCGTGCAAAGTGGAGCGGTATCGAGTCTTATGACGAGAATGGTAACGTTGCCACTGGTGTAACCAAAGCTGGTAACCCAAAAGAAAACTGGGTTGATGGCATCAGCGGTGCGACATTGACTAGCCGCGGCGTCAGCAACATGATTCAGTTTTGGTTGGGCGAGCAAGGTTATAAGCCTTATCTAGATACGCTACGCGAAAAGAGCGGCCAAACGGTTGAAGGTGCAGACACGCAAGCAAATCAATCAAAGCCGGCAGCTCAACCTAAAACCGAATTGGCAGCCAAGCTACCAGTAGCAAACGGCAAGGAGGCATAACATGGCTGACACTAAAAGCATTTTAACCACGCCTATCTTTGACAATAACCCTATTGCCCTACAGATCCTTGGTATCTGTTCGGCATTGGCTGTCACCACCAGCATGGCTAACGCTATGGTCATGTGTGTGGCTTTGACTTTGGTCACGGCATTTTCAAGCTTCTTTATCTCGATTATCCGTAAGCAGATTCCATCCAGTATTCGTATCATCGTACAGATGACGATTATTGCTTCGTTGGTTATCTTGGTTGATCAGGTACTAAAAGCGGTTGCTTATGACGTCAGTAAAGGTCTATCTGTCTTTGTTGGTTTGATTATCACTAACTGTATCGTTATGGGCCGTGCTGAAGCATTTGCTATGAGCAACCCACCAATCCCAAGCTTTTTAGATGGTATTGGTAACGGTCTTGGTTACTCAGCAGTACTACTATTCGTTGCAACTATCCGTGAGCTATTGGGTGCTGGTACTTGGTTCGGTATTACGATTCTACAGCCAGTCACTGATGGCGGTTGGTACATACCAAACGGTCTATTACTGTTACCACCATCAGCGTTCTTTATCATTGGTTTGTTCATCGCTGTTGTCCGTATCTGGAAACCAGAACAAGTTGAAGAAGCTGAGTTTGTAATGAAGCCGCAGTCTAAAGGCATGGCACATGGAGGCGGTCACTAATGGGACATTATGTTAGTTTATTTATAACCTCAGTCTTTATTGAGAACATGGCGCTTGCCTACTTCTTAGGCATGTGTACTTTTTTGGCCGTATCCAAAAAAGTCTCTACAGCGATTGGTCTAGGTGTTGCGGTTGTTGTCGTGATGGCAATTACCGTTCCACTAAACAATTTACTATTCCAGTTCATCCTAAAAGATGGTGCGCTGGCATGGGCAGGGTTCCCTGATATCGACTTGAGCTTCTTAGGATTGCTAAGTTATATCGGTTTGATTGCAGCCACCGTACAGATCCTAGAGATGTTTTTGGACAAGTTTGTACCGAGTCTATATAACGCGCTTGGGGTATTCTTACCACTAATCACCGTAAACTGTGCCATCTTAGGTGGTGTACTATTTATGGTTGAGCGTGACTATAACTTTGGTGAATCTGTTGTCTATGGTGTGGGTGCAGGCTTCGGTTGGGCACTTGCTATTACAGCATTGGCGGGTATCCGTGAAAAGCTAAAATACTCAGATATTCCAGCACCGCTGCGTGGTCTTGGTATTACTTTTATCACGGTTGGTCTTATGTCGCTCGGCTTTATGTCGTTCGGTGGTATGTCCATCTAAACCGCTAAGCTCAAAGCTTTCATTAGCTATTTGACTTATTTAATTCATTTATTCGGTAGAGGTTTGGGTACAGCATAGATTATGCCCTCACACCCCTACCCCATAGATTAAGGATACCTACCATGGATTACGCTACGGCGATTGGTGGCGTTGCTATGTTTACCTTGATCATCATGGGCCTTGTCGCTATTATTTTGGCGGCGCGCTCAAGACTGGTCAGTTCAGGCGATGTCACTATCCATATTAATGATAATCCCGATAATGATGTGGTGACACCAGCTGGCGGCAAACTACTACAAACGCTAGCGGGCGAAGGTATATTTTTATCTTCAGCTTGTGGTGGTGGTGGTACTTGTGCGCAGTGTCGTTGCCGCGTTATTGAAGGTGGTGGTTCTATTTTGCCCACCGAAGAAGGCTACTTTACTCAAGGTGAAATCCGCAATCACATGCGCTTAGCTTGTCAGGTAGCTGTTAAGCAAGACATGAAAATTGAGATTGATCCTGAGTTCTTTGATGTACAGAAATGGGAATGTGAAGTTATTTCTAACGATAACGTTGCCACTTTCATTAAAGAGCTGGTACTAAAAATTCCAGAAGGCGAAGAAGTAAACTTCCGCGCTGGTGGTTATGTGCAGCTTGAAGCGCCACCGCATGAAGTGCACTACAAAGACTTTGTGATTGATGAAGAATATAGAGAAGACTGGGAAAAATTCGGTATCTTCAACTATGTCTCAAAAGTTGATGAGCCTGTTATCCGTGCTTACTCAATGGCCAACTATCCTGAAGAGAAAGGCCTCATCAAATTTAACATCCGTATCGCAAGTCCACCGCCACGTGGTCCTGACGGTATTCCACCAGGCAAAATGTCTTCGTGGGTATTTAGCTTAGTACCTGGTGACAAAGTGACAGTTTCAGGTCCTTATGGTGAGTTCTTTGCCAAGAAGACCGAAGCTGAAATGATCTTTGTTGGTGGTGGTGCTGGTATGGCCCCAATGCGCTCACATATCTTTGATCAGCTCAAACGCTTGAACACTGATCGTAAGATTAGTTTCTGGTATGGTGCTCGTTCTATTCGTGAGATGTTCTACGTTGAAGACTATGATCAGCTAGAAGAAGAATTCGATAACTTTGAGTGGCATGTTGCACTGTCTGACCCATTACCAGAAGATAACTGGGAAGGTCCAACAGGCTTTATTCATAACGTATTGCTCGAAAACTATCTGAAAGATCATCCAAACCCAGAAGACTGTGAATACTACATGTGTGGGCCACCAATGATGAACGCTGCCGTAATCGACATGCTACACAGCATGGGCGTGGAAGACGAAAACATCATGCTTGATGATTTCGGTGGTTAAGTTAGATACTTAATCTAACAGCACAAATCTAAGAATAAAAAAAGAGTCTCAATTGAGGCTCTTTTTTTGTGCGATTTTTACACATAGTAGTGCCTTTGCAGACTACAAATCTAGCTAGTAGAGTCGCTTTATTATCCTATATCATGGACTATCTAAACATTGAGAAAGGACTCTTATGAAAATGAAATACAAAGATCTGACCATTTGGATTACCGGTGCTTCTAGCGGTATCGGGCAAGCATTAGCCGTTGCCTTCGCCAAACGCGGGGCTAGAATTATTCTAAGTGGACGTGACAGTGATAAGTTAGAAGTGGTCAAGAATAGCTGCAAACGTGCTAACAAGCACATTGTCGTTCCTTTTGATATCAGTGATGCCAACCAAACCAAAGAAGCTTATGCTGCTGCTAAAGCTCAGGCAGGAAAAATCGATTGGCTCATCAATAATGCTGGTATCAGTCAGCGTTCGCTCATCATGGACACGGCTGAAGAAGTTGAACGCCAAATCATGGAAATAGATTATTTTGCTCAGACGCGCCTTACTAGACTTGCGTTGCCTGACATGGTCGCACAAGGCGGCGGCAAAGTCGTGATGGTTTCGAGTGTAGCAGGCCTATTGGGTACACAATATCGAGGTGCTTATGGGGCAGCCAAGGCAGCGCTGCATATGTGGGCAAATAGTTTACGTGCTGAATTACATGATCAAGGTATCGAAGTAGCCACGATATTCCCAGGGTTTATCCAGACCAATATCTCTATCAATGCGTTGACTGGCGACGGTAGTGCACAGGGTACGATGGATGAAGCAACCAATAACGGTCTAACTGCGACTGAGTTTGCTAAACAAGTCGTGAAGGCGCTCACCAGGGGAGAGGAATATATTATCGTCGCTGGTCGTAAAGAAAAACTGGCCACACGGGTCAACCGCGTCTCTCCGCCAAAACTCTATAAGCTCATACGTGAGTCACAAGTAAAATAATCCGCTCAGCCGAACGAATTGTCGCTGAATGGTGCCTTCGTTGGTATTTTTGGGTTCAAGGGGTGTAAAATAAGCGTGGCTTGTTTTACACCCTACTCATTTCTACGCGATACCGAAAATATTATGAAAAACACTATATCCAGCTTATCTTCCAAAAAATCTCTGCACCTTACCTTAGTAAGCGTCGTCAGCCTTGTTAGTACTTTAGGTCTCAGCGCTTGCCAGCAAACCCCAGACTATAACTATCTGATCGGTGAGACGATGGGGACGAGCTACCATATTAGCTATCAATTGCCTGATGATGCGGACGAAGCTGCCATACAAGCTGCGGTAGACGAGCGCCTAAAACAAATTAACGATAGCATGTCTACTTATCAAAACGACTCGACTATATCTACATTCAATCGTTTGGGCAAAGACAAACCTATCACTATCGATGCTGACTTTAGTCGTGTGCTCGATGTCTCGCAAATTGTCTATCAGCAATCAGGCGGTGCTTTTGACCCTACTGTTATGCCACTCGTAAACACGTGGGGCTTTGGGAGTACCATGACGGTCGAGCGACTACAAAGTCCACCGACTGCCGTTGAGATTGCGCAAGCCAAAGCATTGGTCGATTTTGAGAGCATCATAAAGAAAGACGACACCATCTATAAAACCAAAGATGGCGTTGGTTTAGATTTTTCTGCCGTTGCCAAAGGTTATGGCGTCGATGTCATTGCTGATGTGCTGAGAGATGATTATCAAATTCGTAATTATATGGTTGAGATCGGCGGTGAAATTGCCACCTCTGGTGTGAACAACCAGCAGCAGCCATGGCAAATTGCGATTGACGCCCCTATTAAAGGCAGTACGGTCAGCGAACGTCAGACCATATCTGCTATTCGCCAACCAAAGAATACGGCTAGCCAAATGCATCTAGCGACCTCTGGCAACTATCGCAACTCTGTCATATTCGATGGCAAACGCTATAGCCATACTATCGACCCGACAACGGGCAACCCTATTGCAGGTGGTGCACCTTCAGTCACTGTCGCAGCGGACTCTGTCGCGTTGGCAGATGCATGGGCAACCGCCCTTACCGCGATGCCTTATCACAAGGCACTAAACGTCGCTAAAACGCAAAATCTAGCGGCTATGTTCTTGGTACTAGCTGACGATGTAAAAGCAAAGGGTTCTGACGATATGTCCAACGAAGCTGCTGACGATAACATTGACGATTGGCAAGTGGTACAGACACCAGCGATGAAAGCGTTACGTGCTGATAAAAAGCTCTAAACGTTCTCCAAGCTCTAGATGGCACATTTTAAAAGCCACTGGTAAGTGATAGATGTGAAACAAGAGAATACGTTAACGCACAACGAGCCGCACTAAAATTTGCTATACTATTATACAGTTGTTATTAAAGGTGCTTAGCTGTCATGAACTTAGACAGTACTACTAATAACTGCCCTATTTTTTAAAATGAGGTTTCCTCTATGCTTAGCCAACTGCTTCCTATGCTTGCCATTACTTTCACCGTATTTGTCCTATTTTTCATTTTTATGGGCGTCGGTTATATGGTCAAAAAAAAGCCGCTTAGAGGATCTTGTGGCGGTGTTGCCAAATTGATGGGCGATGAAAATTGCTCGTTTTGTGGTAATGATCCCAATAAGTGCGATTCACTAATCGCTGAACAGCAAGAGAATGCATTAAGAGCTGCTCAATTGGGTAAATCAGTTTAATAGCCTATTGGTTACTATACGCTGGTAGCATTTACCTGACATATGTTCTTATAATAGCGTCAAGTCCTGTAAAAGTGACTTGGCGCTATTTTTATTGTGCGATAAGACCATTTATTTAAGATTCATTATTATCGCCATCTCTTATTATCACTGTTCTATAGCTGTAACTCGAAGTAACCACAAATGCATTTTGACTAACCTGCCTGCCAATTTAGCAAAGTCAGTTAAGCAAATTGTATGTCTTACGCGCTACATATATCTTTCGGTCTCATTTAAGATATCGATTACCGTTTAGGTACGTGTCTGGGTCAATGCTCTCTGGTGTTATTTTATAAGCGGCGATTTCTTGGCGCTGTTTAATAACGTGTTCTTTTTCGCTGTCATCGTTGTGCTGTTATGTCTACCTCGTCCAATCTATCTGCTTCATCTAACCTGCCCTCCTCACGCTTTACCTTTTGGTTGGTTCTGTGTGCCATGATTCTGCTAGCCACCAATATGCGTGCGCCTATCGTCGCGCTAGGTTCTATCGCCCCAGTGGTAAAGGACGCGCTTGATATCTCTGAATTTCAAATAGGCTGGCTAGGAGCAGTGCCTATGCTGAGCTTTGCCGTTGGTGCGCTGATTTCCCCAACCATTGGCAAGCGATTCGGGCTAGAAAACACGCTGATTGCCATGATTGGGCTGTTAACGGTAGGGATGGTTATCCGTACCGCTATCCCGACATGGAGTGGGTTTTTAATTGGTACTTTGTTGCTTACCCTCGCCATTGGCTTCGCTAACACTTTAGCAGCACCAGTCATTAAACAGCGTACCCCGCAACATATTCCGCTGATTACAGGGTTGTTTAGTTTAACGATGACCACAGCAGCAGGTATCGTCGCAGGTGTAGTACTACCATTATCGGAGCAAGTTGGTTGGCAGTGGGCATTGGGTGGTTGGACGATACTAGGTGTTTTTGCCTTTGTTATTTGGCTATTCTTACGTGTACGTTTGGGTTCATCCAACCATCAAGCGGTTATCCCTGCGGCCTTAGGTTCTTCTGATATCTCTATGTGGCGAACCACCTTTGCGTGGCAGATTGCTATTTTTATGGGTTTGCAGTCATTATTGTTTTATACCGTTGCCAGTTTTTTACCGTCAATTTGGGTCAGTAAGGGACTATCTGCCATCAGTGCTGGACAAATGGGCTCTGTATTTCAGTTTATGGCACCAGTCTCTATATTAAGCCTAACTTGGTTGGTCAATCGTGGCCGCCCTATTCAAGCATTGGCAGTATTTGCTGCTGTATTAAATGTCGTTGGTATATTGGGCGTCAGCTATCTATCGACTGATTTGGCATGGCTATGGTCAGGCATGATGGGCATGGGCTGTTCCGCGATTTTTACCTTGAGCATGATGCTGTTCTCGATGCGTACTTATACGACCAATCAAGCCAGTGAGCTGTCTGGTATGGCTCAAGCAGTTGGTTATGTCATTGCGTTTTTTGGCCCATTGGGCACAGGCTGGCTCCATGAAACAACGGGCAGTTGGAGTGTGCCACTTTTTATTATGCTGATACTGATGATTGTCAACGTCGTGATTGCTTGGCTTGTTAGTCGTCCAGTGATGGTCGATGGCAAATATATTTGATTGCTATCAGCTTTCATTTCTATCAGTTTTTGTGGTCTACAAGGCTATGATTGCTAACGCGCAATAAAGCGGCCTTAAATTAACCTTAGGGCAATATAGGTCACTGTCTTATTTTGCTATAGTCAGTTCAATATAACTTAGATACTTAATATAAGCTGGATACTCAATATAATCCGGATAAAAGGAAGGTGAGTGAAAGTACTACAAATAGTAGACTGAGCGAGCCTGACGACTCATCCGACTGATACCGTATCTGATTTAGATAGGATTTGACTATACCTTGGTTTGATTGCATATAGGACATAACACCCATGATGAATTTCCCTTCTCGTTTTGCTCAGCGCTTGCCTGCTATCGCCATGCTCGCAGCTGCAATGGCTATCAGTGGCTGTCAGAAAGATGCTGAAACGACATCTGCTGATGATACGCAGAGTACCAGTACTGAAGCGACTAACAGTCAAGCCAGCACTGCTCCAGTAGCAGCTGAAACCGCAGCAACAACTGATCAACAGGTCAAATCCTCATCACTTACTATTTTAGCGCTTGGTGACTCCCTGACAGAAGGTCTGGGAGTGGACAAAGACGACAACTATCCTGCTCAGTTAGAAGATCGTCTACAAGAGATGGGCTACGCTAATGCCAAGGTTATCAACTCAGGTCTAAGCGGTGAAACCAGTACGGGATTGGTCAATCGATTGGACTGGGTGTCGCAAACCAAACCCGACATCACCATATTGACTATTGGTGCTAACGATGCGATACGCGGTATCGATGTAGCGACCATTGAAGCCAATATTCGTACTGCGGTTAAGCACCTGCAAGACAATGGTAGTGTCGTCATCTTAGGCGGTATGTCGATCTATGACAATCTAGGCAGTGAATACGTCGCGGCATTCTCAGACATTTATCCACGTGTTGCTAAAGACATGAATCTAACGCTTATTCCGTTTTTCTTAGAGGGCGTCGGCGGTGACCGAGAGCTTAACCAAGCGGATGCGATTCACCCGACTAAAGAAGGCTACGAGATTATCGTTAATAACAATATCTTGCCTATTCTAGAGCCTAAATTAAATGAACTAGAAGAGCTAAAAACAACCGATACCGATAACACAGCTGCAACGGCTCAAGACAATACGACAAAAAATAAGACAAACGAGACTATTTAACGAGATACTGTAATGACATTATCACCTTCGACTGTCACAGCAACGCCACAAGCAGATGCTAAGACACAAGCACTACTGACCGCTTCACAATTAAACAAAACCGTGCAAGTCGGTGAGCAAAAGTTGTCCATCATCAAAGACGTGGATATCTATGTCAACGCTGGCGAGTTTGTGGTCATCATGGGCAAATCAGGCTCAGGCAAATCTACTTTGTTAGGGTTACTCGCAGCGTTAGACTATCCCGATAGCGGTACGGTGTCGCTGGCAGGTCAAATGCTTAGCAGTCTTGACGAAGATGCTCTGGCGGTGATACGTCAACAGGATATGGGCTTTGTCTTTCAGTCGTTTCATCTACTGCCCACACTGACCGTCGCCGAAAATATCGCCTTTCCACTTGATATAGCCAGACGTCCAAACCCATCACGAGTAGACGAGCTGATAGATGCAGTCGACTTAGGTCATAGACGTAACAGCTTACCCAATCAATTATCAGGTGGTGAGCAGCAGCGTACAGCAGTAGCACGAGCACTGGTATCGCACCCAAAGATTGTCTTTGCGGATGAGCCAACGGGTAACTTAGATGAGCAAAATGCCGATCAAGTCATGCAGCTGCTATTGGATTTACGCCAACAGGTTGGCTCGGCATTGGTGGTTGTGACTCATGATCCTGCACTTGCCGAGATGGCAGATCGCGTCATCACCATGCATGATGGGCGGATTGTACCTACATGAATAACTGGATTGTATCTTAATGAATAGTAAGCCCACAGACAACAAATCGCCTGATATAAAAAAGACTGATACCAGTATGCGTCAAGAGACCAGTTATTCTAGCGGTATCCTCAATCAATTTTTCACCAAAACACTAGGCTCGCAAGCACTCAGTCGTAGCTGGTGGCAGCGCTGGGTGTATCCTGTGTTGTTTCTACTGACCTTGACCTTGTCGCTTGCAACCTACCTGACCCTCGACTCGGTGCAGCAGTCTGTCGATAGCTATATCAATGACAATCAGCGCGCGCTCGTTGGTGGGGATCTAATCTTAAACAGTAAGCAGGACTGGCCAAGCGAAGTATTGTCACAGGTAGAAACTATCCCTAATACACAGACGGTGTATGACTATCAGTTTAGCGCCATGCTGGTCAATGATGAGCAAACCTTGCTTGCCAGCGTCAAAGCCGTCTCGCCGTCGTATCCCTTATACGGCACAGCGGAACTTGCCTCAGGACAGTCGCTGTGGGATCAGCTAACATCTGACAGCGTGATCGTCGCGCCAGAAGTGCTCAGTAGTCTACAGGCCGATGTCGGCGACCGTATCACCATTGGCGATGCGCAGTTCACAATCAGTGATGTACTGACCAAAGAGCCTGACCGTCCGCTGACTACCTTTGGTTTTGGTGGGCGTGTGTTGATGAAACAAGATGCACTCCCGTCAACCAACCTATTGGGGCAACGCAGCCGCATAAACTATCGTATCGAGATGGCAGGCGACCCAGAGCTGATAACCACGCAGCGTGAACAGCTTACAGATATCCTGACCAATTATCCTGATATCGAGCTCTCTGATGCTGAGTCCGCAGACACCTCTGTCTCGCGTATCTCTGATAATGTGCTGATGTTTTTAAAACTGCTGGTCATCGCGGTGTTACTACTATCCGCGGTCGCCATGTATGGCGTCATTAGTGCGTTTGTCAGTAAGCAGCAGTCCAATAATGCCATTCGATTGGCGCTCGGCGAACCGCTTGGCTCACTCAAACGTAGCTATTATCAATTGCTTATCGTCACGACTGTCATTGCTTGTATCGCAGCGGTTGCCCTTAGTTTGGGCTTACTTAAAATCGGACAACCGTATCTAGTGGCTATCTTGCCTGCCGATGTCGGTCTAGCCATCAACCCAATCAGTGCCATCAAAACCATTGTGATTGCCTTAGCCCTGACGCTACTGATTGCGCAGCGTGGTCTAAGCGCACTTAACACCACTAAACCCGCTACCCTACTCAATCAAGGAGCAAGCACGCAGTCGCAAAACCTGCCGTGGTATCGACGCACGCCATTACTGTGGTATGGCATCGTGCTGGCAGGGCTGTATGCCTTCTTTGCTTATGAAGTGGGTTCGCTGTCATTAGGCGCACAGCTATTGGGCGGCTTGATTGGCTTTGTAGCGATATTTTGGTTATTGGCGCGTGGGTGGCTGTGGCTGCTTAATAAGTTAGCGAGCAATACCAAGGTCAGTTGGATGCAGCGTATCGCCATCCATAACCTTGCACGTAAAGGCAATCAATCGGCTTTGTTCTTTGTCACCTTATCGTTATCGGTAGCAGTGCTGACGCTTATCACCACGCTCAATCACAGTATCAATGCGCAGTTTATCAACGCCTATCCTGAAGACGCGCCTAATCTGTTTTTGCTCGATGTGCAGAGCGATCAACATGACGATATTGATGCGATCATTGAGGCGCCCGTCACTTATTATCCCGTCATTCGTGCCCGTGTGGAAACGGCAAATGATGTGGCGGCAAAAGATATCGAGCCTGCTGATGGGTTTGATGATCCCACGCGTGTCTTTAACTTGAGCTATGCAGATACGGTCATGGAGACAGAATACATCACTGAATCGCTCACAGATGATGCGCTATATACCCCTATCGATGCGACAAATGAGCAAATCAAACCCTTGTCTATCTTGGACACTGCTGCCAGTATGCTCAATGTCGGTATGGGTGATCAGGTGCGCTTTAATATTCAGGGTATCGAAATCATCGGGCAAATCACCAGTATTCGCACGCGCTATGAGCGTGGCCCAAGCCCGTATTTCTATTTCTTATTTGAACCGTCTGTGCTGTCCGCTGCCCCGCAGATTCAATTTGCCACTGCACATGTGTCAGAAGATGCGATTCCAGAGCTACAAGGCAAACTGGTACGTGAGTTCCCTGCTGTCACTACGATTGATGGCACTGCTATCGCGAAGCAAATCCAAGAACTGGTGGTACAAATGAGCCGCTTGGTCTATGTGTTCACCTTGCTTGCCCTGCTCACTGGGGTAATGGTGCTAATTAGCTCGCTACTATCTACCTCGCAAGACCGTATGAAAGACAGCGCGTCATTTAGACTGCTCGGTATGCAAAAGCGTGACCTATATATGCTCAATATCCTAGAGCTGGGTGTGCTTGGTATTAGCGCGGCGACATTTGCCGTTGTGATCGCCAGCGTTGGCGCATGGGCAGCAATCACGCAATGGTTTAATCTACAATTTAGTGTGCCGTGGACGAGCTTGGCTATTGGCGGTGCAGCATTAATCGTATTGCTGTTTGCCATTGCTATTATTTATGTAAGATTGGTGATTGGACGCGGGATTATGGCGAGAGTTCGGGCGATGATTTAGCAATAGTTTATTTTACGATTCCAACTCGTTTAAAACTGACTATTTGCTATACTAGCCCAACTTTATCGGTTAAATACCAACTTATAACACCTTCCCAAACAGCATGGTAGCCTTATGAAATTCTCAAAGTTCGGTCAAAAATTTACCCAACCCACTGGCATCTCACAATTGATGGATGATCTGGGCGATGCGCTAAAAAGCGATCAACCTGTCAACATGTTGGGCGGTGGTAACCCTGCCAAAATTGATGCCGTTAATGAGTTGTTCTTGGAGACCTATAAGGCGCTGGGTGTTGATAATGATGCAGGCGTGCCCAATAGTAGCGCGATTATCAGCATGGCGAACTACTCTAATCCGCAAGGTGATGCCGCTTTTATCGACGCCTTAGTTGGCTTCTTTAACCGTCATTACGATTGGAACCTCACTTCAGAAAACATCGCCTTGACCAATGGCTCACAGAATGCGTTTTTCTATCTGTTTAATCTGTTTGGCGGCGCGTTCACAGATGAGAAGAACGAATCTATCGACAAGTCCATTCTACTGCCATTGACCCCTGAGTATATTGGCTATAGTGATGTGCATGTCGAAGGTCAGCATTTCACCGCCGTATTACCGCATATCGATGAAGTGACGCATGATGGTGAGGAAGGCTTCTTTAAATATCGTGTCGATTTTGACGCATTAGAGAACTTGCCAGCGTTAAAGGAAGGTCGTATCGGCGCGATTTGCTGCTCACGTCCAACCAACCCAACTGGCAACGTGTTGACCGATGACGAAATGGCGCATTTGGCCGAGATTGCCAAACGCTATGACATTCCGCTTATCATTGATAATGCCTACGGTATGCCATTCCCTAATATCATCTATTCAGACGCGCATTTGGCGTGGGATAACAATACGATTCTGTGCTTTAGCCTATCGAAGATTGGTTTGCCTGGTATGCGTACCGGTATTATCGTGGCCGACGCCAAAGTAATCGAAGCAGTTAGCGCGATGAATGCCGTGGTCAATCTAGCGCCGACACGTTTCGGTGCAGCAATTGCCACGCCACTGGTAGAAAACGATCGTATCAAGCAATTGTCAGATAACGATATCAAACCGTTTTATCAAAAGCAGGCGACACTCGCGGTCAAGCTATTAAAAGAAGCCTTAGGCGATTATCCGTTGGTCATTCATAAGCCTGAGGGCGCGATATTCTTATGGTTATGGTTTAAAGACTTGCCGATTAGCACGCTGGATCTATACGAGCGCCTAAAAGAAAAAGGCACGCTTATTGTACCAAGCGAGTACTTCTTCCCCGGTGTCGATGTCAGCGATTATCAGCATGCGCACGAATGTATCCGTATGAGTATCGCGGCGGATGAGCAGACACTGACTAATGGTATCAAAGCCATTGGTGAAGTCGTGCGTGAACTGTATGATGAGGCTAATAGCTAATAAATATAGCTAACATATAAACCTAGAGTCTGATGGCTATGTACCCAATATTTTTACTCTATGGCATATTTATATTTTCAGCTATTTTTTTGGTGTGGATCTTAATAGCGCTCATAACTGACTTTATATTTTTATGTTTTCCAAAAGTAGATTCAAAGGTTTTAAGCAAAAGAGTAGTGATTACTTCTGCCAAATTCTCTTATCTGGTTGATGTACATGAGCTTTTTATTAAGTATCAATATGAGTTCGAAGGTGTCATCTATACCAGCACATTACTGAATGCTTTTGGAGGGGTGCGTAGTTTTGGTGAAAAAGGAGTTAGAAAGGCAGTAGCGAATTCGATAACTTCAGAAGACAGAATAGCTGTCTATGTCTGCCCTTTTTACCCGAAGCTGGCTTATGCTTTGCCGTTTGGATGGAGTAAATTTTTGGTGTTGCCGATAATTGCTGTGGTATTAGCTTTGTTCCTCTCCTCAAGCAACAAACTAAATATTTTTTGAGGTACAACAAAAAACGGACTTTAATAGTCCGTTTTTTTATGGCGTTTGGTCAGTGAAGTCGATTTATTGGTTGGTCGAAAGATAGTCGTCCACTTATTCAGCGCAAAGAGCACATAAGACAACATACAAGTATTGATCAAATCACGGATACTCGCGAGTATCTGATCACGGCTCAAGCCAGTTAAGCCAAGCGATTCAATCGTATCTCGATTGTCCAAATACTCACCCAACAGCGCAATACAAGTCACGACGATCAATGCGATAAATGACCGAATACCTTGGCTTTTTATAATAGGTCGCAGCGCAACCAGACACAGCAGATAAACACCGACACCGACATAGATATGTAAGGCATCTTTGGCAAGGCCAGTTGTTTCCACAACATTCATTTTAAAGGCAGTAAAATCCACTGAGATATTCCAAATATAAGCGAGTAGAAAATAACTGAGCGTATCACTAAACCATGATGGCTAAACTATAATAGCTAAAGAATGGCAGCTAAAAAGTGATGGCTGAGCATAAAAAAGGCAGATTATACAATTGATAATCTACCTTCTACTAAATTAAATATTCACTTCACGTTTATCAACTACTTACACATTCCACTCTACGAAGTTTTTGAGCAATTGCAAGCCAGCAGTATGGCTCTTTTCTGGATGGAATTGGGTGGCAAATAGATTGTCTTGGATCACACTGGCGCAGAACAGTTGACCATAGTCACATACCGCCGCTACTTGTGAGCTATCGGCAGGCTCACAGTAATAACTATGCACAAAGTAAAAATGCGCATTGTCTTCGATACCGTGCCAGAGCGGATGGTCAAAATCCATACCGCTGATGGTATTCCAGCCCATATGCGGTACTTTTATCGTCGCACCCTGCTTGTCTTTCCACGTAGGGTCAAACGCTTCTACAGTGCCGTTTAAGATGCCTAGGCAGTCCGTACCACCATTTTCAGCTGACTGCTCAAACAACGCCTGCATGCCCACACAGATGGCCATAACGGGCTTGTTAAACACTGCATGACGTATGACATCATCAATGCCCGCCTCGTGCATACCAGCGATACAATCACGCATCGCACCCACACCAGGGAAGACAATTTTATCAGCCGCCGCAACGACTTTTGGATCATTGGTGATAGAGACTTCTGCCCCAACTACTGATAAGGCTTTGCTAGCAGAATGCAGGTTGCCCATACCATAATCTAATAGTGCTATTTTAGTCATCGATTGGTTCTCATTTTTAAATATTTTGACTACTGTACTATTTATATTATTGACCATTTATATTGTTGGCTATTGCCCTTTCTATTATCGCGGGTGTAGATAAGGTTTTGCTACAAGGAGGTCAAGCGCAGGCTGTACAACCAGTACGCCAAACTTGACTGGCCCTTTTGAGTAATCTTGTAGAAGAGCCTTAAGTGCGCCTTAGAAAGCCTCTTTGGTCGATGGCAAGGTGTTCAATGCACGCTCATCGTACTCACAAGCCATACGTAACGCACGAGCAAAGGCTTTAAAGGTTGATTCGATTTGATGATGGCTGTTTTTACCTTTTAGATTGTCTAAATGCACCGTCATCCATGAATGATTGACGAACCCGTAAAAGAACTCACTGAACAAATCAACATCGAAACGGCCGACGTGCGAGCGCGTAAATGGAATGTCCATATGCAAACCAGGACGCCCTGACAGATCGACGACGGCACGGGTCAATGACTCATCTAGCGGCGCATAAAAGTGCCCATAACGACGAATGCCTTTTTTGTCACCCAATGCTTTATTGAACGCTTGGCCAAGGGTAATGCCAGTGTCTTCGACGCTATGATGGTCATCAATAAACGTATCACCGGTACATTTGATATCTAGGTCAAACAAACCGTGACGCTTAATTTGATCAATCATATGATCCAAAAATGGTACGCCAGTGTCTACCGTGCCTTTACCTGTACCATCCAGATTGACGGTACAGGTGATTTGCGTTTCGGCAGTGATACGTTCAACGGTCGCGATACGTTCAGGGCGACCATATAGATTTACGTTTTTTGACTCAGTTTGCTCAGGTGTGGCAGCAGTCGTCGTTGCATTGGCTGTCATGGCTACTCTCTATCAGTTTTTTATCAGTGAAAAGCGGTCAATAAATAAGGTAAAAACCTGCCCAAAATATCTTACTAGTGTCTGGGTCAGACCTTAGCAGAAACTATATTAGAAAATGATATATACAAAAGATATCAACATATTAGGGCTGATACATACTAAATATTATATAGCCTCATCATAGCAAACCCTAACATTTACTGCCACGACCAAGCGGTAAACCACGCACAAAATCGCCTCATTCTGCTAAAATAGTGTGTTTAGTATTATCAATCATGACTCGCGCTGACTTTGAAAACCCTTACTTACGGCACTGCACGCTATGACTTGTGCTGTCTCATGCTGCTTATTTATACTATAGAAACCCTCTATTTATAGGAACTGCTATGCCTTTAGAAGCGATCGCCATTAATAGTTTGGATGCGCCACTTATCAAAAAACCTGCTCGCGACAACGAGCTAGCAGAGCGCTTGCAAGCGTTGTACGATAGTGATGATGCACAGCCTGACGGTCTCGAGGTATTAAATATCATTAAGCAAGGGTTTAAACGTGGACAGTACCTCTATGTCGGGATGTTCAATGATAAGCCTATCGCCGCGGTCGCCTGCTTTGATGACGGGCAGACCAATGCTAAGCGCCTGCAGTACCTCACTGTGCATCCAGAGAATCGTAAACGTGCTATCGATGCCAAGTTTATTAAACTGGTCTATGATTGCGAAGTTAGAAAAGGCGTACGTGAATTTGTCCCTGCTGACGCCGATATTCACCGTATCATGAGTGAGTACGAACTTCTGCGTGTAAAAGACTAAATTGAGTGCTAAAACGGTTAATTTTACTAATATCTAATTATTTATCGTCTTTTATCAGATATAATGCAAAAACAGCTTGACAGAAGCGCGTATATTTAGTTTAATAGCGACCTCAACGAAGACGGCTCGATAGCTCAGTAGGTAGAGCAACGGATTGAAAATCCGTGTGTCGGCAGTTCGATCCTGCCTCGAGCCACCATTCGTTAATAGAATTCTAAAAGCCCTGAACAGCAATGTTCGGGGCTTTTTTTATGTTTAAAATTTATCGTATTCTTTAGCGTTCATTCTATTCATGCGTCGCTCTTATTCGTAGAGCCGACCACTATTCGTACAACCGACCACGTAAGAGTAAATTGCAGCGCTCACGCGAATCCAAGTCGTATATAGTTGCGCGGTAATCAATACCGTGACGCCCCTCAAAGAATATTACTCGGTCGCCTACTGCCAAAAAACAAGACGTGCGCGCATCATAGATAAAGCCATCTATCACGAATGCTAAATCGCGATCTATCTCGCGTACCGTATACGTCTCACCTTGCGGAATCAAACGTTCAAACCACGCGCTGTGGGCAGCCGTAGTAGCTAGTATGCTTGTCGTTAGCAATAGCCACGCTACCAGTATATTTTTTGGTAATCGCAAACGGCTGAGCTCATTTACACTTATTTTATTTCTCAACATAACATCTCTCGTAGCATTTTATTCATCATACTCATAGCCTTCATACGTCTCACAGTTGACTTTACCATAACCATTTTAACTCACCGCTTTTGATGCTAAATACCTACTGTCACGGTTGCATAACATTTTTGTGCTTTTTTCTAAACAGCTTGGCTAAGTATACTCAATAACCATATACGAGTAGATAAAAATAATAGGTCATAGATATGAGAGAGTTTGATTACGACTTGGACTATAAGAGTTTGGATTTGCGCGCTCAGCCTGAGTTGTACCGTGTCGGTCGCGGTGAGCAAGGCGTATTACTGGTAGAACCTTATAAGTCTGAGATTCTGCCCCATTGGCGTTTTGCGACTCCCGACATCGCCCGCGAAAGCAGTGAAGCTATCTATCAGATGTTTTTAGATTACTTGGCTAACGACGACTTCGTCGGCGCAGATATGGCGCGAAAGTTTATACAAATGGGCTATACCCGCGCTCGACGCTATGCCAATCATAAAGGCGGCAAAAAATATAAAGGCGCAGTACCTGATGATAAAAAAGGTCAAAGCGGCGCTCATGGCCGCGAAGAATTGCCACGACAAGAGGAAGACCCAGTCAAAGCAGAATCCGCACGAATCTTTAAAGTTAAATGGGATGAATGCCGTGAGAACAAAGATTACTTAAGAATGAAAAAAGAGCATCGTGAACGCTATAAAGATGTCGAATAGATGCTAATGCTCAAGACATTTGCTCAAGACATTAAGCACAACAGATAACTAAAGTGACTGGTCTCAAAACGCTACTGTGCTAAGGTATGCTCAACATAATAAATATAACGATTTTTAATAGTGAGGAACAATGAATAAGCAGCTTTTGATTTTTGATTTTGATGGAACGCTCATTGATAGCGTACCTGATTTGGCCGACGCAACCAACGCCATGCTAACCACATTGGGTAAAGACACTTACCCTATCGAGACGATACGCAATTGGATAGGAAATGGTTCACGACTGCTCGTAGAACGCGCTTTGGTTGGCAAGGTAGAAGTAGCAGATGGCGAGCTAACGGGCGAGGAAGCCGATCATGCAGAGCAAATATTTTTTGAGGCTTATAAGAATCTTAGTGGTAGCAAAACCGTTGCCTATCCAGATGTCGATGACGGACTCAAAAAACTGCATGCTGCTGGCTATACACTTGCTTTAGTCACCAACAAGCCCATTCGATTTGTACCGAAGATATTGCAGTCGTTTGGTTGGCAAGACTTATTTAGTGAAGTTATGGGCGGTGATAGTTTAGCTGTCAAAAAACCAGACCCAACGCCCCTACTACACGTCTGTGAGACTCTCAATATCAGTGTCGAGCAGTCAGTGATGATTGGGGACTCTAGGAACGATATGTTGGCTGGACAGAACGCCAATATGGACACGCTCGGCCTGTCTTATGGTTATAACTATGGGCAAGATATTCGCGAATTAAATCCGACTGAGGCATTTGATCACTTTGCTGACTTGGTTGCTTGGATTATGAAAGATAAAGTCTAGTCTATGTGAAGTCTATCTTTCATCACAGTGTAACTTTCTCAAATATAGATTATGCTTTACTACGATAGCTCAGCGCCTCAGATACGTGCGCGCTGTTGATATCGGTACTGTTAGCCAAATCCGCGATTGTACGCGCTACTCGTAATACTCGGTGGTAGCCACGCGCTGATAAATTTAGACGCTGCTGAGCAAGTTGCAATAATTGCTTTTCATTGTCGCCTAGCTGGATATATTCATCGATTTCGCTAGGGCTAAGCTCATTATTAACCTTTTGCTGGCGCTGCATTTGATGCTGATGCGCGATTGCTACCCGAGCCCGTACTTGCTTGGAGGTTTCACCTACCTGACTATTTTGCAGATCGGCAATCGGTAATGCAGGCACGGTAATATGCAAATCAATACGATCTAAGAGAGGCCCAGATAGTTTGTCTTGATAGCGTTTTATCTGCTCAGGTCGACAGCGACAACGTCCTGATGTATCGCCATCATAGCCACATGGGCAAGGATTCATCGCGGCAACCAGTTGAAAATTCGCCGGAAAAGTCATTTGAGAGTTAGCGCGACTAATGGTAATTTGTTTGGCTTCTAATGGCTGACGTAATACCTCAAGCACGCTCCGATCAAACTCTGGTAACTCATCTAGAAATAACACGCCTTTATTAGCTAGTGTAATTTCACCCGGTTTTGGCCGTGAACCACCACCGACTAGTGCTACTGCTGATATCGTATGGTGTACTTGTCTGAACGGCCGCGTCCCATAGTCATAATCGCTGTCTGCCACCGAATAGGTACTGGCAACCTCTAGCGCATCTTCATCACTTAAGTCTGGCAATATTGTTGGCAATCGTGACGCCATAAGCGTCTTGCCAGAACCTGGTGGCCCTGTAAATAACAATGAATGACCGCCCGCAGCGGCAATCTCTAACGCGCGCCGAGCATGGTGCTGTCCTTTGACATCAGCTAAATCCACTTGATAGCCGATATGCTTCTGAGCAGGACTTGGCTGCACCACTGACAAATTCTCATAGCTTGCACTTGGGTCAACGAGCGACTGCAGATGGTCGCAAACTGCTTTTAGACTCTGAGCAGCTAGTATCGTTACGCCATCAACGCGGCTGGCCTCACGACCATTATCAATCGGCACGATCAGTTGCGGTGTTGTCGGCGGCGAGTTATTTGAGTTATTTGAATTATTTTGCTCTTGGTCACTCGCTGCTACCTGAGACAACGCTATTGCCAATTTCTCAGCTTTGATTGCTCGTGCGACTGCCAAACTACCAGTTACTTGTCGCAATTGACCATTGAGCGCTAATTCGCCAATAAATTCAAATCCTGATAGCACCTCTGGCTCAAGCTGTCCGCTTGCTGCCAGTATACCAATAGCAATTGGTAAGTCTAAACGCGCGCCATCTTTTGGCAAATCAGCAGGGGCTAAATTAATCGTGAGGCGGCGGTTAGGAAACTGGAAACCTGAATTGAGAATAGCAGAGCGTACCCTGTCTTTACTCTCACGCACAGCGGCTTCAGGTAGCCCAACGATGGTCAATGCAGGCAGTCCTTGCGATAGATGCACCTCAATGATGACCTTGGGAGCATGCAGACCAACCACCGAACGGGTATAGACTTGGGCAAACGACATCAGCATCTTCCTAATACAGAGTGTCATTGATAATAAAGTATTATTTATCAACGCGCAAACGTCGTGTTTTATTGCTGGTGTAGAGAGAATCACCAAAACCTCAGCGTCGTTCTGAGGTTTTTTATGTATAAATAACGCTCTACTTCAATAATTAAGAATACTCACCGACCACCCCACTGCTAACAAGGATTTGTTATACTATCTATTATACATTTAGCGATACATACTGCTGCCAATGATGTATTCGAATCTTATTATTAATCGTTGATACAAGCGAAAAATAAACACCAAATCCGAAAACCTTGATGATATAAAAACCAGCAGTATCTAGAGTAAAAACGAGGAATATCGCATGACAGACTATTTAGAACAGAACACTCAGCAGCCCTACAACCGTGCGGACGAGCCGCCCACGACTGTGCGCCCTGTTATGCAACCTGACAACCCTTATGCCAGTACACGCGGCAGCATTACGAGTAAGCAGCTACCAGCATTTGATGAATCAATTATCAATAAGTACAATCGCTCAGGGCCACGTTATACCTCTTATCCGACTGCTCTAGAGTTCGCGCCAATACCAGATAGCTTCGAGAATATCGGTCTTGAGACGAAAATCCTGCAAAACCGTGAAGCGCGTGCCCCCTTATCTTTATATTTTCATATTCCGTTTTGTCGCCACCTTTGCTACTACTGTGCTTGTAATAAGATTATTACCAAAAAAAATAGCGATTCTGGCGATTACTTGCAGTATTTAATCGCTGAAATTACGCATAAGCGCCGCCTGTTATCTACGCCAGAAGGCAGCGACAAACCATTGGTCAAACAGCTACATTTAGGCGGTGGTACGCCAACGTTTTTACGTGACGAAGAGATGGTGCAATTATGGGAGTTTTTACAGACTCAGTTTGATTTTTTGCCAGAAGATGAAGGTGACTACTCTATCGAAATTGATCCTCGTGAGCTGAGTGAAAACACTCTGAAAATATTGCGTAATCTCGGTTTCAACCGTATCAGCTTAGGCGTGCAGGACTTGGATGAAACGGTGCAAATCGCCGTTAATCGTGTGCACTCAGCAGAGCTTATTGAAACCGTGCTAACAGAAGCACGTGAGCTTGGTTTTCGCTCTATCAATATTGATTTGATTTATGGTTTGCCGCATCAAACACCTGATACGTTGGACAAAACTGTAAATCGTATCATCGAGATGTCACCAGACCGCCTGTCAGTCTTTAACTATGCGCATTTGCCTGAGCGATTTAAGGCCCAACGTCAGATAAAAGATGAAGACTTGCCTAGCCCAGCTGCCAAACTGACGATGCTCGGTAGTACTGTCAATACATTGACCGAAGCTGGCTATCAATATATCGGTATCGATCATTTTGCCAAACCGGATGACGAGTTGGCTATTGCCCAGCGCGAAGGTAAATTACATCGTAACTTTCAGGGTTACACCATCATGGGTGACTGTGACTTATTGGGCTTTGGTGTCTCATCAATCAGTCAGATTTCTAATGCCAATACGCGCTATATTTTGCAAAACGATACTGATCTACAGAGCTATCAAGCCAAGATTGATATGGCGAAAATTAATCCGACTGTCATGCCTGCGGTAAAGTACATAAAAACCTCTATCAAAGATCGCTTGCGTGAGTACGTCATCATGAACCTACTATGTCATGATTACCTCGATTTTAAAGATGTGAATCAAAAATTTGGTATCGATGCCATCACCTATTTTATTAATGAGATTCAGCAGTTGGGCGCTATGCAAGACGACAGACTCATTGATATGGACGCAGCAGGTATTCGCGTCTTACCCAGAGGTCGCTTGCTTGGCCGTAACGTCGCCATGGTATTTGATGAATACTTAGAAAAGAAACATCAAAACCGCTTTTCGAAAGTTATCTAAGTTAGCGAGTCATTCCTCAATTATTAGACATAAAAAAGACCTCAAGCGAGGTCTTTTTTTAATATTGCTATGACTTTTTACACTTTTAATTTATCACCGACCATACCTTTTACGGTACTTAAGATATCTGCTGGTAGTACCACCATTTTAGAGTTATCAGACTCAGCCAACTCTCGTATCGCTTTAATATATTGCTCACCCAATAAGTATACGATCGGCATCTCTTCCTCACCCATCGCACTAGTAATCAAACGAATCGACTCTTCAGAACCTCTGGCTAGTACTACCTGCGCTTCAGCATCACGGCGTGAAGCCTCCAATCGACCATCTGCTTCTAAGATAGCAGCTTGTTTTTGACCATCAGCACGGGTCACAGTTGCACGGCGTAAACGCTCTGCCGCTGCCTGCTCTTCCATAGACGCTTGCATGGTCTGCGAAGGGTTAATATCTTGAATCTCTACTGTCTTAAGGGTAATACCCCAATCCGCGATATCTTCTGAAATCGCATGTTTGAGCTTGGTTTTGATTTCGTCACGACTAGACAATGCACTATCAAGATCCATCTCACCAATGATCGAGCGCAATGACGTTTGTACTAGATTACGGATACCGTACTCATAATCTTCAATACCATAGACCGCCTTATCAGGACGCACGATATTAATATAAGCGACAGCGTTTGCAATGATAACGACGTTGTCACGAGTAATGACTTCTTGTGACGGGATATCAAGTACGATGTCCTTAGTCGTTACCTTATAAGCCACATCATCTACATAAGGGATGATGAGGTTGAGACCAGGCTCTAACGTTTGGCTATATTTGCCCAGTCGCTGTACTACCCATTTATAACCTTGCGGTACAATACGTACGCCTTTAAACACGGTGAATACCACCAGTGCAATCAATACCACCATGACAATACTAAAGCTTTCCATAACTCATCCCTTATTATTATACCTGCATACTTTTATGCATCGCTGCCTGCGCTTTTGTACTGCTCACAATCAGCTCGTTGCCAACGATATCCGTCACTATCACTCTATCGCCGATTGCCACTTGCTCCCCTCTCGTACGGCACATCCATTCAGCCGCACCAACGATAGGAACACTAAATCTAACTGTGCCAGCTTTATCTAGCTGCGGTGACACGATAATCATCCCCACTTCACCAATTATGACACTACCGCCTAGCCCAGCTTTGGTACGATCTACTGACAACGGTTTGATAAACTTGAACCAAGCCAGTAAGAACACAGCAGAGAGCACTAACCAGACGATAATCTGAACAGAAACAGAAAGGGGCAACAGCCATGATAGCGCTGCAACGATGATGGCAGCGGCACCAAACCACAGACTGGCAAACGTCGGTACAAACATCTCGACTATTAGTAATAAGAAGCCCAATACTAACCAATGCCAAGGTTCAATCATCCAAAGTATCTCCATCCTTGCCACCATTCCTATCTTTATCATTCCAGTTTTTAATGTAGCACATTTTTAAGGATAACAACGCTTTAACGATAATGATATATTACTTATTGGATGCTTATAAATTACTAACTTAAAGTCCTTAACATAAATTTTAAGAGAAAAAAAACGACCACTTAAAGTGATCGTTTCTTTATTATAGCTGTTTGCTAAAAGCTTGTTTTCTAAATAATTAGAACTTTAAGTTAGCACCAACAGTAAGCAGCTTAGTATCTGCATCACTATCCATCATGGCATATTCTGTTTCAACATTGAAGTTAGGATTCACCGCATAGCCAAGACCGATGCCACCAGCAATACCAGTATCACTCACTGAATCACTGCTACCGTCGTTAAAATCAGCTTCTAGCTCTGTTTTAGCGATACCAAGCTTACCTTTGGCATACAGTGCAGTATTTGGGAACGTGTAACGATAAGTACCGTACGCACCATAAGTTTTCGTATCATAATCGCCAGCATTATTGTCTAGATCAGCATCATCTGAACCAACATATTCAACTTCCATACCAAAATTAGGATCGAAGTTATAACCAGCATACACACCATACGCAGTTGGATCGTCGCCGCTTACATCATTATCGAACTGACCAATCTTAGCACCAACATACGGTTGACCTGTATAGCCGTTACCATAATTAACGGCAGCTTGTGCACCTACAGTAAGTAAAGAACCAGTTGCTAGTGCAAGTATAGTTTTTTGTAGAGTTTTCATTATTAGCTCCTTCAAGTAAATTTGGACAAACAAGTTATTTAGTTGTATTGACCATTTGGCCGTATCGCCTTGTTTGCTAACGATGGGTACATAGTAACAAACTATTTCAGACACTCTGTCAGTGTTTAATGGTATGAGAGTTAAGATTTGAAAGCATTTGTCAGTGCTCGGGTTACAAAGGCCTAGATATGAAACCTTTTGTTACATCCACCCAGTTTATGCAATAATTCGTACTCATTTCATATTTTTCTTGCTATACAAATCAGATAAATATGGCTGATATAACAATAATTAGAGAGAAAAAATGCAAAATTCTATCACTGAGCGCTTACAAACTGCACTTGCAGACTTAAAAGCAAAGCAGCAGTACCGCCAATTACCAAACTTGCAGCACGATGGAAGATACGTTATTAGCAATAGTAAAGCTCTGCTTAATATTGCGAGTAATGATTATCTTGGCTTAGGCGGTGATACCGAGATGCAAGCTGAGTTTCTTACTCAAGTGGGACAGCTATCTACTACACACACTCCTAAAATGAGTGCCACCTCCTCACGCCTACTGACAGGCAACGATATACAGTTAGAAGCCCTAGAAGAAGAACTGCAAAATTGGTATCAAAGCGCCATAGAAAAACAGAGTTTAGCCGATTCAAAGTCGGTGCTGGTCTTAAATAGTGGCTATCACGCCAACCTAGGTATCTTGCCAGCATTAACAATTTTGCCAGTCAAAACACTCATTCTGGCTGACAAGCTAGTACATGCCAGCATTATCGATGGGATGCGCTTGAGCCAAAGTAAACTTGTTACCTATCGACGTTACCGTCACAACGATTACGAACATTTGGCCAAGTTTATTGAACAAGCAGACGAGACGGTTGAACGCATCATTATTGTCACCGAGAGTATATTTAGTATGGATGGTGACCGTGCTGACTTGCCTGAACTAGTACAATTAAAATCCAAAGATGCTCGTATTGAGCTGTATGTCGATGAAGCACATGCTATTGGAGTGCTTGGCGATACAGGTCTAGGATTGGCGGAAGAAACGCATACCTTGGCTGATATTGACTATTTGGTGGGTACCTTTGGTAAGGCATTTGCTTCAATAGGTGCTTATATAATGTGTGATGAGGTCGTCAAACAATGGCTGATCAATGCCATGCGTCCATTGATTTTTAGCACTGCACTTCCTCCTATCAATCACGCATGGACACGATTTATTTTAGCAAAGATGCCGACCTTAACTGATCAACGTGCGCATCTAGCACAGTTATCTACCACGCTTAGCCAAGCCATTAACCCACGGCACCGTGTATCGCCAACCTTGGAAGATATACACTATGAATCCCCTATCGTTCCTTATATATTAGGCGATAATGCGAGTACCCTTGTCAAAGCGCAAAAGTTGCAAGCCGCTGGATTTTACGCGCTACCTATCAGGCCGCCTACTGTGCCTGCAAACACTGCTCGCATTCGTTTAGTTATGAATGCCAAACTGACTAACGAAGACTGTGCGCGACTGATACAGCAGTTGTAATTTTATCGTTTGACACAAACTTTATTTCTACTATTGATAGATAACTGGCGCACTTGGATATAATAAAGCCTATGACAACATTCGACACAGTTGATGACCTCAGTGTTAGAAAACAAACCATCGCTCGCCACTTTGCCAATGCAAGTGACTATGACCAGCATGCCAGTATCCAGCAGACCGTTTGTCAGTATTTATTAGACAGTATTGCTCATACCAAGCAAAGCAGTGTGTTGGAAGTGGGTGCAGGCACAGGTCAAATGACGCGCCTACTCGCTGATCATATTCAAAGCCAGTATTGGCTTATTAACGAGTTATGTAGTGAGCAGAGTGCTACATTGCAATCAATACTGCCAACTGCTGACGTAATGATTGGTGATGCTGAAACGATAGATTTAGCAGAAAATCATAGCTTGATAATCAGTGCTAATGCCGTGCAATGGTTTGATAATCCGTTGAGTTTCGTCACGCAATCAGCGCAGCGTTTACAATCTGGGAGACAGCTGGTCTTTAGTACTTTTACGCCAAATAACTTTTTGCAAATTAAAACTCTCACGGGCCAAGGACTTCACTACCCAGATATTAATGAATGGCAATTGGCATTAGATAGTGCTGGCTTTGAGAATATCGAACTTTCTATTAAGCGCTTTGATTTACCATTTCCAACCCCCTACGCTATCTTGAAGCATATGAAACTCACTGGCGTATCGACCAATCAAACGCAAATACAATCAGACGATACTCAAACCTTTATATGGACAAAATCCCGTCTACAGCAATTTGAGTCAGACTATTGGCAGCAATTCTCAGAAAAGAATGACATAGGACAGCTCGTGGTTAATTTAACCTATGAAGTGCTCATAGTGAGTGCGTTTAAACCTTAATTTATTAACTGATAGTAAAAATAGTGGCTAGTAGGAACTGTGGCTAATAGGCATAACAACATTTAGAAATAGCAGCCATAAAAAAACGCACCCCAAAGGATGCGTTTTTTCATTTAACTAGTTAGTAGCCGTATTATTTTTTGTCTTCGTCTACTTCAGTGAACTCAGCATCAACGACGTCGTCATCAGCTTTGTTGCTACCAGCATCGTCAGCACCTTGTTGGAACTGGCTTGGATCCATACCTTCTGCGCCAGCGCCGCTATCAGCGTAGATTTTTTGGCTGATTGGCAAGAATGCATTGTCTAATGCTTCAAGCTTAGCTTTGATTTCGTCATGGTCATCTTCTTTCGCTGCAGCTTCAAGCTCAGTGATCGCAGATTCTACTGTTGATTTTTCTTCATCAGTGACTTTATCTTCTGCTTCTTTTAGCGCTTTTTGTACCGCATGGATACGACCATCTGCTTCGTTACGAACTTGCGCTAGGTTAGCGAACTTCTCATCTTCAGCAGCATTAGCTTCTGCATCACGAACCATTTGTTCGACTTCTTCGTCCGACAAGCCAGAATCCGCTTTGATCTGGATGCTTTGTGCTTTACCAGTACCTTTATCGGTTGCTGAGATATTCATGATACCATCAGCATTGATGTCAAAAGACACTTCGATTTGTGGTAAGCCACGTGGTGCTGGTGGAATATCCGTCAAGTCAAAACGACCAAGCATTTTGTTTTGGTTAGCAATTTTACGCTCACCTTGATATACCTGAATCGTTACAGCTGGCTGATTGTCTTCAGCCGTTGAGAATACCTGTGATTTCTTAGTAGGAATCATGGTGTTTTTCTCGATAACTGGCGTCATAACACCACCCATCGTTTCGATACCTAGGGTCAATGGCGTTACATCAAGTAGCAATACGTCAGTTTTGTCACCAGACAATACGGCACCTTGAATCGCTGCACCAGCTGCAACTGCTTCATCAGGGTTCACATCTTTACGTGGCTCTTGACCGAAGAAGTCTTGTACTTTTTGCTGTACTAGTGGCATACGAGTCTGACCACCGACCAAGATTACATCGTTGATGTCGCCAATTTTTAGGCCAGCATCTTCAAGTGCAGTCTTACAAGGACCCATTGTACGTTGTACTAATTCTTCAGTTAGGCTCTCTAGTTTCGAACGGCTGATAGTTACAACCAAATGCTTAGGACCACTGCTATCAGCAGTGATGTATGGCAAGTTCACTTCTGTGCTTTGTGCACTTGATAGCTCAATCTTCGCTTTTTCAGCCGCTTCTTTTAGACGCTGCATCGCAAGAGAGTCACCTTTTAGGTTCACGTCTTGCTCTTTTTTGAATTCAGCCACTAAGAAATCAATCAATGCTGAGTCAAAGTCTTCACCACCTAGGAAAGTATCACCATTGGTCGCTAGTACTTCGAACTGTTGCTCGCCGTCTACGTCTGCGATTTCGATGATTGAGATATCGAAAGTACCACCACCTAAGTCATATACAGCAACAGTGCTATCGCCTTGCTTCTTGTCCATACCATAAGCAAGTGCAGCAGCAGTTGGCTCATTGATGATACGTTTTACATCTAGACCAGCGATTTTACCCGCATCTTTAGTTGCTTGACGCTGTGAGTCATTGAAGTAAGCAGGTACAGTTACAACTGCTTCTGTCACGCTTTCACCAAGATAATCTTCTGCTGTTTTTTTCATTTTTTTCAAGATTTCAGCAGAAACCTGTGGTGGCGCAAGCTTTTTACCGTTGATTTCTACCCATGCATCGCCGTTGTCTGCTTTAGCGATTTTGTAAGGAACCATGCCGATATCTTTTTGCACGACTTTGTCATCAAAACGACGACCGATCAAACGCTTAATCGCAAACAAAGTGTTGCTTGGGTTGGTTACTGCTTGACGCTTAGCTGACTGACCAACAAGCGTTTCGTCATCTTTATAAGCGACGATTGATGGTGTTGTACGAGTACCTTCAGCATTTTCGATGACTTTAACTTTGTCACCTTCCATTACTGCTACACACGAGTTAGTAGTACCTAAATCAATACCAATTACTTTACCCATAATCAATTGCTCCTAATTTGTTTTTAACTATAAATACTTATTTATCCAGACCGTAGTCGGTCACTTGTTGCTATATATCGGTTTACCCGTCGTATTTTTCAAGGTGATAATCACGCAAAAACTGTGTTTCATGTCATTTTTTGTGAAAAACCTTCATATTAGTAGGGTTTAGCCTTAAAAATATTACTGACCAACACGAACCATGGCTGGACGTAATAGACGACCGTTTAGGCTATAGCCTTTTTGTAGAACCGTACCAACTGTATCTGCCGCTGCTTCTGGGTCAATACCCACTGCTTCATGGAAGTCAGCGTTGAATTTTTCACCTTGTGGATCGACCACTTCTACGCCGTTTTTGGTCAATACTGCAACCAATGCTTTGTGCGTTAATTGCACACCCTCAGCGACTGGATCATTGGCATCGGCATTTTCGATAGCGCGCTCTAAGTTGTCAACGATGTCTAACAATTCTTTGGCAAATTTCTGTAATGCAAACTTTTTGCTCTTATCCGCTTCTTGCTCCATGCGTTTTTGCGCATTGTAAGCTTCAGCGTTAGCGCGTGCAGTACCTTCTTTGGCTTGTTTTACCTCGCCTTCTAGCTCAGCAATACGCGCTTTGAAAGTATCAAGGTTGATTTCGTTTTCGATAGTCGTTTCTTCACCTGAATTATTCTGTGGATCAAACTCTTTCATGGTTTCTTCTAAGATACTGTCATTGTGATCAATATTCTCATGTGCCACATTTTGGTCAAGATTTTCGTGGTTCGGGTTTTGCTCGCTCATGATAGCTCCTTGAAATTTCAATAATGAATATTAAGAGACGGCACAGTAGACCAAATCATTACTGGTCCTACTATGCCATTATTAAATGCTCGATGTTTCTAACTCATTGTTTTTTTAATACGCTTCAATAGCTGCTTGATAAAGGTGATAAGGACAAATTTCAAGCCTAGAGCAAAGGAATTTTTACCATTTATGACAAATATTCGTGAAGTCTGATTAAAGATATGCATCTAACGTTTTTACTCCATGTCAATAAATCTCAATATTTGCTCACAAAAAGAACAAAAAACCACTATTTATTCCAATTGCTTTACGCTTATTAATCAAGCTATTACCAAACGATACGCTATTATTCTGCTAGCTATTTTATCATTGCTATAAATATTATCGCCCACACTCAAATGCACGCTAAAAATCATTTATGAGAGCTGTTATGTCTAATTCAAAAAATTTATCTATCAATACTTTGCTTAATAAAGCATTGATGACATTGCACTTAGCGTCAAAAGAACATCTAGCGTCAAAAGAATCATCAAATCAAGATACGAAAGCGTATGACTCATTAGAAAAACGTCTAAGCGTTAAAGAAAAAATACTCGCTTATAACCCTGTGGCAAACTATCAGCCGCATACATTGCACTATGCAATGAAAAGTCTCGGCTACCTACCAGACCCTATTTTAGAAGGGGTGATTGGTTACCTTAAAGGTCCCAACTCAAAACAATATATGCATGCAAACGCTCACCTGCGTTTCATCCTTGCAGTAAATAGCTACCTCAAAACACCGTTAGAACTAACCCCAATGCCCGAATTGCGTGAGAGATTTACTGCTGATGCAGTAGCCATGCAATCACCTAGAGTATGGCAGCAAGCCAGTACTACTATGCTAAGCAATATAAAGCCCTTCACTAAAAAAAATGATTCGCCTGTTAGCTGGAAAGATGAAACGATTGCCAATGCAGATGATGGCGACATGACTGTCCGTTGTTATAAAGCGGGCGGCAAAAAATCTGGTTTTAGAAGAAAACGTATCCATAATCCTGATGAAACAGTCATGCTGTTTTTTCATGGTGGTGGGTTCTGCATTGGTGATGTCGATACACATCATGAGTTCTGTCATGCAGTCTGTGAGCAGACTGGCTGGTCTGTGGTTAGTGTCGATTATCGCTTAGCGCCTGAATGCCCTGCTCCAGCAGCATTAAAAGACTGTATCACTGCGTATGATTGGTTGGTTGAGCACTGTCACACGTTGGGCGCACTACCCTCTCGTATCGTCTTGGCAGGTGATAGCGCAGGTGGTGGTCTATCAACTTTAATTGCGCAGCAGTTGACCGCACCGAGTAAAAGCGCATGGGCAGACCTAGGGATAGAAGGTCAGAAAATGTTTAATCTATTAGAAAAACTACCCGAACCTCTAGCGCAGATGCCTTTGTATCCAGTCACTGATATTGAGACAGACTATCCAAGTTGGGAGTTATATGGTGAGGGTCTACTATTAGATCATGCTGATGTAGCAGTATTTGATGCTGCTTGCCTAGAGAATAGTCCGCTGCCTCGCTTACACATACTGAACTCACCTATGTTGGGTGATAATAGTAAAGTTTGCCCAACTTACATTGTAGCTTCTGAGCTCGATGTATTACGTGACGAGGCATTTGCTTATGCAAAGCAGCTGAGAGGTTATGGCGTTGCTGTAGAGACCTATACTGTGCTTGGAGCACCGCATGGCTTTATACACTTTATGAGTGTTCATCAAGGTCTTGGACAAGAGACAAGCAATATTATTCATGGCTTTAGCAGCTTTGTACGTGAAATCATCAATACACAATCCCAGTTAGCTGCATAAACCGTTAGTTATTTAGTTAGCCAGCTAATTAATGATTTGTATAACTGATTAATTGGTATTACCAGATAGCGTAATCAACCAAATCTCTGAGCGCGATCCCAATCGAAAGGGAATGCCCCAAAAACCATAGCCAGAGGACACGACAAAGTGTCCTTTACCAATCTGCTCATAGCCATAGCCTAATCTATTAATAGCATTGACGATGAAATTAGCGGGAAATACTTGACCGTTGTGGGTATGTCCCGAGACTTGTAAATCTATAGGTAATTGACTGTGATTATCTATATCACTCGGTCTATGATCTAACAATATCACTGGCTGCGACGTATCTACTTGCGCAAGCAGATCGGTAGTTGCTACACGTTGACGTTTATGATTATCAAAACGTCCAACTAACCATACTGGTTGACCCTCGTGCTCGATACAGAGCACCTCATCGTTTAACAACTGTATACCTGCATTTTGCAGCGCTTCGCTAATAGGTCGCTCGTGACCATATAAATCATGATTGCCCAATGTCGCATAGACACCACCTGGCAGGCTATTGCACAATTCTGCTAGGTTTTGCTCCATATGATATTCATTAAAGGCCTCTGTATTATCATCCATAATATCCCCTGGCATCAGCAACATATCTGCACCAGAGCGAATCATAAGTTGTTGCAATCTATCTATGGCTCTCACACCAAATAATCGACCTATATGCAAGTCACTAGCGACTGCAATACGCAGTGGCTTGGCCAAAGGTTTATCTATATTAATAGACAGCTCGCGTATAACAGGAGCATAGGCACTATATAACGAATAAATAAATAGTCCTATAAATAGGAGTAGTGCTAGTACTCTTAGCCCTATAGTCATCTCATTCGATTGATGCAACGTACTACCTGATAAAGCAACTACTAGCAGATATCCTCCGTAGAGTAGACTCACTGCCAACGCCGTCAATATCATAAAATGCATGACTAGCATCCAACCGCTAACCCAGCGATAACTGTTGGCAAATGCTCTTTTTACGCTCAATACTAATAGGCCATTAGTAATAATGAATACACTGGCCCATATCGTCGTCTGTAATGTTGGCGTTATCCAAGGCTGGAGCCACCACTGTATACTTAATACTGTACCTAAGCTAAATAACTGCAATAACAGAAAGATGGTGAAGAAAAATGCGTAACGCATGGACTGCCCTTAGACATAAATACTGTTTGATAAGTGAGTATCAGAAAATAAACTCTAATGTTTCACATGAAACAACTGCTATATAACTATTTCTGATTTCCTAATGCTTGCTGGAGTGTCGAGTGTTTGAACGAATAACCTGCATCCAATAGCGCTTGTGGCAGCACCTTTTGACCATCGATAAGTAACGTCGACATTTCGCCAAACATCAGCTTAAGCAAAAACTCTGGTAAAGTGAAAAATGTTGGGCGATGTAGCCATGAGCCAAGTGCTTTGGTAAAAGTATGATTGGTCACAGAATTTGGAGCAGTAAGGTTATATACGACTGTATGTGTATCATTTGCGGTACTGTTTGCAGTCTTAATAGTGCTATCATTAATAGGTGCATTGTCTTGGGCTAAGCTTTCAATGTGATTAACGTCTGATTCTTTAGTAAGTTTAAGCTGCTGCTCAATAATAAAGATGACCGCACTAACCCAATCTTCACGGCTGATCCAGCTCATGACTTGCTGTCCATCACCCAACTGTCCACCGACACCAAATTTAAAGGGTAGCAACAATTTAGCCACCATTCCGCCCTCAGGATGAATGACTACACCTGTTCTGACAATAGCTACAGGAACATCATGATTGGTTGCTTTAAGCGCTAATTGCTCCCATTCATCACATAATGTATGGGCAAAGTCTGTCTCATAATCGCTATTTTCAGTCAATGGCTTGTCGCCTTGCGTACCATACCAACCGATTGCTGAGCCGCTTACCAGTAACTTGGGTTTTGTGCTAGCACGTGCGATAAAATCCAATATCGACTGAGTAGGTTTGATACGGCTCGCCATCAACTGCTCTTTGCGCTCATCGCTCCAACGAGAGTCAGCAATCCCAGCACCTGCTAAATTTAATATGACATCAAAACTCATATCAGACTTCGCAAGCTCGTCATAAGTCATCATATTGATATCATCGGGATGTGGTTGACTGCTATCACGAGTTAACCAAGTAATCGTCACGTCTTTATTCTGCGCGCGATATCGTGCCATTAGCTCTCGACTAAACGCACTTCCCAAAAACCCTGAACCGCCACTAATCAAAACCTTCATACCCTACTCCCTATATGCCTTAAATATCGCCAATATGACTGATCGTTAAATTATTTATTGTTGAAGTACTTATCGTTCAATAAAAACCAGACCGTTACAACCATCGTCTGCTTTTTTGTGGTTTTTATCAAAACGACTTTTACATACTTTTGGTAAAGGAAGGTGAGGAATGAAAGGTTTACGAGGTCAAACATTGCACTTTGATAATTACTGTCAAAAATAGAAGTTTTTTTATTAAAAAAGTATCTTAATTTTTTGGCTAATATTGCAGACTTTGTTTAGGTTTAGGTAATGCGGACATACCCACAATCAAAGCACTTATACCTCCTACTAAGCTAATCGCCAACCATGTACGAGCATCTTGACCAATAAAAAATGTGGCATTAATAGAAAAACCAACAAGAAAAACTCTTACCCACCATCTTTTGGACTTATATGTTTGTTTAGAAGCAAGCCATATACCGCACAATAGTGTAGGCATTCCAATAAGAAATACACCTGCAATAAGGTAAAAAGGTATGGCTACAGCGTATGCCAGACCTATATCCTTATTCCACATTATCAGCGATACTAAAATAGGGAATAAGATCAACTGATATAGCGTACCTAAAGTTAAAAATAAAAATATCACCATTTTTTTTGGATAGTGGCTGTTGTTATCTAACATTAGTTTTAACTCATAAGTTGGTCAATTTGTGAATGGAAATAATATAGCTGTTATAAACCGTTTCGAACTTTCTTGACCATCCAAACGCATCATAATATTTCAGAAATAGTTTGATCAGCTCTTTATTTAATGGCTCAGCCTACGTCTTCAATATTTTCTTTCAATACTGGTAAAGCTGACATACCTGCTAATACGGCACTTACTCCTCCAGTTAAACTGATAGAGAACCATATCACCAAACCAAATTTAGAAAATATAAACCAAACAAAAAATAAAGCATTAATAAGAACTCCCATAAAAAAAGTTCTTATCCACCACCCATCTTGTATGTATATTTCTTTATACGAATGCCACTTTCCCATCATTAATGTAGTTGGCATCGCAAACAAGCCACCTGCAATAAGATAAACTGGAAAAAACAGTATGAACAATAGACCTATGCTGTTATCTGAGCTAAGAAGTGTCGCTATCCATGGAAAGATAATGAGCTCATACAGCGCACCTACGAATAAAAATAACTTAGTAACCTTCATTTTTGGATATTCAGCCAAACTTTCGTTCAAACTATGACTTGGCTGATTTAATTTATTTTTCATATGACTGCCTAAATCCTATTCAGGGCTACCGTCAGTATGTGATAAACAGTATTTGTGCCAGCATTATTGTAAAAAATGTAGCTCATACAATAGAAAACATGTTGAGTAAGGCAAACAGGTAGCAAAAAAAACGTCTACATCTTTCTTGTCCACTAACGAATAACCAAGCCTGTCGTTGCGTCACGAATCTGGCTAGGTAAGGTATAACCCAATGTATCACCCTGCAAATAACCAATTTGCTCTTTGAAATAAGCATAGGCGGCTTCAAAGGTGCTAGCAGGCGTTTGTCCTGATCGGTTGCAGCTTGTAGAAACCAATAGCCCAAATGGGTTCTCTTCACTGACCATCTGTTGACAAAGCTGACGAACTGTAGGATGCGAGATAACTCGAACAGCAATAGTCTGATGCTGACCGGTAATCCAAGTGGGCACAGTGCTCGCAAGCGGCTGAGGAATCGGTAATAACCAAGTATGTGCTTGGCGATTGTGCTGTTCATCTCTACTATCGTCTGTCTGCCAGCTATCAATAATCTGCTGGCGCTGAACATCATCTAAAGAGGCTAGCAAAGGTGCTAAGCGAGACACACTATCAGTGACGACTATCATGCCTTTGGCTTGTGGACGTTGTTTGATATCCAAGATACGTTGAACAGCTGCTTGGTCATAAGGGTCGCAACCAATACCCCAAACGCTTTCTGTAGGATACGCGAGCAGCTGCCCTTCTTTTAGCCACTTAGCAGCTTGGATGGCAGAATTAGTAATAAGAGGTGTAGGTTGGCTCATGACTTAAATGGTTCGTAGAAGTAAATTCTAATAATACCACAAGAGGGATATTGTCTAGGAGAGTCTATAACTAAGGGCTATCTATGCCAGTGTCTAATAAGGAATATTTACGATACTTTAAATGCGCAAATATCGTCCACCTTGTTCGCTGATAAGACCCATTAGTTCAAGCTCCATTAGCTGTCCAATCAACTGTGGCGGTGCAAGCTTGGTTGCACTAATAAGCGCATCTAAATCTTGCCCATGCCAGTCAAGCTGCTCATAGATTGCAGTTAAATGCTCAGGCACAACGACTGTGCTGCGCGCAGGCTTTATCTCAGAAGATGGTTGCTGGCTAGTAGATTTGATTGAGTTTTTCTCTATCTCAAATGCATCGAAAGTCTGAGTAATATTAGAGTGATTGCTATTAGAGTGATTACTATTGAAAGTAGTAGCGTTCGCTGTTCTATAAACGCTTTTATCATAGTCAAGCTGACCATTGACGTCTTCTAGTACTTGCTGAGGATGATAAACCAAGGTCGCGCCTTCACGTATCAAATGATGACAACCCTCTGCATTGCTATTGTCAATATGACTGGGAATAGCAAAGACCTGTTTACCTTGTTCAGACGTGAGACGTGCTGTGATAAGCGAGCCGCTTTTAATTGTCGCTTCCGTCACAATGGTCGCGAGACTCAGCCCAGCTACCAAACGATTGCGACGCGGAAAAGTATGTTTATGCGGCTGCGTATGTGGTAATAGCTCACTGATAATGCAGCCACCTTGCTCAATAATTTGAGTAAATAACTGATCCCGATGATTGGGATAGTTCACATCGATCCCTGTACCCATTACACCAACCGTCCGCCCCTGGTAGCCAGGGTCTGCTTGTGCTAGCGCGCCTAAATGTGCGCGTTTATCTACGCCCATAGCTAGGCCGCTAGTAACGATATACCCTGCTTGCGCTAAATACTGCGCCATATCAAACGTGATTTTTTGCGCATGCGCGGTGGGTTTGCGGCTACCTACTATAGCGATTTGTGCTTGATGTAGGCGCGCGCTATTCCCACGATAAAATAATAAGGGCGGCGGGTCGTAGATTTGTAAGAGTTGGGCAGGATAGTCGGCGTCATCAGCGAATAGCAGACCATAGCGCCCATCTATCAATGCTTGCTGAATCTTATCGATATTGGCAAGTGTTTGCTCTGGCTGTTCATGACGTTTGAGATGGGTGTGGTGAATACCGAGCTGCTTCCATGCCTCTACTTTGGCTTGCCAAGCAAGCTGCGGATAACCGAAAGAAGTGATCAGTTTGTGATAAGCAGATAACGACGCATTCACCTCGTACCACAGCGCTAAGATAGCGCGCTGATCGTCGGATAAAGAAGAGGTGACTGCCGTCATTGTCATCTGTCTCGTATAGGTAAGCTTAGATTAGTATTTAGTTTAATATATTGCTTAATACAGCCTTATAGCTATTTATAAATAAGGGGGTGGTAACAGCTGATCGCCAATATTAAGTGGTAACTCAGAGTCAAGTACATAAGCATAGCTGATGTGGTCAAAGGTATTAAAAACCATCACCATACCACTTGGCTCGTTTGGTAGACGTACAGGCGTGTCGTTGTCTTTAGTATCACGTACCAAAGGCCCTTTTTGATAAACCGTCAGCACATCACCTGGTTTAGCACCTTGCAAGCTACCCAAGTTAATAGCGACCACACTACCCTTCGCAGCCGAGCTGATAGAGTCCATTACACGTACGATCATACCGCCGCGACTGACACTTGCAGGCGTTGGATAAAAGACAGAAGGAATAGCGTTGTCTAGCTCTACAAATACGCGATCCCCTTCACGCACTTCTTTGCCATAGCTATCGATAAGCTGCAAGCTAGTCACACCATTACTTTCTGTAGAAGTAACAAGACCAGTCGCTACTTGTGTAACTTCTAATCCTATCACTTCTTGCGTTTTGGGGTCTACATATAGCTCACCCTCACGGTAAACGCCGTAACGCTGGCCCACGATAAGCGGTACGCCTTTAGCATATACCTTATCACCGCGCGCAGTAATTAAGTTACGGTTTTTAGAAGCTAAAATATAAGGCGTGGTATTAAAGTCTTGGGGATTAACAATAAGCGTTTTATCAAGCCAATGTTGGATAGCCGACCACGGAATAGGAGGAATGCTATTGGCCGTCGAGGTAATTGCGACCGTACTTGTAGTTACACTCCCAGTAAGCTGCTTTTCAACGCCAGCACAGCCTTCACCAGTATCAACGCCAATCAGTGTTTTTCCTTGAATCACACAAAGGATAAGAACGTCATTAGGGTAAATAAGGTTTGGATTTTTGATTTGCTTATTGGTGGCCCAAATTTCTTTCCAGCGCCATGGGCTATCTAGATAGCGACCTGAGATATCCCATAATGTATCGCCTTTTTTGACGATATAACGATTGGGCGCATCAGCTTTGATAGTTGGCGGCGGATTGTTAGCTTGAGCCGTGCTCATCAACATGGCACTACTAAACGTCGTAACTAATAATCCTTTTGCCAGTGCTTTTGCTGTCTTTTTTAAGCTCATCTTCATCGTTATATCCACAATATGTACCACTGTGTTCGACGCAAAGAACTGTATTTAATTTATTACTGCAAAAACCTCTAAAATTAATAAAAGTTTAATTATATCAGTAACTTATTAATAAAATTCTCATGGCGATTATAGGGTAACTGTTCAGTGTAATTGGCTAGAATAATTCCTAAAAAAGCGCCTAGCACGATGATGACTTGCTGACGCTGTTTCTAATATTACAATTATATCTACCATAACACAATCATAAACACTTTATTACAATGGTGTAACTTTTACGCGGATACTTTTCCTTGTTGATGATAAGCCTTAAGACCGTAATTACTCAAGCAGGATTCGGCGTGACATGTTGGCGGATTTGTTCAGCGACCAATTCTGCCTTGTTATCCAGTACCACTACATGCTGCGGTAAATCTTCTAACCCTTCAGTGTGCGCTGGACGAGCGATATCTATCTGACCGATAGCCTCAACGATTGTGTCAGCAAATTTGACGGGTAACGCTGTCTCCGCACAGACAATGATTTCACCCTCTAACTGTAGCTCTTTAGCAACCTTGATACCGTCAGCTGTATGCGGATCAACTAGCTCACCATGCTGCTCATAAAGCGCTTTAATGGTTTGCAGGCGGTCGCTATGGGTCGACTTGCCAGCAGCAAAACCGTAACGGCTGTTGACCGCATCCATCAAGTCAGACAAGTCAAAACCTTGACCAGACTTCACCCCTTCAAACAACTCATGAACGCGCGCGCTGTCTTTTTCTAGTAGCAAATAAACAAAGCGCTCAAAGTTAGACGCTTTGGAGATATCCATCGATGGGCTTGAGGTAATGTAGGTTTTTTCAGTCGGACGTGGCTGATAAGCACCTTGGTTAAAGAAGTCATTTAGCACATCGTTTTCATTGGTGGCGACGATTAAGCGCTCAATTGGCAAACCCATTTCGCGGGCAATATGACCGGCACAAATATTGCCAAAGTTACCTGATGGCACGCTAAAGCTGACTTTTTCATCGTTATTTGAAGTTACGGCAAAATAGGCTTTAAAGTAATAAACGATCTGCGCTAGGATACGACCCCAGTTAATCGAGTTGACGGTTCCGAGGTTATAAGCGGCTTTAAATTCGGCATCTTGCTGTAGTGCCTTGACGATATCTTGACAATCATCAAACATACCATCGATAGCAATGTTATGAATATTATCATCGGTCAAACTATACATTTGCGCACGTTGGAATTCGCTCATTTTGCCGTGTGGAGATAGCATAAAGACTTCGATGTTTTCTTTACCTCGCAATGCATATTCTGCCGCACTACCCGTATCACCACTGGTCGCACCGATGATAGTAATACGCGCATCTTTTCTTTTTAGCACGTATTCAAAGGCATTGCCCAAGAACTGCATGGCAACGTCTTTAAACGCCAATGTCGGACCATTTGATAGTCCTAAAATATATAAATTATTGTCAAGCTTGCGCACAGGTACGATTTCTTTACTACCAAACACCTCAGCGGTATAAGTACGCTCGATAATATCTTGCAAATCAGCGGCAGGAATATCGGTGGCAAAGCGCTGCATAATCGCCATGGCAAGCTGTGGATAGCTGAGCGTGCGCCACTCATCAAGGGTCGTGCTATCTATATTTGGATAGTGCTCAGGCAGCATCAAACCGCCATCTGGCGCAAGCCCCATCAATAGCACATCACTAAAATCCATCGGCGCTGTCTGACCACGGGTACTGATATATTTCATTAGATTGTCCTGTCTATAATGAGGTTATTCAATATTTAAAACGGTTTATTCAGCAGTTTTATGCCATTGTCTTATGAAGCAATGCATAATAAAAACCATCACCACTCTCGCTATCAATCGGTAAGCACTGACGCCCGATTGCTTGCGCGATACCCCAGCTGCAATCCTCGGTAAACTCAATCGCTACTGCATCATTATGATGCGTGATAAAGTCCTGCATTTGCTCGACGTTTTCTTGCTTTAAGATAGAACAGGTCACATACAGCAGATAACCACCAGCTTTGAGTTGTGGCCATAGATTGTGCAAAATATCTGCTTGCAACAGTGCCGTTTGCTCGATGTCTTCTTCGGTACGAAGGATACTGATATCAGGATGGCGACGAATCACACCAGTCGCGGTACAAGGAGAATCTAGTAATATTGCATCAAAGACGGGTTCATTGGTAGCCGCTTTTTTATTTTTCCCATGCTGCCATCTGGTTGCATCCGCACAGACGATATTGAGTGCGACACTTTTCTCTGCTTGCTGCAAATCGTGCTGACTTAGATTTAAGCGCTGTAAATTCTCACGAATACGCTCAATACGTGGTGCTTCGTTATCGATAGCTGTTACTTTGATATCAGCAGTCGCAGACGACGTTTCAGCATTATCTCGTTTCACGTGAAACAATGATGACTCGTTCTTAGAACTTATAAGCTCTAACCAATGAGCAAGCTTGCCACCAGGTGCCGCACAAGCATCTAGAATATGTATCTCATTATTCGTATTTTCCGTATTAGATTTTTCAGCACTAAGCTTAGCCATCAATGCTTGATTAATAATCGGTGCAGCAAGTTGCGCATGCATGTCTTGTACGCTAGCAACCCCTAAAGCAAACTCAGGCAAAGCGTTAACGGCAGTGCTTTGATGTAGCCGGAGACCTTTGGTTGATAGCGTTGTAGCAGCGGCAGACTCTGACGAGCTCGCTACCTTAAAACCAGTCGTTAGCTCAACGATGTCTGCATCAATTTCTGCCCCATCCAACGCATGCTGATAATCCTCTACCGAAGTAACCGCCGAGTTCACTCGTAAAAACATCGGTGCTGGCTGGCGCAAGCCTTGGGTCAGCTCATCATACTGCTCGCTCCAATCTTGCTTAAGCTGATAAGCGAGCCAATTCGGTAGGCTGTGTTTTTTATCGCATTTCTTACGGAATTTGCTTGGATTCTTGGCGACTTTGCGCAAAATAGCATTCACCAAACCAGTAGAATGAGCAAACTCAATTTCCTTTGCAGCCTCAACAGTTTCATGAATCGCCGCATGGTCAGCCACCTCTAAATACAGCAACTGTACTAAGCCTACTTGAATGGTGGTACGCACCTCAACCTCATCAATAGGGTTGTCTGCTAAAGTATCGAGCAAACGTGCCAGCGCATGCCACTGGCGCAATGTCGTGAGCAGCAATGCATGAGCAAAGCCTTTGTCACCATCATGCAAACTATTCAATAATGGATCAAGGACGCTTGAGAGCGACTGACCGTTTTGAATAGCCAGTAAAGTGCGGATCACGCGTACGCGCACGCTGCCATTCATGATAAGGTTGCTTGACGGTTTGAGCTTGTTGTTTCTTGGCGCAGTGCTGGTTTGTCTCATTAAATTTGATTTCCTTGACGTATCATCGATAGCGTCTTGTGCAGATAGAGTTAACTATCATTAAGTTAGGTTCAGTTATTTTGTTTCTGTCGTAAATTGATCGCCGTCATTTAATTGGTTACCGTGGCAAATTTGTTCGGCAGTCATTGGCTTACCACCTGCAAACTGCAAGTGAGTAATGGCTAAAGTGGTGGCTGATGATTCAGCGTCACTCTCTTTGCCACAAGCTACTAAAATCGCTTTACGTCCGACACTGATAACCGTTCCAGCAGGTTCATTGGTTTGCTGCGATGTATTTACAGGTAAGCTAGCCAGTACTTTAACGCGCTGCCCCGCCAGGAAAGTATAAGCACCTGGCCATGGTGTCAGCCCACGAATTTGGCGTTCAATAGCGGCAGCAGGCTGCGACCAATCAACTTCGCCTTCGGTTTTGACCAGCTTTTCAGCATAGTTGGCTTGACTATCATCTTGAGCGATAGCTTGCGCTTGATAAGCAGCTAAATCTTTTAGCACCGTACTAATGGCTGTCGCACCAAGTGCAGCCATCTTATCATGTAGGCTAGCAGCGGTATCATCAGAGGCAATACTTTCGCTAACTTTATAAAGCATGTTGCCCGTATCAAGACCTTTGTCCATCTGCATAATGGTAATGCCGGTCTCATCGTCTCCGGCCAAGAGTGCACGATGGATAGGTGCAGCACCGCGCCAGCGTGGCAACAGTGAAGCGTGAATATTCAAGCAACCATGAGTAGGCGTCTCTAATACACCGATAGGTAGGATCAACCCGTAAGCGGCGACAATCATCACATCTGGCTGATAGGCGCGCAGAGTTTGCCTAGCAGCTAGCCCTTCTGCACTAGACTTCTTAAAAGTGACTGGTTGCTCTACAGCGATATCATGTGCCAACGCAACTTCTTTTACCGCAGAGGCTGACAGCTTCTGACCACGACCTGCTTTACGATCAGGCTGCGTGTAAACAGCGACTATTTCTATATTCAGCGCTTCTTGCTGCTTAATTAACGACTCAAGGCTGATAGCAGCAAATTCAGGTGTACCCGCAAATACTACCCTTAATCGGTTAGTAGTTGGGTTATCATGGTCAGTAAGCGAGTTAGATGTATCAAAGGTAGGAGCAGTTGTAGTCATAATCATGCATTATATAAGGTTTATTTGTTCATTATAGGTGAGTTTACGGCGCAGTGCCATGATTGTAATGACCTCACTTCATGATAACCAATGACATTATTTGCCTTTATAATATCAAGGACATCGAACGTTCTATTTATATTTTTTACAAAACAATTTGGTGTTAATAACCACTCTCTGTAAACAGTAAGCCGTTATTCTGCTATAAATAGAAGGTAACACTAAAAATTTTAGACAATTCAACTGTCGTATAATTCATCTACTGTATGTAGAAACTTAATTTTATTTCACTATATTCTTTCGTGTCGAGATAGGGCCACGCTTTCATGCAACAGTTTCAGTCCTTACAACGCTTATTGATTTTTTATGCCTTGTCTCTCACGGTTATGTTACTGCTGTACTATGTCACACTGTTTGATGGGATGAAAAAACATAGTGAACAACATAGCATAGATACTTTTTATTCCCTACAGCACAGTATTATTGAACATGCAGCGCCTGTAGATAGTGAAATAAAAAAAATCTTAGAGCAACCTACTTTTGATCACCTGAGTTATCAGCTGATTTTAATAATGCCTTCTGGGCAGACCTATATTCATCATAATACTCGTCCTAATGAATCTGCTTTTTCTACCGTTGCTTTCCCTACCATCGGTACATCAGCTTCTAGCAGCAGCGACCATAGCTCTTATACCGTCAATAGCAGTGAACTAACAGGAATCATTAATCTAAAAAGCGGACATCAGATTTATATTGTACTACGCCACGAACCTTTTGTTGTTGACTGGATATCTTACCGTTATTGGCTCCCTTTGATGGTCGCCATCGTACTATTTTTCATGGCATTGCTCTATATGCTTAATCGTCGCACTAACTGGGAACAATTACTGGTTTATACCGATAATTTGAGTAGCCGCGCAAAAGAATCTTATACGCCGCCGCCGTTTTTACAAAAGAAATCTACTACCGAGTTTATGCTGTTAGGTCATGCGCTAAGTCGCGTCAGCTACCAACTACATAATGACTATCGGCGTATAAAAACATTGACTCATCGGTTAGAACGCTTGGTTGATCAAGCGCCCTTACCGATGTTGATGAGTATACGACATGGTCAAATTAGTTTCTATAATCAGCGTTTTGAGCAAGTGTTTACTCCTTCTACACAGAGAGAGCAAAGCTATGAGCTAACTGATTTCGTTGAAGGGAAAGATGAGGCCACTCAAATACTGTTAAAAACTATTTCAAGTTTGCGCGTTACTCGCACACTGATAGTTTATGGCTTGGAGAACAAACAAGCCTACCAACTACACGTAACACCATGGTTCGGTGAACATGGGCAAGTTCACGGTTTTACTGTAATTTTTAATAATGTTGATGAAATTTTCCATCAATCTGAGCAATTACAGCTGCACAACCAACAACTGCAATTACAAATTGATGAATCAAACGAAGCCCAAGCATTTATAGGTCGTAAGTTAAGGTTACCACTAGAGAAGATCATTGATTCGTTGGAACCCATCGACCCTTCAACATTGACGGCTCAAGGCAAAAAAACTCTAAATACATTGATTACAACCAGTCAAAGCATGTTGACTGTGCTCAATGAGACGCTAGTAACAGAGGAGATTGAAGTCCGAAAAACACGTCTAAGTATCGAAACGGTTGATATTTATAAGGTAAGCAAAGAGGTTAGCAATTTAGTCACAAAAGAAATAAGACAACAAGGGTTAGAATTGATCTATTTCTTTGCACCGGACTGTCCTCGTTACATCGAAACTGATTACATTCGACTGCACCATATCCTATTAAACCTGTTGAAAAACGCTATTAGTTTTACAACATCAGGCTATGTCGCGCTCACTGTTGATCGTGTACCTGAAGATAAGGTAACGCGAATAAGTAATCAGCATTTAACTCCTAACAATGACACGACAATGCCTGCGCAGACATCTTATTGGATTCGATTTAGCGTAAAAGACACTGGAGCAACTATTACTCCTGAGAGACAAAATCAATTAGTCAATATCTTGAATCAAAGCAATCATAACTTAGTTGAAGACAGTAATATTGGCTTGAGTGATGCCAATAGCTTTGCTCAGTTACTCGGCGGTTTTATCGAACTAAGTAATACGGTGGATAAAGAGACGATATTTAGCCTCTACCTTCCTTATCCTCATACCACTTATCAATCGGTATATCATCGTTGTTCGCAGCTGCCCCATATTCACCTTATCGCTATCATCAATCAGCCTCTAGTTGCTGAACATTTACAACGTTTGTGCGAGTACTTAACGATATCCGTGACTATCTACAGCACTTTAGATAGAGCCACTGTACAGCAGCTAAAAAATAAATTAAAACAAGATGAGCAAACCATCATTCCTGTCTTGTTATTAGATTATGAATACAGCGAATCCATCACCTTATCAGCTCATGCGAGCAACAAGTATAGCGAGCAACAAGAAGTGTTAAACGACCTAGTCGCTACGCCTTCACTACCAAAGATATTACTTAGCATGAAACTTGAAAGGCATATACCCTCTATTTTACTAGGCCAATATGATGGATTTTTGACCAAACCCTTGGACGCAAGTTTATTACTTTCTGAACTGCTACGCTTAACCTTGTTTGCAAGGAAAACGCTAAACATACTGGTCAAACATCAATATGACAGCAGTCTATCTTTTGTAGAAGATACACCTAAGAAAGAAATCTTGTCTCCACTTATCTTAGTGGTAGAAGACAGTCCTACTAACCAAAAGATAGCCTGCAAGATGTTAAGTAAACTTGGTTATCGTAGCATCGTCGCAGAAGATGGACAGCAAGCACTTGAGAAACTCAAAAGCCAACGTGAAGAGATTTCTTTGATTTTGATGGACTGCAGAATGCCCGTTATGGATGGCTTACAAGCCACACAAGTGATTCGTTCACAAGGTGATAAAATACCGATTGTGGCGCTAACTGCAAATAATACAGAAGAAGATCGCGAGGCTTGTATGCAAGTTGGTATGAACGAGTTTTTATCCAAACCCATTAGCAAGAAAGACTTAGAATCTGTTTTGCGGAGTTTTATATAATAAATCTCTAGTATAAATAAAAAACACCCTATCGATATCACTTAATCAAAGTAATATCGATAGGGTTAAAAGCTTGGTACGAGGATAATATTTCGGTAAGCTTAATTGTTATTTCATAAACCCATTATCGGCCAAAAATGCTTCTGTGATTTGGCTTTGCGGGTTTGACGCATTCATATCGCCAGATTGAGATTTATTTAATAGACGCTCTAGATAACGGGCAACGATATCTACTTCAATATTAACTTTGTTACCTACTAACCAATGCTTAGCGATATTTGTCACTTGAGCAGTATGCGGAATGATATTTAGAGAGACAATATTGTCACGCACTAAATTGGTCGTCAGACTAATACCATCTACTGTAATAGAGCCTTTGGTCGCTGTATAGTGCGCTAGCTCTTGCGGTATCTCAATCTCAATATAGATAGAACGAGCATCTTGTTGTAATTTACTAACGACCCCTACTCCATCTACATGACCAGCTACGATATGACCACCAAAACGAGTTGTCGGTAGCATGGCTTTTTCTAGATTGACCGTATGTCCTGCTTTTAACCCTTCTAATGCTGTTCTAGCAATCGTTTCACGTGAGACATCAACAGAATAGGAGTTGCTTCCGAGCTCCACCACGGTTAAACAAATACCATTTGATGCAATAGAATCGCCTAGCTTCACGTCACTGAAATCCAAGTCATCAGACTCTACCGTCAAACGTATGTCACCGCCTGTCGCCTGCATCGATTTAACTTTTCCAACGCTTTCTATAATTCCAGTAAACATATTATCCTCATCTCATTACTGTATTGCCTTCGTAGGCGAATATTTTAGTTTATCAAATCATCTATCAATTCTTTATCACAATTTGCTCAAATAGCTGACAGTAAAACATAAATAAATTTGACCTTTAATAGGATAGATTGTGGATAAGTAGGGATAAATCAATAGAGGTATAGCTAGAAGTCGCTATAAACACATAGTTATCCACAACAAATAAAAATTTCACATGGTACATACTCATCTAAAAAACAAATTGTAAGTTATTGATTTGAAGCAATATTTATTAAAATACTTAAAATAAAAACAGCTACTCTGTTTCATGTGAAACAAAGTTATACACAGTTCCATGTGAAACACGTAAACCAATAACTAATTTATCCACATTTTGGGCTTATTATCAAAACTCATGGACAACATACTTTTTTGAAAAATATTTATAAAGGTAATAAGGTTAATTTGAGATCTGGACCAAGCTGCTGATGACTTTCTATATCAAACCGTAACTGCTGAGCAAGGAACATAGGATTGAAATCAACCATTGGACGAGCTTCATCACCAAGTAAGCAAGGTGCTTGATATACGATTAACTCATCTACCAACTGTTGACTCAAAAAACTACCTGCAACGCTAGCACCTGCTTCCACCAACACGTCATAGCAATGGTGTTCACTGACTAACTTAGCCAACAACGCCGGCAAATCATCTTCATGCCAATAGATAGTATCCGGATGCCGACACAGCTGATACTCAGACTGTAGGCTGTGCTTTAAACGCTGACGCCTATCAAGTATGACTATTTTAGGGTTAGGTATTTTCTCAGGTGGCACGTCCAATTGTTCTGAGCGCACATTGAGCTGCGGGTTATCAGTTATTACTGTTTCACTACCTGTAATAATCGCGCCACTTTGTGCTCGTAGTTTTTGTACGTCTTCACGAGCAGCTGTCGAGGTAATCCACTTTGATTCACCAGATGCCATCGCTGTACGACCGTCTAGACTGGTTGCTATTTTCAATCGTACATAGGGCATCTGAGTACGCATAGCTTTTAGAAACCCACGGTTTAGTGCCTCTGCCTGCTCTGTCAGGACACCGACTGTTACCTTAATACCAGCTTGTTCTAATAGTTTCACACCACGACCTGCGACCTGCGGATTAGGATCTAGACCTGCAATCACAACGCGATTTACCTTAGCAGCAACCAGCGCCAGCGCACATGGTGGTGTACGTCCCGTATGACTACATGGCTCTAATGTAACGTAAGCAGTTGCCCCTGCTGCCTGTGTACCAGCCTCTTTCAGCGCAAATACTTCTGCATGTGGCTCACCAGCTTTAGGATGAAAACCTTGACCAATAATCTGCTCTGCCTGAACAATAACGCAGCCTACTGCAGGATTGGGTCTAGTAGTATACAAACCGCGCTTCGCTTGTTCGATAGCAAGCATCATAAAGTAGCGGTCTTGTGCATCTTGAGCATGGCTTTGAGTAGACATAAGGCTAGGCTTAATAAATGATTGAGGGTTTTATATAAAAACATAAGGTTTGAAAGCTGATTGGTAATTCTGATTAGTAATTGGGAAACATTTATCAACTAGGGATTACTTAAAAGCTTACTTCGCTTACTTCTCATTTGGACGAATATTGGCAATTTCTTGATGGAATGCATCGATATCTTGAAAGTCTCGATACACGCTAGCAAAGCGTACATAGGCGACATCATCTAAAGTTTTTAGTTCACTCATGATGATTTCACCCAAGACCTTACTACTGATTTCTCGCTCACCCATCTGCCTAACACGCTTTTCAATACGACTAATCATCGCCTCTTGTTCATCGATAGTGATAGGACGCTTTTGTAAAGGTAGTAAAATAGAACGGCGCAGCTTTTCATTGTCGTAAGGTTCAATCTTGTTGCTCGATTTGATAATCCTTGGCATGACAACTTCTACCATCTCAAAAGTCGTAAAACGTTCTTGGCAGCTGTTACACGAACGGCGTCGACGCACTTGTGCCCCTTCCGCAGCAAGACGTGAGTCAATAACCTTGGTCTCTGACGCATTACAGTACGGACAGTGCATAACATTTCCTTATTTTACGATTGAGAATAAGAGTAGTGTTTTCAAGATAGCTAATTTATCAAATAATAAAGAACACCGTTTATCCGTTATTTACCAATACAAAAGCTACCAAATATTTTACCTAATAAGTCATCGGCACTGAACTCACCTGTTATTTCACCCAAGCTCTGCTGTGCCTGACGTAAGCTATCAGCAACCAACTCACCTGCTTCGAATACGGTTAATTGTTCATGGGCTTCTGCCAAGAAATTAGCTGTCCGTCTAAGCGCGTCTAAATGTCTGGTACGAGCGATTAAGCTATTTTCTGGTGGATGAAATCCTACTTTCTCACATAGCGCTTCAACCAAATTATCGATACCAATGCCTGTTTCACATGAAACATTAACTTGCTGATAGCCTCTATTCTTGATTTCAGCTTGGGTCATAGCAGCACTTTTTTCTTTATCATTATCGCTTAATAAGTCGCTTTTATTAGCAATGATTAGTAAGCGTTTAGCTTCTGGCAATTCACCAAATAACTGTTCAGCAAGCTGTAACGGTGTGCTTTCTTCTTCAACATCGCGAGTCACATCATAGACCATCAGTAGCATATCAGCCTGCGTGATGGCAGTACGGGCACGCTCGATTCCGATACGTTCCACAGTGTCTTCTGTCTCACGTAGTCCTGCTGTGTCAGTCAGGTGTAGCGTCAAACCATTGAGCACAACGGTCTCTTGCAGCGTATCACGTGTAGTACCGGCGACATCAGTCACGATAGCACGCTCTTGCCCTGCAAGGCGGTTGAGCAAGCTAGATTTACCTGCGTTTGGCCTACCTGCTAGCACGACATGGATACCGTCACGCAAAAGCTGACCTTGCTTTGCCGTTGATAAAACTTGTTGTATCTTATCTTGCGTCTGCTCAAGTTTGCTTTGTATGACGCCATCAGACAAAAAGTCCACATCCTCTTCATCAGGGAAATCAATAGCAGCTTCGACATGTAAACGAAGGTGAATGAGTTGTTCTAGTAGCTGGTTAATTTTTTGTGAAAACTCACCGCTCAGAGAACGAATCGCACTACTGGCGGCGGCAGCACTGGTCGCATCAATCGCATCGGCAATTGCTTCTGCCTGCACCAAGTCCAACTTATCATTATCAAAAGCACGGTAAGAGAACTCTCCTGCACTTGCTTGCTTGGCACCTAGCTCAAATACGCGCGCGAGCAACTGGTTTTGTAAAATAACACCACCATGCCCTTGTAGCTCAATAACGTCCTCACCTGTGAATGAATGCGGACCTTTGAAAAACAAGACCAATCCCTCATCAATGACAGTGCCATCAGCCTGATAAAAGCGACAAAAGCTGGCCATTCGCGGCGTAAAAGCAGACTTACCTGTTAGAACACATGCCATATCGTAAGCACGGCTGCCTGATAGACGTATGACACCCACACCCCCTCGCCCGAGCGGCGTTGCAATCGCAGCAATTGTGGCCAATCCAGATGTATTAGACTTTTTAGAAGAATTAGGTACGGCTAATGCTGTCTCTAAGGAATCCACAATGACTCTCAATGTTTAAAAGCTCCATTATAGACGTCTGGACTCATACTGACAAAGCAAACTTTGAAAGGTAGATGTATCAGACATATATTCGTTTCAATGTTTATAAGCTGTGCATAATGTTGATAAGCTGTGGATAACATTTACCACTTATCCACTACCTATAAAAAAACCACCGCTTGCGCGATGGTTTTTTATATTACTGAAAAAGAACTAGTTAATCGACCACTTTTACCGTACGACGCTTCTGCTCTTCATCTACTTTCTTATTAACGATATATTGCTGAGTCATACTAAACAGGTTGTTAACTGTCCAATATAGAACTAAACCTGCTGGGAAGAATAGCATGAACGCAGTAAAGATAATCGGCAAGAATTTCATTACTTTTGCTTGCATCGGATCTGCCGGCTGCGGGTTCAACTGCTGCTGTACAAACATCGACGCACCCATTAGCAACGGCAAGATAAACCATGGGTCCATCGCTGACAGATCTTGAATCCACAAAATCCATGGGGCATGACGCAGCTCAACACTCTCTACCAATACCCAATACAGAGCTAAGAAAATCGGCATCTGCATCAAGATCGGTAGACAACCTGCCATCGGATTGACTTTTTCTTCTTTGTATATCGCCATCATTTCTTGCGACATTTTCATCCGATCATCGCCATGCTCTTCTTTGAGCACTTTGAGCCTTGGCGCAATGGCACGCATTTTAGCCATCGAGTAGTAGCTCTTATTAGAGAACCACATCAAGGCAATTTTTACTAAGATAGTCAGTAAAATAATTGACCAACCCCAGTTACCAACAACCTTATGCACACCTTCCAAGATAGCAAACAAGACCTTTGATATTGGCCATAGCAGACCATAATCAACTGTTTTGTTAAGGCCTACCGCAACGTCTTTTAGCTCAGACTGAACTTTTGGACCTGCATACAGTGTTGCATTTAAAGTAACTTGTTTGTTTGGTGCTACGTTCACTGGTTGGCTATTAAAACCAATAAAGTAATCATTACCTGTTTCACGAGTAAAGAATTTACCAGTGAAGTTTTCAGGTGTCCAAGCAGATACAAAGTAATGCTGTACGATACCAACCCAGCCTTTATCGCTAGTGGTCGTCAACTCGCCGTCACTAAAGTCACCAAATTTCAGCTTATTATAAGGATCATCTGGTGTACCCCAAGCGCCGCCTAAATAAGTCGCCATGCTCAGCGCGCCTTTATCAGACATACCAGGGTCTTTACTATCATCACGCTTTAATTGCGCAAACATCTGACCTTGCCAAGCATTGGTAGACGCGTTTTGGATCTTATAGCTAATATCGATTGGATATTTATTTTCAGTGAAAGTAAAAGTCTTGGTGATCGTCACGCCGTCTTTTTTGTAAGTAAGCGGCACTGACAACGTTTGCTGTCCATCTTCCATCACATAATTGTTAGCAGTATGGCTATAAGTCGCTCTACCTTCTGCTGTATCAATACCGTTCTGACCAATAAGTCCAGATTGAGCCACATACACACGGTTACTATTGTTTTCTAACAATACGAAAGGCTTATCGCTATCGAGCGTTGCGTCATACTGCTTGAGCGCAGCATAAACAATATCACCACCTTCTGGATTGATTTTTATATCATAGCGATCAGTTGTTACCGTGATTAGACCAGCGTTTTTCGCAGGCGTCGCTGTCACAGCACTATTATCCACGGGTAATGTCTGTACCGGGATATCACCTGCTGCACCAGTAGTAGAAGGAATGTCAGCACCTACTGAACTCGTAGTTTCTGGCACCGCATCTACAGCTGGAGCATCGGCATAATCATCTCGCCATGCCAAAATCAGCAGATAAGCGGTAATTAGCATCGCAATGATGATCATCACCCGAAATATCTTTTGCATAAACCTTTCCTAGATTAAAAAATTAGGGAATGAAAAATTAGGGCATGTGTCATGACTGACCTACACAGCTGTCCTGTCACATTGCAACTGTATCAGTAGTCATTTACATAAAATGTGCATCATTTTACTAAAAATCTGTCTCAAATGATACTAAGAGTGTGGATAACTTGTGGGTAACTCAAAGGAGTAGCTATCTGAGACTAAAGAGGTCGACTTTATGTTGATTTCATCAAATAATTAAGCTGTGAAACATAGCTAGTAATGTCTCGATAGACACCCAAACCCTGAAGGTTGATATTTAGTACATCACTAAAAGATATATATTGATAACTATAAGAAGCTAAGGGTAAGGGTACAAAGTCTATACCGTGCCCACCTAAAGGGTGACACCTACTAAGACGTTTTAATAACAACCACCCACCCTTACGAGCGCCATGCCATGTTAAAGCTTGTTTGCCATAATTTGAGCATGTCGGATAATAACGACAACGTGCAGGTATTATAGGACTAACTATTTTTTGATAAAAAACAATTAAATTAAAAGCTATATTATAAAAAACACCTTTTTTAAATTTATTTTTTAATAAAATATTCATTTTATTTTTTTTCTATTTTTTTAAAAATATTAATTATTTGATTTTTTAATTCTTTATTATCTATATCTTTAATAGATTTTTTTACAATAAAAACAATATCTTTATTTTCTATTTTAAAAGCTTTGGTACGGAACTCTTCACGCACATATCTTTTGATTAGATTACGAGCGACAGCAGTAGGCACTTTACGCTTGGTAATAGCCATACCGACTCGCGGCTGTGCATGCTCATTAGCACGTATAAAAGCCATTAAATGACTCTGATGAATCTTGCGTTCAGGTGCGTCAAATACCTCACGAAAGGCTGCAGGAGTAAGCAGACGTTGCTGTTTAGTAAAACTAGCTGCAGGTGTATCTGAAAGCGTATTGGACATAGTACAACCTAGTAGAATAACAATAGAATAAATAATAACAAATTATAGAGGCAAAAAAAGCGCCGATGTGGGCGCTTTTAATATATGGCTAAGTGTCAGTTGTGATGATTGACTATCGCAATCTATAAACAATAAGAACACAACAAGCACTATTAGCCATGCTTATCGCAATCTACTGATTATACAGTAAGGCGATGACGTCCTTTAGCGCGGCGACGAGCTAAGACCTGACGGCCTTTTTTAGTTGCCATACGAGCACGGAAACCGTGAGTACGTTTACGCTTGATCACGCTTGGTTGGAATGTACGTTTCATAACTCACCTATCAAAATAATGGACTAAATTCGTAATAACGGAGGATTATACCATTCAGTATAGTTTTGGTCAATAAACTAATTTGCTTTGTCTATGAATAGGAAATAATTCATACGAACTTAGTAGAGATATTTCCTTAAAAACCTATTTCTAGTTAACTAAATTTTATAGTTATATGTTTTATAATTTACGAAGTTATCCACAGCTGGACTCGAATATTATAATAATAATTAATTAATATAAATATAGTATTGTTATTATTGGGACCATGATTATCTGTGGTTAAGTCTATTTTCTTTTTTATTATCAATTCACTAGGCTGTGGGTAAGCCTGTGGGTAAACTGTGGGTTGAATATGGATAACTGCCTTATGAAAGTTATGCACAAAATTGTCCACAGCCTTGTCCACAAAAAAACAAGGTTTTATCCACAGGGTATCTGTGTTAAATTAGGCGCTACTTGGTATACACCTTCGTATAGGGTATTAGCACGAACTCTTTGGTTAGTTGTTACGTGTAATATCGAGGCTTAGGTAGCAAGTTATCTTGCTAAAAAATAACTATTATTTCAGATTATAAGGTCAGTACTTTTCATGATAGACACAGCAAATATTTGGGATAAATGTCTAAACGATTTGCGTTATAACGTCAAAGACAACGTGTTTACTATGTGGCTGAGACCTCTATCAGCTCATCAAGAAGCGCAAACTTTGATTATTCTTGCTCCCAATGATTATTTTGTGACGTATATCAAGAAGAATCATCTTCAAGATATTCAGCAATTGGTGACCAAACACAGCCAAGGTAGTATTGAAGAGGTCGTCGTACGTGTTGATAATGCTGGCCGCAATGCAGAAGATAACAGTCAATCAGGTTCTTTGTTTGTAGAAGACGACGTCTCCCCTACCCCATCCGAACATAAATTTGAATCTATTCATCATAACAACGCAAAAGCAGATATCGACGCGAACATGCGTCATAATGAGCCAGTTGAGTCTGCTGATACAAAATCATTAAGCTATCTGAACCCCGAATTTACTTTTGAAACCTTTGTTACAGGTAAGTCCAATAACTTGGCTTACAAGGCTTGTTATGAGCTTGGTAAGCGCCAATCAAAAAATCGTCACAATCCTTTATTTATATACGGTCCTTCTGGATTGGGAAAAACGCATTTAATGCATTCTGTAGCTCATCGCTATTTAAAAAATAATCAAAGTTTTTATTATTTCACTTCTGAAAAATTTATAAATCAATTAGTTTATTCATTAAGAAATAATAAAATAGAAGATTTTAAAAAGAAAATAAAAAAAGTGGATTTATTAATTGTAGATGATATTCATGTATTGGCAGGAAAGACTAAAAGTAGTAATGAGTTTCTAACATTATTTGCAGATTTTACTAGTGGTGATAAACAGTTAATTTTGGCCTCTGATCGACATCCCTCCCAAATGACGGAATTTGATGAACGATTTAGATCACGGTTTTCTTGGGGGTTAACAGTCGCTGTTGATCCTCCTGAAATTGATACTCGAGTACAAATTCTGCAGAAAAAAGCAGCCTCCTACGGGATGGTATTACCAAAGGAATGTGCGCTATTCATTGCACAAAATGTGGTATCTAATGTCAGACGTTTAGAAGGTGCCTTAAATCAGGTATTTGCCAATGCTAACTTAACAGGGGCACAGATTACTCTTGAGATGGTGCAATACGCACTAAAAGATATCGTTGCGATGCGTGTGCAGGCAGTAAATATGGATAATATCCGTAAGATAGTTGCTGAGTACTATGATGTCACGGTCAAAGATATTATGGGGCGTAAACGTACGCGTAGTATTGCAAGACCACGTCAAATAGCGATGGCTTTGTCGCGTGAATTAACAGGCGATAGCTTCCCTGAAATTGGTCAGTCGTTCGGTGGACGCGACCATACGACGGTGATGCACGCTTGCGATAAAGTAAATGAGTTAAGAGCAGCAGATCCTGCATTTGATAAGGATTATAAGACCCTAGCTCTGATGTTACAGGCAGGATAAAAGCGTTAGATATCGTTGTATTCTAGTAGATACAGATGGTTTATAATATTGAAAATACAAGTGCACAGATGCTTTGTAGATTATCGTCAGCAGACAAGGTATTATTAAGTCATTACGACAAATTTTTATAAAAGAATCATTCAAATAAGAGTAACTAAGCATGCAATTATCGATCAATCGAGAATCGTTACTAAAAGCTATCAACTTGATCGCCAAAGCCGCTGATAAACGCCACAATATGGTTATATTGGGTAATATTAAGCTACAGCTATCAGATTCTGAGCTTATCTTAACAGCGTCAGATTTAGAGGTAGAGCTGACATCGACATTGAAATTGCCTGCTGGTGCTTGTGTAGAAGCAGGTACAACGACGCTTCCTGCAACCAAGCTAAAAGATATTTGTAAATCGCTACCTGCACAGGCGCAAGTTAATCTAGCAACTCAAGCAAACGAGCGTTGCTTATTAACTAGTGGTAAGAGTCGTTTTACATTGGGAACATTGCCAAGCGAAGACTATCCGAGCTTGGGTAACCCTGAAAATATCACCCCTCTGACTATTAGCCGTAATCGTCTGACAGATTTGATTCACAAAACGCAGTTTGCGATGGCAATTCAAGATGTACGCTACTACTTAACAGGTATGTTGTTTGACGTTTCACAGCAGCAACTGACAACGGTAGCAACAGATGGCCATAGATTGGCATTAGCCCGTAGTGTGATCAATGTAAGCGCAGAACTCAATATGCAGGCTATCTTGCCGCGTAAGGCAGTGATTGAGCTTGAACGTTTAGCTTCTGAGCTTGGTAAAATGTTGGGTGATCAAGACAACGCAGTTACCCTAAGTTTTGGCCGAGAGTTTTTACAAGTAAGTTTACCATTTGGTGATGTAGATAGTACAGGGCAGGTCAGTCAAGATCTAATGGTAACATTTACCGCGCGTTTGATTGATGGTAAGTTCCCTGATTATCGCCGTGTGATGCCGAGCAATACTGATAAGCTGGCTTTATTCAGTCAGGAAAAAATGACGGACGTGTTACGCCGCGTTGCCATTTTGAGTAATGAAAAATCTCGTGGTGTGGTCTTTAATTTTGCTAGCGATGGTATGGTCGAAGTACGTGCTAATAATGCTGAGCAGGATGAAGCAGTCGAGATGATACAAGCTAAGTATCAAGGCGAGCCGATGGAGCTGTCGTTTAATGCTGCATATCTGCAAGATGTATTGGGCGTTATCCAAGGCGATTTACAGATGCATATGAGCCAATCGAATGCCTCTGTATTGGTCAATCAACTAAATGATGAGTTCCATCAATATGTCATTATGCCAATGCGTATATAGTGAGTTTTTCTTTGGAAATAAACAAAATCGAATAGAACTAGTATGTTTCAAAGGATTTTGTTTCCAATACTGAATATTGATTTTTAATAAACTTTTGCCTGCTAGATTAGCAGGCTTTAATGGGCGGCTATCGATACCATGATTGAACGTCTACAAATATCCCATCTTAGAAACCTTACTAAAATTAGTTTAGAGCCTGCTGCCTGCAACATAATTATCGGTGCAAATGGCAGTGGTAAAACCTCGTTGCTCGAATCTATATTCTTGTTATCAAGAGGTAAGAGCTTTCGTCATCACCAGCCAAAACGTTATATCCAACATCATCAGAATAACACGACTGTTCATGCTAAGCTCAATGATAGCCGTACTTTAGCTATTCAAAAGCAAGCAGATGCTACGACTATACTACGTCTCAATCAAACCACTGTTTACAACCAGAGTATCTTAACAGAGCAGCTACCTACGTTGCTGATAGATCCATCGACGATGGATATGTTGGAGCAGGGAAGTGCGAGCCGTCGACAGCTGTTAGATTGGTTGGTGTTTCACATGAAACAAGGATTTCATCCACAATGGATGGCTTATCAACGCCTCCTAAAACAGCGCAATAGTTTACTAAAAATTACTCGTCACTTAACACAAGTACAGTTGGCTGAGCTGAAATCTTGGGATAAGGGACTGAGTAACCATGCTGCTTTGATTCATCATTATCGAGAGCAAGTATTTACTGAATGGCAGCCTTATTTTGCCAAGAGTATCGTACAGCTATTGCCATCTTACGCTGAGCAACTGAGCCTAAGCTATAACGCTGGTTATGACACCAGTGTCGCGCTAGATGTGCAACTTAATGAGCGGTTAGAGCAGGATCTGCAATTAGGATATACCCGTATAGGCAATCATCGTGCTGATATTCATGTGCATTGGCGTTCTGATGAGTCTATAAGCGATCAAACGACAGATGCGAGAACAGCAGCTTCAGTAAATAGTATCCAAACCAAATTACCGACTTTAAAAGAGCAAGCAGCAAACGTATTGTCTCGCGGTGAAAAGAAACTGCTCATTACCGCACTGCGCTTATCGCAACTACCACTGTTGCTAAACGATAGAGAGCGCAGTGACTCACTCAATGATGATTTATCATCGAGAGCGACACCTGTTGTGCTTCTAGATGATATCACTGCAGAATTAGATGATAGAGCTATAGAAATACTGCTATCGACCCTAGCTAAACTCCCTTGCCAAGTATTTATGACCAGTCTGGCAGACGATATTTTACCTTTAGTTCATGAACTTTGGCTACAACCGAATACGTTTCACGTGAAACAAGGAAAAATCTCATTTACTAACTAATACTTCATTTTTCTGCTTATACTTTTGATGATTACCCATCTACTTTAACTTCTCATTATTCAATACACTAGCCACTACTATCTGTCCTGACAGTTACTATGTTAAGACGACCTTTCACAGACCGTAAAACTCTCAGTAAACAGTGACTTAGAAGCAAAAAAATGTTAAAATAACCCTTTATTTTTGTCCTGTGCTCAGCAATTTATTTGATAGCATCATAGAAAAGATTTCTATTTTTCAATTATCTATAAGTATTTGATAATTATGTATTTTATTTATTTCAATAGTTTTGACAATGTCTAGAAAAACAAAGACTATTACTAATAAATAATTTACTAATTTTATCTCTGTGCAGCCTTTTTTGAGGCTAACGGTGGTTAGTGGTTTAGCTGCTCATATGCACTCTAGATTATGAATAATAGACGTTAATTTTAAGATGCCATTATGCAGCAGACTTTTTATAAGTGCGCTAATCGTAAATGGCTGATTATGGCTAGATTAAGGAATGTACATGAGTGATTCATTACCTATTGACCACGAGCAATTGATAGACGACAGTGCTACTGAAGCCGCTGTGCCTACTGTAGTTTCAGAAGTGTTGCCTTCTGATTATAGTTCTAAAGATATTCGCGTATTGCGTGGGTTAGAGGCCGTACGTGTGCGTCCTGGTATGTATATCGGTGATACCGATGATGGCACAGGCTTGCATCATATGGTCTTTGAGGTAGTGGATAACTCTATCGATGAGGCACTTGCTGGTCACTGTGATCAGATTGATATTGTCATCCACGAAGATGAGTCTGTCAGTGTGATGGATAACGGGCGCGGTGTGCCTGTTGATATTCATCCAGAAGAGGGTGTGTCAGCGGCTCAGGTTATTATGACTGTCCTGCATGCGGGCGGTAAGTTCGATGATAATAGTTATAAAGTGTCAGGCGGTCTGCACGGTGTGGGTGTCTCAGTAGTTAATGCTCTATCTCAAAAACTTGAGATGAATATCTGGCGCGAAGGCTATCATTATCATCAAACTTATACTGATGGTGTACCTGATAGCGATATCCAACAGATGGAAGCCACCGATCAGACGGGCACACAAATCCGCTTTTATCCTAGTAGTGATGTGTTCACTGGTACAATTTTTGAGTACGATATCTTGGCAAAACGCTTACGTGAGCTGTCATTTTTGAACTCTGGTGTGCGTATTGTTTTGACTGATGAGCGTATTGATAAGCGTCACGAGTTTGAGCATAAAGGTGGCTTGCTAGAGTTTGTTAGTTACATCAATGCTGGTAAAGACGGTATCAATGAAGTATTCCATTTTACCAGTCAGCAAGATGACGGTATCAGCGTAGAAGTTGCGCTACAGTGGTCAGATACATATAACGAAAAAGTGCTATGTTTTACCAACAATATCCCGCAAAAAGATGGCGGTACTCACTTATCAGGTTTCAGATCAGCACTGACACGTGGCTTAAATAGCTATATGGATCGCGAGAACTTGTTTAAGAAGGAAAAAGTAGCTGCAACTGGTGATGATGCTCGTGAAGGTTTAACGGCAATCGTCTCTGTTAAAGTACCAGATCCAAAGTTCTCAAGCCAGACGAAAGATAAGCTAGTATCAAGCGAAGTAAAATCTGCTGTCGAATCTGCGATGCACGATAAATTTAACGATTATCTATTAGAAAATCCAAGTGCTGGTAAAGCCATTGCTAATAAAATTATGGAAGCAGCGCGTGCACGTGATGCGGCTCGTAAAGCACGTGAAATGACACGTCGCAAGACCACTTTGGATATTGCAGGTCTGCCTGGCAAGTTGGCTGATTGCCAAGAAAAAGATCCAGTATTATCTGAACTATACATTGTGGAGGGTGACTCTGCAGGTGGGTCAGCTAAACAAGGTCGTAGCCGTAAAACGCAAGCAATCTTGCCACTAAAAGGTAAGATTCTAAACGTCGAGCGTGCTCGTTTTGACAAGATGTTATCATCTGCTGAAGTGGGTAACCTGATTACGGCATTAGGTTGTGGTATTGGTCCTGATGAGTATAATCCTGACAAAGTACGCTACCACAAAATCATCATCATGACCGATGCCGACGTTGATGGATCGCATATTCGTACCTTGCTATTGACGTTCTTCTTCCGTCAAACACCTGAATTGATCGAGCGCGGTTATGTATATATTGCTCAGCCGCCGCTATACAAAGTGAAAAAAGGTCGTCAAGAGTTATACCTAAAAGATGACGAAGCGCTTAAAGCGTATCTATTGTCTTCAACAATTGACAATACCAAGCTGCATATCAGTGCTGATGCGCCTGCGATTACTGGTCAAGCGCTCGAGACACTGCTTAACGACTACAACCAAACGCAGTTGATCAAAGCACGTCTGCAGATTCGCTTCCCAGCGGTGATTTTGGATGCATTGACGCATACGCCAAAACTTAGCACTGACATGACTTATGATCAGTCTGCCATGCAGGATTGGAAAGCAGCGATGCAGACTAAGCTTGATCACTTCGGTAGCGATCTAAGCCCTGAGATTGCATTGGTTAATATCCATGCGCCGCAGCCAAAAAATATGGACGCAGCCGCAGCAGATTTATTGGGTATGACGCCAGTAGTAGGTACTGAGGAAGGCGAAGCGTCAGATAGTGAGGCTTTATCTACCAAGGCACAGTGGCTACCACGCGTCACGGTATATGTGCATCAACTGGCACACCATTATCTGTTAGATGCTAGCTTTATCAACTCGGGTGAGTATGGCAAACTGTTACGTTTATCAAGTGAATGGAATACATTGCTTGAGAGCGATGCTTTTATCCGCCGTGAAGCAAGTGCAGGGACGACTAAAGACATCCCAGTACGCGACTTCGATTACCTATGGCAACAAATGATGCTGGATGCGCGTCGTGGTTTAGCTATCCAGCGTTACAAAGGGCTAGGCGAGATGAACGCTGATCAGCTATGGGATACAACGATGGATCCTGAAAATCGTCGTATGCTACGCGTCACTATCGAAGATGCTATCGCCGCTGACCATATGTTTACTTGCTTGATGGGTGATCACGTTGAACCGCGTCGTATCTTCATTGAAGAAAATGCGCTAACAGTATCGAACTTAGATATCTAAATTTGAAACTGGTTACTGACAATTTATAAAAATACCGCTTTGATATTCAAGGCGGTATTTTTGTTTCACGTGAAACTCATTTTTTAACGTTGCTATTATTTAATAATTATAATTTGTGGGAATCAAATGGTTGAAGTAATTTTACTCGCTATTGCTTTAGCGATGGATGCGTTTGCAGTGTCGATAGGGTTGGGTGCTAAGGCTCAAAAATATAGTCATCAATATGTACTGCGCTTGGCTATTTATGCTGCGCTTTACTTTGGTATCGCTCAGGGGATAATGCCTCTTATTGGATACTTATTAGGTGCGGCAATGTTGGGTTGGCTGGCCGCTGCTGCACCTTGGATTGGCGGTACTATATTGATTGCTCTAGGTGGGAAAATGCTTTATGAAGTGTTTACTGCTGATGAGTCAGATACTGACAGTGATGATCTGGACGTCAATGATGATGCTATTAACACTGATAGTGATACAGTAACAGCCACGAGTAAGCATGGACATATCAATCACCGCACTATGTTTACGTTAGCGGTTGCAACTAGTATTGATGCAATGGCGGCAGGGTTTACGCTGAATTTATTGGCACTGAACGCGTGGTTAGCTTGCCTTATTATCGCTGTAGTAACCGCTATATTTGGCTGGCTCGGGGTTTATTTGGGACGTCGCTCAGGTACATGGCTAGAGGATAAGGCTGAAGCATTGGGCGGTATCGTGCTTATAGCGATTGGTCTAAAAGTGATGTTTTTTAGCTAATTTATTTAGTTTTTTACTGAGTACTCATAAAAAAGCACCGCTTTGAATATCAAAACGGTGCTTTTTTGTTTCACGTGAAACTAAAATTGGCAATTTTGCTTAGTGGTTACTCTTCGTCACTGTCAAAGCGCCAAGCTAGTACGCGAGTGCTTTTTTGACCTTGGCTCATTTCGATAATACGCATTTGAGCGACGTTTAACTGCTTTAATAATAATTGCAATGGCTTAACGTTTTCAGATTTCGACACTAAAGTAGTAAACCAACCAACGTGTTCTGCAAAGCTCTGACTTTCTTTTGCCATCTTAGTCAAGAACGCAATTTCGCCACCTTCACTCCATAGCTCTTTGTGCTGACCGCCGAAGTTTAGGTTTTGCGCAGCGTTGCCTGATTTTGTCGAGCTACGGCTGATTTGCTCGCTTTCATTCTTACCACGATGGCGCTGCAAATTGTGCTGCTTGCGACTATTGGCTTCCATTGCTTCTTCTAATGAAGCATGAAACGGAGGGTTACAAACCACGACATCAAAATAGTCTTGACGACCAATGATGTTTTTAAAGATAAATTTAGGCTCAGGCTGTAGCTTTACCTTGACCGCACTCTTTAGCTTTGGGTTGGCTTCACAAATCAGCGCTGCGGTATTGACAGAGATGGGGTCAATGTCGCTTGCTGTAAAGCGCCAGCCATAGCTCTGACTACCAACGATAGGATAGATAGCACTGGCACCAGTACCGATATCAAGAGCATGAATTTCTTTACCCGTTGGCGGTGTGTTATCGGCGTTTACGTGAGTGGTTTGCGCCAATAAATCTGCGATGTAGTGAATATAATCGGCACGTCCAGGAATAGGCGGGCATAGATAGCCTTCAGGAATGTCCCAAAATTTAACCCCGTAATAGTTCGCTAACAGTGCTTTATTTAGCACACGAACAGCCTGATGATCCGAGAAGTTAATCGTCGACTCACCTTTAGGGTTGGTAATGGTGTGGTCAGCAAGCTCAGGTAAAGCTCGAGTCAATACCGCAAAATCGTAACGACCTTGGTGCGGATTACGTGGGTGCAGCTGACCGAGTTTCTTTGCGGTCGCAGGAGATCTGTTTCTGTGTTTACTATTTGCAGGGTTACGGGTCATGGGCTTACTTGTCATAATGTCAGGCTACGATATATGGATATAAGTAACCAGTGTAGCAGATTTCGCAGGTTGCTAATTGTTTATCCGCGCTTTATCGGTCGCTTATCGGTGACGCAATATCAAGTTAAGCCCTAATACGATCATCGCAGTACCCAATACACGGTCGATCCAATGCTCAAACCTTTGGAAGCGTCGATGTACCGCAGGGATAGAAAGTAGCATGACGACCGTACTAAACCACGCCATCTGTAACACCATCATCCATACACCATAAATAGCCAATTGCCAAAGCGGTATGTCAGGCGACAATACAAGAGTAAAAATAGCTACAAAATAGACAGGCGCTTTTGGATTAAAGACATTACAAAGGAATCCGCGACGCAACGTAGCAAAGGTAGATTCGCCATTACTAGGCGATTTTTCGATAGTGATTTCTTTGGTTGTAGGTGTGGTGTGGCTAGTGAGCGAATCTTGCGAAACGTGAGCGCTTGAACCTACTTGCGGGCCTGCTTTTTCCAAAGGATGTGTTTTTTCAAAAATATGAGCTGTGTCTAAATCCGCTGGTTTTTTAGGCTTGGCTTGGATACCTTGCCAACCTAAGTAAATTAGATAGCCGCCACCTAACCATTTAATAGTAGTCAATAAAGGCTGTGAATGAGCAATGACAGTCGCCAGTCCTAAGACAGAATATATAATATGTACGGCAAGACCCAAGGTAATACCGAAACTACAGATCAAACCAGTGCGTCGACCTTTTGCCAACGTCTGCTGTGATACCAAGACAAAATCAGGACCAGGTGAGGCTGCAGCCAATAGATGAACGCTGGTGATGAGTAAAAAGCCGTGCCAAAATTCCATAAAATACTCTAAACAATACCTAGACCTGCATCATAGTTGCACTTATCGCAAATGAGGTCAAATTTTATCGATTTACGCTTTATTCGAGTCAGTTCTATTGCTTGTGTTATCGCGCGAGGGTGTCTATATTAAAAGTGGGTTTATCGACAAATTTATACGAATGAAGTACCGAGATTCGACTATACCTATTGTATGACAACTTATTATATAACCACTCATTATATAACAATGATTATTTCAACAAGGACAGCACCATGACTACGGACAGCAACGCCACAGAAAACCGCATCACTTATAACACCCAAGGCCATGTTTGCCTTGTCGGGCTCAATCGCGCCAATAAACGTAACGCCTTTGACAGCCATATGATTGGTCAACTGTCTGATGCGATGACACGCTACGAGCAAGACGACAATTTACGCTGTGCGCTGATATTTGCGCATGGTGATCATTTTACCGCTGGGCTGGATTTGGTAGAGCTGCAAGACAAGCTAAGCGATGGCGTGTTTGAGTTTAATGATGATCAAATCGACCCGTGGGGCATCGGTGGAAAACTGCGCACCAAACCTGTGGTCGTGGCGGTCAAAGGCATTTGCTTCACCGTGGCTATCGAGCTGATGCTCAACAGTGATGTGGTCATCGCCAGTGATAACTGCAATTTTGCACAAATGGAAGTACAGCGCGGTATCATGCCATTTGGTGGAGCAACGGTACGCTTTGTCGCAGCGGCAGGCTGGCAAAAAGCCATGCCGTATCTGCTGACAGGTAAAGCATTTGATGCGCAAACGGCTGATAGACTGAATTTGGTCAGTGAAGTGGTGGCAAATGGCACTGAGTACGAGCGTGCATTGACGCTAGCTCAAGAAATCTGTAAAGCCGCGCCTTTGAGTGTGAGAGGGGCATTGTCTTCAGCGCAAGATGCCAGCCGTAATGGGGCAGCGACTGCATTGGCCAATATCCATAGCTATCTACCGCCGCTGTTTCACTCAGAAGATGCGAAAGAAGGCGTAATGGCGATGGTTGAGAGAAGGGAAGCTGAGTTTAAGGGGCGTTAAACTCTATAGACTAAGACATACCTATTTAGATCAGAAGAGATAATATGAATCAAAGCTCATCAGCTCAAAGATTAGAAACTGAAGAAAGTAATAGTGATGATTTTGAAATAACGGTGCTTTCGCCTTCAGATAGCCTTGAGAGTAGTGCAAGCTACAAAAGCTATGAAAAGAGATTAGCTGCAGCATTAAGACATGAGCTTGTGTCAAATGTAGCTCTTACTGGGATATATGGCTCAGGTAAAAGTAGTATTCTAAATACCTTTAAAAAGACTTATAAAGACAACGGTGAATGGAAGTTTTTGGAAGTATCACTTTCAACATTTAAAGTAGAAAAAAATCTTGAAAGTGATGATGCTGAAGATTCGGGTAGCAGTTCACCATCTACCGATAAGGAAATTAAGAATTTAACACCAGATAAAATACAGCTAATTGAAAGAAGTATATTACAGCAATTTTTTTATGCTGTACCTCAAAATGATATTCCACTCTCAAGATTTAAACGTATTACGGAAAACTCGAAAGAAAATTATAGAGTAACGCTATGGATATTTATATTAACTCTATGGAGTTATATCTATGCTTTTGATCAAGCGAAATTTATAACTGAGTTGGTGGATTTTGCAGAGTGGTATCTATATTTAAATTTAATTATTTTGGTTTTTTGCACGCTATTTATTATTAATAAGATATACAGTTATGGATTCGGTCTCACAGAGATAAAATTCAACCTTCATAACGCTGAATTTAATATAAAAAACGAACAAGAGAAATCTATTCTTAATGATCATTTAGACGAAATACTATATTTTTTTGAAACTACTGGAAAGAACGTTGTTATTATTGAAGATTTAGATAGGTTTAATGATACTGAGATATTTATCAGACTTAGAGAGCTAAACTCAATTATAAATAAATCTTGCCCACACCGAGTTGTATTTATATACGCCATTCGCGATGATATTTTCAAGGATAGTGAAAGAAGTAAATTCTTTGATTATATTATTCCAGTGATACCTATAGTTAACCCAACTACTGCCTATGATATAGTCATAAAAGAGTATAGTAATATAGCAAACGAACTCGATAATAAATTTTTGTTGAATACTTGTTTGTATTTTAGCGATATGAGACTTTTAAAAAATATTTTAAATGAATATGAGGTTTACTTTGATCAACTTAAAGTCTTAGATATAGATAAGAATAAGCTTTTTGCAATGGTGGTTTATAAAAACTATCATCCAAATGAGTTTGCCAAACTAAACTCAAACTCAGGTGAAATCTATGATATTTTCTATAAAGAAAAGCCGAAAATAGTTAATATGTTAACAATAGAAAAATACCAAGCTATCGCTGAATTAGAGCTTAAAAAAGATAAGATTTTGAATGATGGGCTAAACTCAACTAAAGAGTTAAATAGTATTTATTCTTATACAATTTTAAGAAAGTTGGATAGTGTAATGCAATATGCGTATCACCGAGGCCAGTCAAAAATCAATATTGTTGTTGGTTCTGAAAAATACAATACAAGTGATATTTCTAGTACAACAGTACTTAAGGAAATGGCACAGCATCAAAATATTACTCTTGAAGTAACTAATACAGATTTTACAGTAAGTTTCAGTTTTAGCGATATTGAAAATGAAGTTAATCCAGATAAATCTTATCTAAACAGGCTAGCTAATACAGAAGATAAAGAAAGTGGTGAGTTAGAAAGGTTGTCAAACGAAGAGCTTAATACGAAAAATGAGATAAAAAATACTAAAAGAATGATGCTAACAGAACTGATGATTCAGACTGATATTATGATCGATAAACCTTTACTAAAATACTTTATCAGTAATGGACATATAGATGAAACTTATCAAAGTTATATTTCATATTTCTTTGAAGAATCTATTAGTTTGAATGATAAGAATTATGCTCTTTTAGTTAATTCTTTTGGTGAACCAAACTTTGATATTGAGTTGAAAAAATGTGATGAATTGGTTGAAAGTTATTTAGGTCTTGATAAATTATCAACTCATAGTGCTCTAAATTTCACTATGTTAGATTTTCTACTGGCAGAAAATAGTAGAAAAATATATCTTGAGCAGTATATTAAAGTTGTTTGTGATGGCTCTAGTACATCTATAGAATTTCTAAAGCGCTACTTTAAAAGAGATAAGAATCTCTCCTTATTGATACCAATAATAGTAAGTGTTAGAGAGAGTATTATCGATGAAATAAATATTTATAACAATACGGAAGAAGCAAGATTTAATCTACAAAGGTTTATTCGATATCTACCTTTAAAGTCATACGAAGAATTATCGTATTTAACCGAAAATATCAAAGGTGAGCTAAATATTCTAAAAGATTATGTTAGTTTCATTTTGGATTGTTTTGATAGTAATTTTGATAAATTTCAAGAGTTTACAGATGCTCTTAAGCCAGTGCTCGAACATGCTGCTTTTTCAGAAGTTCAGATCAGAGAGCTTAATTGGCTAGGTGAGAGCAGATACTTAGCTATTAATAAGCATATAATAAAACAAGTTCTAGTAAATAATTTAGAAGACCCTGATACTGTTCTCGCTGACCTAGAGGTCAAGCCAGTCACTCTTATGGCTAACTCTGGCATTGACTATCTAGCTAAAAATATTTGGTCTGAAAACCTATTAGAATATATAAGAGTTATTTTACTGGATGCAGATGAAAACACCTCATATTCTGAAGATGAAGATGTTTATATTAAAACTTTAAACTTATTAGGTCATCCTAATGTAATTATAGAGAAGTTTATTGACATCACTTCCACTAAAATTAAAGATATAAGTACAGTCAAGAACTATCACATCCAACAATATCTTGTCGGTAGCTTGAAAGCCCAATATTCATGGTCAAATGTTTTTAAGTATTTTTCGGAATCTTATGAAGATCAGGATGATCAAGGTACTTATCGGGAGATAGATAGTTCACTTGTTAAATTCTTGGAAAGTGGACGAAGTTATTTACAAATGGTTGGTTATACAGAATCAGATATCTTAGGCATTGAAGACTGGGAAAACACTAAAGCTGAGTTTGATAAACACCTTTTTGTATGTAGTGAATTGAGTGATGAGGCATACGAAAACCTAATACGTATAACTGACAACAACTGGGATAACTCAAAACTAGAGGATCTTAATCAAGAAAAAACTAAGACTTTAATACGTCTTGGGAAGTTAAGTTTAACTTCTGAGAACTGGGGTCAAATTAAAGAGCATGCATCAAACGAAGTTATAGAAGCCTTTTTAGTCAGGTATCATAAGTTGATAATTGAAGATCTAGATTGTATTGCACTTCGTGTGGAGGATGTTGAGGTGTTGCTTGATTCTAATAATGTCAGTAGTAGAGATAAAAAAACACTAGCTGAAACTGAGGTTATTAGCTTAATAGAAGGTAGTACAACGGTTCGTGAAAAAGTTGTTGAAATATATGACGGTGATAAAATACCTGCCTCTATTTATGAACAGCTCATTAAATATTCAGACTCTAGCGAACTTAAAAATCTGCTTTTAAAACAGATTAATTATTTAAATAAGCAGAAAATTGTAGAAATACTGAAACTATTAGATGAGCCTTATAAAAAACTAGCTAATGGTCAAGAGGTTGAGTTCGAAAATACTGATGAAAACTATACTTTACTAAGAGCATTGAATACAGCCCAAATAGTAATGAGAATCCCTAAGCCAACAAGACCAAAGGGTAGTTTAGCTGGTAAAAAAGTGCTCTCTACAAGATTACAAACCCATGTGCTTTCTGATGAATAATAGTCGCCTTGAAACGCGGTTTAGCCCTGACAGTAGCGGCTATCCTGCTTGAATAGGCGTGTTGCGAAGGCTAGGTTTTGGGGCAGTCTCGTGACCAAACAGGAATGCCCCAAACCGTGGCCGCGCCACGCCTAGATAAGCAGATAATAGCGGATGGCAGGATTGGCTCCAGCTTCATAATAACTTTGATAACTACAGAATCTAACGCAGCACTTTGAAATACTATCAAGCGAACCAAACATACCAACCAAAAAAACCTCGCAATCGCGAGGTTTTTTTATTTTATCGAGTATGACTGACTACAATAGCGTCAGTGTTGACCACTCAACTATAATTATTTAGCTTTTTGGTAGTAGTCAACCATCATAGTACCCAAAGTGCCGTTGTCATCGATCGTGACGATTCTGACCGTACCTGATTGTGCTGCGGTACTAGAATGAACTTGTCCAGCGTTACCTAGGACGACTTGGTTGTCTTTGGATGCTTTTGCCTCGTTACCGATAGCGATACTGTTCATGCCGCCTGCCATAGATTTATTACCGACCGCGACCGAAGTTGCGCCTTGAGCTGCTGCCGCTTCACCGACAGCGGTAGAGCGCATACCGCTTGCATTGGCTAGATGACCAAACGCTTGTGCGCGTTCAGCGGTAGCTTTTGACTGCCAACCGATAGAGGTTGAGCCTAGACCAGCGGCATTAGCTTCACCGCCTACGGCTGTTGCTGAATTTAGACCTGCATTGGCTTTATTCCCGACAGCAACTGTATCATTATTGCCACCTGCCATAGCTGCCTCACCGACAGCGGTAGAGCGTACACCACTTGCATTGGCTAGATGACCAAAAGCTTGTGCACGTTCGGCAGTGGCTTTTGATTGCCAACCAATAGAGGTTGAGCCTAGACCAGCAGCGTTCGCTTGACCGCCAACGGCAGTAGCTGAGTTTAATCCTGCATTGGCCTGACTACCGATGGCAACGGTATCATTGGTGCCGCTAGTCGTGGCAGCATTGCCGAGAGTGATGGCGGTGCTGCTAGCTGCGTTTGCAGTCTGATGGTCAGTTCCTGTTGCCATAGCAGTGCAAGAAGCAGTTGCGGCAATGGCAAAGGTAAGCGCACTAATCTTTAGTACTGATTTCGGTAAAAAGTCCATTTTCATTCTTCATTCCTTTTTGTTAGCCTTGATGGCTTATTAGATAGTTTGGGTAGATGTTGATAGATTATAATCATGGCAACATCAGCGCACTCTGGCACAAATAACTTTATGATAGATAGAGTCCGAAACCTTAATGTAGCATTAATTTTTAACCATTATTGAAATAATGTTTACTTTATATCTTTGAAGGTTATTTAAGCCGATAAATGGATAATTAAGGTCTAAAAGCACTTTAATTTTTTGTGTAAAATTGAATGCGCCTTAATCTACTAGAGCAGATAGCGTAGCGTATATTGATAATATAGTGCACATATTGCGCTGTGTTTTCGACGTTCCAAACCATTATTATTCCAAATAAGAAGAGTACCAATGCAATATAACTTTGATGAAATAATCGACAGACGTGATACCGGTTCACTCAAGTGGCACTATAGCGATGAGACAATTGCGCTATGGGTGGCGGACATGGATTTTAAGGCTGCAGCACCGATATTAAGCGCGGTTGAGCAAGTCATGCAGCATGGCATCTTGGGCTATACCAAACCTACTGACGCTTTGTACAATTCGATTATTAACTGGCATGGCAGTCGTTATGACTTGCAGTTAGAGAAGCAAAATATCTTGTTTTCCCCGGGTGTCGTGCCAAGCCTAGCGCTGATGATGAATGTCTTTACCAAGGTAGGCGAGGCGGTAATGGTCAACGATCCTATCTATACGCCTTTTATGAGCAAGGTTGAGCAAAATGGCCGCAAGCTTGTGCTCTCTGTATTAAAGGAAGTCGAAGGTAAATATCATTTGGACTTGGCTGATATCGAAGCCAAAATCATCGAGCATGAGGTTAAGCTTTATCTACTGTGCAATCCACAAAATCCTGGCGGGCGTATATGGACGAAGAACGAGCTGGAAGCGCTACTGGCCATTTGCAAAAAGCATAATGTGGCAATTGTTAGTGATGAGATTCATCAAGATTTGACATTGACTGGTCATACGTTTACGCCATTTCTGACGCTGGCAAAAGGCTATGAGCACAACGTAGTGAGCCTGACTTCGATGACTAAAACCTTTAATATCGCAGGTATCAAAGGCTCGATGATATTTGCTAAAGATAAAGCGCTACTCAAAAAAATCAGTCAGCAGCAGCAGTTAAATGATGAGTACGAGCTGAACCTATTTGCGTATACAGCCATGCGTAGTGCTTACGAGCACGGCGGTGAGTGGCTAGAGCAGGCGATTAGTTATATCGAAGCCAACATTGAATTGACCGTGCAGTTTTTAAATGAGCATTTGCCTGATATTAAAATCATGCGCCCAGAAGCATCGTACTTAATTTGGCTAGATTGCTCAGCATATAGCCAAGACGATCAGGCGCTATATGATGCGCTTAGAGCTGCCAAAGTTGAGCTAAACGCCGGTATTAAATATGGCGAGGAAGGACATTTAAAGATGCGTTTAAATGTGGCCTGTCCTAAAGCAATATTGATAGAAGGGTTGAATCGTATGCACTCAGCTTTGAGTGATATTACGTAGTAAACCTAGCAAATGGCTGATGAATAGAGAGGAAGATAGTTTGCTCATAATTGGGTTTGCTGTCTACTCTTTGCTTATTTTTATCATTACTTAGGGAGTAATTATTCAAATTGAGGGTATGCGCGAATAATAATCGTGAATAATTAACCATCTAATAGCCAATAGAGGGCGTAAACTTGTTAAAATAGGGCACCAATTTATCTATTGATGGATATCGATTTATGACCACTCCTGCAATCAAAGAAGATCGCATCTTAATCCTCGATTTTGGCTCGCAATATAGCCAGTTAATCGCCCGCCGTGTGCGCGATTCTGGGGTGTTTTGTGAGATGTTCCCTTATGATATCGACACTCAGCGCATCATCGATTTTGGCGCAAAAGGCGTCATTCTGTCAGGTGGCCCTGAGAGCGTCCACGCAGAAAACAGCCCACGTATCAACGATGCGGTATTTGATCTAGGCGTGCCAGTACTAGGTATCTGCTACGGTATGCAAGCGATGGCAGATCGTTTCGGTGGGCAAGTTCATGCCAGTGATATTCATGAGTTTGGTGCAGCGACGATCAACATCAATGGCACGTCTACCTTGATCGATGGTATCGAAGACGCAGCTGGCACGCTCAATGTCTGGATGAGTCATGGCGATAAAGTGATTGAAGCACCTAAAGGCTTCGATATCGTGGCTAGTACGCCAAGTTGCCCGATTGCGATTATGGCCAATGATGATAAGCAATACTACGGCCTACAGTTCCACCCAGAAGTGACGCATACGCTACAAGGTCAAGCGCTGCTAGGTCGTTTCGTGCATCAAATCTGCGAGTGTGCAGGTGAGTGGACACCAGACAATATCGCTGATATGCGTATCGCACAGTTAAAAGAACAAATCGGTGACAAGCAAGTATTGCTAGGTTTATCGGGCGGAGTTGATAGCTCAGTTGTTGCCGCGCTATTGCACAAAGCAATCGGCGATCAGCTGACTTGTGTGTTCGTCGATAACGGTCTATTGCGTCTGCATGAAGGTGACCAAGTCATGCAAATCTTTGCAGAAAACATGGGTGTAAAAGTCATCCGTGTTGATGCAGAAGATTTGTTCTTAGATGCGCTAGCAGGCGAGTCTGATCCAGAGAAAAAACGTAAAATCATCGGCAAGACGTTCATTGACGTATTCGCTGATAGCGCGCGTCAAGTGAGCGAGCAGAGCGATGGTAAAGTGGTTGAGTTCTTAGCACAGGGTACGATTTACCCAGACGTGATCGAATCTGCTAAGTCGCATCAAGGCAAAGCACACGTGATTAAGAGCCATCATAACGTAGGCGGTTTGCCAGATGATTTGGCATTTAAACTGATTGAGCCGTTACGTGATTTATTCAAAGACGAAGTACGTAAGCTTGGTATTACCTTAGGTCTACCAGCCAAAATGATCTATCGTCATCCGTTCCCAGGTCCAGGTTTGGGCGTGCGTATCCTTGGTGAAGTCAAAAAAGAATACGCTGATATCCTGCGTTTGGCGGATGCTATCTTTATGCAAGAGCTTGAGCGCTCAGGCTGGTATGATAAGACGGCACAAGCATTTGCCGTATTCCAACCTATCAAATCTGTCGGCGTGGTCGGTGATGGCCGCCGCTATGCATGGGTAATCGCACTACGTGCGGTTGAGACCGTAGACTTTATGACGGCTCGCTTTGCGCATCTGCCGTATGATTTGATCGAGACGGTATCAAACCGCATCATGAATGAAATCGCTGAAGTTTCACGCGTGACTTATGATGTTTCGAGCAAGCCACCAGCTACGATTGAGTGGGAATAACATCAAACTAAAAACCTGATTAGCTGAATATAGCAATAAAAAAGCACTCAACTTGGTTGGGTGCTTTTTTTATTACTAATTTCGTTAACTAGAAAATTTAATCTAGAGGAAGTGCAATAGTAAACGGCCTATAGAGTTGACTAAATCACGACTATAAATTGCTAGCCATTTATTTGCGTCTTTATCAAAATGTGAGTCGCTAAAAGAATTACGAGAGTTTGCGATAGCACTTGTTAGTGTTGAAATACTTGTAACCATTTGAACAGGGTAACTGCCGTTAACCGATAATTTTGAATCTATATCGTCACGAACAATTTTTGATAGAGGGATTAGGTCTGTAACTTTTATACTTGTTGGAACATGTTTACGAATATAAGATTTATAAAGTCCTTCCAAACATGTATATGCTAATGTCATTGCATAATCATAGTTCGAGGTATCAATTGCATTATCAATCTTTGATAGCATTGAGTTTAGTTTGTCAGAGCTCCATTGTTGGCTAGGTATTTTTGCTTTCGGCACAGGTTGACCATTACCAAATAAATAAGCTCTTAGATTCTGAGCTTCATTTGGAAAATGTGGCTCTACAATATCTATAAAAGCGCGAAAAACTTCAAATCGAATAGGTTCTTCCAAGTTGTTTAGAATATCCCAATAGAAGTCTTTTCTGCTTGTGCTTTTAGCCAATCGTTTACGTTCTTCAATATACAGCGAATAATCTGGCAATCCATGATCAAAATTTTGTACGACTTTTATAAACTCAGAACCGCTATGATATGCTGGAGTTTCAGTTTTATTCAGTATGTTAAATAAGTGACTGTAAGCGGATATCCATTGCATTTAGATTATCTCTTTATTCTTATATGTGAATGTGATTATAACTTTATCACGAATGAATATAATACTTGAAAGTAAAAAAATAGCGGTGCTCTTCAAAGTAAAGAACACCGCTACTATTTATAAAATTCGATCTTAAACTAAATCCTAACCCTTCACATTCACCACATAACGCCCAACTACTTTGCTCGACATAAAGCGATCTAAGTATTCTGGCGTTTGCTCTAGCGTAATCTCTTCACCATAGCTCTCAAGATTAGGCAGCTTCATATCGGTGGCAACACGTTTCCAAATGGCTTCTTTATCCGCCAGTGGGATATAGACCGAGTCGATACCCAATAATGATACTGCTCTAGTGATAAATGGCATCACTGTCATCGAAAACTCAGCGCCACCCGCTAGACCACAGCTCGTCACCGCGCCGCCTGCTTTGGTTTGCTTAAGCAAGTTGGCAAGGTAGTCGCCACCGATGGTATCAATGGCGTTTGCCCATAGCTCACGGCCGACAGGTTTATTGCCGATTTCATTGATGGTATCGCGATGACGTACTTCGCTCGCGCCAAGCTCTTTTAGATGTTCGCTTTGCTCTGGCTTACCTGAGAATGCAATTACTTCATAGCCGAGCTGCTTTAAGATAGCGATACTGATCGTACCTACGCCGCCTGTTGCACCAGTCACAGCAACTGGGCCATCACTTGGTTTTGCACCCATTTTTTCTAGCTTTTGGACACTCAGTGCTGCGGTTAGACCGCCAGTACCATAGGTCATCGCTTCTTTTAGCGTCAGCATTTCTGGGCAAGGTAGCGCCCACTCTGCTGGTATAGAGATCATTTGACCGAGACCACCGTCCGTATCCATACCAAGATCATAGCCGAATACTAATACTTCTTGTCCTGCGCTAAACGTGCCTGATTTATCACTGACGACCACGCCAGCGGCGTCGATACCTGGAGTATGCGGATACTGTTTGGTGATTCTTTTATTACCCGTGGCTGACATCGCATCTTTAAAGTTTAACGATGAATAATGCACTTCGATGAGCAAGTCATTTTCTGGCAAGTCACTGACTTTGCGCTCTTGAATGCTCTTTTTGAATTCGCCATCGCTGGTTTCTTCGACAACTAAGGCTTTGAACGTTGTATCGTTTGACATAGTTATATCCTTATTAAATCTTATTATATGGGGTGATGAGTAATTGTTGATGGCTCTAATTACATTAGAGTCATTATGACAACAGCATGGTTAGAATAAAAAAGCCCATAGTATTATCTAACGAGTAATACAAATGGACTTTTCATATTTATGATGCCTTCAATGACAATCAATGCAAGGTTAGAGTATCACTTAAGGCTTTAGAATAACTTTACCTTTTTTGCTTGATTGTACTTTTCCAGAGACGGCAGTCGTGATGTCGTCCAGACTATAGATGGCTTCGATTGGTAATTTTAGGTCGCCGTTCGAAGCACGTTCTAGTAGCTCATCGATTAGACGTTGTTTGTTGTCTAGATCCATTTCTTGACTGGTTTTGCTGCCCCAGAAGCCTTTTACAACGGCTTGCTTAAAGATCAAGCTGCCAGCGTCTAGTGCCATTGGTTTGCCTGACATGATACCAAATGAGACCAGCGTTCCTTTGCTACCCAGTAATGATAGTAGCTCGTTGCTCGATTCACCACCAACTGAATCGACGGCTGCTGTAATCTTATCATCACCAATGATAGCGCGAACTTGATCTTTCCAGTCATCATCAGCAGTGACGACATTGTTTTTGATGCCGAGTGAGGTCAACTCTTCTATCGCGTCTTTACTACGTACGAGATTGATCGTATTTACACCGCGTGCTGCTGCGAGCATGGCAAGGGTTTTACCGACAGCGCCGTTTGCCGCGTTATGAATAATCCATTGACCTTTATCTACTTCTAAGAATTCTAATAGCATTAGGGCAGACAGCGGCATAGCGATCAGCTGGGCAGCCAACTCGTCTTCGATGCTATCAGGCATGTTAAATACCATATTGGCAGGTGCAACAAAATACTCTGCCCACGTCTCGTGCACACTGGCGCACGCAACACGTTGGCCGACGCTTAGATCTGTGACGTCATCACCCACAGCATCGATAATACCTAGCGCTTCACTACCACCGATGGCTGGCATCTCAGGCTTATAGCCGTATTGACCACTTACGGTTAGCAAGTCATGGTTATGAATAGGGGAGAGAATGGTTTTGATACGGACTTCGTTGGCAGCAGGCTGCGGCATGGGACTGTCGCCAACGCTCAATACGTTGGAGGGTTTGCCAAAGCTGTTATGAATAGCACTACGCATGATGATTTCCTTTGTTTATTTTTAATAATCGTATTCTAGTTATTTGATTGTCTGTCAGTGATGGACACTTGAAGAAAGCGTGCAATCAGCTAACAACAGTAGCAACTTTGACGGATTGTTATCAGTATTTTTTTGGTTAAGTAACGTTGTTGCTTACTGATGAGGACATTGCACAATCATGGCAAATTCAAGACAACGATATTATTGGGAAATATGCTGTAGTGCGCAGGAATATTTAATAAAACTCTATCCTGCTCAGTACATGCTCTTGTATTAGATAGGCGCAGATGTACGCACTTGGCCATGCAAACATAAAGGCCAATCCCCAAGAATGCATCAACTCTGCAAAAAAGCCATCAACGTAGCCTACTTTTACCAATAATAGCGCTGACGAGATAATAAGCGACATCATCATAGCCATCAGACCTGTAAAGATAAGGCGATAGAGCTTGCGACGAATGCGTATTCTAATCGTGGGGAAGTTGGTCATAGTATTTGGTGTCCTACAGGATGATAGCAATTAATGACGCTCAGCCTATGATGCTGGCGTATGGCACAAATATAATTATGCGGTAATAAATAAGCGTAACTGACAAGATAGTTGGCTACGAGCGCACATGATACGCTTCGAAAATGAGTAGGTAAAATCGTTATTATTAATGGTAGGGTTTGCGATATGTTATTAATATGATTATTGTCTTTAAGGCAGCATTTTCAAAATTTTTAAGAGATTATTTCTAAAACGAATATCTCTAAAAATAGCGCGTTCTCAACAGTCGATTTTGCTACGATAACTTACTATAACTAAGACCAAAAACAACTAGGAGTATAGTATGGCAGTTCAAGAACAACGAGATTCTCAACAAAAAACATTAGGAATCATCGGTGGTATGAGCTGGGAAAGTACCGAGAGCTATTATCGTCTGATCAATGAAGGTGTCAAGCATCAGCTTGGCGGACTACATTCAGCAGATTTGTTGATTCATAGTGTGGATTTTGCGTTGATCAATACGTTACAGGAGCAAGGCAGATGGGACGAGCTAGGTGTGATAATGGCTAACAGTGCTCAACGTCTACAAGCAGCTGGCGTACAAGGAATCATGATTGCCTCTAACACGATGCACAAACTGGTTGATGACGTGAGCTCCGCCACAGACTTGCCATTGACTCATATCGCTGATGCGACTACTGATGCTATCAAAAAACAAAATCTTACCAAAATAGCCTTACTTGGCACTCAGTTTACGATGACTCAAGATTTCTATAAGCAGCGTCTGATTGATGCGGGTTTACAAGTATTGATACCAGAAGATGAGGCGAGAGCAGAAGTACATCGCATTATCAAAAAAGAGCTGTGTGTCGGTGAATTTAAAGACAGCTCACGAGAGTATTATCGTCAAGTGATTAAAGATTTGGCAGCGCAAGGGGCAGAGGGTGTGATCTTGGGCTGCACAGAGATTGGTCTACTTATTAAACAGGCTGATAGCCCGATACCTGTATTTGATACCACAGCGATTCATGCAGCGGCGGCGGTAGATTTTTTGTTAGAGTAGTGCGAACTGATAAAAATATTTTAAGCCTATAACGTTTTTACCAGTCGCTCAAGCAGTTCAAACGTGCTCTCTTGTTTGACTAAAGTTACCCCTTGTCCTGCCCATAAAGATTGATGTTCTGCATCCATATTTTTAGAGGCATGAGCTCGCATAGATTTGGACATGGCATTTAATTGTGGGTAGGGCGGTAGCTCGTCAGCGCTTTCAAATTGAGCAAAATCACGTAGATAATCGTTTAATAAACCACGAGCGAGCTTACCTGAAAATAATCGAGTTAAGCGCGTTTCTGAGCTGCGCCTGCTGTGACTGGCATCGAGTAAGGCTTGTTTATAAGTATCATTGATACCGCATTGGTCGGTGGTCAAAAACGCCGTCCCCATTTGTGCAAGCTCAGCACCTGCCGCTTGTACTGCTTTGATATCCTGTCCCGTCATAATGCCACCTGCTGCAATCAAAGGAATATCAGTACAGGCGCGGGTTTGGGCAATCAAAGTCAATAATCCCAATGGATCGCTTTCACTTTGCGGTAACCAACCACCGCGATGTCCACCCGCTTCAACCCCTTGTACACATACCGCATCTGCGCCAATATCTGCCCATGCTTTCGCTTCTAGTGGATGATTGGCGGTACCGATGACGCGTGTGCCGAGACTTTGCAGACGCTGAACTTGCTCAGCACTGATAATGCCAAAGGTAAAACTGGCAACGGGAACGGGATTGTCATAGAGCACTTGTAGCTGCTCTGCGAAGCTCTGCGCTGGGCGTTCAGGTAGTGTAAATTCAATATTATTGTCTTGATAGTATTGACTTAGCCAAGCGGGAATTTCGGTATCAAAGGTCGTAGATTCTTGCTCAGACAATACCATGAGATTGATCATAAACGGTCGGTTAGTGAGCGATTTAATGGTATCAATTTGGCTGGTCAAAACATTTGGCGCCGTCATGCCAGATCCTAATGAGCCCAGTCCACCAAAATTACTCACCATCGCTGCCAGCTCAGGCGTGGTTGCACCTGCCATTGGCGCTTGAATGATAGGGTAGGTTAAGTTTAGAGTATCAAGTAAGGTCATGATGGGTAGCCTTTTATTAAGGTGTTTGCATGGCTTACTGTAGCAGAGGTAGGCAGTGCGCGTGTTAGATAGTGTTTATTTAGTTGCTAAATAGGTCAGAAGAGAGAGTTTTGACTACGTAGTTGTAGTTAAGTAGCTATAGTTTATGAAAGGATTACTCTTTAGGGCCAGTAGAGGGTAGTTTATTAACAGTTTTATCGAAGATACCAATTAGAGGAGCATTATCACCATGCTTTTTATCTAATGTACTTGAAGCATTCATAGCTATAGTGTCAATAGCAGCAGCTAAAAGTTTTTCTAGTAAAGGTTCTTTGTTCTCACTATCAAGTTCTTCTATCTGAAGCTTAAAACTCTGATAGGACTTAGCCAAAGCTTCCTTATGAGCGTATTCTTGTTTCAGCCTCTCCGCTTCACTTCTTCTTTTAGAAGCAAATACCGCAAACCATATAACAGGTAAAACAACGGGTAATCGTTGAAGTAAGAACACACCTATATCATTAAGAAAGTTACGACTAGTAAGGTTTGTCGAGAACTCAGTAAAAAACAAACTATGTATGGTCAGAAAACCTGATATAACTAAAAGAAGAAAAATAGATATAGCAAAATATTTTGAATATTTTGCTATAGGTTCATTGAAGGAAATACTTAAATCATGGTATGCACTAGCCAATCCAGCACTTGTCGCACCAGGTATTAGACTCTCAATATTTGCTTTTATAGCTTGATACTGGTCTGTCTGAGCACTCATCAATGAGACTAAATCATTCCTTCTCTCGTTAATTTCAAATTTGAGTCCGTTGTTTATATTGCCTTCTTCATTTGGCTCACCAAAAATTTTTTTATGAAAATCGTCTAATTCATCAAGTTGTACAGATAAGTCATCTCGAATTTGTTGTGCTTCTATTTTTGCAGTACTTATTATCTCTTGCGCTTCTTCGATTTTAGACTTTATGGAATCTTCATCTACCAAAAGAGAACTATAAAAGTCTTCTATCTTAGAGTGTTGGTCGTCGATAGATTCTTCCAAACCCTTAAGCTTTGTCTGTAGTGATGATTCTTCGTTTGTACCTACTAAAAATTCATCATATAACTTTGAAATACTTTCCTTGTACCCAAGTAATTCATCGTTGATATCTGCAGACATACTTAGCTTTTCTTTTAATTCCTTAACCAAGTTATCATTCTTGTTTTTATAAGCACCTAGCTGACTTGTGATGTATTCAATATAGATATCGAAAGCTGGCTTCATAGCTTCGATTTTAGCTAAAGATTCTTGGAAATAGGGAGTGAGCTTGGAAAGTAATATATCTACTGAGTTATTAGCTGCTAGAACAGTCGCTTCAGTTTTAGTGTTAATAGCATCCTCGACACTTGCTTTACAGCTTATACAATGATTTTTACATTCGCTCCATAAGGTTAAAGGAACAAGTTCACTATCAATACTTTTTATAGTCCCATCTATGTAAGTAATAACCTTTAATAACCGAGCAAACTCTTGAGTAGGCTCATTTGCTTCATCATCAGTATCTACTATAGACACATCGCAAATTTTATTTGCTAACTCTTGCCACTCATTTAAGAAGCTTTCATATTCACTATTTCTATTAGCCATAAAATTCACGCTTATTTGAGCATATAAGTGAATATGATATTAGCATACTAAAGTTGATATATTTGTCTAAGTTCTTAGAATTCTGGCAAAACAAAAAAAGAGCCAATCATCCAAGCCACCAAAAAGATGACTAAGAAAACTGACTCACTTCTATAGCTTGATTAACTGAATTTGCTTATGTCCTAATTCAACTGCAACGACCCTTTCGCATTCATCAGTAGCTCAACCACATCATCACCACTAATTATTTCAAAGCGCTTGTCGATATCTGACTCTTCTACACCGTTGTGTTTCATACAAGCGCCGCAGACCAATACTTGACCACCTTTTTCGATAAAGGCTTCTAGTAACTCACCAGCTGGCTCAAACGGATCGCCGATATCTACATTGTCTAGCGCGTTTGGTTTTGCCAGATGTACGGCATCCACCATTAATATCACAGTAGCAGAATGGCCTTTTTTCAGTGCCACGCCTGCCATGGTAAATGCTAAAGTAATTTTGCTTGGATTTGATTCGCTATTATCAAATAGCGTGCCGACATAATCTGTTGTATTAGCCATATTATTCTCCTTATAAGACTATATTTGTTCTGTCTGAGTATGTACTCACTACTATCCTAACATTTATTATATGTATTTATATAATGAGTTGTTATGAAATAGTAGCTATAAGGTTGCTTGCTTGTACTATCTGTTAAATAAGCTAAAAGTAATAGATTTCTAGCTTATAAAGTTAAGTTAGTCAGCTGTATCGACAGGCGGCCACGGACGATCAGCATCACTTTTGATCCACTCAGCCACGTAACCCGTTGGCGGTAGATCCCATTCAGACTGACCCAACGCAGCCAGTACTTGTGCCGTGTCGATCACTCTACCACCCTTGGTCACACCAGTACGCAGTAGTCCAGATGAGCAAGGCTGTCCTTTGACCCACATTGATTGCTCTATATACAACCAGCGCGCATCAATACCGACGATTTTGGTCTTGAGCGTGACTTTTTGAAAGGCGCGAATACGCTTACGGTATTGAATAGTGCTGCCAGCGATGACCAAACCCCAGCGTTGTTTTAACAATTGCTTGCCAAGCCCAGTCCGTACTGCAAAGTCCATACGACCCAAATCATAAAGCGTAAATACGCGGCCGTTATTCATCTCCAAAAAATTATCTATATCGGATAAGCGGCAGCGAAACTGAATTTCACTGGTGTCCTTAAACGTCAGTGTATCGCCCTTTTTTGCCTTTAGGGCAGCATGAGCAATGGTGCTAGCATAACGGATAAATGGGTACATAAAACACTCTCAAAAGGTTATAAACATTGGCGTTATTATTTTGTCATTGATGACAGTAATTATTTATTGTTAGAGACTACATCTTGAGATGTTTCGCTAGTAGAAGCCACACCAATCCAATTAAAATAAGCGCTGACCGTCTCAGGTATCCAGTTAATATCGAATTTTGAAGTCTTGGACTTTTTATCATTGGTGACAGACGATTTGCTTTTGGAATGACCGTTGTCTGAGCGATAACGTAGATAACCGATGTGCCCACCGTGCGCAGTATCTAAGATAGTGACACTCTCAGAGACATCATTTGGCGTAGCAGTGAAGCCAATGAAAGGGTCGTCCTTTGCACTGATTAATAGCAGAGGGTGAGTGACGTTGCGCAAATACGGCATGGCGGATGCAGTATGGTAATAGTCGTTTTTGGAGCGATATCCGTGACGCGGCGCGGTAAAGATGTCATCGAAATCACTGATACGATTGGCAGCTTTGATAGAGTTGATTTCATCTTGAGTGAGATCGTTTGCCAATGCTTTTTTGATAATTGGGTTAAGCAGATAAGGCGTATAGATACGATGACTCAAAAAGCTGTGCATAGTAATGGCAGCTGAAGACATATCGACTGGCGCGGAGATAACAACGGCACCTTTACAAAGGACTTTGTCCTCATATTCGCCCATGTATTTGGCCAGTGCATTACCACCTAATGAAACGCCAACGGCATAGATATTGGCATACTGCTCATGCAAATTCTGTAGCGCATGATGCACCTCGTCCGTATCGCCGGCATTATAAAATACTGTACCACTAGCAGGAATACCACCGCAGCTACGGAAATGTGCCACCACAAAATGCCAGCCTTGCGTGTGCATTTGGTACGCTAGTGCGCGGGCGTAATGACTGTCACTACTGCCTTCCATACCGTGGAATAGTACAATCAATGGGGTTTGCTCAAGCTCGCCATCTTTTGATGCTTCTACAGGATGCGCATCATAAAAGTCATAGGCAATATCGCTCTCGTCCAGTGAGTCTTTTTCGACCACACGGCGGTAGGTCGGTGCCTTTGGTGCGAAAAACTTAGGCAAGATGCTTTGTAAGTGTGGATTGGTTAGCCAAAAGGGTGGCTTAAAAGGGGCTGGAGAAAAAGGTTTGGTTGAAGTTGACATATTTTGGTCTTATTTAATGATCGTGGAAAAACAAATAGAGTAGTGTGATAAAGGTTTTTTTATCATAACGCCAGTACCTGTGAAAACCAATAATTTTCAGTGAACGCATAATTACTGAAAACAGCTACTGAAAGCAATTACTGAGAAGTAGCTGCTAAAAAGTATTTACCAAGAAGCAATTATTGAAAAATCTAACAAATAAGCATATTGAAAAGAGAACTATCTAAAATGGCCGATGAGAGTAGTTAGTTAGGTTTTATTTTTCTGGCATATCTAATACTCGACCATCCATTGCTAAGCGCGCTTTTAAATTTTCGACATCTGCTTCAGCAAGTGTGGCGGTTAAGATTACTTGCTTGCTATAGGCGACATCGTCGATATGACCACCAAGGCTCTCTATCATATAGCGGCATTGCGCTTCGGTCGCAAACTCTGCCAGTATTTGAATTTGGGTCATCGGTACATAAGGGTTCAATATCATCTCATCGACGGCCGCTTGGGCAGAGCCTGCATAAGCACGGGTAAGACCGCCAGCACCCAATTTGATACCACCGAAGTAACGCACCACGATGACAATCACATTGCCGATCGACTTATGCTGCAGTACATTTAATATCGGTCGACCAGCTGTACCACTTGGCTCGCCATCATCATCGAAACCAGCACTAGTGGTATTATCTGGATCACCGATGATGTATGCCCAGCAGAAATGCCGTGCATCGGGATATTGCTCGCGCAGTTGTTCCACGTGAAACATTGCTTGCTCACGAGAGGTCACCGGATAGGCGTAAGCGATAAACTCAGATTTTTTAATTTCGAGTCGCGTGGTAACGGCACGTTTTAACGTTTGATAGCTCATATTTCATCAGGCTTAGGTTGGATATGTTAAACTGGTCTGACTTTCACTGGCTTTTGTATTGGGCACAGTGTTCATTTAATTTTTCATTATAGTACCATTTCTAACCATCGAAGATAACGAGCCGCTCACGGCTGAGTGCTGGCGTCGTTAGTTTCTGATTTAGGGCTGGTATAATAAAACCGATGGTAGTAAATAGTATGCGTTTAGATAAATTCATTAGTAAAGCCACCGAGCTGTCGCGTAAAGAGTCAAAAAAGATCATGCACGCCGGCGAAATCACCGTAAACGATCAAGTAGTCAAAGATCCTGGCCTACATGTCGATGTGGTCAATGATGATGTGATGTGGGCAGGCGAGCCGTTGTCGGTCGCTGCGGGTAATCGCTATATCTTGTTGTATAAGCCTGAAGGCTTCGAGTGCACGCTAAAAGTTAAAGAATATCCAATCGTCACTGAACTGATTGCTGTACCAGAATTGGGCAGCTTGCGTATCGCTGGGCGTCTCGATGTCGATACCACTGGCGCATTGCTGATGAGTGATGATGGCGGCTGGCTGCACCGTGTCACCAGTCCTAAGCACGAGCATGCAAAGGTGTACGAGCTGACTTTGGCAGATGCAATGGATAGTGATGCACAAGAAAAAGCCGTTAAGAAAGTGGCTGAAGGCATCTTGCTTGAAGGGGATTACGAGCCAACCAAGCCTGCTGTTCTTGAGTTCATTGATGAAAAATATGCACGCCTGACATTAGAGCAGGGCAAATACCATCAGGTCAAACGTATGATGGGCTACTTCGGTAATCGAGTCACGGAGCTGCACCGCGCCAGTATCGGTCACATCAATCTAGAGGGTCTAGAAAAAGGCGACAGTCGTTTCTTAACGCCAGAAGAAGTTGCCAAGTTTTAATAAATGAGCATTGAAACTATTAAGCTTTGGCATTGATACTTATCTTGAAATTATCGTTTTAAACCCATTAGCAGCCGCTACCCAGTGTGCTGCTTTTTGCGGTCTGCTATATTACGTTTATGTCTACTATCTGGCTGTGTTGCCTATCTCTTAAAGCTAAGTAGCAGTTTTGCGACATTAGCCATTTAGTGTTTTGCAAAACTATCCCATATGCTACAGTCTTTTTTATCTATACTTTTTTATCTATATTTTTATGGCAGACAACCCTTAAACCAATTCCAAGAACCTGACTAATCAGAAAATGTATTGCTACCTTTCAGTGAGTGGGAGATTTGGAATTGGTCTTGATATTGAAAACTGCCATTATTAAAAACCAGATAGGAATCTCTCTGTGACATTACCTGTATTAAAGTCCGCTAGCCTAATCAGCGTCATACTATTAGCAACGACTGCTTGCGCTCAGCCAAGTTCGGCGGATGCCAACAGTAATAACATAACGCAAAGCACTACTAATTCACAATCAGCTCAAGCAGTGAGTGCGACTGTTGATAAGCGATTGCGCCAAGTACTGACCCAAGCAGGTATCAAAACACAGATTACTTCTATTGTGCCATCCAAACTGCCCAATATGTATCAAGTGAATTTGGCCGGACAACTGCCGCTGCACATCAGCGAAGATGGTCGTTACGTCATACAGGGTGAGCTACAGAAAAACCCAAGTAAGCAAGTTATCACTAAAACGCCAGTACGTAGCACAAGTGCGCAAGTAGGCAAACCTGTCAATACGAGTGTCAAGTCTGACATGCTAGCAAATATGGCTGCGCTTAAGAACATGAATGCTAAAACGCCATTCTTTTATACCGCGGTACCGGGTGTTATCTGGGGAGCAACGCTAGAAGGGGTGCCGTTTTTACTATCAGATGATGCGCAGTATATTACCGATGGTGAAATATCAGTCATCGAAAACGGTCAATTTATCGGACTCGATGAGAACTTTGAAAAACGCAAAAACCAGTCTGTGTTTGCGTCATTGGACAAAAGCCAACTGATTACTTATCCAGCAACCACTACTGAGAGAGCCGTTATCTATGTGGCGGATGATGTGAACTGCCCTTACTGCCGCCGATTACATCAGCAAGTGCCATCACTCAATGCGAAAGGTGTGACAGTCAATGTCATCGGCTATCCGATATATGAGGCGTCACCGAAGCAGATGCGTGGTATCTGGTGCCAAGCGGATGCAGACAGTCGTCGTCAGGCATTTGACAGGGCAATGCTACAGGGTGAAATGACACCTGCATCAGCAAGTTGTACAGTTGACCATGTGACACCCAATCGTGAAAAAGCAGCTGGACTTGCGGTGATGGCGACGCCTGCCATCTACCGTGAAGATGGCGTACTATATCAGGCGAGTTTTGAGAGTCCAGAATTTCTAGAATTCTTGGGTGTTGAATAATCGACTGGTAGGGTTAAGTGTTTCAACAGTTCAAAAACTTAAGATATTTAACTGCTAAACAAAGTAAAAAACCGCCTTATGAATCAGTTCATAAGGCGGTTTTTTATGGCTCTATTCAGAAGTTTTTGCATCTCAAAAGCTGTATTAAATAATTTATGGTAAGACGATATCAACGATTTTCCAATTGATAAGCCCTTCACGCTGCATCTCGATAGTGAGAGGATAGCCTTTTACCTGACCACTAATACTAAAACAATTGATACCGCAGTAGCTCAGCGTTGGCTTTTCACTGTCATTGCCTTGGGCGACTTGCTGCTCAAGTTCTGCCGCTTGTTTTTTCATGACTTGCTGCATTTGGCTTTTGACCACAGCATCGACATCACCGCGCTGAATAATTAAGCTCTGAATTAGGTTTTTCAAGTCAACTTGATCGCTAGCGATGGCCCATGCTGCGGCTAGCTCTTTGGTTGCTGTATTGGCTTGACCTTGAGTATTAATCACCTTTTCGATATTCTGCGGCGTGATGGCACCTTCAACTGCCTGCGCGATAAAACCATTTGCGGCTTCGGTCAACGGCTCACCGCCCAATTCAGAAATTAATGGATACTTAGTCATTGTCGTCGCAAATTGGCTGGTTAGCTGATTTTGGACGCTTGGTCGCACTTGCTCATAATCAATAGCCGCTGCGATAGTGGCACCGTCTTTATCGTCATAAGCGTTTTTGAGCTGATAAGCACTGTAATAAGGCGAGCCTGCATACACTGCTACCGCAATTATGATTAATAGAATAACCAGCTTTTTCATAAGACTTGATACCTTGTCGCAATCGTCATCACTATGAGTATAAATGACCGTAGATGTGGCGGTAAATATTAGCACGACTGAGCACCGCTCAGGTACGAAAAGCTTTGCAGTAACCTTAATGAATCGTTTGGCTTTTGCCGCAGCAATGCCAACTGCTAATTTCATCATTTAAGAGCTTGATAAATCAGCAGACCATCTCCATAAATAGCGCAAACTTTTTATAATTGATTTGGCTAAGCAGCCTTCACCGTATTTGTTGGTTAAGTCTAAGCATTATGGTTCTATAGCATATGATTTGTAATGTTTCATGTGAAACGCTATACGTATCCACTAGCTAAGAACCACGAATAAGATTAAGACAACTATCAATTGAGCTGATGATTTGACGAACCGGTGTGGCTGTAAAGACGATAGGAGAGAGCATGAGTAAGCGCGATTTTTATGAAATATTAGGTGTCAGCAAGACCGCTGATAGCAAAGAAATTAAGCGAGCCTACCGTAAGCTTGCCATGAAATACCATCCAGATCGCAACTCTGATGATCCTGATTCGGAAGACAAATTCAAAGAAGCTTCAATGGCTTATGAAGTATTGAGCGACGAAGAGAAACGTTCAGCCTACGACCGTATGGGCCATGCAGCTTTTGAAAACGGCATGGGTGGCGGCGGCTTCGGCGGCGCAGGTGGCGGTAACTTCCAAGATATCTTTGGCGATATTTTTGGTAACTTCGGTGATATCTTCGGTCAGCAGCGTGGTGGCGGCGGTGGGCGTTCGCGTCGCGGCTCTGACTTGCGTTATGTGATTGAGCTGACATTAGAAGAAGCCGTACGTGGCTGTAAAAAAGAAATCAGTTTCACGGCTCCTGCGCCTTGTGATACCTGTGATGGTAAAGGGGCAAAAAATGCTTCCGATGTGGTTACCTGTCAGACTTGTCATGGCCAAGGTCAAGTACGTATGCAGCAAGGTTTCTTTGCGGTACAGCAAGCTTGTCCTCATTGCGGCGGTACGGGTAAACAGATCAAAAACCCTTGTTCAGACTGTCATGGCAATGGCGTAAAAGACAAATCACGTACCTTAGAAGTCTCTATCCCTGCAGGCGTCGATGATGGTGATCGCGTTCGTCTAGCAGGCGAGGGCGAAGCGGGCGGCGCTGGCGTACAAAATGGCGATCTATATGTTGAAGTACGCGTCAAACAGCACAATGTATTTACCCGCCAAGGCGCTGACCTATATATGGATGTGCCAGTAAGCATCACTGATGCAGCATTGGGTAAAGAAGTCGAAATTCCAACCTTAGATGGCAAAGTAAAAATCAAAGTGGCAGAAGGTACGCAAAGTGGTAAGTTACTGCGTGTACGCGGCAAAGGTGTGACGCCAGTCCGTACTACTATGAAAGGTGATTTGATTTGCCGTGTGGTTATCGAAACACCAGTGAATCTGACTCGTGAGCAAAAAGACTTGCTACGCCAATTCCAAGATACTTTGGATGATGACAGCAAGCATCAACAGTCGCCACATAAGAAGTCATTCTTCAAAAAAATCGGTGATTTGTTCGATTAAGAAACAGTCTAATTAAGTAGCTAATATTAAATTAAGCCCAAAGGTTTCACATGAAACCTTTGGGCTTTTTATTGATGGTATAAAAAGCCCTTCGTGTGATGATATTTGCTAAACTTACGATAAATGATAGTCAAAAATAGTTTCACCAAATATAAAACATCTAAGGTAAAAGTATGAGCGAACAAGCGAATAATAAATCTATTAACGTTGGGGTAATCGGTGCAGGCGGACGTATGGGTCGTATGCTCATCGAGGCAGTACAGAACAATCCACAAACTGCATTAAAAGCAGCGATTGAGCGTCAAGGCTCTAGCCTAGTTGGTGCTGATGCCGGCGAAGTTGCTGCTATTGGTCATTTAAATGTACAAATCGTTGATGACTTAGCCGCTGTGATTAATGATATCGATGTGCTGATTGATTTTAGCTTGCCGGACGCTACTGAAAAAAACATGCAAGTTTGTGCTGAGCATAACGTCGCTATGGTCATCGGTACCACAGGATTCAATGAACATCAAGAACAAGTACTGGCAAAGGCAAGTGAGAAAATCACTATCGTATATGCGGGTAACTATTCGACAGGTGTTAATTTATCATTGAAGCTACTCGGGATGGCTGCCAAAGCGTTTGGTAATGATGCTGATGTAGAAATCATTGAGGCACATCATAAGTATAAAATTGATGCGCCTTCTGGTACGGCGTATATGATGGCCGAAGCCGTCGCGGAAGCACGCGGACAGAACCTAAAAGACGTTGCTATCTATGGCCGCGAAGGACAAACTGGCGAGCGTGAATCTGGCACAATTGGTATTCACGCAGTACGTGGTGGCGAAATTGTAGGCGACCATACTGTAATGTTTATCGCAGATGGCGAAGTGGTCGAGATTACCCATCGTGCACGCGCGCGCATGACATTTGCCGCTGGTGCCGTACGTGCCGCAACTTGGGTTGTTGAGCAGGAAGTAGGTCAGTACAACATGCAAGATGTGCTTGGATTAAGTGACTAACGACTATTTATAGTTGATGATTGACTATAGCGTTATAACTGATGGCTCGATGACTCAATAGCAGCAAGGGAGCAGGTATGAGTAGTATCAAACGTTATATTAGTCATAGACTGATTGGTGCTGTTTGTACCATCAACCTTGCAAGCCTATCAGCCTTTGCACTGAGTCTAGCGGTCCTACCAGTAACCGTACAAGCCAGCACCTCTCAAACCTATGTTATCCATACTTATGGCGGGGCTAGTTTGTTACCTGCAGTAAGGCAGCTATTAAGTAGTAGCGCAGACGGTGGCACGGTGACTACCTATCAAGATAAATTGGTACTGCAAACGACGGCACGCAATTATGAGGCAGTACAGCAGTTATTGTCTCAGATAGACCGTCAACCACAGGCATTGACGGTCGCCGTACGTGTTGGCAATAGTAGTAGCGGGCAAGGTAATATTCAGCAAAGTCAGGTCATTATTACCAATCGCGGTATCCAAGGTGCAGGGGTTATTAGTCAGCGTAGCAGCCAGCAGCAGGGTAATAGTCTACATCAAGTACAAACACTATCTGGCAGTGCGGCGAGCATCAGCACAGGTACGCTTTATTCGCTAACTCAAACCTATAATGCTAATAACCATTTGACTTATCATCGTTCAGCTAACTATAACTTCAAACCACAGATTGTGATTCAGCAGCAAATACTATTGCCAACGACACAAGGGATTGCCGTCACACCAAGACTGTTGCCTAGCGGGCAGGTGGAAGTACAACTATCCCAAGTAGAAGAAAGCTTAGTGCAGCCGAATTCACCTTATAATCAAATGAGTTCTACTGACAACTCTACTGGCAGTGCTAGCAATGCTATTCGAGGTCAAAGATTGAACAGTACGATTATCGTGCCGCGTGGACAGTGGGTGACAATTGGACAGATTTCACAAAACTCAACCAATAGCACTAGTAACAGTAGCCGTAATACCAATAATAGCGTGCCTATTTCTTTAAGGGTTGAATAGTCATTAAATTGTCAAGCACAAAAAAGCGCGATACGGGTATTAACCGTGCCGCGCTTTTTTGTGGAATAGTATTAAGTACTAGTCAATATAAACCACTTCGAGCGGTGGGAAACCATTGAACTCTACCGATGAGTAAGAGTTGGTATAAGCACCAGTGGTCAGCCAGTAGATTTTATCACCAATCTCAAGCTCTTCTGGTAGCTGATAACCCGCTTCTTCATACATGATATCGGTTGAATCACAGGTTGGGCCTGCCAATACCACAGTACCCTCGCTGGTAGACGTTTCCATCTTAGGCGTATAGACAGGGTACTTGATAGCTTCGCCTAGCGTTTCGATTAAGCCTTGGAATAGACCAACGTCGGTATATACCCAACGAGTCAAATCGGTATCTGACTTACGAGAGATCAGTACCACATCACTAACCAAGACACCTGAACCACCAACGAGTGAACGGCCTGGTTCTAAAATAATCTCAGGCATCTCATCATCATTATAATCATCAGTCAAATAGCTGGTAATCTCTTCTGCATAGACCTTAATAGGATTGACTTCGCTGATGTAGTTGGTTGGGAAGCCGCCACCTAGATTGATCATTTGTAGCTTGATACCTTCTTCATTCTTCATCCAGTCAAACATATATTTAACTTTAGATAATGCATCATCCCATGCAGCGACGTCTTTTTGCTGGCTACCGACGTGGAACGAGATACCATAAGGCACCAATCCCAATTCACGCGCTTGAACCAGTAGGTCGATGGCCATATTAGGATGGCAACCAAACTTACGTGATAATGGCCATTCTGCTGTCTCTGAGCCTTGCACCAAGATACGCACAAATACTTTAGAACCTGGAGCGTGTTTGGCAATGTTCTTTAGATCCGCTTCTGAATCAGTTGCATATAGATCGATGCCTTTTTCAAAGGCATATTTGACATGCTCCGCTTTTTTGATGGTGTTACCATACGAGATACGAGATGGCTCAACGCCGCAACCAAGTACGCGATCGAGCTCATAGATAGAGGCACAGTCAAAGTTTGAACCAAGGTTTGCCAGTAAGTTGATCACTTCCACCGCAGGGCTAGCTTTCATTGCATAATGCAATTTTGCACTAGGAAATAGGCTGACCATTTCATGGTATTTGGTTTCAATACGACTAAGGTCAACTACTAAAAAAGGCGTCTCGCGACCTTCAGCAGCCTTGGTAAATTTCTGCCAGCTGGCAGGGTCAAAATATTGGTCAATTTTGATCATTGTCATAGTAGTAAACCTTTTGTGGAAACTGTATCGGTTAGAAAAATTATCGCCAAACAGTGAGTGCTAAATATTAACACCCACTGTAGACGTAACTATGTGAAGGATAAAGACGAAATAAAAAGATAAGAATAAAGAGTAGAGCTTTAAGAATTGACGGCTTGTGTCTGTTTTTCTGCTGATTGTGCTTCTTGCTTTTCACGTATTTTAAGAACTTTACGGACTTTATCACGAGCACGAGTCTGTTTAAGACGAGACAAGTAGTCAACGAAGATTACGCCATTTAGATGATCCATCTCATGCTGAATACAAACAGCAAGCAATCCTTCAACGACTTCGTCAATGACCTCACCGTTTCCATCTAACGCTTCGATACGGACTTTATTAGGACGTTCGACTTTGTCATAGACATCAGGTACAGATAAGCAGCCTTCTTCATACGGTTGCTTTTCTTCTACCAGTGGCGTGACTTTTGGATTGATAAAAACTCTAGGAGAGCTTTTGTCTTCAGACAAATCCATAACGATAAGCTGAATATGATGATCCACTTGACTGGCCGCAAGCCCGATGCCTTGAGCATCATACATCGTCTCGATCATGTCTGCGATTAAGGTTTTGATTTCAGCAGTCACTTCCTTGACAGGCTTGGCGATAGTACGCAAGCGAGGATCTGGGTAACTTAAGATAGGGAGTAGTGCCATAACGCTCACCTCAATGATAAGGACAAAATAGGGTTGATATTATAAGATAAATGGGGGCAAAAGTAATGCTTATCAATACTTTCGCAGTCATATGATGCTATATGCAGATAGAAAGACTGGATTTTGATGATAAATGGCATAAAAAAGCCCTGCTTAATGCAAGGCTTTGTTTATATAGTATTTTAATTAGCTAATAATCATTTATGACCAAACTATGTACGGTTTATAACTAATTATGCACGGCGTTTATTGACAATCATTTCATATAAGAACAGTAAGATAATTGCACCAATTACTGAGAAAATAAGACCAGTGAAACCACCATCAGCATTGATTCCGATTAGGCCAGCTAAGAAACCACCTAACAATGCACCCACGATACCCAATACGATAGTCATAATCCAACCCATAGGGTCGTTACCTGGTTTGATAGCACGTGCTAATAAACCTGCGACTAAACCTACAATAATCATCCAAATAAAGCTCATGTTATTCTCCTAATATTATTAATATTTATAATGTGTTACAAGTTTTGATGCATCTATTGTAAACATTCCTCAAACGCAAAAGTAAGCATAAAATGTTACTACTGTAGGGGCTATGTGAGGAAAAAGCCTGATTTGCTATTGAGTAAGGACAATAAGTAAACGAAAGGTTACAAAGGTAGCAGTGGTGCTAACAGCGCTTATCAAGGTGGTACCTGTAGTGCCGAATTCATATAAATGAAATCATATAAATATTAAAAATAAAAAACGCAGCCATCTACTAGATGAGCTGCGTTTGTATATAGGGAAATAAGAAGAGCGGTTTCTTTATAAGAGCTGCTTCTTTATCTTAGCTAGAAGCATTAGCCGTTATGCAATGCGGTTAATAAAAGCTGATGAATTCCCTCAAAGCCGCCATTTGACATAACTACAATCGCGTCACCTGCTTTTGCATGACTGCTAATATGCTCAATGATATCATCAATGCTTGATAACACTTGTTGGTTGCCGATAGAGTCGCTAGTAGCCTTAGCTTGTTCGATGACCTCTTTTAAGCCCCATTCCAAACCAGTAGGCTCGTACCATAATGTGTAGTCAGCAAGTGCCGCTGATTGAGCCAAGCTGTCTTGATGAATGCCCATTTTCATGGTGTTACTACGCGGCTCAATGATAGCCCAAATGCGTCTATCAGCTAGCTTCTTTTTGGCACCATCTAATGTGGTCGTAATAGCCGTCGGATGATGGGCAAAATCATCGAAAACTAAGATGTCATTGACGTCGCCAATCAGCTCCATCCGGCGCTTGATACCAGCGAAATCTGATAAAGCGGTACAGGCAGTCTCAACACTGACACCAACATCATAAGCAGCAGCGACAGCAACTAACGCGTTATTGACGTTATGGATACCGCTCATTGACCAGTTTACGATAGCAGTTGCTTCTTCGTTAGGAGCAAAACTAACTTTGAACTTACTACCGTCTTCTTGAATCAGCTCAGCCTGCCAGTCGCTACTATCTTTTAGAGCACGCGTATTTTCGCTGGTATCAGCTAAAGTAGAGTCGATGACGGCAGTACGCCAGATAGGTGTCCAAACCCCTTTTGCTAGCGTATCTTCTAAACTGATGGTCGCGGCTGGCATGATAATTTTACCAGTGCTTGGAATCATACGCACCATATGGTGGAACTGAGTTTGTATCGCATTGAGATCTGCAAAGATATCTGCATGATCAAACTCAAGGTTATTCAAAATAGCAGTACGCGGACGATAGTGAACGAACTTTGAGCGCTTATCAAAGAAGGCAGAATCGTACTCATCTGCTTCAATTACAAAGTAGCCAGATTTATCATTATCGCTTTTATCAGCACCCAAATAGCTGCTGTGCGCAAACACTTGCTGTAAGTGCTCGTCAGTTGTATCAACCAATGGCACACCGCCAATCAAAAACCCTGCATCGATACCAGCATAATGTAATATCCACGCAAGCATAGTCGTGGTTGTGGTCTTACCATGCGTACCTGCAACGGCGATTACGTGACGTGACTGCAATACTTGCTCAGATAAGAACTGCGGACCTGATGTATAGCGCAAGCCATTATCTAGCATATACTCAATCACATCCATGCCGCGCTTCATCGCGTTCCCAACGACGACTAAGTCTGGCGTTGGTTGCAAATGTTCTACCAGATAGCCTTCTTCGATAGTCACGCCAGCATTTTCGAGTTGAGTGGACATAGGAGGATAGACATTGGCATCTGAACCCGTGACCGTATGTCCAAGCGCACGTGCTAGCAATGCCAGTGAGCCCATAAAAGTACCACAAATACCAAGGATATGAATATGCATAGACGTTCCGTACGCGCTTGAATGAAAAGAATAGAAAGCGGATAAAATAAAGTATGAGGTGCCTAGCTGTCATCAGTAAAAATAAACGCTTTGATAAACAATGACCAATACATCAGCTGGGCAAACAAGCAATCATTGTAAAGTAAACCCTGTTCGATGACCAATAAAAAACGCCTAACAAGTAGGCGCTATGTAGCTAATGTAATTTGGCTGTTTTAGTATGTAGAGATACGCCAGCTAACAGTCAGCATGAGGACGCTTTTATTTTCGTGATAACGTATAGTCATCCTCTAAATTATCGTGTTCATCGATCCGTATCAAATGATTGTCTTGGATGTGGTAGGTCTCGATATTCTTCCCCTTATAAACAATGGTAATCTTATCGTTATCTTGTCGGTAGATACCGGATTCTAGTAAGGGTGTCCTTGGTTTTTCAGGGTTATGGTAATTGCTTGTTTTTGATACCGACCCATCAGCAAATAGATTCAATGTGACGTCGATACTGTCGCAATCTATACAAGAGACCATGCCGCCATAATCGCCCATCAATGTCGCTTGCAGCATACTGCTTTTCGCTTCTGATCGCTCCATAGAGCCGTCTGCATAGGTATCTTTATTTGACTGAGCAGCAGCAATCAGTGATTGCCCTTCCACCATTTCGCCTGTCTCATCATCACTCGCTAGCTCAGCATTTTTAGCATTGTCATCTTGCAATGATTGTGAAGCCTCTTGCGATTCAGAACCAGTCGACGCGAACGTCGATACCATGTCTTTATCGGTATTGGACGAGGCACTATCACAGCCTACGAGTAGCACGCATAGTGATGCTACAAGTAACGAAGGACGCCACCGTTTTACGATAGCAAGCGTAGTAGAGCGAACGGGAGCAAAATATATCATGGTTATACCAAAAACAGTTTTTAACAAGTATTTTTCAAGCTCATCTATACTATCGACAACGTAAAGCCATTGTCAAAGATAAGGATAATAAGGCATGGGCGCGTAGTAATAATATAAATTAAGAACTTGATAGCATTATCTTATATTCAAAATACAGATAGCTTATGAGTAGAAAGCGACAAATATCTAATGCTTATCCGTTTATAAGGTAAGCTGACTAAAGATATCAAAGGCTTGAAAATATCTCTGTGGGCTTTTTGTTGTTGGTCATATATCTAAAAGACATGAGTTGGTAGTAGAGATATCTGTTGGTATCGCTAATATTGGTTATAAGGGCGGGTTAATAGTAGACAAAAAAATAGACATTGTATCGAAGATAGCAATGTCTGTTTTAAAAGCAGAAGTAAGAAAAAAACCTAATAATTAATTGAGCAATAGAATATTAATGAGTTGGCTTTACGATACGCAATAGTATCAACACGTGTACGATCAGCAGCACACTGAATAGAATCAACGACTGCTCAGGAATGCTTAATCCTATAAATGTCCAATCAACAGAAGCGCATTCGCCAGATCCTGCAAAAACTTCCTTGAATACTTGTAGAATAGGGAGGGTATCAAGCCAATAGTTCAGTCCTGGACCACAAGAAGGTACTTGGTCAGCAGGTAAATGTTGCAGCCATACATGGCGTGCTGCTACCGCAGTTGCCCAGCCGATACCTACTAGACTCCCAAGCCATAGCAATAGTCTTATCACTTTAGACTTAGGATTAAACAACGCTGATATCAGGGCAAATCCGCCCATGACGATTAGACCAACACGCTGAAAAATACAGAGCGGGCAAGGTGAAAGCCCTAAATGACGCTGTAAATAAAACAGCGCAAAGCTCATGCCTATCACGGCCATTATCACCAAAAATACTTGCAGGTTACGGTAAGTGGTTAGCTGTCGCATTGTGCGGTTACTCTTATGGGTTTATCTATAATAGATGTGGGGTAGCAATCCAGATTAAACAGTCAAAATTGCACAGTCAGGACTTAGTAATTAATAACTAGCAACTTAGCGATACTGCTGTAAAAATTCCGCAAAGTCTTCTGTTTCAGACTGCTCAATCTCAGCTTGCTGTAAGATAGATTTTTCTGCCAATACTTCGTATTTAGCTTGAGTATTTGGACTAAGCGTCTGCTGTAGTAAAGACTCGCGATGCTGCTGAGCCAACGTAAAGCCAAGCTGCCATAAGCTGCCTAAGCGTTTACTATCGGAATTCACTTGGGCAGAGATAGTCGACTCAGAGTGTCCTGCTTTGCCTTGCATCAATGCTACGGCCGTGCGGTAATCGTTACCACCGTAGTGAGCATCAAGCAATGCAGCAAGCGGCTGCATACGCTCTAGATGCGTGAGCATCCAGCTTTCGAGTGACTGCTCTTGGCCATTATTGATAATATGCAAGTCATCACGGCGACCTTCATTGACCACACGCTCAAGATTGATAGCGAGTGTGTCTTCTTCTTCAGGTAGCAGGTCTGGTGAGTCACTGAACAGGCAATACAGCGCCATCACTTCCAAGAAGCAAGCACTAGAGAGGCGAATACCTACGTCACTATATGGGTCAAGATCGATAGCACGGAACTCGACATAGGCGATACCACGACGCTCAAGCGCTTCGGTTGGTGTTTCACCGCTCATTGCGATTTGTTTAGGACGAATAGGGCTGTAGTACTCGTTTTCTATCTGCAAAATATGATTGTTAATTTGGATTGGATTGCCAGCTTCGTCTTCTAAGCCAAGCTTAGCAAAGCTTTCGTGCGGTGTTTGAATGGCACGGCGCAGACCATCGACATACTCTGGCAAATAGTTATAACGGATATCAAGTTGCTCTTGCACGCTATTGGTATAGCCAAGCTTACCCATACGTAGGCTAGTCGCAGCAGGTTTGTAATAAGTCGAATCATTAAGCAATTCTAAATCGTGCTCACGCCCTGCCAAGAAACAAGGACACACGCTTGGACTGGCACCTAGCAAATATAAAACAAGGCTGGTTAGACGTTTAAAGTTACGAATCAACCCTAGGTATTTTTCGTTTTTGAACTCTGTCAACGTTTGACTTTGTGCGGTCGGCGTTTTGGCTTGCCATGTCTCAAACAACGTATCACCAAAAGACAAGTTGTAATGTAGACCAGCAATCGTCTGCATACGGCGACCATAGCGGATACCAAGGCCACTACGATATAGGGTTTTTAGCTTACCCGTATTAGAGCTACCATAATCAGCTAGTGGAATATCTTCATCTTTAGAAGACAACATACAAGGCATCGATAATGGCCACATCAGCTCACCTTCAGGTATGCCCTGATAGACCAATACGTGCAATTGGCGCAGCATATTGAGGGTCTCTTTTGGTGAGGATTTTGGTTCAGTGATGAGCTCAAGCAGACTTTCTGAGTAATCGGTAGTAATAAAAGGATGGGTAAGTTTTGACCCAAGTTTGGCTGGATGCGGGGTCTGTGCCAAGAAACCATCAGGCTTTACGCGCAGGCCCTCTTTTTCAATACCGCGGAGCATACCCGTTAAGTGTTGGCTATCAAACCAATTAGGGATTTCGAAATTAACAAAGCTACTCGCAAAATTACTCATAATAGTCATCTATTGTTATTTATTATGGCGGATCAAAACACGATAAGCGTTTGTCCATAAAATAGGTAAATGTTAGGTCAATAATTCCGTCAGTTTAGCTCAAAGCTGCCTTGAAAACCACGGACAATTACAAATACGATAAGCTTTAGGCAACGCGATTTGTGAAGATTTTGACCCTGTCTTTAATACAAATTCATCTCGAATATAGCGTTATTCTGGCCAGACAGTTTGATAAAAAAAGCATCTACCTGAGAGATAGATGCTTTGTTCATTATGCCTACAAGCCATTTGACATAGTATTGGCACACTATCGCATTATCTTAATAACCATAGCGCGACCGCGTCTATTTAGCTTATATAGAGAATGACGAACCGCAGCCGCACGTGGTCGTGGCATTCGGATTGGTCACGACAAAACGTGCCCCTTCCAGTCCTTCAGTATAGTCAACGGTCGAGCCTTGCAAGTATTGATAGCTTAGCGAATCGACGACTAACGTCACATCACCATTATCAAAATTGGCATCGTCTTCGTTTAGGTCGTTGGCAAAGTTAAACCCGTAAGAGAAACCAGAACAACCGCCACCCGTCACATAGACACGTAGCATAAGATCGCTATCGCCTTCTTCTTCACGTAGACGGCGTACTTTTTGCGCCGCACTATCAGTTAGGCTTAATACGGTTGGATCTACTGGCTGGCTTGAGCTTGGACTAAATTGGTTGGCTGATTCGTTCATATCTACCTCAGTTGCTAGGATCAAATGCGGTCGTCGTCCTGTTTGGGTTTGCAATATGGTACTTGCAAATAAAGATACGCACGGCGTTTGATTTAATTGGGTGCTGTCATTATGGCAAAGCTATTGGTGCATTATAAGCTGTTTGTACAATTTCAAAATAGTATTTGTGCCACCACAACACTTTATTGGCTCTATTGATGGTGGGTACTTATCTTTTAGCAGTATATCATAATGGGGGTGCTGATTCGTTTGTCAAGAGTGATGCAACTACTGAATTTTACTAATGAATAGCAGTGTCCCAATTTTGATATTGTGTTTTTTAAAATAACTGCGTCAATAGGCTAAACCAATAACCAGACTAAAAAATAATAGCGTGTGACTAAATAGCGTATGACTATATAAAACCCTACTTAATAATATTAGGCAGTCTTAAAGCTTATTAGTCATATTACGGTATTTTACGGCCATAACCTTTATAATAGTAACAACTATATATGAGCTCAAGAGTCGCTTGTGCAACTTAAGGTGTTTAGCGTAATAAATACTTAGTTTTGAAATAGTTATTTAATTGTTTGCCTATGGGGCGAGCGTTTGAAATAATAGCCGCCAGTTGGCAAACCCTATGTGTGTTTCTTATTGCCCTATATCTATATTATTGTTGAGATGAAGAAATTATATGATCGAATTTAAAGACGTTGGTGTTCGCCGTGATGGTCGTGAATTGTTTGCAGGTGCAAGCTTTCAGCTCCATCCAGGTCACAAAGTTGGACTGACGGGCAACAACGGCACAGGCAAATCTACCTTATTTGCGCTATTACTGACGCAGATGGGTACAGGTGATACAGAGGTCACCCTTGATAAAGGTGAAGTCAGTATTCCTGATAGCTGGCATGTGGCGCACATGGCGCAGGAAGTTGGTGCTACGACGCAGTCTGCAATTGATTATGTATTGAGCGGTGATGAGCAGTGGTATGAAATTAATGCTGCGCTAAACGATTTGAGCAGTGTCAGTGATGAGCAAATTGGTGTACTACACCAGCAGTTCGATGAAATCGACGGGTATCGTACGCCGACCAAAGCGGCGCAAATTATGGCAGGTCTTGGTTTTAAGACTAGCCAGCATGAACTGCCAGTAGAAGGGTTTTCTGGTGGTTGGCGTATGCGCTTAAACCTCGCCAAAACCTTGATGAGCCGTGCTGATCTGATGTTACTCGATGAGCCAACCAACCATTTGGACTTGGACGCTATCTTATGGCTTGAGACATGGATCAATGCCTATATGGGTCTGGTCATTGTGATTTCTCATGACCAAGCGTTTTTGGATGCGACAGTCGGTCATATCCTGCATGTCGAGCAACAAAAAATCACCCTGTATACTGGTAACTATCAGCAGTTTATTCGTACCCGTCACGAACGTATGGCGCAGCAGCAGCAAGCGTTTGAGAAACAAGAAGCGACTAAGGCTCACTTAGATGACTTTATTCGTCGTTTCCGTGCTAAAGCCAGTAAAGCCAAGCAAGCACAGAGCCGTATTAAGCAGTTAGAGCGTATGGCAGAGCTATCACCAATGATGGCTGACAATCCGTTCTCGTTCCAGTTTTACGAGCCAGCAAACATGAGCTCACCGCTAATTGAGCTGACCAACGCAGATATTGGCTATAGTGAGACACCGCTTCTACACAATGCCAATGTACAGGTAACCCCTGACACCCGTCTTGGCTTATTGGGTATGAACGGCGCTGGTAAATCAACGCTGATTAAAGCATTAGTCGGTGAACTTGGCGTACTAACAGGGAAGTATCGTGTTTCGGATACCCTAAAGCTCGGCTATTTTAATCAGCATCAAATGGACATCTTAGATGCCAAAGCAACGCCTATAGAGATGCTACGTCGCCTAGCAGGTAAAACCTCTGATGCGATGCTACGCTCATTTTTGGGTAGCTTTGACTTCCGCGGTGAGCGCATTGATACACCAAGTGAGCTATTCTCAGGTGGTGAGCGCGCGCGTTTGACCTTGGCACTGATCGTCTGGCAACGTCCAAACGTACTTGTACTCGATGAGCCTACCAACCATTTAGACTTACAAATGCGTCAAGCATTGACGATTGCATTACAAGGTTTTAAGGGCGCAGTGGTACTGGTCTCGCATGATCGAGAGTTGATTGCCAATGTCTGTGATGAGCTATATCTGGTACACGATGGCATCATCGAAGAGTTCGATGGCGACATTGGTGACTATGGTAAGTGGCTAGCAGAGAAGCGCAAGCAAGAGAATGCATCAGATAAGAATACCGGTAAGAAAAAAAGTAAAAAAGAGAGTAAGAAGTTTGTTTCACGTGAAACAGATAATAGCCAAGTAAGCAACAAAGCATCTGATAATTCGTCAAATAGTAAAGCTGCGACGCCTGCACTTAGTAAAGAAGAGCAGCGTAAGCTAGCGGCTGAACAGCGTAAAATGACAGCACCTATCCGCCGCGAGATAGAAGAAACAGAAAAGACACTGGCTAAGATTGATAAGCAGCTCGTGACGCTGGAAGAAAAACTGGCTGATACAGAGCTGTACGAAGAGAGCCGTAAGTCTGACTTGCTTGTATTGCTCAATGAGCAAACAGCGCTACAGCAGCAGCATAGTGATAATGAAGAGAAATTACTACTATCAATGACGACTTTAGAAGAGATGGAAGCTAAGTTCGCATAAAGCATTCTAGATAGTTAATTATATAAGCAGACATAAAAAAGGGATGGCATCAGCCATCCCTTTTTTATTACATTATTCCTTACGATATTTGCCATCACCGTACGACAGTATTTCCATCGTGGTCGTACAAAGCTGACAGTTTATTTCACCAGCAGCGGCTTTTGATAAATCAAGGATACGACCTCTAATAAAAGGTCCTCTGTCCGTGATTTTTACAACGACGCTCTGCTTTGTCTTTTGATTGGTTACTTGTACCTTCGTACCGAACGGTAACGTGCGATGTGCAGCGGTTAGAGAGTTCATGTTGAAGATACTGCCACTCGCTGTGCGCTTACCATGAAACTTACTACCATAATAACTGGTATTGGCTGCAAAAACTGTGGTGCTAAGTAGTAGCGATAAAGTGACAACCAAAGACTTGATTAAATAAGACATTTAATACCTTTAAGCAATTAATAAAATAGACAGATGCTCTTGCCTACGTTATCTATACTCCCTATGAGTATGAATAATAGGGGATTCTACAAGAGCTAGCTTGTCATATTATTACTGCCGTGTAAAAAACTCATGAGGTCAAATAGCTGTTTTTTAAGGAAAAATAGCTATTTTTTAGCAAAAAAATGATGGTACAGGTACTAAAGCTAGACTTATAAAGAGTGATTCTCATAAAGAAGCCGACAAAATACTGGAAAGCAAACAACGTAATATAAATAGGTAATATATAAAGACCAAATCTATCGATATAGCATAATTATCGTTATGAAAGCTCAAATAGAAATAGATAATATAATGTAAAAAAACCTTGCTATATTCTTACTATTTTGTAGAATGGATAAGGTTAGACATTATTCTAGAGTATCTATCAAATATACTCATGATAAGTTTGATATTTGGTCAAATAATTTATTTTTTATCGTCTTTCGAGGAAGTTTTATGTTGAAAAAAATTGCGTTCGCTTCAGTTGTCGCGGCAATGATTCCGTTTAGTACAGCGAATGCTGATCTTGGCTCTAAATTTAAAAAAGTAGAGACTGGTCGTACGATTGAGCAAGTATACAAAGAATGTGGTATTGGTGGTGCTTTGTTCGGTAATTCAAGCCCTATCCTTGCTATTATCTCTAACGTGACTTGGGATTGGGGTACTACCGCTGCGACTTCTAATTCTATGTCTCCTGAAACTTGCCAGGGTGGCAATGTTAGAGCGGCTGTTTTGATCAAAGAAGCATTCCCAAGTGTGGAAAAAGACTTAGCTTCAGGTCAAGGAGCTCATTTATCTGCCCTACAAAGTGTTGCTAACTGTGATTCAGCTGCTAGTGTACGCGCACAATATGGTCAATATACTCAGACTTCTGCCTATCGTACTGCTACGCAAGATCAAAATGCTGAAACACTATTTAGCATCGTTAAGCAAAGCTGTGCTATCTAAATATTGAAAGTATTAGGTATTAAGTTTTTAGTTTAATACTCAAAATTTTGATAATTTAATGATAAAAACACGTAATCCTAGTGCTTACGTGTTTTTTATTGCTAATGTATTTATGGTATCTAAATAAAATGCAAAAAATGTTTTTATGGGTGGCTTGCTTGGCTGCAACGACTATTTGCAATGCGGAAGTTGATGAAACGAATGCCTATGCTTCAGATCCAGTAACAGTAGATAAAGAAAATAAATTCTCTTCTAGTAATGCTTCGTCTATCGCAGTAGATATGACTTCAAGTGAGCCCGATAACTTGCCAGATATTGAGCCAAGCGTACAACGACTCGATGAACCGCAGGTACAGGAGCAAAACCAGAGCTCTCATAAAGATACCGCTATCGACACCATAGAACTAAAATCATTGGCTAAGCACTCCCAGTGGCAACATCTATTGTTTTATAAAAATGGCAGGGCTGAAGTCATCTCACCAGATTTTTATTTAACCAATCCTAAGCCTCGTTCGAAACGTAATTTTGATCCCTATGCAGAGCTTATAGCAACGATAGAGCAAATGAATAATGAGGGCGTAGTTTGTAAGTATCCAGCCAGATATTTATGGCTTAATCATCATTTACCAGAACTGAACGTCGATCTCAAAAACTGCTCAAAATTACCCGATGCGAATCAAGAAATAAGCCTGATCCTAGTAAGCAGCTATTTAAAAAACCCAGCTTCTTCATTTGGTCATGTACTGGTCAAAACCAACACGTCTATAGATAATATAAATAATACGAACAGTGATGTCAGAGAGCTATCTAGCGAGGACTTACTTAATAATTCATACAACTTCGGCGCTCGTATTCCAGAAAATGAGAACGGTGCCATGTACGCGCTAAAAGGACTATTTGGGTTTTATGATGCTGGGTTTTCAGAGACGGAATTTTTTAAACAAGACGCGGTATACTCCAAGAACGAGCAACGTGATATGTGGGAGTACGTGCTCAATCTAGATACCTTTGAAACGCAATTATTGAACTATCATTTGTACGAAGCAAAGTTCGCTCGCTTTGACTATTATTTTATCAAACAAAATTGTGGTTATCGCTCAGGAGAGATACTTGAGCTGATAAGCGACATAAGAACGACTGAGCGAGTAGGTCCTTGGTATGCGCCAGACTATGTATTCGATCAGCTATTAGAACACGATAATGGCGCTGATTCATTAGTGTCTTCAGTACGCTATTTACCCTCTGAACAAACGCAGCTGCGCGAGAAGTTTGTACAATTACCTAAGCCAATACAATCCATCATAAACTCTGTCATTCGTACAGAAAGCACTGCCCCGCTTGCTACTTTAAACGCGGACGATAGGGCGGTTGCGCTTGATTTTCTGATCTTACATCGTACTTATAAAATCACACAAGACAATACACTGAAGCAGCGAGCTCTCAAAAGCGAATTGCTCAGTCAGCGTTTTGCGCTACCAGCTAGCAATGGTTTGGCTCAGCTGACTGTACCGAACAAACCCTCTCCAGCATTGAGTAACAAAACCACGCAGACTACCGTCGTTTTATCTGAGGAGAGGGCAGAAGTTGGTTTATCGTTATTTGTAAAAGACCCACTTAACGCTCATACAGATATTGATAAACGTTTTGAAGCCGTAAAAGCGTCACTGGGTTATAGCTTTGATATGCATCAATGGACATTGACGGATTTCGTGTTTTTAGACATGCAGCAGATTGAAGATCTTAGACAACCGTTATCGGGCGAACCTAAACTGTCTTGGCAACTAAAAACAGGTGCTCGTACAGATACGTTTACTGGTAATCGACATAGCCCTTACGCACAAGCTGGCGTTGGCGCAGGCGCTAAGTTTGGTAAACATATACTTGGCTATGGTATGGTCAATGCGACGGCCCATGATCAAGATAAACACGCAGATATCAGTATTGAGCTGGGCTTACGTATGAAACGTAATAACCAAAGTGCTGAATTGTCTTACGTCACTTCAAAGCGAGAAGGGCGCGCTACTATTGATCTTACCAAATTGACATTACGCCAGCAGCTATCAAAGAATAATGATGCTAGGCTTATAATGACATATTCAGACACTGTGATGGCCGATAATAGCGTAGTGTTAGGTGATTCAGATAAGATCGATGCTGCAGTCGCTTGGCATCACTATTGGTAATATTTATATAACGGTGTTTGTTGTAATTATTGTTATGATGATAAGTAGGCTACAAAAATTGCTATAGCAAAATCTAGTAGCCATTTATACCGTATCGTTTGAAATTGGCAGACTGATACCACTAATATGTTTTTATTTTGGGGAAAATAACATGGCAGAGAAAAACTACTATGACATTTTAGGGGTCAAAAAAGACGCCTCAGACGCTGATATCAAAAAAAAATACCGCAAGCTCGTTCGTCAATACCATCCCGATGTCAGTGATCATCCAGACGCTGATAATAAAATTGCAGAAATAAACAATGCTTACGAAACGATCAGAGATAAAGAAAAGCGCGCTGAATATGACGCTATGCTCAATAATCCGTTCGCGGGTCAAAGTAGATCAAGTGGGTTTGGTGGCAGTGGGCAAACTGGTGCAGGTCAAGGTGGTTTTCGCTGGGAAGATATCAAAGATCAGTTTGGTGACGGTGAGGCCTTTGGTGATGGTGGTTTTCGCTTCGATGATATTTTTTCAGCATTTGGTCGCGGCGCACGTGGGTCAACTGGTGGGCAAACGGGAAGTCGCTCTCAAAGCAGCGGATTTGATCAATTTGGTGGTGGCTTTGGGACGCAAGATAGCAAAGGTCAAGATCAACATGCCGAGATTACCGTTGATTTATCTTCAGTCTATAGTGGCGACGACTATAGTATTAAGTTAAACGTCCCTGTTCGTCAGCCCAATGGCAATGTCGACTACGACAATAAAACCCTTAAGATAAAAATCCCTAAAGGTATCACTGACGGTAAGCAAATTCGTTTAGCAGGGCAAGGTGCTGCTGGTAGCAGTAATGGAAAAAATGGCGATTTGTTTTTGAAGGTTAAAATTCGTCATGATGCCAATATTCGTATAGAAGGTGCAGATGTTTATCAAACTGTGAATATTGCACCGTGGGAAGCGGCGTTGGGTGAAAAAATCAATGTCAGTACGCCAGCGGGTACGCTTGGTGTGACCATTCCTAAGAATAGCAAGTCCGGTAGCAATTTACGTCTTAAAGGCAAAGGTATCCCTGCTAAGCAAGCAGGCGACTTGTATCTAACTTTAAATATTGTCAACCCTGATGTCAGTAGTGATGCGTCGAGACAGGCTTACGAGCAGCTAAAACAAGCCTTTGCTGATACCAATATTAGTCGTTAAACAAGATTATGAATAACCGTTACTTATTATTGAAGTAATAAACGAATAGCAGAGATGAATACGATACCGATGAAATAAAGAGAAAACGAGGATAATAGCTATGAACCACTCGACTGAATTTACAGACATCATCATGAGCTTAGATGAACTGGTCTCTGCCTGTGGCCAAGAGCGCCAATGGGTCATCGAATTAATCGAAGAAAATATCATTGAATATGATGTACCAGAGCATGAAAAATTTACTGGTTATCAGCTGACGACAGTGCGCCGTGCATCGCGATTGAGTCGTGATTTTGAGGCCAGCGTACCTGCCATTGGATTGATACTTGAGCTTTTAGATGAAGTTGAGCAGCTGCGCCAACTTAAACGTCAAATAGAGCAGCAAACACCAGTCATCGAAGTCGATATAGATAATCTAAAGTAAACTAACAATCAAGATAACGCGTAAAAAAAGGGCCCTATAAAGGCCCTTTTTTTATGTCTATATAAAACACTTCAGCAGAAATTAACGCGAATAAGTAGGGTCAGCTGCTGCTGTAAATAATACATCAGTAGAAGAGTTCAAGGCAGTCTCAGCTGAATCCTGAATCACACCGATGATAAAGCCAATCGCAACCACTTGCATCGCGATATCATTTGGAATGCTAAATAAGCTAGCAGCGAGTGGAATCAATAGTAATGAACCACCAGCAACACCAGAAGCACCGCAAGCACTAATCGTAGCAACCAGACTGAGTAGCAGCGCTGATGCAAACGTCACTTCGATACCCAACGTATGAGCAGCAGCAAGCGTTAAGACGTTAATCGTAATCGCAGCACCCGCCATGTTAATGGTGGCCCCTAGTGGGATGGTCACCGAATAAGTGTCTTCATGCAATCCAAGCTTACGGGCAAGGTTCATGTTGACTGGGATATTGGCCGCTGAACTACGTGTAAAGAAGGCAGTAATTCCTGATTCGCGCAGACATCTGAACACGAGTGGATAAGGGTTCTTGCCCGTCTTGATAAGGACGATAAGCGGATTGGCAACCAACGCAATGAACAACATACAGCTGATTAATACCATTAAGGTACGCGCGTAGCCTGCTAAAGAAGCAAAGCCTGTCTCAGCAACCGTGCTAGCGACTAGGCCTAAGATACCAAATGGGGCTAAAGCAATAATCCATTTAACCACTTGTGAGATGGCATCAGCGAAATCACCGACAACATTGCGAGCAGTATCACTGGCTTGGCGCAATGCAAAACCGATAATAATTGCCCATGCTAAGATACCAATATAGTTGGCTTCAGCGATTGCATTGATCGGATTAGCAACCAAGTTCATGAGCAAGTTCGTCAAGACTTCTTTTAGGTCAGCAGGTGGTACTTGCGCGATATCGGCGTTGATCAAGACCAGCTCAGTCGGGAACAAAAAGCTGGCACCGACTGCCGTTAGTGCTGCCAAAAAAGTGCCGAACATGTACATGATAAGCACCGGCTTTACGTAGACTTCATTGCCACTGCGATGTTGACTAATGGCTGCCATAACCAGAATAAACACTAGGATGGGAGCGACTGCTTTTAGTGCGCCGACAAATAGTGTACCAAGCAACCCTATGGCGGTGCCGATACTTGGCGCCAGCCAACCAATCAATACCCCTAATACCAAACCAATAATAATAAGCGGCACCAGCCCTATACGCTGATACATCGCAATCAATGAACGCATCTGTACACCCTCAAGTCCGTTAAAAGTAAGTGAATTGTCACAACAGAAAATTTATCGAAGGATGGTAGCATTTTTTGACATATTCGCATACCGCTCATAGCAGTAGCTGTTGCGTGCAAACAGAGGGATAGTAGAGTTATAGAACTAGTATAAAAAAGAATGTAGCACTTATAGGCAAGGGCTAGCTACTCAGAATACCTCATTTATAGGAGAGTAAAAGCAGCAATATAGGCAGTGATATATAAGGTAGGAAGAGATTTCGCTATGAAAGGTAAGAGGGAAATAAACAGTAGAGCTACACCTTAAAGTGGGTCAGATCGTAACCTAATTGCTGGTAGGCTTTATATTTATTACGACCTTCTTGTGTACTTGTGGCATCAGGTAGGATCAGCTCAAGGACTCGAGAGGGTTTTGAATTATTGGTAGCAGTCATAAAATCGTTGACGGGACGTGTCGTCGTATTGAGCACGATACCATTGAAATCAGCTGGCATATGATTGCCTAATAGTACAGGCGCTAATGATTTATGAGTAACAATGTTGATGTTGCTATCATCAGTATCTCTATCATCGGTACTTTTATTGTCATTATCAGAAAGACAGTGATGCGGTATAAAACTCGTGGAGTCCTGTGACCAAAGTGCCGTATCTAGATTTGCTAGTAATGTCTCATCTTCAATTAAAATCAGCAAAGACTGAGCGCTTTTGTTAAGCGCCGTCTGAGTCAGCTGACAAATAAAGCCCAAGAAATCTTGGGCCTTACTTTCACTTAATACATAAAAACTAATTTTCATAAATGAATTAAGCCATCTCTGCGCTGTTTTTTAGATATTGCATAAACAATGGTACAGGACGTCCAGTGGCTGCTTTGTCTTTACCTGAATTCCATGCAGTACCAGCGATATCTAGATGCGCCCATGCTTGACCTTCTTCAATGAAACGCGATAAGAAGCAGGCGGCAGTTACGGCACCAGCACCTTTACCACCGATGTTTTGCATATCAGCGATTGGTGAATCAAGCTGAGCTTGATATTCATCATCTAAAGGCATATGCCAAATTAGGTCGCCTGATAGGTTGCTGGCATTTTCTAAATCAAACAGGACATCTTCATCATTACTAAATACGGCTGAACGCACATGGCCTAGCGCAACCACACAAGCGCCAGTCAAGGTGGCAACATCGATGATGGCTTTTGGCTGATAACGCTGCACGTAACACAAGGTATCTGCTAGTACTAAGCGACCTTCAGCATCAGTGTTCAAGATTTCAACTGATTTACCATTCATCGCTTTAACGATATCGCCTGGACGCGTTGCATCACCTGATGGCATGTTTTCAGCACAGGCTAGCGCACCAACGACGTTGATTGGTAGACGCGCTTCGCACAACGCTTTGATTGTACCAAGTACTGACGCCGAACCACCCATATCAAACTTCATCTCATCCATCGCTGCACCTGGCTTGATTGAGATACCGCCTGAATCAAAGGTCACGCCTTTACCGACTAATACGATAGGTGCGTCGTCATTGGTCGCTTGTGCATTGTCATTGCTATTTTTGCTTGCATTTTTAGCTGACTTTTTGGTTGGTAGTTTATCGGCTAATGCCTTTAGACTACTTACTTTTGCGTTGCTAGTGGTTTGCTCGGTAGTGCCTGCATTTGAACTAAATTCTGATTTGCCACGGTACTCCATGAGCACCAGCTTACCTTCTTTAGTAGAGCCTTGTGCAACGGCCAAGAAGCAATGCATACCTAGCGCTGACATCTCGTCTTCACCTAGTACTTTCACGGTTAATAGGTCAGGGTAAGTTTTCGCAAGTTCTTGAGCTTGCTCTGCCATATAAGCTGGGAAGCATATATTGCCAGGCTCATTGGCTACATCACGAGTGAGGCTCTGACCAGCAAATACTGACTGAGCAAAGGCAAGTGCAGGCTGTAGTGACTCATCAGCTAACAGATAAACATCAGTCAATACAGGACTCGCTTGCTCAGACTTATACTTGTCAAAGCGGTAGCTTGCTGCCAACAGATTAAGGGCAAATTGACCAAAGTGATTTTCTTCCAGTGCATCACCCAAGGCGACAGTGATAGAAGACACACGCTTTTGTGTGCTGCTATAGATAGTGTTGGCGATTTTTTGCAGTACGGTGTTGTTGAACTTATCAGTGTTACCTACACCGACCAACAGCAGTTGTACAGGGTTTTGCTTAGTGGTTTTTTTATCACCTGCTAATGCGTAGTCAGCAACAGTCTCACAGGTAGTGCCCTTGAAGTGAGATACTTCAATCAGCTGCTCAATACGAGTGGTATATTCGGTCAGCACAGATTCAGCAAGAATGTTTTTCTTGTCATCGACCAATACAACCAGACAAGCATCGTCTTTACTTTTGGCTTCTTTTTTCAGGATTTTTTGCGTATGGGTCTTTGGTAAATGCTGAGATAATTTGATATTCATATAGTTATCCTTATTAGAGTTATGAAAATTGCAGGATTTAAATGACTGCTTATACCTGTCAGATTATTAAATTATTTGGTCTGTTGAGCAATCACAGTAGTGTAGCATATTGCGATAATCGTGCGCAGTTAGCAAGTCTTGGGTAATACGTTTGAATTATTATGCTGTACTAACTTACGCTATGGTTTAACGGTTACATTATCATTCTCCGATGATGCCAACATACTAGCCATTGACCAATTCATCGGTCGTTACCATCGCGGCAAATCTGTCTTGTAGTGCGGCCATGGCAGTATCATGCATGATTTCAGCGCTTATCGGCTCTCTTGTAGCGCTAGGTAAGTCGCGAGTGGCACAGGCATCGTGACAGACAAAGCTATCGAAACCTAAATCAAATGCGGCGCGGACGCTTGAGCTGACGCACATATGACTCATAAAACCCGCAAAAATAATCTGCTTCTTTTCTACTGCTAAAATCAGTGATTGTAATTGCGTATCATAAAAGGCATTCGGATGCTTTTTGGCAATCACTGTTTCGCCATCTTGCGGCTGTAACTGTTCGACGATCTCAACGTTAGCTGATAGAGGGTCAAAGACATTGCCATTCTCGGCACCATGATGGGTAATGTGGAAGATAGGTAAACCTTGCTGACGCGCTCTATCGAGTAGTAGGCGCGCATTGGCGATGGCTTTTGCCCCAGCGTCCCCTAATGGCATAGCGCCATCGACGTATTCGTTTTGATAGTCGATAAGAACGAGCGCGCAATTTGACCAGTCAAGCGCATCGAATGTGCCGCCAGCGAGTTCAAGTAGGGTAGAGGGTATAGAGGTCGTTTTATTCATTAATATTATTCTCCGTTTGACGATATAAGTATATTTTTCTATCAGTCAGTCTAGCAATTAATAACAGAGATAAATGTTCGATGATACGAATGACAAACAAACCTTTCTAAAATAAATAAAGCAAAAACTTAGCGCTAGAAATACTACCAATTCGATGTAATTTGAGGTTTTATTAATTATTCATCCAATATTTGCTATATTTGTTACTTACTGTCAATAATGCGCTTTCAGCAAGGTGTAGGTAATGTTTTCAAACACATTTCACAGCCATTTTTGAGCAAAACATGCTAGCATTAGCGGTTATATTTGTCGATTGTGTTTATTGAGTATGACTAACCAGTCGCTTAGTAACGTTTACCGTTATTTGAGTATGTAAATGACTCATATCATGCTGGTGATATGTCGTCGTACGACCTAAACAGTCAATAAGCTCATCATCAATCGCGCGCATACCAACCGTTTAAGAGTACCCATTGTGATATTACGCCGCTACATGACACAACAAGTTGCCTCGACCACTGCCTTAGTGTTGGGGTTTTTGGTAGTGATGATGCTCGGCGGTCGTTTGATACGCTACTTTGGCATCGCTGCTGAAGGTCGTTTGGACGTCAGCCTACTGTTTACGATCATTGGGTATAACCTACCGTATTTTTTAGAGCTCATTTTACCGTTAGCATTCTTTATCGCTTTGATGCTGGTATTTGGTCGCTTGTATGTCGATCAAGAAATGGCAGTGATCAATGCTAGCGGCGTGTCTCGCGGTAGGCTTGCTCGATTGATGACACCATTAATATTGGCATTGTTCGTCGGCGAGGCGGCGCTATCTGTCGTTGGCAAGCCTTGGGGCGTCCGCTCATCTGAGGCTGTCTGGCAGCAGCAAGCATTGACCAGTGCGTTTGATTTGATTCGTCCGAACGAGTTTATCAGTAGCGGCAATTATCATTTATATGTGGGTAGTCTCAGCGATGATAAGAAAAAGTTGCAAGATGTGATCTTGATCCAATCTGAACCTGCGAAAAAAGGTAGTGCTGCTGAAGATGTCGATGCCACTGCTGTTGATATGAATAATACGATTGACAGCGAGACAGCCGAACAAATTGGCATCTCTGATATCCCAAAAGATGTTATAAATAGCGGTGCGAAGGACATTAGCAAAGACACGATTACGTTGGCTAAGCGTGCTGAGCAAGTGGATACTGGCAATAGCGGCGTGACCCAGTTGGATTTGTTCCAAGGACGTCGTTACGAAGTTGGTGCAGGCAGTCTGAAATATAACCAAGTCGCTTTTGATCGCTATCGCATCACCTTGACTGAGTCTTCACAGGAAGTTATCACCGAAGACAATATTGAAACGCAACAGATTGGACCATTGTGGCAAGCCGCCACGAGTAGCTCACCATCAGGCACGAATAGTACAATGCGTGCTGCACAAGGTGAGCTTGGCTACCGTTTGGCGCTACCATGGCTGATGATTATCGCGCCTATGTTGGCCGTGCCACTGGCGCAAGTCCGTCCGCGTCAAGGACGTTGGCTGCGCTTGTTCCCTTCTATCTTATTATTTGTCAGCTGTGCATTAGGTATCATTTCGCTCAAAAACGCAGTGAGCAAAGACAGCATCAGCGTATGGGCGTATGCATGGCTTATCTTAGGATTTATGGCATTGGCGCTTTATATGAATTGGGGTAGCCGTGTGCAACATCGATTGCGCTTTCGCAAACAAGAAAACAGTCTAGCCGCTGCCGCAACTAATTCAGTTAGCAGCATAGATAACCAGAACAACAGCTCACAAGGAGGGCAGTCTTAATGCGCTCTTTATTTGCTAAGTCAGCCAAGTCTGATCAATTGGCTAAGAAACCTGCCAATCTAAAAGTCCTCAGTCGCTATGTCAAACTCAACGCTCTATTGGCTATTATTGCTGCCGTCATTGGTTTGTGGGCATTACAGCTGATTTTTTCTTACTTATCAGAGCTTGATTCGTTAGATGATAACTACACCATGGGCGAGGCGCTCAAATATATCTTTCATCGTTCGCCTTACTTTTTAGAGCAATTTATTCCAACGGGTGCGTTACTTGGTGCCGTCATAGGATTGGGCTTGCTGGCCAATAAAAGCGAGCTGGTCGTCATGCGCGCGGCTGGGGTCAGTATTTATCGTATCGTCGGCTGGGTATTACAGCCCGCTTTGATATTTGTACTGTTGGCATTAGCTATCAACCAGTTCGTTTTACCGTCTTCTAATCAGTTGGCAAAACAGATTAATGATGAGGACAGTACCTCACTGGTCACTTCGGTACGCGGCTACTGGACGACACAACCACGATTCGAAACCGCAGAAGATGGCAGTGCTACACCTGATGGTAGCGACGTTTTATATATTGATTATGCTGATGTAGCAGGCAATATTGGCGAAGTGAAACGCTGGCATTTGGATAACAACGGAAATTTGCAAACCGCTGTCCATGCGGAAGGTGGAAAGTATACTGGCCGTGAACCAATTGATGTGAATAGTGAAAAGCCAAGCGAGCAGTATCGTTACGAGTGGCAGCTAAATGATATGGTTGAGCTCTCTATCAATCAGGGCTTTGAGAGTAGCCAAGCTATTTCACCATCAGATACGTTAAGCTTACCTTTTGCCCCAGAGTCTGTGTATCTGCTAACGCGTAAGGCAGAAGATTTGTCATTGACGCAGCTGTATGAGCATCGCACGTTTATGCATCAGCAGGGCAATCGTTCTTTAGATCATGAAGTCGCATTTTGGCAAAAGCTACTATCGCCATTATCGATATTGTCGCTGGTGATTGTCGCTTGCTCGTTTGTCTTTGGCTCGCTACGGACGCACAGCTTAGGCTTGCGTATCGTCGTGGCATTGCTGTTTGGACTACTATTTAGCTATATTCAAGACTTAGTCGGTTTTGTATCGCTAGCCACAGGTTTTTCACCAATGCTCATGGTGCTATTGCCGATTATCGGCAGCGCGCTATTGGGTGGATACTTGATAAAACGTCAGATGTAAAAAGACAATTGGTCATACCAAATAAAAAGCACGCTAAATTAGATTTAGCGTGCTTTTTTATGTCAATTTCAAACTTAATTTGAATAACTGGAACTTAATCAGGCAAAGCTAAAACTAGTCTTTGGTCGCCATCGTAATCGTATAGGTTTTACCTTGCTTGATTTTGTCGCTATTACCAAATACTTCGGTAAATGAGCGCTTAACAAATTGGCGTAGGCCATTAATCGTCACCACGTAAAAACGTCCACCTTTACGCATGCGTGCATAGGCATCGAGGAAGTATAAATAATGCTGCTCTTTACCGACTTTGGCTGGCAAGTTTGACATCACAAGGCTAAAGTCTTTGTCTTTTGCCACATGATTAAAACCATTTGATAAATGCACATCGACATTGTTTAGACCATTTTTTTCACAGTTACGACGTGCATATTCTACCGCCATAAAGTCTTTATCAATCAGCGTATGCTGACCATTTGGACATTCACGTGCTGCCGTCATACCAAGTACACCATAACCACAGCCCAAATCAATCGAATCATCATCTTGCTCAAAATCTACATAATCAAGCAGCATCAAGCTACCATCATCGAGCTTTTGCGGTGAAAAAATGCCCCACGTGGTCGCAAAATCAAACGGCTTACCCAGCACTTCTTGGCGAAAATTGATATCTTCGCGCCAGTGTTCGGCGTTTTTTAATAGGTCAGCAGGTGGTCTATGGCTCATGGGATTCTCGGATAATAGATAGGAAAAAGGTAGTGCGCAGCCCATTTAGGCAGCATGTATATCATGACGCACTTTAATAAGGGTATTGTAACGAGAAAAGGATGGGTTTGCAGCTATCTATTTCTAGAACTGCATTTTGCGATATCGCAAAAAATTCTAAGAAAAATGTTAGAGACATTAGATAAGAGGCATCGCTTAAGATAGAATCAAATTTAACCTGATAGTCTCTAAGTATTATTTATGCCAGACATTACATTCGTATCTAAAGTAGACTTTTGGCTCGCAATGCTACTCTGGGGTTTGAGTTTATTTACTGTGTCTGTTCCATTATGGCAGTGGAAGCGAGGTGCTCACAAATCCCTCGTACAAACTATATTAACGACGGTTATTCTCATACCTTTTGCAGCACTAATGCTCATCCCTTTTTTCGGTACTGAGTACATATTAACGAATGACCAACTACAAGTAGATAGTGGGTTCTCTGTTCAAAAAATTGAGATTACAGATATCACCTATATGACGCCGACTCGAAGTATGAGTTCTGCGCCAGCTCTATCATTAGATAGGATTAAAATATCATATCAAGATGAAGAAATACTAATCTCACCAAAAGACAAATCACGTTTTTATCGCGAGATACGGGCACGTAATCCTAAAATAGTGATAGATACAGCAAACGAATAGAGTGTCATTATAGTTAGCCGCATTCAGCTATACATCGTTCCTGATATGGAATTTTTCTTGAAATTACTTCCTCAAATTCTTCTTTAATAAATGATCAAATATAAACGGCCCAAATGGCAAGAATGAGCCGAGCACACCTGCAGGTAGCGCCCACAGCGGCATTTTTATTCTGCTCGCGGTGATGATTAATACCATGACATAAGCAACGAATAATACCCCATGCACTGGACCGACATAGCTTACTGCTTCTGGAATATCGAACATATATTTGAGTGGCATCGCGATACCAAGTAACAATAGAAAAGACGTACCTTCTAAATAACCCATGATAGTAAGGTTTCTAAGTGCAGAGTTTTGACTCTTTGTTAAGGCAGACAGTTGAGCTTGCGACACGATATATTCCTTTTACAATCGTCAATAATATTAGATTTCAATGCTGCCCATATGGCAATATGGCAAGGCTACCCACGTGGATGATGCTCCGCATGTAATTTCTGCAATCTCGCTGTTGCAACATAAGTATAGATTTGCGTGGTGGACAAATCGCTATGTCCTAGTAATAACTGCACACTACGCAAGTCTGCACCATGATTGAGCAAATGCGTGGCAAAGGCGTGACGTAGCGTATGCGGTGATAATTCTTTATCGATACTGGCAACTTTGGCGTACTTCTTAAGTAGATACCAAAAGTTCTGCCGCGTCATATATCCACCTTGCGCCGTCAAAAACACCGCTTGGCAATTCCCCGACTTCAAATGGGCAATCAAATCACCACGTCCATGAGAAAGATAATCTTCCAATGCATCCGCTGCATATTCGCCGAGAGGCACCAGTCGCGTTTTATTACCTTTCCCCGTGATTTGTAGCCAGCCTGAGTTTAGATTCACTTGCTCTAATGAGAGGTTAATCAACTCACTCACCCGCAGACCGCAGGCGTATAAAACTTCTAGCATTGCTTTGTCACGCAGTCCAAGTGCCGTACTGGTATCAGGTGCGGCAAGGAGATTATCTACGTCAGCCTCGGCTAAGTCTTTTGGCAGCGGACGACCTAGCTTTGGACTTTTGATACGCTCACAAGGATTGTCTTCGCGTAGATTGCTGGCGATCATCCATAGATAAAACTGACGCAAGCTTGAGAGCATACGCGCTTGGGTACGTGGGGTTTTGCCATCTTGAGCAAGGAGTGACAGACAGTGCAGCACATCATCAGGCTGCCAGCGTGTCAGGGCGATAGAATTGGTCAGCTCACAAGAGCGTAGGTCACGGACATAAGCATTACGAGTACGCGTCGCTAGACCGCGCGCTAGCATGGCTTGACGAAACTCAGTCATATAAGCTGGCTCATCATCGACCGCCAATGCTTTAGGTTGACGCTGTTGCACGGCACGATCACGGCTCATAGGACAATACTCAGGTAGGGGTTAAGTTAGCAATAACAGACAGTTATTAAAATAATGCCAAACCTATCATGCCATTTTTTTCTTAACCAGATAGCGATATAGCGTCACGCTTGCAGGCGTATCCTCATCGCTATCGATGGTGATTTCGTCAGGATCAGCGTCTAAGCTTACATTTTCAGCTAGCGTTTCTTGACCGATTAGCTCATGACCCAAATGACGACAGAAGTTCGGAATGTCGCGCGTGGTAGCCGGATCCGTCGCCAATATCTCAATCACTTCACCGCCATCTGCTTTGCGCATGACGCGGTGTAGCATCATGACTGGCTCAGGACAGATCAGCCCTTGAGTATCTAAATGATGGTGGATAGGCGTGTCTGGTATCGAAGTGGTCATAGTCATTATCGTAAAGCTAAATAAGTGAATTTGAGGGTAAATAGTTTGCTTAAGTGCTTATCGCGGCGTACTTTGTAGATCGTCTACGCTTCAGTACTTTCAGCCTCTTCGTCGACTTCAGGCGTATCAGCTACTTCTAAAAAGTTAAAAAATCGCTTAAAACTTACTTTAAATAAAAATGCCACGCCCAGCCAACAAGATAGTCCTAACCATGCAGTATCGGCAAAAATTAATCCACCAACCAATATAATGGTCGATACGCCAATACTCATGGCAATCATCGACGGTTGATTTAAGCGATAACGATAAACGACCAATGCATCGTAAATAGTAATGGGTATTGTGAGGGCTACTAAGGCATAGGGCAAATTGTAAAATAACTGATAAAGCAGTTGGTTATCATGGAAGGCTTTGATACTAGCAATCGTGCCAAAGACCACAAATGCAAAAATAGCTGCATAAATGAGATAAATCGCTATTTGGTTGGCACGTTGGGCGCCTTTGATACGGGCAATAGCAAGCGGAGCAAAACCATGCTGTGACTTATGTTGCGAGGGTTGGTCTGAGACAGTGGTCATAGTAATCAGTCATTTATCCGTTGAGAAGTACGATGTATCGAAGTGACATTATAGCCGCACACGTGTCTTTTACCTATTTGGCTGCTTTATTCTGCTTTGATTGCATCGATAGCGATACTGCTATTAGGATCAGCAAAATAGGTCGACATTAGGATACAAGCGGAGATATCATCGATTGGGTCGCGTTCGTTTTTGATCCAACCATTATCCCATGCGATTTCTCTTGCTTCGATGGAAGTCAGCCGCTCATCACACAGTGATACGGTCACTGGCAGATGTTGTTCCATCACTCTATGGGCCAGACGACGAGCAAATTTGTGTGCTCGTTTTGAAAGCATAGAGCTAGTGCCATCCATATTAAGCGGTAGACCAACCACAACCTGTGCCACGCCCCAGACTTTGATGATACCAATTAAATTGTCCCAATCTGGCTGACCGTTATTCATTGCCAAAATATCAAAGGCACGCGCCGTCTGCGTAATGGTATTACCGAGCGCCATCCCCATCTTTTTGACGCCGTAATCTAGCGCCAAGATAAGATGCGGCTTTACTTCTGGCTCGATAGTTTCAGCAGTGCTATTGCTATCGAGAGTATCAAATCCACTTTCAATGTCATTATCTATAGCGTCTGTGCTACTGGCTGTAAAAGTACTATCTACCATAGTAATGGGTGTCCTTTATTTCTTTATCTAAATTCGCAGAGCGTATGATATTACGCATGACCTATGTCACTACTAAGATAGTCGAAATTGACTCCGATTTTGTCGGCTGCGATTTGCCAGCGTTCTTCAAACGGTGTATCAAATAATAAGTTCAGATCAGCAGGGCAGACTAACCAGTCACCATTACTGAGCTCTTGGTCTAGCTGTTTTTTGCCCCAACTGGCATGTCCAAGGCACAGTTGATAATGACCAACACCTTGGCCTGCGGCAATACGCTTTAGAATATCTTGGCTAGTCGTGATGCAAACGTTCTCTGAAATAGCAAAAGAAGAGGCCCATTCTGGCTGACCAGTATGCAGCACAAAGCCAACCTCCGGATACATAGGACCGCCCTCTAAAGCCACATCTTCCATCACCTGCGGATTGGTCACTTCAATATCCAAATCTTCTAGCAGCTTACCTACGCGAGATTGCTCAAGCGGACGATTGACCATCAGACCTAGCGCACCATGCTTGTCATGACGGCAAATATATATAAGTGCCTGCTCAAACCTTGGGTCTGACAGCTCTGGTGCTGCAATCAAAAAATGATGGGTCAAATTGGTTTTAGACATAGAAACAAACGCAACCTAATAATAAGGGTGAAAGACCACTATATGGTGATAATCAATAGAAAAGCAAGATTCACACCAATTGCTACTGACCATCATATAGACTCAGCTAACCATCCGTTTTGATGAAAACGAATGATTATTTAACGTTAGATAGGTCAAATAGAGCATTATTTAACATCGGATAATAAGCTGCGGGCATGATCGCGCGTGACATCAGTGATAATAACACCACCAGACATACGCGCCAGCTCGTCTACTTGCGCACTGTTGGTCAGTATGAGTAGCTCGCTTTCGGTCTGTTCTTGATGGTGCTTTTGTACCAAGATATGTTGATGCGCTTGCGCTGCGACTTGTGCTTGGTGTGTGATGGCAAGTAATTGCTGTGTTTGCCCAAGCGAGCGTAGCAGTTCGCCAACCACTTGCGCAGTACCGCCACTGATACCGACATCAACCTCATCAAATACCAACATAGGCTTGGCGGCATTGTTATCAGCATTGGTCGCTTGTAGTACTTGCATCACGAGTGCCATACGTGACAGTTCACCACCTGAAGCAATTTTATGTAGGGGCTGCATTGGCATACCGACATTGGCGCTGAATAATAAATCAATATCGTAGCAACCTTGTGCATTGTAATGACTAGGTTCAGATTTTTTGGTAAAGACAAATTCACAGCGAGCATTGGGTAGCGCCAGCGGTTGTAGTTGTTTGATGAGTTGCTTACTAATTATTGGAGCAGCTTTTGTGCGCTCTTTATTTAACTGTGTCGCCAGAGCGAGATAGTCTTGCCAAGCTTGCTCAATTTGCGCTGCCATTGCATCACTGCTGGGCTCGTTCTCTAGCTGCTCTAATTGCGCTTCCCAACCTTTTGCTTCATCAATTAAATCATTCGCTGGCAAGCTATGCTTACGTGATAAACGATGTCCTAAGCTGATTAAATTGTCTAATGTTTGCAGGCGTTCAGGATCCGGTAGCTGCTGTTCGGCGTAATCTGATAGCAGGGCAGTCACCTCAGTGATTTGCTGCTGTGCTAGATGGAGCTGTTCAGAAGCTTGTTCAAACGTTTGACTGACGCCTACTTGGTTGTCACAGAGTTTAATCGCTTGCCCGAGCAAGGTCATGACGTCTGGCTCATCGGTATCATTGTCGAGCAAATGCAGACCATGACTGGCCTCTTGCATTAAGGCTTCAATGTTGGAGAGTTCTTCGTGTTCAGATTCAACTTCGGCGTAGTCCACAGCCAATAATGGCGCAATATCTGCTAATTGGCTCTGCAACAACTGAATACGATCTTGACGCTGGGCTTCGCGGCTCGCGATGTCATCTGCGCGACGTTTTAGCTGCTGATAGGCTTGATAGCTACTGGCAGTTTGGATGGCTAGCGGTGTTATCTGGGCCATCTCATCAAGCCATTGCACCACAAATTGCGGCTTGAGCAATGCTTGCTGAGCATGTTGGCTATGTATATTGACCAATAAAGTGCCTAAACTCTTTAGCTCCGCTAAGCTAACCGGTGAACCATTTAGCCATGCTTTCGAGCGGCCAGTATTGCTTAATTGTCGACGAATAAGTACTTCAGGCTCTTCTAGCGGTCGCTCATTTTTGGTAAACCACTCAGCGACGATACTGTTATTTTCTACATCGAATTGAGCGTAGATATCCGCATGCGCAGCGCCATGCCTGACCATCGCACTGTCTGCTCGCTCACCGACACATAGTGATAGTGCATCTAGCAATAACGACTTGCCAGCACCTGTTTCACCAGTGATGACATTAAAACCTTCAGCCACGCTCAGCTCATGCTGAGCAATCAACGCAAACTGATGTAAAGTTAACGATACTAGCATCAACGCCTCTCAGGACAGACAATGGACATCATATAAATCTTAGGAAGCCATCTATAAATAGGGTAAATAAGGAAGTGAAAATATCTATTTAAACTTGCTAATTAGATAAATATTGTAGGCAAATAGTATGGTGTTAAATGTGCGTAAATACAAACTTTAAGACGAGGTATAACAGAATTTATTATTGGGAGATTACCATAAAACTATTAAAAACTGACAATAAATCATCGACATAATACCTATGATATTAATCATTAGGGTCATTGGATATCCAAAGATAAGCATAGTATGAGAAGAAGTATTTTGACTGATAATGATAAAAAGATACCTAAAATGATGGTCTAGCATCCGCCTAGAAAAATACCAAATGAATATTAAACGAACGGGTAGATACTTGTCATCGAATAGAATTTTCCTCGTCGCTTTAACAAACTTTATAGATATAATGTGGTAGCATAATCTCACATAATGATAAACTCTTCTTATGAGTTTGATGCGCTATGCAACCTAATAACGAGTCATAATTTTGTAAAATTGTAGGCGTATAGTGGTGAAAAATATGCCACTCGATCATTATTCAAAAGCGTTTTCATAGAACCTGTGGCTACCTTTAGCGCGCAGATATCTACTATAGAGGGATAAAGTATTTAAAGCAGGCATGTTTGCTTACTGGTCGCGTATTTGAAGCCCAGTGCAACTCTGTCAGTACTTTAACCCGTTACTTATTTTTTAGTTTTGCCATAATTATTTGATAAGGAAGCCACTATGACAGCGGCGCAATTTACTAACGTAACAGTTAATGCCCAAGCGACAGTATCTTATGATGGTCGCTGCTCAAGCCATACCATTATGTTTGAGGATGGTCGTCATAAAACGCTAGGCGTTATCTTACCTTGTGACAACTTGGTTGAGCATTATCATTTTAGCACCAACACTTCTGAGCGTATCGAAATCACCAGTGGTGAGTGTGAAGTGAAGATCAATGGTGACGATGAATTCAGCTACTACCGTGCAGGTCAATCATTTGTCGTTGAAGGCAATAGCGGTTTTAACCTACGTACTGAAGAGATTGTTCAATATGTCTGTCATCTAGAAGGCTGATATTATTAATAGGGCGCTTGAGCTTTATTATTCTAGCGCCTGTTCTATCACACATTAGTATTTCGAGAAAATAAACAATATCGGATTGGTATTGTTTATTTCTTTTTTGACGTTTGGTTTACTGTTTTCTCATCATCAATGAGCTATGACAGTTAAAGCCGACGTTATCTTCTTTTATCCTGTCGCCTAGTGCGATATCCACTTCATATTTAGCAGGCCTATTATGGCAAAACCCATTTATTTTTACGGCATTCATGCCATTGATGCGTTACTTGAACATCGTCCTCTTGATGGTCTTAGTTTGTTTGTGCAGCAAGGGCGTGAGAGTGACAGTCATGTACAAGCTATCATGGCCGAAGCGGAAGCAAACGGTATTAGTATTCAACCGACCCAAAAAGACAAGCTAACGCAATTATGTGGCAGTCCGCAGCATCAAGGCGTGGTACTCAATGCTCGTCCGTTAGGTTTTGCTGATGAAGGTTTGCTTGATACTATTATTGGCCGTGAACAGTGCCTATTATTGGTACTGGATCAAATTACTGATGCACATAACTTTGGCGCTTGCCTACGTACCGCAGTGGCCATGGGTGTGGATGCAGTGGTTTGTCCAAAACACCATGCAGCGAGCCTAACGCCAACAGTGGCGAAAGTATCGGTTGGCGCAGCAGAGATGATGCCGATCGTCAGCGTTACGAACTTGGCACGCACGTTATCGCAAATCAAAAATGCAGGCGTTTTTGTATTTGGTACGGCACTTAGTGAAGAGGCTAAACCAATACATGCTGCTGACCTAACTGGCAAGACCGCTATCATTATGGGTTCAGAAGGAGAGGGTATGCGTCGTCTGACAATGGAGAGCTGTGATGAGTTGGTTTATATTCCAATGTCAGGAAACGAGCATGGCAACCTACAAAGCTTAAACGTAAGCGTCGCTACTGGTATGGCTCTATATGAGGTTAATCGCCAGCGAACTTTAGCTGCTGGGCAAGCGTAAGATACTCTTGGTGTAGGGGTTCTAGCTGTAAGTATAGAGAGGCAAGGTCGCTCTCGTTGAGTATGATATCGTCTGCATGACGATTGCGCTCTTCACGACTAAGCTGGTTGGTCATAATGGCCTTAATTTTTTGTATGCTTTGATCATCACGCTGACTGGCACGTGCAAGCTGCGTGTCTTCGGTCGCATCCATGACTAAAATACGTTGACATAAATTGGCCAGTCCTGCCTCTGCCGCCTCTATAAGTAGAGGTGCGGACAATACCACATAAGCTGAGGTACTAGACTCTAACTGTGCTTTCGCTGTCTCACGTATCGCTGGATGCGTGATCGCCTCAAGCTCAATAAGCGCTTCAGGGTTTGCAAATACATGCGTACGTACAGCGGCCCTATCCATTGACCCATCACCATTTAACACCCAATCACCGAATCTTTTTTGGATTTTGCGCAGAGTATCGCTGCCTTTAGTAACGATCTCATGAGCGATCACATCGGCATCGATAATATCGATCCCTTGCTCAGAAAACCAAGCACTAGCGGCAGATTTACCACTACCGATACCACCCGTCAAACCGACTACGAGCTTCTTATTTTTTGGTTGCGTGGTTTGTGGCTGGTGTGAATAAAAGTGCGATGTATTTTTTGACATAATAATGGCTTATCTGACAGATAGAACAATGAATGCAGTTTTGAACTCACAATCGGCCTTTTAAGGTTTCGTTCATGGGTCACTGCCGAAAATTTACTACAATAATCTAGTGTACGCTATCAGTTATTAGACATACATACCAAGATACCAACTGACAATATCTGAGCCGTATAATAAAGCAACAATGCCTGCGACAGCAATGTAAGGACCAAAGGCAAAAGGTCGACTTTCACCCTGTTTTTTCATCAAGATTAATCCAACGATAGAGCCAAGTAAAGACGATAGTAGGATGATTAAGGGTAACATCATAGGTCCGAGCCAAGCACCTAATACTGCTAGTAGTTTAAAATCCCCTTGACCCATTCCATGTTTTTTAGTGATTAAATAGAATACCTTGACTACTATCCATAGCGATAAAAACCCAAGTAGTAATCCCCATATTGATTGTGTTGGTGAGACGAACCAGCTTTGTGAGTTTACCGCCAATCCTAAGCCTGCCAAAGGAAAAGTTAGACGATCAGGTAGTAGCTGTGTGTCAAAGTCGATACCTGTTAACGCCACTAGTGTCCATACTAAAACCAATGCGGACAAGCCTGTAGTACTTACCCCAAACTTATATATTACTAATACGGACAGGAGGGCGGTTACTAGCTCAACGAGAGGATAACGTAGACCGATAGCCGCTTTGCAGCTTGAACAGCGTCCGCGTAGTAATGGCCAACTTATTAAAGGAATATTTTCATACCACTTAATTTTATGTGCGCAATGAGGGCAGCGTGAAGCAGGGCGACTTAGGGTAATCGGTTGGTCAGTAGCGACAATATTTGCTATGGGCAGCGTATGCTCGCGTGGCATATCTGCCTGTTCAGACATAAACTGGCTACACTCTTGTCTCCAACCATACACCATCATCAGCGGTATGCGATGAATCACGACATTTAAAAAACTGCCAACGCAAAGACCTAATAGGCCAAATACGAATAAAGCTAGGGTACTGTTCTCTTGTAGTAACTGTATAAATTGCATCAAGTCATTATCCTACTACTGCGCCCATCTGGAAGATTGGTAAGTACATTGCGATGACTAGGCCACCAACTAATACACCTAATACTGCCATAATTAACGGCTCCATCAAGCTAGTCAGACCATCAACCGCATTATCAACTTCGTTTTCGTAGTAGACAGCGACTTTATCTAGCATTTCTTCTAAGCTACCAGACTCTTCGCCAATGCCAACCATTTGAATGACTAGACTCGGAAACAAGTTGGTCGAGCGTATGGAAAACTGTAATTGCTGACCAGTGGATACATCATTCTTAATTTGCTGAGTGGCATTATAAAATACGACATTATTGGTCGCACCAGCAGTAGAGTCTAGGGCATCGATAAGTGGAACACCCGCCGCAAAAGTTGTAGATAGTGTACGAGAGAAACGTGCAATAATCGCTTGATAGGCGATGTTGCCAAATATGGGAGCTTTTAAGACAGCACGGTCTAAAAAGTCACGAAATTTTTTAGATCGTTTTTTAGCTTCTGAAAAACCGATAATTGCACCACCGATAGCAATAATTAAGATGAACCACCATGCTTGCATCCATTCAGACATGCTAACTACCATCTGTGTAAAGGCAGGCAGCTCTGCGCCAAATGATTCAAATAGATCAGAGAATACAGGTACTACTTTTATCAATAGAATCATAGTAACGATGATAGCAACTATGATGACAGCAATAGGATACTTCATCGCCTTTTTGATTTTCGCTTTTAGAAGCTCACTCTTTTCTTTGTAAGTAGCGACTCGTTCAAGCATCGTCTCAAGTGCACCTGATTGTTCACCAGATTCGACGAGGGAGCAGAATAAATCGTCAAAATAGCGCGGATGTTTGCGCAGTGCAGAAGCAAAGGTACCACCTGCTTCAATATCTGCTTTAATTTGTAGCACTAAGTCTTTCATACTCGGATTATCGAGGGAGTCGGCGACAATTTCAAAAGACTGGGTTAAAGGTACGCCCGCTTTCATCATTGTTGCTAGTTGCCGAGCAAAAATAGCAATATCAATGGCTTTAATAGCTTTTTTGAAGGTATAAAGTGGTTTTGGTTTTTTCTTAATCCCTTTAACCGTGATACCTTGTTTACGTAGGGTTGCTTTCGCTAGCTCTAAGTTACGACTGGTGGTTTCGCCCTTAACTTTTTGTCCGCGACGGTTTACACCATCGTAAACAAAATCTAACAACATATCGGTCTTAGCTTTTGCCATGTTACTACCCTCAAAATTGTCCAATATATATTGCAAATTTACAATAGAATACCAGACTTAGGATACCAGTCAGGCATACTTTATTTTAGCGTAAAAAACCAGTGTTTATCTGTCTTATTTTTAAAAGTATCCGATAAAGAACATTGCTGATTTATGAATCATTTATCAAATAACAGTTAGAACATTAAGGCTTATAATATAAATTATATAAATTTTACTTATTATTCAGAAGTCACTCGCATCATTTCCTGAATACTCGTGACACCTTGCAACACTTTTAAAATCCCAGAACGACGTAGATCGCGGAAACCATTTTTAATGGCAGCGTCTTTGATATCTATTGCGTTACCATCTTCCATAATAATGCGTGAAATATCAGGACTCACTTTCATCACCTCATAAATACCAACACGGCCTTTATAACCTTCACGGCATTCATTACAGCCGACTGGTTCATAAATGACATTATCAGTGTTATCTAAATCAGTATCGGTAAAACCAATCTCTAACAAGCTCTGACGCGGGATGTTAATAGGTTTTTTACAGTTCTTACAGAGACGTCGTGCCAAACGTTGAGCAATGACTAGGTTAACCGATGTGGCAATGTTAAAGGAGGCGACACCCATGTTGCGTAGACGCGTTAATGTCTCAGGCGCTGAGTTGGTATGCAAAGTAGAAAGAACCATATGTCCAGTCTGTGCTGCCTTAATAGCGATCTCAGCAGTCTCAAGGTCACGAATCTCACCGACCATGACAATATCAGGATCTTGACGCAAAAAAGACTTGAGTGCATTGGCAAACGTCAAACCAACTTTGGCATTAACATTGACTTGGTTGATTCCTTCCAGGTTAATTTCGACTGGATCTTCAGCCGTTGAGATATTGGTTGCGCCAGTATTTAAAATGTTGATACCAGTGTAAAGGGAGACCGTCTTACCAGAGCCGGTAGGGCCAGTGATAAGCAGCATACCTTGTGGTTTGTGCAACGCCTCTAAAAACATTTCCTGTTGATCTGGTTCATACCCCAATGCATCAATACCTAACATGGCTGATGATGGGTCAAGGATACGCAAAACAATCTTTTCGCCGAATAACGTCGGTAATGAGTTTACCCGGAAATCAATCGCTTTATTTTTAGAAATTTTTAGTTTAATACGCCCATCTTGTGGTACCCGGCGTTCTGAGATATCCATTTGCGACATGACTTTTAGACGTGCTGCAATTTTATTCGCAAGTTGAACTGGTGGATTAGCCATTTTTTGCATGACGCCATCGACACGAAATCGTACTCTGAAAGACTTTTCATATGGCTCGAAATGTAAATCAGAAGCACCCATACGAATGGCATCGACTAGCATCTTATTGACGAACTTTACAACAGGTGCTTCGTCGATACCATCATCAAGCTTGGTCTCGTTTTCTTCTTCCTGTCCATCATCGAAATCGACATTTAAATCACTATTAGAAAAGCTATCAAAGCTCTGCATCGTATCTGCATATGCACTTTCAATACGCTTTTTAAGCTTATTTTCTTCGACAACAATGGTTTCTATCGACAGTCGAGAGTTAAAGGCAATCGCATCAATGGCATCAACGCGTGTGGGATCACTTAGTGCGACAAATAGACGTTGTCCTCGTTTAAAGAGTGGTAAAGCATTAAACTTACGAACGATTTTTTCATCCACCAAATCTTTTGGAATAATATCAACGTTTAATGCATCAAGATCAAATAGAGGGTCGCCGAAAGCTTGGGATAGCATTTGGGCAAGTAGATAAGCATCGGCCAATTTATTGTCTACCAGATAAGGTACCAGTCCTATTTGCTGCTGCTGCGACTCAATCTGTGCCGTCTTCATGTTCGCTTCGCTAACGACACCGTCGCTAATCAGTTGCTGCGCTAGACCGCCGTACTTACTGGTTGCGATAGACATTGTAACCTCTCCTTTGATACAAAATATTCTGTAGACTTGCTTGGTATTGCACGCTACATACTTGTTGTTTCTAGTTGATAACTCGCTATAACTGTCTTGCTTTGTTTATCTTATATACCTGTATATCTATATATAGAACCAGCAAAAATATTTGATTTTATAAACTCTGTAGTATAGAACTTTACTTTAGTTTGAAAAATTTATATATACCATTAGACGACTAGCTCGTAAAAATAATGGTCTATTGATGCATTGTCTGTAGATAAGTTTGCAGAAGTGATTCTGCTCATGGTGGCACGCTACTATAGCACTTACGAATTATTTGTTATACTGACGCGCATATTAGCCGAATTGGCATGAATACATGAGACAAGGTAAATAAGTATGCAAGCTTGGGTAATTGGCAATTGGAAACAGAATCCTGCGACTAACAGTGCTGTCAATGCACTATTGGACGACTTATTGCCTAAAGTTAATACTGAAGAACAAGCCAACTCGCAGGCATCAAAAAACCGCTGTAAATTAATGGTAGCACCAAGTTGTGTTCATTTAAGTACAGTGAGTGCGCGTCTAGCAGATAGCTTAATACTTTGTGCAGCACAGGATGTTAGTACTTATAGTGCAAGTACAGGAGCCTATACGGGTGACTGCTCAGCACAGCAGGTAGCAGATGCAGGTGCTACTTGGACGCTACTTGGCCACTCTGAGCGTCGTCAATATCACAAAGAGTCTCATAAATGCCTGATAAGCAAATTGTCTCATGCGTTTTCTCAGAACTTAGGCGTGGTATTTTGCATCGGCGAAACGCAAGAGCAGTATGACAATGGTCAAACACTCGACGTTATCAATGAGCAACTCTCGGTTATTAAGGATTTACTGACTCAACAGCCAGATTTAGCATCATCGTTATCTGAAAAGCTGCTCGTCGCTTATGAACCTGTATGGGCCATTGGTACAGGTAAAGTGCCTACTGTGGCAGAAGTGAGTAAGACTCATCAGTATATTAAGCAAACGGTTGCAAGCTTTGCTGATATAACAGATACGATTACCGTGTTGTATGGCGGTAGTGTTAATGCTGATAATGCCAATAGTTTTGCTTCTGACGCTATGATTGATGGCGCATTAGTAGGCGGTGCTTCATTAAAAGCGGAGAGCTTTCTAGCGATTGCCGATGCCTTCAACCAAACCAATGCTTAAATGAATAAATAACGCTCAGATATCAAGATCATAGCTCATAGAGAGTATGGTTTTATCGGTTAGTAAAAGTAGGTTTAACACTGCCCTTGCAATCGTGTACAATGCGCCTTATTTATATAGTCGATTTGGCATTTGATCATGCCGATTGTCTTTCTATTAACCTACGTTTTATTTTCCGTTATCAGTCGTCATTACGCGGCAAAAGAGGCCACCATGTTTACGTTTATATTAGCCCTGCATATTATTGTGGCCATTGCCATGATCGGCTTGATTCTGATACAGCATGGTAAAGGGGCAGATGCTGGAGCTTCTTTTGGTGCTGGTTCATCAGGTACAGTATTTGGTGCAGCAGGAACTGCTAACTTTTTGACGCGTGCTACGGCAGTACTAACGGTCATATTTTTTATTACGAGTATGACGCTTGCTGTTCATGCGCGTAAGCAAGCAGAAGATCAGTTTCGTCTAGATGCGCCGGTTTCAGCACCGCAAACGCCGCGTCCATTGACTCAAAATCCTGAGTAAGCCTCTTTTAAGTAGGCAGCGCTTGCTATTTTGGTAGGTTAGATTTACAATGCTTTCCTGTTTTCGCAACTCCTGTTCTATAGATGCCTACCTTAAGCATCATTGATTATAGACTGGATGATAGAGACAGAGCAGTACAATGCGATTGTGGTGGAATGGTAGACACGCCATCTTGAGGGGGTGGTGGCGAAAGCTGTGGGGGTTCAAGTCCCCCCAATCGCACCAAGTTTTACAGACGTAGCATAGCGTCAGGTTGGGTTTTTAGCAGATAATACTTATTTTATAATTAATTTAAAAAAAGTATTGACACTTCTACAGAACCTCCCTATAATATGCGTTCTAGATTGATGCGGGGTGGAGCAGTCTGGTAGCTCGTCGGGCTCATAACCCGAAGGTCGTTGGTTCAAATCCAGCCCCCGCTACCACTTTTTATACTGATGTTTTGTACACTAAATTTGTCAGTACCGATTAGCCCACCATTATGTTTGTGGGTTTTTTTGTATCTGAAGGTCAGTGTTATCGCGGTATCTATCCTACTTATGCTAAGCTCTAAGTCTATAGAGTACGATATTACTCGTCACTGGTCATCATCGGCCGCTACCGGCACGATGCTTCTTAAGCAACACTATCTTTTATTCCTCATACTTTTATCGATAGTAGTGCTTTATAAATAATAAAAGCATTGTTTGGCCGAGCTTGATGTTTTTTACGCTCGTCCCTATATAAATGCACAATATGTATCATATATTTGTGATTTAAAATTATATACTGACCGTGATTCTGATCATTATAAGATTGCTATATATAGATAAGAGTCAATCTTTAATACGGTTTATTAAGTACGATAGATAAGTGAATAGGAAAATACAAAGAGATTATGAAGCTTTCGACTAAAGTTGCAGAACTGACTAATATTATTGCCCCTGCTGTGGCCGCTTGTGATGTATCACTATGGGGTATCGAGTTTGCGCCACAAGGTCGTCGCTCTTTACTACGTATCTATATTGAGGCATTGCCAGAAGAGCAAGCCCAAGATAAACAAGTAACGATTGAAGACTGCGCGGCAGTAAATCACCAAGTAAGCGGTATCTTAGAAGTTCATGATCCTATCGCTGGTGAGTACATCTTAGAAGTATCTTCACCTGGTTTTGATCGTGCGTTTTTCTCAGATGAGCAAATGCATGCGTATGTTGGTCAAACTGTTAGCTTACGTCTGATTCAAGCCATCGGTACAGGCGATCAAAAGCGCCGTAAAGCCACAGGTACTTTAGATAGTATTGATGAAAACTCTTTAAAACTGACGTCAAGTGATGGCGAGCAGTTTGAGATTGCACTAAGTAATATTGATAAAGCCAATTTGATTTATGAAGATGCCTAGAGTTTACTAGGGTAACTGTTTATAAATAGACAGTTTTATCTTCCAATAGCTTATGTGGCTTATAGCAACTATATAATAGCAGCACCCAAATTATAAAATTTAAGTCAATTAAAAAATGATAGGACAGGTATAGCATGAGTCGTGAAATCTTAACGGTAGTAGAAACTGTCAGTAATGAAAAGGGCTTAAATCCTGAAGATATCTTTGAAGCAATTGAAGACGCTTTGGTGGTATCGACTAAGAAAAAAGTATATACCGAGCAGCCAGAAGTGGCTGTACGGGTAGCAATCGACCGTGCAACTGGCGATTACGATACTTATCGTTACTGGACAGTGGTTGCAGATGAAGACCATGAAATGCCAGCTTGTCAGCTTGCTATCACCGATCTTGATCAGGAAGAATGGTCAATTGGTGATATTAAAGAAGAGCAAATTGAGTCAATCGAATTTGGTCGTATTGCTGCTACTCAAGCCAAACAGGTCATCATCCAAAAGATTCGTGAAGCTGAGCGTGCATTAGTTGCAGACGCTTTCGAGCCACGTGTTGGTGAGATGATGTATGGCGAAGTCAAAAAACAGACTCGTGATGGCTATATCATAGATTTGGGTGACAATGCCGAAGGTTATTTGTCACGTGATCAGATGTTGCCACGCGAACAACTCCGTGCAAAATCACGTATTAACGCTATCTTGTACCATGTGAACCGTGAAAACCGCGGAGCGCAGTTACTGTTATCTCGCACACATCCTGAAATGCTATCAGCATTGATGCAAAAAGAAGTGCCTGAGATTGCAGAACAAATTATCGAAATTCGTAACGTCGCTCGTCTGCCAGGTACTCGTGCTAAAATAGCCGTGAAGACCAACGATCATCGTATCGATCCAGTTGGCGCTTGTATTGGTATGCGTGGTACACGTATCCAAGCAGTACAGCAAGAGCTAGACGGTGAGCGTATTGATGTGGTGGTATGGTCAGATGATCCTGCCCAGTTCATCATCAGCTCTCTAGAGCCTGCTGACGTAAGCAGTATCATTTTAGATGAAGATACGCAAACGGCAGATATTATCTTTAGCACCAATGATCAGTTGGCGCGTGCTATTGGCTCACAAGGTCAAAACGTACGTCTAGCGTCTGAATTGACGGGCTATAAGCTTAATATGATGCTCGAAGAAGAGTATCAGCAACGTCAACAAAACGAGTCAAAAGCATTTATTGAATTATTCTATGAGCGCCTAGAAGTAGATAAAGATTTAGCACAGGCATTGGTTGATATTGGTTTTACCAGTATCGAAGAAGTGGCCTATGTACCAGTTGAGACTTTCTATGATATCGAAGGTCTAGACGATGAAGCGATTGATATGATTCAAGAGCGTGCTAAAGAAGTCGTCATAGCTGATGAACTGGTCAAACAACAGAACATGAAAGAGCCAAGTCAAGAGCTTCAAGAGCTTGAAGGTATGACAGTCAGTTGGGCTTATAAAATGGCGCAAAAAGACATCATTACTGTTGATGACTTGGCAGAACAAGCCGTCTTCGATCTAGAAGATATCGAAGGATTAGACTCTGAAACTGCAGGAAAACTCATCATGAAAGCTCGGGAATCTTGGTTCGATGAATAAGCGGTAACTGCATATCGCTGTCTTTTGGTGATATGCTATTGAGAATAAAGCGCTGATATCTATTTATAAGTATCAGCCTTAACCCAATCATTTGTAGCCAACAACTGAATTGAACATATAGCAAATAATAGACAGTAGGTGATAATAAATGGCAGATAAGACCGTCAAAGAACTGGCAGAAATGGTAGGCAAAACTACAGATGCTGTAAAGCAGCAATTAGTAGATGCTGGCCTGCCTGCTCGCGCAGAGGATGACCTAGTCACCGAGCTTGAGCAAGAAAAGCTGGTGACGTATTTAAAGCAAAGTCATGGTCAACAAGAAAAGCGTCGTATTAGTCTTAAATCTAAGACGACCAGTACTGCACGTGTGACCGGCTCTTCTGGTAAATCTAAGAGCGTCAACGTAGAAGTGCGTAAAAAGAAAGTATTCGAAAAGCCTGATCCAGAAAAAATGGCTGAAGAGTTAGCCGCTCGTGAGCAGGCTCTAATTGAGTCTCAAGAACGTGCAGCAAAAGAAGCTGAAGAACGTGCCGCTACTAAGAAAAAAGCGGAAGAGCGTCAAGCAGCAACGCTAGCAGCAATGCGCGCAAGCTTAGGCTCTAGCAAAAAATCAGACGACAAGAATGATGATATTTCTACATCAGTTGTCGTCAAAAAAGGCGGCAAAGCGACGGCTGAAGTTAAGCCTAAAGAGCAGCCGAAGAAAAAGGTTGCTGCTACTAAGCCTAAAGTTGAAACCGCTGCTGAACGTAAAGCTCGCGAGACTCGTGAGAAAGAAGAAGCGCGTCTGCGTGAAATCGAACTAGAAACCCGCCGCACACAAGCTGAAGAAGCGCAAAAGCGTACACTTGAGCAAATGCGCAAAATGGCTGGTAAATATACAGATCGTGAGCCTGTTACTGAAGTACGTAAAGATGAGCCATTGGCTGAAGGTTTGGTCGGTGATGCACTAGAAGAGTCTTTCGAGAAAGAGCGTCGCGAAATCAAACGTGGTTCGAACAGTACTGGTACTCGTGGTCGTCGTCGCAAGAACCAAGATGAACGCGAAATCAAAAACCGCAAAAACGGTTTGCGTTCAACTCAAGCGTCACAGCATAAGTTTGAAAAACCTGTCGAAAAAATCGTCTATGATGTCGAGATTAGTGAGCAAATTTCAGTTGCCGATCTTGCTCAGCGTATGGCAGTTAAAGCTCGCGAAGTAACCAAATTACTTATGAAAATGGGTGAAATGGCTCGTGAGTCAGATACGATTGATCAAGCAACCGCAAGCTTGCTTGTTGAAGAAATGGGTCACAACCCAGTACCAGTTAGTGATACTAAAGTCGAAGATGACTTACAGTACGCAGTTGATGAGCGTAGTAGTAATATCCAGACTCGCCCACCAGTAGTGACTATTATGGGTCACGTCGATCATGGTAAGACCTCACTACTAGATAAAATTCGTGAAACGAAAGTTGCGAATGGTGAAGCGGGCGGCATTACACAGCATATCGGTGCTTACCACGTAAAAACTGATCGCGGTGTTATCACCTTCCTTGATACTCCAGGTCACGCAGCGTTTAGCGCAATGCGTTCACGTGGCGCTCAAGCGACTGATATCGTTGTATTGGTTGTTGCAGCTGATGATGGCATGATGCCACAAACAGCAGAAGCGATTGATCATGCACGTGCAGCTGGTACGCCGATTATTGTTGCTATCAACAAAATGGATAAGCCGGGCGCTGATCCTGACCGTGTTCTTAATGAATTAACGACGAAAGAAGTTGTTTCGGAAGAATGGGGTGGCGATACACCAATGGCTCGTATCTCAGCCAAAACAGGCGAAGGTATCGAAGACTTGCTAGAGTTCATTAGCTTACAAGCTGAGTTAATGGAACTAGAAGCACCATTAGACGGTGCTGCTCAGGGTGTGGTTATTGAATCGAGACTTGAAAAAGGTCGTGGTCCTGTCGTTAGTGTCCTAGTGAAAAAAGGTACATTGAAACAAGGTGACTTGGTTCTAGCTGGTGAGCATTATGGTAAAGTTCGTGCATTGACTGACGAGCATGGCCAACGTATCAAGTCAGCTGGTCCTTCTATCCCTGTAGAGATTTTAGGTCTGCCTGAAACACCTGCTGCTGGTAGTGAGTTCCTAGTTGTAACGGATGAGAAAAAAGCTCGTGAAGTTGCGGACTTTAGAACCAACCGTGAGCGTGAGCGTCAACTCGAACGTCAAAATGCCATGCGTTTAGAAAGCATGTTTGATCAGATGGGCCAAGGCGATGTGTCATTCTTGAATATCGTACTAAAAACAGACGTACGTGGTTCACTTGAAGCACTGCTAGCTGCTCTAAATGAATTGTCTACTGATGAAGTAAAAGTCAGAGTGATCAGTTCAGGCGTTGGTCCTATATCTGAGTCTGACGTAACCCTTGCAGAATCTAGTGAAGCGGTACTGTTAGGCTTTAACGTTCGTGCAGACGCTACTGCACGCCGTAAAGCAGACACTGCTAACATGGATATTCGCTACTATAGCGTAATCTATGGTTTGATCGATGATGTAAAATCAGCAATGAGCGGTATGCTTGCTCCTGAACATCGTGAGAAAATCCTTGGTGTTGCAGACGTTCGTGAAGTATTCCGTTCTAGTAAGTTCGGTGCTGCTGCTGGTTGTATGGTGGTCGAAGGTACAATCTATCGCAACAAACCTATCCGCGTATTGCGTGATGACCAAGTTATCTTTACTGGTCAATTGCAATCATTGCGTCGTTACAAAGAAGACGTTAATGAAGTACGTACTGGTATGGAATGTGGTCTGGCCGTTCGTGGTTATGATGTTGAAGCTGGCGATAAGATCGAAGTCTTTGAAATTCAAGAGTTCGCACGTACTATCTAAAGCCGCTGTTCGATAGCAGAGTATGTACTAATGCAATATGCGTAATCCGCTGAGCTGTTTAGATACTTTGCTAATATTCAGCTGTACTTAGGCCTAACAGGTACATCCTGCTAGGCCTTTTTTAGCACATATCAGTGCAACATCTATTAATCAACAGACTTATACAGTAATAAAATAAGCCCATTAAAGTAAGGTAACAACATGAACCAACGTTTACAAAGATTGTCGGATCAGATTCAGCGTGAGCTTGCTGTTCTTATTCGCGATGAAGTCAATGACCCTCGTCTAACGGGTTTTGTCACGATCTCTAGTGTCAAAGTTAGCCCAGATTTAGGTTATGCGGACGTCTATGTCACTATCATGGAGCCTGAGCTCAATGATGCTATGAACAAGACCAACCATGAAGAAAGCATCAAAGTATTGAATAAAGCGGCAGGGTTCTTGCGTACAGAATTAAGCCATAGCTTAAAGACACGTACTACGCCGCGCCTACGTTTTCATTATGATGAAGTGACTGCTCGTGGTAACTACATGATGGACTTGATTAGTAAGGCCGTGACTAAAACTGAGCAAAACGAGAATGACGAGTAAATTATTATTATGTCTATAGCGTCTAAGCAAGTTGATAAACAAGCCAATAAAGTACCTGAAAAAATAAAAGTTTCAGGTGTCATACTGGTGGATAAACCCAAAGGTATGACGTCGCAGCAAGTCGTGTCAAAAGTGAAGTATTTATTTAAATCACCGATACACGATAGTAAAAAGGCGGGGCATACAGGAACGCTTGATCCAATGGCAACTGGCTTACTGCCTATTTGCTTGGGTGAAGCTACCAAGTTTAGCCATTATCAACTGGATGCTGATAAATCTTATCAAGCGACTATCTTGCTAGGTAGCCAAACCGATACTGGTGATGCTGATGGCCAAATTGTAACGCAGGCTTCTATCCCAGTGTTTGATGAATCATCATTGGCAACTATTGCACAGCAGTTTTTGGGTGCTCAGCAGCAAATACCACCGATGTATTCAGCGCTAAAAAAAGATGGTAAAAAACTGTATGAATATGCTCGTGCGGGTATTGAGGTTGATAGGCCGCCTAGAGATATTACGATTAAAGCAATCAATCTACAGATGATAGATAATACCCAGATTAATCTAACGGTTACTTGTACTAAAGGTACTTACGTACGTGTATTAGCGGAAGATATTGCAAAGCAGCTAGGTACGCTAGGACATTTGACGGCATTGCGTCGTACACAAGTAGGGAGCTTTAGCATTGATGATGCGATCGCTTTATCATCATTAGAAGAGCATGGTTTAGAGGCGCGTCAAGCTTGGCTGTTGCCTATCGATGCTTGTATTGATATCAATGCTGAACTGATGCTGACAGAGGAGCAGTGCGCCCGCGTACATATGGGGCAGCGCCTAAACGTATTTGATGAGCTAACAGGTAAGCTCAAAGATTATGTTGCTAATATAGTTTCTGACCAACTATCTAATAATAGCTCTGTCGGTATCGATGATGACGCTAGTACCAATGGTAAAGCTGATACTGATCTTGATTCGCCTCAGCTCCTAGAGCACGAAATACCGGTTGATATACGTTTACTTAATGAGCAGGGAGAATTCCTTGGTTTGGGGTCTGTGAGCTTAAACGGACGTTTACAACCTAAGAAATTGATTCAGCGCTAATAGTAACGTTTTCACCAATGTTACTTAAATAGAGAAACTACCACCTAATATTAGCCTGATTTACTAATAGTTTACACTAATCACATACCGTCACATTTTATTGCAGGTTTCGCCTATGGTGAAACCTGTTTTTTTTGTACTCTAGATTCATCAGATAGGGAATGCTGAGCTAAAAAATAAAATGGATAAATATTATAAAAATAAAAAATTGCTATAAAGCAAATAATTAAAATAATAGCCAATTAAAAGTAACCAATCAAAAGAAAAAAGTAATGCAGAAAGGACGCATTTGGATAAAAATAAAATAGTTCAAAGGAAAACGTATTACTGAATAATAATAAAATTAGCTTATAAAAATATACTGGCTCACAAAACTAATAGATAAGAAAAAGGAAAGTTATGAAAACGATCGCTTTTTTACTACATAACCACTTCGAACAAGCAGAGTATGAAGACGTCAATAATCAGTTAAAAGACAAAGGCTACAAGACACTTCTTATAACAACAAATGATAAAAAAGAAGTGCAAGCCATGCAGCAAGACGTAGATAAGAGTGATACTTTTACTGCCGATATCTTTGCAGAAGATGCTGACGTTTCTGAGTATGATGCATTGGTTTTACCAGGCGGTACTGTCAACGCAGATACTATTCGTGGCAACGAAAAGGCTCATCAAATTATCAATGCTATAAATGAAGCAGGAAAGCCATTAGCTGTTATTTGTCATGCTCCTTGGATTCTCATCAATACAGGTATTGCCAAAGGCAAAACCCTTACCGCTTACCCTACGTTGCAACTAGATTTAGAAAATGCTGGAGCAAACTACGTAGATAAGACAGTACAAGTAGATGGCAATCTTATTACCTCGCGTAACCCAGACGATATTCCTAATTTTGTTGATGCCATAGATGAAGCATTATCTTAGACTTTCGACTTCTAATTAAACAAGCCTAATTATCTAAGTACTATTAAATTTCAAATTTTTATAATTAACATTTATAACCATAACTAAGGAAGATACTATGTCAAACTCTAATCCAAACGATACTAAGCTTGAGCAACAACGTTCTGATTCAGCAGAAGCAGCACTTAAAGGTCAAACGGAAGACAATCATAGTGAAAACAGCGAAGCAGCAGCAGAACGTATCGCAGCTAACTTAGAAAACGCGAAAGAAGATAAGTAGGTTTTTAATATGCCACCTGTAATAGGTGGCATTGATATGTTTATAGTTTGCACGTCTTATGATCGATGAGTGCAACTACAGTTAGTCCACAAAATAATAATTCAGGAGCTAATATGAGTAATTCACCGAACAATATGGACGAGCAAGAAAAAGAGATTGAAAAGCTTGCAGAAGAAATCAATCCAAGTGAGCATACCGCCCCAGACAGTCTAGCGGAAGTGACTACTGCCGCGCCTCTTGAAGATGATGAACTAGGCGGCAATGCGACAGAGTCTGACGTTAACAAGTAGCCTAGGTAGGCACTTAATAGATAGTTATCTATAGAATACTAGCTACTAGAAATTAAATGTCGCTTTACAAGTATTATGAAAAACTGCTGCTAGTTCAGCAGTTTTTTGTTATAATTACCCCCACATTTAAATTAGGTTTTGAATGATGTACTGTAGTTAGTCCATTACTTTGATTAAGTAGTGCTATAGCTAAATGCAATGTACGATTCAAAACATATTAAATGGTTGTTAACTGAGCTTGTCGTACACTAGGTCAACTCTAGTAATGCAGGGTTGTCCTGAATGGCGTACAGGTTATTTTATTTATTATTCTATTGCTTTAATACTGACTCAAATTGCAGCCTGTATTTAAAGTTTTTAGCATTGCCGGAGATATTTATGCTAACTAATACCGATCGTGAACAAATCATCGCTCAATACCAACGTGGCGAAAATGACACTGGTTCTCCAGAAGTTCAAGTAGCTTTGTTGAGTGCTCGTATCAATGATTTGCAGAACCATTTTAAAGCACACAAAGCTGACCATCATAGCCGTCGCGGTCTTATCCGTATGGTTAACACGCGTCGTAAACTGCTTGATTACTTAAAAGGTAAAGACCTTGGTCGTTACACTACTCTAATCAGCCAGTTAGGTCTACGTCGTTAATCTAACGACAATAGTACGAGTGGATGCTGAATTTTTTGCTAAATCGCTTGGAAATTGTTTGTTATTATCGATAAAATAGATTTCTCTAAAAACGGTGTGGAATAGTTTCACGCCGTTTTTTTATGCTTATTCGTTTTAGATACCGTGCTCAAATAGTAAGAGCTATAGCTCCTTCTATAGAATCGTTAAGAGGGATATTGGTATAAACTGTACTAACTAACCAAGTCTCAAATACGGTATTTTCTGACGATAATTGCGCTACTGTGCAATTAATTGGTCAATGGCTATAAATCACTGTAAAATAATGCCTTGTGAGTTTGATAGCGCATCTGCTACAGATATGGCGATTATTGATAAGATATTTATTATTTGGCTTGGTAATCAGCGCAGATAGCTGATATTTGAAAGTTCAGAAAATAGCCTGTAGGGTTTTTAGCATCGAAGTCTTTTGACTTAATGTCTTTTTGATAGTATTTATAGTAAAGCCAAAATTGCACGACCGAATATACATAATAGTACGATGTCTAACTCAGACAAATATATGAGATAACCAAGTAACGTTATTGGCATTGGTTGAGATGCTTTCTGATAGAAAGCATGTCAACTGATAGCTACATACACAGAATTTTAATGACAGATATCAGCTTTTTTTAACGCTGATATCAGTTTTGTCAGTCAACATTAGGAAGATTATATGACAATGTTCAACACCATTAAGCGTGAATTTCAATATGGCAACCAGCAGGTTGTTATCGAGACAGGCCGTATTGCCCGTCAAGCAAACTCTATTTTAGTACACATGGGCGGCGTAACAGTATTAGTTGCAGCAGTCGTAAAATCAGAAGCTAAAGAAGGTCAAAACTTCTTTCCGCTAACGGTCAATTATCAAGAAAAAATGTATGCAGCGGGTAAAATCCCAGGTGCTTACGGCAAACGTGAAGGTCGTGCGAGCGAATTTGAAACCTTAACTTCACGCTTGATTGACCGTCCGATTCGTCCACTATTCCCAGAAGGCTACGTAAACGAAATCCAAATCACCGCTACAGTTGTATCATCAGATAAAACTCAGTCTGCAGATATCGCTGCACTAATCGGTGCTTCAGCAGCATTGGCTATTTCTGATGCACCATTTAATGGTCCTGTTGCTGCCGCTCGTGTTGGTTTCATTAACGGCGAATACGTTCTAAACCCAACGTCTGAGCAGCTTGAAACCAGTGATCTAGATTTGGTTGTAGCTGGTACTAAGTCTGCGGTATTGATGGTTGAATCTGAAGCGGCAGAGCTGTCAGAAGACCAAATGCTAGGTGCAGTATTGTACGGCCATCAGCAACAACAAATCGTTATTGATAATATCGCGTCAATGGCTGAAGAAATTGGTACTGCTAAGCAGCAATATTCTGCTCCTGAGCGTGACCAAGCACTTACCAGCAGCATGAAAGAGCAGTTCGGCGAGCAAGTTGCTGACGCTTATACCATTACTGATAAGCAAGCACGTTACACGAAGCTTGATGAAATTAAGCAGTCAATTATTGATGCACTTGCTGGTGATGCTGAGTCAGAAACTTATGCTGATACCGTATCTGAGCTTAAAGAAATCTATAACGACCTTAAATATCGTACTGTTCGTGACAACATCTTGTCAGGTAAGCCGCGTATCGATGGTCGTGACCCTGAGACAGTTCGTGCGCTTGACGTACAAGTTGGTGTATTGCCATATACGCATGGTTCAGCATTGTTCACACGTGGCGAGACGCAGGCATTGGTTACTACCACACTTGGTAACAGCCGTGACGTCAACATGATTGACTCACTAGGTGGCACGATTCGTGACCATTTCATGCTGCATTATAACTTCCCGCATTTCTCAGTTGGTGAAACGGGCCGTGAAGGTATTCCAAAACGTCGTGAAATCGGTCATGGTCGTCTAGCACGCCGCGGTGTACAAGCAATGTTGCCAGATAGTGAGCGTTTCCCATATGTGATTCGTGTGGTATCAGAAATCACTGAATCTAACGGTTCATCTTCTATGGCTTCTGTTTGTGGCGCAAGCTTGGCATTGATGGACGCAGGCGTACCATTAAAAGCACCAGTTGCTGGTATCGCGATGGGTCTGGTTAAAGAAGGCGATCGTTTTGCTGTATTGTCAGACATCTTGGGTGATGAAGATCATCTAGGTGATATGGACTTTAAAGTGGCTGGTTCTAAAAATGGTATCACTGCACTTCAGATGGATATCAAAATCGAAGGTATTACACCTGACATCATGGAGCAAGCGCTTAAACAAGCTCATGCAGGTCGTATCCATATCCTAGAAGCAATGAACCAAGTATTGCCTGAGAGCCGTACTGAAATCAATGCTCATGCACCAAACTATGCGGTTATCGAAATCAACCCAGACAAGATTCGTGACGTTATCGGTAAAGGCGGCGCAACTATCCGTCAGCTAACGGAAGAAACTGGCGCGGTTATCGATATCGATGATGCTGGTACTATCCGTATCTTTGGTGAAAACAAAGCAGCGACCAAGGCAGCTATCGGTAAAATCGAAGCACTAACTGCTGAAGTTGAAGTTGGTAAAACTTATGAAGGTACCGTTGCGCGTATCGTCGACTTCGGTGCATTTGTAAATGTCTTGCCAAACACGGATGGCCTAGTACATATTTCACAAATCGCAGAAGAGCGCGTAGAGAATGTATCAGACTACCTAAAAGAAGGTCAGGTCGTTAAAGTACTCGTACAAGACGTTGACAACCGTGGTCGTATCAAACTAACTATGAAAGGTGTTGAGCAGAACTAATACTCAATATCTGATGTGGTTTAAGTAATAAAAAACCGCTTTGAAATGCTCGTTATGAGTATTCAAGGCGGTTTTTTTATGTGTCCAAAAAGATGATGACTGGCTAGCTAAAAGGCCATTTATAACTCAATGCTTTTAGGCAGGTGTATATCGATACGAAGTTTTGGTAGGTCTTGTAAGTACTCAGTTAGTAATGGCAAAGTATCAGCATGCCAGTCTAAAGGCAGGGTATCTACTGTAGTGCTTTCATTGGATACGATATCACGTGGTCTGCCTGAGATAAGTGGCCGCGCAAGCAATGCAACTCTGCGTATGCCTTGGTAACGTATAAGCGGCATTATTTGCTGTTGTAAATCAGTCAAGGCAGCAGTCAGCCAACGTGTGCGCGCTGGATGATAAGGATGGTTTGATATCACAAGGTTGGCAATATAGTTTGGCTGGTTACCGTTACTACTGATACCAAGGCCGACCTGCTCACGTGTACGCTTATTAATTAAGCAGCTACCAACATTCAGACTACCATCGCGGCACGCACGATGATAGCGACTATAATTATCAGGAAATAGAGTTTTTGCTCGTGTGAGTACAGGATCTAAAACGACACCAGCATTGTTGACAGGTAAAACAAGCAACTGTGCATTGCTATTTAAAATAGAGGCATGTGTGAATTGCAAAATCGCCATCGTAAGCCTCTTTATAACCAAATCAAGTATACGGTTATTGAACCGTCGCTTTATTAGAGTCGTTTGCTTCTAACTGAGCAATTTGTTGTTCAAGTAGTGCAATTTGTTCGGCCTTCATATCAGTCAATTGCTTATTCATAGCCACTTGTTCAGCGGCTAACTTTTCTTGTTCGGCCAGTCGCTGACGCTCATCTTCTAAACGATCAATCTCTTCTTTCGCCAAGCTATCATTTTCTGGTAGAGGCGCATCTAATATAGCAGTAGGATTTGGTATCGCGTTATTGTCATTATTGGCTGCTTCAGAGTTTTCATCCATGAGTACACCATCGTTAATGACAGAGTTATCTGCTACTTCCGAAGTGCTGTCTGTGACTAATTCTGTCTGCGTTTGCTCAGTTGCTAGTGCTGAAGTAGCGTTATCTATAGGGAGTGTGGACTGAGTGCCAGACCTTTCTACGATAAGGTAGACAATGACGATAAGTAGCAATACTGAGATAAGTATTGCAAAAATTTTCTGACGTGATGTAGTCTGTTTTTTCTTAGAAGTGTGGGTTGATGAAGGCCGGATGTTGTCTGGTTTCATATTGTGATCGATTCAAGTCAAGAATATAAGTAGCCATACTATAGCAAACTCAAAATAAAAAGCCTATCTATTGATAGATAGGCTTAATAGTCCATTAAATAATAAAGTATTTAATCTGTTTTTAGTTGTGAAAACTAGGGCGTGTCTTCAATTGGATAAGCCCTAAATAATAGTTACAATACCGCATCTATTGAGTCGATGCGAGAAATACAAGTTATGGCAAGAAAAGCATTAACAGATACGCTTTGGGATCAATTGCAATCGACGATGATAAAGTACGGCTGCTATCAAACTCAAAACAGCCGAGAGATCATGGAAGCCATACTGTGGAAACTACGCACAGGGGCGCCTTGGCGTGACATACCTGAAGAATTATGTTCGTGGAAAACAGCCTATAGTCGTTTCAACCGCTGGTCGAAAACTGGCTTATGGGCGGATTTTTTTTTGGCTTTTGAGCAGAAGTTGATACGGAATGGGTATTCACAGACGGAAGCTATGTTCGCTGTCATCAGCATGCAAGTGGAGCTCGGCGTGGTGAAGATCGAGCAATTGGACAAAGCCGTGGCGGAGCAACTACAAAGATACACCTATCCTGTGATGCCGATGGATATCCGCTCCATTTTAAAATCACTGGGGGTGACGTCCACGACAGTCAAATTGCAGGTGAATTGATTGAGATGATTGGACAGGCAGATTACTTTATCGCTGATAAAGGCTATGACTCAGAGTGTATCAGAGACAAAGCTCGCAGCCATAATATGATACCTGTCGTTCCTAAAAGGAAGAATGCCAAACAGCCTAATCCAGAGTTTGATAGCTATTTGTACAAGCTGCGTCATCTTGTTGAAAATATGTTTGCAAGGCTTAAACATTTTCGTAGTATCGCCACTCGCTATGAGAAGTTAGCGCGTAATTTTAAGTCAATGCTTTATCTGGCGTGTACTATCGTTCATTGTAAGATGAATTGAAGACACGCCCTAAATAACTAAGGCTTAAATTTTACCGTGCCGCTAGTGCCAGTTGCCATCGCATCACGTGCCATCTGATCTTCTAAATGGTTCTTTGCGCTAATGGCATCAGGATCGGGGCGGTGCTCTGTGTGTCCGCACTGAGTACATTCAATATACTCATCTGGGGCAGGAATCACGATATTGACTTGCACCACAGCGTCCATCTCCTGACATTTCGGACAACGTACCCCTGCTAAAAATCGGCGCTTAGGGCTAGATGATTGATAACGCATTTAAATGACCTCACGAGTCGTTTGAGTATTTGCGGCATCGATACTTTTAACATCAGTGAAACCATTATGGCGTAACAAGGCGTCGATACTGGCGCTACGACCGCGGAAGTTTTCAAAATTGATTTTCGCTGGGAAACTGCCGCCAACAGATAAGATAGATTCACGGAACGCTTTGCCTGTCGCTGGGTTGAAAATACCGTCTTCTTCAAACTTACTAAACGCATCCGCTGATAGCAGTTCCGCCCATTTGTATGAGTAATAACCTGCAGCATAACCACCCGCGAAGATATGACTGAAACCATTAGCAAAGCGGTTATAGTCAGGTGTTTGCATAACGGAAATATCATTACGGACAGTATTGAGCGTCTCTAAAATACCATCGTAATTAAGTGCTGGCGTATGAGCATGAATGAGTAAATCAAATAGAGCAAACTCAATCTGACGCAGCGTTTGCATGCCGCTTTGGAAATTTTTGACTGCTAGTAGTGCATCGAGCTTGTCTTTAGGTAATGGCTCACCAGTCTCAACGTGGCTGCTGATAAGGGCGATACCTTCAGCGTCCCAAGCCCAGTTTTCCATAAACTGACTAGGAAGCTCGACCGCATCCCATTCAACGCCATTGACACCAGCGACATCACCGACCGTCACTTGAGTCAGTAAATGATGCAAGCCATGACCAAACTCGTGGAATAAGGTTAATACTTCATCATGGGTCAATAAACTAGGTTTGCTATCAAGTGCTGGCGTGAAATTTCCAACCATAAAGCAAACGGGCAGCTGCTGATGGTTCAGTTCTTCGTAACTATAGCGAGATTGGAAACCACTCATCCATGCACCGCCACGCTTACCGCTACGTGCAAATAAGTCAAAGTAGAAGCCACCGAGCAAGCGATCATCAGCATCGAATAATTGATAAAAACTCACATCGTCATGCCAGCGAGAGACTGAATCACTTTCTGCATTTTTATGGCTTTGCTCTTGTACTTTAATACCGTATAGACGCTCAACGATAGTGAACAAGCCATTAATCACTTTGGGTAATGGGAAATATGGGCGAATCTCCTCTTGCGATAAGCTGAACTCACTTTGTTTTACCTTTTCAGCGATATAGGCGCTATCCCACGGTTGCAACTCGTCAATGCCATAATCGCTAGCATATTTTTGTAGCTGTGCCAAATCTGCTTTGGCAGCAGGGGTTGCTTGCGTTGCTAAGTCACGTAAGAATGTTTCAACTTCTAAGACGCTATCTGCCATCTTGGTCGATAGCGATACTTCAGCATAATTTGCAAAACCAAGTAGCTTGGCTTTTTGCTCACGTAATGAGAGTATTTGACTCATATTGTCAGCATTATTTAATGAATTACCTTTTGCATTGGTATGCGTATCAAATTCAGAGGCGCGCGTAACGTAAGCACGATAAAGCGTCTCACGTAGACTACGATCGTCCGCATGAGTCATGATCGCTAGATATACAGGGATATTTAAACTGGCCACATAGTAAGGAGTAGGAAGTGCATCTACATCAGCTTGGCTAAGTGCACCGCTAGCAAGCTCACGTGCTTTGTATTGCTCGCCTGCATCTGCCAATAGTGCCAAACCACTCTCTGTTAACCCCTTTAACTGAGAGTCTTCTAAAGGCAGGGCAAATGCTTGCGTCGCATCCAAGATATTGTCCGAAAAGGTTGCAGACAGGGTAGATAACTCGCTTTGGATAGCAGCAAATTTTTCTTGCTCAGCTTGAGGTAATGCAACGCCTGATAACTCAAAACTACGTAATGCCAGTTCGATTGCACGTGCACGAGCAGGCTCTAACGTAGCAAAGAAATCTGTGTCATTGACGATAGTTTGATAGCGATTAAACAAAGGCTGATGTTGTCCAACTCGTGTACCGTAGGCAGACAGCTTTGGTAGCAGTTCATGGTGAACATGTCGAATCTCATCGTTGCTCATCACACTATTGAGATGCGACAAAATACCCCAGCTACGATCTAATGCCAAATTTATATGATCAAAGCTCATCACATCTGCCAAAGCTTGTTCAGCGCTTATTTTTTCAGCACTGTCGCTTTCTATCACAGTTAAGGTATCTAAAAAAGCATTGGCAGCATCAATAGCGTCAATCACTTGGTTCTGTAACGTATGTGGCGCAGTGTCGGTAAAATCGACAAGGCGTAAATCTAAAGGAGAAGGTGTCATATAGTTATCCGGTATCAATGAATTATTATTAATAAAAATGAGAATGAGATAAGTCTGGCTACTATCGAAATATACAGTGTGTTCTTATTTTATATATAGATTATATAAAAGATGGGTTCGTTTGGTAAAAATACAACCTAAGCACTTTTATACGATTCAACTAATTAGGACAGTGCTAGCAATCTGAAAGTAAATGTCGAGATTCTGATATTTAGATTCAACTTCTCAAGATAATTATCTGAATATGTAGCTATGCTCGTTAAATCAATTCTTTAACAATATAGAGTGCTCTACTTACAAAGCGCTATCATTTGCTTGCAAATTAACCCTACAGGGAGTGGGGTATAGCTGTTAGCATCAAGATAATGGAATTTAAATATTATGCATCGACAGGATGCAAGAAAAACACGGATAGAAATTTCTACACTTATAAAAGTACATGAGTGAAGAAATACATAAAGTTAAAAATGAACGATAATAAAACAAGGAGCAATATATGAAAGCGACTCTTAAAAGTTTACGTGAAACTAAAGCTAACCCTGCAGTAAGTATCTTTGTTAAAACGCATCGTGAACATCCAGCTAATGAGCAAGATCCTATCGCTCTAAAAAACCAATTAAAGGTTGCCGAAGATCGTCTGACAAAAGAGTACGATAAACGAACAGCGACTACCATTCTAGATAATATTCAAAATAAAATCAGTGAGCTCAATCACAATTATAACCTTGATACTTTAGCTATATTTGCTAGTACAGATGATGTGCAAGTCATTCGTATGCCAATTGATACAACAGAACGCGTTGTGATCTCAGATAGATTTGCTACGCGTGACTTGGTTCGTGATATGGCAAGTGCGGTTCATTATTATACGGTGGTCTTAACTCGTGATAATGCGCGTTTGATTGAAGCGTCTAACGACCGCGTTGTAAGAGAGTTCGATAAAGATGATGATGCACAAAACAATATGGAGAACATTCAGTTCCCTGTTGAAAACAACGGACTATACACAACAGGCGACGGTGGCTCAGATCGCTCATCAAACAATGAAAGCAGTCACTTAAAAGAATTCTTTAACCAAGTTGATAAAAGTGTCCAAGAATTGTGGGGCGAGCATAAAATGCCTCTTGTTATAGTTGGTGATGCAAAAAATATTGGCTACTATAAAGAAATCTGTGATCGTCCAGACAATATCATCGCTACAGTATCGAATGCGACCAATCTAGAAGACGGTAGTGCTCAGCATATCGTAGATAGCGTGCAAGAAGCCGTAGAAGAGTATCGCACCTCATTACATAAAGCTGCATTGGGCGAAATCGACAAAGCTCGCGGTGCGAATATGTTGCAGACTGACTTGCAGGAAGTATATCGAAGTGCTTTCCAAGGAGCTGGCGAGACACTTTATGTACGACGTGGCTATATACAATCTGCTAAGATTGATGAAAAGGCACAAACGTTAAGCCCTGCCAATGATGCTACTACGGAAGGCATCACAGATGATGCAATCGGTGAAATCATCGAGCACGTCATTCACAATGGCGGCGAAGCTGTATTTATGCCACAAGACATCATGGGTGAAGATCAACCAATAGCGTTAGTAACTCGATACTAATCTGACGATGACACCTATACGCGATGTTCATTTATGAATCAGCCATTTATGAATTAGCCATTGATAATACATAGGTGTAATATGAGAGCATTGGTTCAATACGAGCCAGTGCTCTTTTTATGTCTGTCATTACCATCACTATGGGTGCTGTCGTAGCTGAGCTATTGATCTTTACTCCATAAATAATGAGCGTACAACTAACCAAACTATGACTACCACCTCTTTTGTTTTAACCAGCTACAATATCCATAAAGGCATGTCACCGCTGAATCGCCAAGTGAAGATGCAAGGTATTGCTCAGGCGCTAGAGTCTGTGGGTTCAGACGTCTTGTGTTTACAAGAAGTGCAAGGCCAAAACCTCAAACGCAATATGCAATATAACGAGTACCCAGATCAATCACAGCATGAATGGTTCGGCGAATTTTTAGATTTGCAAAACAGTTACGGTAAAAACTCCGAATACGAAAACGGCCACCACGGCAATGCAGTATTGAGCCGCTTTCCGCTAGACCCCAAACACAATGTAAATATTACGGTTAATAAGCTTGAGCAGCGCGGTGTCTTGCACTGTGAGGTACAGCCTATCGGTTGGGAGATGCCAGTTGTCGTATTGTGTGCACATTTAAATTTATTTGAGCGCGATCGTATCAAGCAGTATCAAGCGATTAGTGATTATGTGCGAAATGAGATTGCGCCGAATCAACCGCTCATCTTGGCAGGCGATTTTAATGATTGGAAAAAGATGTCTTGTGACAAACTGGCATCAGATCTCGGTATGATAGAAGCGTTCAAACATTGTCATGGTAAGCTGTTGCCAACCTTTCCCGCAAAACTGCCAGTACTCAGCTTAGATCGTATCTACGTGCGCAATTTGCTTGTGAAGGATGCTTGGGTACATACTGGAAAGCCTTGGTCATCGCTATCAGATCACCTGCCTATCAGTGCAGAGCTGATGCTACCCTAATACCTAACTATAATAATTCGTCTAAATGTATTATATTGGCAATCTATCGATATATGAACAATTGTCTTTATTGATCATATTATCGATTAATTATGTTCTCGATTGAAAGTGCTATTAACAGCATAACGTTTCAATAAAATGAAGACCAAGTACAGCCTAATAAACAAAATATAAGGATATTCTACGATGGCAACAGCGTCTACTACTGATAATAATCAACAAGCTAACCACAACATACCTAAGACTCAGCACGCCGTACTCATACGCGAGTTCGGTGAGCCTGAAGTAATGAAATACCAAGATGGTGTTGATGTCCCTGAGCTACAGGACGACCAAGTACTGGTAAAAATTGCCTATGCTGGAATTAACCCTGTCGATTATAAAACTCGCCAAGGTAAAGGCTGGGGTGCGGAAAACATTCGCAAAGACAAGTTTGAGAATGATCAGCCAGCTATTTTAGGGTTCGATGTATCAGGCGAAGTAGTCAGTAGTAATAGCGATGAGTTTGCTATCGGCGATAGAGTAGCGGCCTTGACTTTTACCGGTGGCGGCTATGCGCAATATGTGGCAGTAGATGCCAAGTTGCTTGCAAAAGTACCAGACAATGTCAGCTTAGAGCAGGCAGGTGCTTTGCCTTGTATCGGACAAACGGCACTACAATTTGTGGATTTTGCTGATATAAAAACAGGCGAGCATGTGGTGATTAATGCACCAGCAGGCGGTGTCGGTCATTTACTAATCCAATTGCTCATGAATAAAGTGGCGCAAGATAACATCAAGGTAACGGTAATTTGCTCACCAGAAAAGTACGCCAAGCTTGATGAGTTGATAGACGTGTCTAAGCTAGCGGGTTGGGTAGATTATACAAAAGATGAAGCGTTTCCTGACCTACAAGCCGATATGCTACTTGATTTAGTCGGTAATGATGCAGGTGTCCGCGCGCTTAGCGTTCTCAAGACAGGTGCTCGAGTAAATGTGTTGCCAACTATCTGGGTTGATAAGCTCAAAGAAGCCGGTCAGCAAAAAGACTTAGCAGTAGCAGGCTACAAAGCGCAGCGTAGTGGTCAAGATATGGCGCGTGTTTTACAGGAAGTGGCCGATGGCAAGCTGACTTTAAAAATTCAAAAAACCTACCCACTCTCAGAAGTTGTTGCAGCGCACCATGAGCTACAAAAAGGCAATGCTTTTGGCAAGATTGTCTTAGCAGCGGCTGAATGAATGTCAAGATTGCCCAAGTATTAGGTAGTGTTTGGTAGGATTTATTAGTAAGGGGATGTCTGTTGAAAACCAGTAAACTTAACTGATGACCTAACAAATCATACAAAAGTTTTATGTTGGACAACAGAACGTCCCTGTAGTCTTTGCTTATTTATCATAGGATAGAAAGCGAACGATACTAATAAAGGGAATAATATGACTATCAATGAAAAAACAGATGACCACATTGCTTATGAATCCAAAGTCCGTGCAGAAATAGAAGCATGGAAGAACCCTGATAAAGGGATTTTGGATAAGACGCTCGCAGTGCTTAATACCCCTGTGGTAGCAGCCGGTGATGCGTTAATGGAGGCTCCACAATTTGGCGATTCTCTAAAAAAAGCAACTGAAGAAACGATTATTGCTTTGAGTGATGCAGCCAACTGGACATTGGACACTCAAGACGTTATCGATAGCTATCAAGAGATAGCGGATGTTGATAGCTCCTCTATTAAAACGCTAGCTGATATTAAAAGTCTACCCATTGCTGTTGTAGATAAACAAGTTAAGCTTTTCAAAAGCAAATATGTAGCGCTAACCAGTGCGCAAGGGGTGACCACAGGGGTCGTAGGCTGGGCAGGTATCCCTGCTGATGTCGTTGGGCTTATTACGGCCAATCTACGTGCGATTGGAGAATATGCAACGTACTATGGCTTTGATATCAATGATGAAGGCGAACAGTTATTTGCTATGTCTTTATTGGCTGTAGCAACTTCTGCCTCTGTTGAGGAGCGTAAAGCGGCGTTAGATGATACTCAGGCGATGATTAAAGATCCAGAAACTCAAGCATTTAATCAGATTAATGAAGAGGTTATGTCTCGTGTACTGCGTCAAACAGCGACTAAAGTAGCCACTAACATCGTTAAGACAAAAGCGGCGCAAATCATTCCAGCGGTGGGTGCAGTAGTCGCAGGTGGTGTTAATGCTAGCTATACTGCCAATGTTTGTGAAGCTGCTTATCAGTGTTACCGTGAGCGTTTTTTGGACCGTCTCGCATAAACACTTGATGGCTCGTTAAGTCAGCGATAGTATCAAGATGTAAGCATATGCCGAAACGTTAGACTGATTCGCCCAGTATCGACCGTCTTTGTCTTAGTGATCGTATGTTTCCAAAAGGTTTGTGTTTCACCGTGCATCACAACGAGCTGACCAGACTCAAGATAAAGTTCAACTTTGTCTTGAGTTTTTTTATGCTTAAAAACAAATTTGCGTGTGGCACCAAGTGATAAGGAGGCGATGACTGGTTGATGACCGAGCTCCTTTTCGTCATCAGCATGGTAGCCCATACCATCAGCGCCAGAAGGATAGTAATTAAGCAGGCAGGTGTTGAAATTAGTGGTGACGCCAATCTCTGCTAAACCTTGCTCAATTTTCTGTTTCACGTGAAACACTACATCTAACCATGGAACGGTTTGCCGCACGTGTCCTGAATATTGATAGTCTGCACCTGTATCTCCCATCCAGACAATTTTCCGAGTGGTTATATGGGTCTTACCAAATAATGTCACGATGTCTGATTGCCACGGTAGCTCATTTAGTAGAGTGTGATAAAGGGCAGTGGTATCGTCGATAATCACGCCTAAATCATTCACCTTACCATCATAGGGTAGTAAATTATCCGTGGGTGCAGGGGCAAAGAGGTCAGTCATAATTCAGTCGTTATCAATCCTTATTTGCTGCTTTTGTAGTGCTCGTTAATAATTTGAGCGCATAGTTCAGGCGCTTCCATTGGCAATAGATGGCCATAATCTGTCAGCGAAATAAGACTGCTATCTGGAACAAATTTTTTCCATTGCTTGCGTACTTTGTCATTGATGAACAGGGTAGGCTTGCCTGTAATCAACGTGTAGGGACAGCGTAGTTTTTTAAGGGCAGCATCGATATGAGGTGCGCCAAAATAATTGGCCAGCTCTTGTTCTGGTGCAAACATAAGCGTATAGCTACCATCTGCATTCTTGCTCAAGCTTTGCTCAGCAAACACTTGCAAATGCTCATCGCTGATACGCTTATAAGCACGCTGCGCACGTAGGCTCTCGTAATAACTATGGGTACTTGGCCAAGTAGATTGCTTGGTTAACGTGCTTTTGAAAGGCTCGCGGCTTAGTAGGACAGAGCGTGGCAAAAGGTTATATAAGGTAGTTTGGTTTTTGGTAAATGTGACAGGCTCGATCAAGTATAACTGTGAAAATAGCTCTGGACGTTTGGCAGCTGCCATTGCTGTGGCTGTTGCGCCTTGCGAATGACCAATACCGACGACAGGCTTGTCTTGGGTCTTTTCTAAAAACTCAATCAGCATATCAGCATCTTGCTCTCGCGTCAGACGACGACTTTGCGGCTTATCATACCAGTAGCCACGCAGAGCAAGTGAGCTAATATCAAACTCAGTGGCTAGCTTACTTAACAGCGGTGTATAGGTACCGACGGTAAAACTATTGCCACTATAAAAATGTGCTGGGGCGCGGGGAGTAGAGCTTGAATCTAGTGGCTGATTAAACTGGCTAAGGTCATAGTAGCGTGCTTGTTTTCCGCCAAGATTAATACGGTTTGTGAATGCTTCCATAAAATAAACACTTCCTTGTGACTTATTTTGAGTGATTTTTTGTAGATTATCTTCTTATGATTGAGCTGACTTAATGAATCTTAGTTGTCTTCACCTAAGAAGCCACCACTTTGACGCTGCCACAGTCGAGCGTAGACACCGTTTAATGCTAATAGTTCATCATGACTACCTTGCTCAATGATGCTACCTTGATGCATAACGACCAGTCTATCCAGTGCAGCAATAGTAGACAGTCGATGGGCGATAGCAATAACGGTCTTGCCGGTCATGATGTCATTTAAGCTTTCGGTAATGGCATATTCAATCTCAGAATCTAGCGCACTGGTCGCTTCATCTAAAAGTAAAATCGGCGCATTTTTTAGCATAACACGTGAGATAGCAATACGCTGACGTTGACCGCCAGATAGTTTGACTCCGCGTTCACCCACTTGGGTATCAAGTCCTGTATTGCCTTTATCATCGTACAAATCTTTGATGAAATCCCATGCCTGAGCTTGTTTGGCAGCGATCATAATTTCTTCGTCGGTAGCATCAGGACGACCATAGGCGATGTTTTCACGCACGGTACGATGTAGCAATGAGGTATCTTGAGTCACCATACCAATCTGTTGACGCAACGACTCCTGCGTAACCGCATCAATAGCCTGACCATCAATCAGAATCTTACCGCTATCGACATCAAAAAAGCGCAATAGCAAATTAACCAAGGTCGATTTACCAGCACCTGAACGCCCAACCAAACCAATCTTTTCACCCGGTTTAATATCTAAGTGGAAGTTGTCCAACAGTTTGATATATGAGTTAGGAGCGCGTTTATCAATGTTGGTACTATCAACAGTCTCGCCAGTTTGGCCATTGTCTTCTTCGTCATTCTCATAACTGAAGTCAACATGGTCGAACACAATGCGCCCGTCCGTGACGGCCAGCGCTGGCGCGTCAGGTTTATCAATGATCGTCTGCGGTGCTGACAACGTACGCATACCGTCTTGAACTGTACCGATACTCTCAAACAAACTGGCTGTCTGCCACATAATCCAACGCGTCAAACCATTTAGACGTAACGCCATAGCAGTCGCAGCAGCAATGGCACCAACACCAACTGCGCCTTGTTGCCACAAGTACAATCCAATACCTGCCGTACTACTGACCAAGATCACGCTGATAAGATGGGTCGATACTTCTAAATAGCTGACCCAGCGCATCTGCGCATGTACCGTACCTAAAAATTGTCCCATGGCATTTTTAGCATAGCCAAGCTCACGACGAGAGTGGCTAAATAGCTTTACGGTCATGATATTGGCATAAGCATCAGTGATTCGCCCTGTCATCAAGGCACGAGCATCCGCTTGCACAATCGCTGTCTCCTTGAGCTTAGGGATAAAGTACCAAATGGTAATGGCAACCAAGACCAGCCAAATGACAAAAGGAATAAGTAGTAAGCTGTCTAAATTAAACAAAATCACCCCTGAGGTGATAAAGTAGACAGAGACATACATAAACATATCGGTGACAGTCATCACGGTATCGCGTACTGCTAGGGCTGTCTGCATTACCTTAGCTGAGACGCGACCCGAAAACTCATCCTGATAGAACTGCATGGATTGCCCAAGCATTCGCTGATGAAAACGCCAGCGCATCTGCATAGGAAACACGCCTTGCAAGGTCTGAAAGTGGATAAACGATGACAAGGCAATCCACAATGGACTTACTATCATGACAGCGAGCATGATGAGCAACATGTCGCCTTTTTCTACCCATAAGTTTTGCGGCGTATAAACGCCCAACCAATCGACGATATTACCTATCCAAGCAAACAGCATGGCCTCGTAGATACCGATACCAGCGGACAAAATCATAAAGATTAGTAGCCAGCCGCGTAGGCCATTGGTACATGCCCACAAAAACTTCAGCATGCCATCGCGAGGTGATGGCAATGGCATAGGTGTGTCTGGAAAGGCGGGTAGGCGGTTTTCGAAAAAGCGAAATAAAGCATTCATAGGCAGTAATAAAACATCAATAGCAGTACGTCAAGATGAACGAGAGGACTCGTTATCTAGAATCTTTACTTTTGTGATTGGGATTAGGTGCTATTTTAGCAAAATTACTAATCATAGCTGCATGCTAATTGTAATTTGCTTAAGAATAGCTGTGTTTTTATAACCTTGGTCACAACAATAATAAATAGATTGCTGTGGAAAACATATTTTGTTACATTCTACATCCAAACTTATTCATGGTTTAAATATTGCTTTTATAACTATGATTTTATTGCAAATATCAACTGATTAGCAGGCATTTTATTTAATGGTCTTTATAAATAGATGAACAATAATAACTCAACATTGAAGTTCAAAAGGTAGCAGTGAATGATGTATTTAATAATAGCGGTGCTATGTAGTGTCGCCGTCTCCGTACTTTTGAAAATATTGCGCCAGAAAAATATAGATATTCGTCAGACCATCGTGGCAGGCTATCCTGTGGCTTTTTTACTGACTTGGGTATTACTAAAACCTGATGTAGGTGCCATTCATGCGCTTGATAGCGCTTGGGCAATCATCATCGCACTTGGAGTACTATTACCTGCTGTATTTATCATTCTCGGACGAGCCATTGAAGCGGTGGGAATGGTAGCAACCGACGCCTCTCAGCGCTTATCACTTATCATTCCCATCGTAGCGGCTTTTTTGCTATTCGGTGAGGTGCTGACTGGTACACGTATACTTGGACTGGCGTTGGGCTTTTTGGCATTAGGTGCGCTTGTCTATCGGCCACAGCATAACGATATTGCTCGGCAAGCAAAGCATACGCCGCTGTGGTTATTCGGGGTATGGGCAGGCTACGGCATTATTGATATTTTGTTCAAACAAGTTGCCAAACAAGGGGCAGCTTTTCCATTGACTCTACTGGTTAGCTTCGGGGTAGCAGGTGTATTACTTCTAATCTATTTACTTATCACACGGGTACGTTGGCAAAAACAAGCCCTTATGACAGGCTTGCTGCTCGGTACATTAAACATGGGCAATATTTATGCTTATGTGCGGGCACACCAAGTGCTGCATGATTCTCCTAGCATCGTCTTTACTGGTATGAATGTCGGTGTTATTGCCGTAGCGACATTGATTGGCGTAGGAGTGTTTAAAGAGCAGCTAAACCGTATCAACATAATAGGATTAGTATTGGCAGTCTGCTGTGTAGGGGTGCTATTTTGGGCGTAAAGCGCACTGTCCAAAAGTATTGGTTTCATAATTTTTTAGCTATATTGTCACGTATCCTATATAGGCATATAAATCATCCTATGATAAGGTTATCTACAAATAACACGGCTTGTATGGAATAAAAAAGCTTAATTTATGATAGTTAACTTAACCAATAAAAATAGGATGCAGGCTCAATGGAATACGATAAGCAATTACAGCGTATAAAAAATAGTTCGGGTTTTATTGCTGCGCTTGATCAAAGTGGTGGCAGCACACCAAAAGCGTTAGAGACTTATGGTGTCAGCAGCGACGACTATGATAACGATGAAGCCATGTTTGATTTGGTTCATGAAATGCGTGCTCGTATCATGACGTGCGACTGTTTTGATAGCGAGCGTGTACTTGGTGCAATCTTGTTTGAAGATACCATGGAGCGCGAAGTTAATGGTAAGTCGACAGCTAATTACCTATGGGAAGATAAAAATATCGTACCATTCTTGAAGGTAGATAAAGGTTTGGCTGAGCAAATGAGCGGCGTACAAGTTATGAAGCCAATCCCGAATCTAGATCTATTATTGGATAAAGCAAAAAACTATCCCGTATTCGGTACTAAAATGCGCTCAGTCATCTATGAGCCAAATGTCGATGGTATCGAGCTTGTGGTACAGCAGCAGTTTGATGTGGCTAAGCAAATTATTTCAAAAGGCCTGATGCCTATCGTCGAGCCAGAGGTCAATATTGATAGCGCTCAAAAGCATGAATGCGAGTTACTGTTGAAGACAGATATACTGCGCAATCTGGAACGCTTGAATGACGAACATCAAGTGATGCTCAAGCTGACTTTACCTGAAGAGGCTGGGTTTTATCAGGAGCTGATTGACCATCCTAAAGTGCTCAAAGTAGTGGCGCTGTCTGGTGGCTATAGTCGTAGCGATGCTTGTGCCAAGCTCAAACAAAACCCAGGTATGATTGCGAGCTTCTCGCGTGCCTTTACTGAAGGCTTGAGTAAGCAACAAAGCGATAGCGATTTTGCTGAAACCATCAATGCCTCAATTGAAGAGATTTATGAAGCGTCAAAAGTGTAAACGTAGTAAATAAAAATTTGTAATTAGATCATTAGTAAATAAGCGAAAAAGCCCTACTAGATAAGTGTGCAAATACTTAAATAGTAGGGCTTTTCTTATTTCAAAAGTATAGGATTATTAATCCTACACCTCTTTATATAACTGGCGTCCTTCGTTGTTATATTTTTTAGTCATCTCGGCCATGCCTTGGCGAATTTCCTCAGCAGTGGCTTCACCAACTTGTCCGACGAGCTCTGTATCTACCTCTTTGATTAGGTGACCAGCATCGGTTAGGTCACCCGTTTGCGGCGTTACTTTTTGGTTAGCAGCATTTTTATCCAGTCCCGCTGCATATTCACGCACGTTTTGAGTGATTTTCATTGAACAAAACTTAGGGCCACACATGGAGCAAAAGTGTGCCGATTTGTGTGCGTCTTTTGGCAACGTCTCGTCATGATATTCACGTGCAGTATCAGGATCGAGTGCTAGATTGAACTGATCATCCCAGCGGAATTCAAAACGTGCTTTAGACAGCGCGTTATCACGTGCCTGTGCTCCTGGATGACCCTTAGCAAGGTCAGCAGCGTGTGCAGCGATTTTATAAGTAATAATGCCGTCTTTAACATCTTTTTTGTTTGGTAGGCCTAAGTGTTCTTTTGGCGTGACATAGCACAGCATCGCTGTACCAAACCATCCAATCATGGCAGCTCCGATGGCGCTAGTGATGTGGTCATAACCTGGGGCGATATCTGTCGTTAATGGCCCTAAAGTATAGAAAGGCGCGTCAGCACATAGCTCAAGCTGCAAGTCCATGTTTTCTTTGATGCGGTTCATCGCGACATGTCCAGGGCCTTCGATCATCACCTGTACATCATGCTCCCATGCGACTTTGGTCAATTCACCAAGCGTACGTAGCTCGCCAAACTGCGCTTCATCATTGGCATCTTGCAAGCAACCAGGACGTAGGCCATCACCTAGACTAAATGCCACATCGTACTGTTTCATAATCTCGCAGATATCTTCGAAATGCGTATATAAAAAGCTTTCTTTGTGATGGGCTAGACACCACTGCGCCATGATAGAGCCGCCGCGTGAGACGATACCTGTCAAACGTTTTGCGGTAAGCGGTACATAGCGTAATAGCACGCCAGCGTGGATAGTAAAGTAATCTACGCCTTGCTCTGCTTGCTCGATTAACGTATCACGGAATATCTCCCATGTTAGGTCTTCAGCGACGCCATCGACTTTTTCTAATGCTTGATAAATCGGTACCGTACCAATCGGCACAGGAGAGTTACGGATTAGCCATTCACGGGTTTCATGAATATGATTACCCGTTGACAAGTCCATAATGGTATCCGCACCCCAACGCGTGGCCCATGTCATTTTGGATACTTCTTCATCTATAGATGAACCTAACGCTGAGTTACCGATATTGGCATTGATTTTCACCAAGAAATTGCGCCCGATGATCATCGGCTCAGACTCAGGGTGGTTGATGTTGTTTGGGATAATAGCGCGTCCAGCCGCCACTTCATCACGAACAAATTCAGGGGTGATGATTTGAGGCGTATTGGCACCGAAGCTCTCGCCATCATGTTGACGCATATCGGTCAGTTCATGCTGCTTTTGCGTTTCGCGTATGGCGATATATTCCATCTCAGGAGTGATGATGCCACGGCGTGCATAGTACATTTGCGTGACGTTCTGTCCTGCTTTGGCGCGACGCGGTTTATCGATATGAGCAAATCTAAGGTTAGCAGTGCTGATGTCGCGAGCACGCGCTTGTCCGTATGAGCTAGATAGGCCACTTAGTTGCTCTGTATCATTGCGTTCTGCGATCCAGTTCTCACGCAATTTTGGCAATCCACGTGTGAGGTCGATATCGACATTAGGGTCGGTATATACACCTGAGGTGTCATACACATAAAACGGTGGATTATGCTCACCGTCTTTATCTCCAGTGCCACCTACAGGCGTATCAGCCAAGCTGATTTCACGCATCGGTACTTGGATGTCAGGTCTTGAGCCTTCGATATAGACTTTTCTTGAGGCAGGTAAAATACGGTGTAGATCGCGCGCATCTTCTTCGAAACGGGCATCGCTTGCGGCACGGTGAGCAGGGGTTTTTAGCGCATCTGCTTTTTTATCTGCTTTGACGTTGGTCGTGTCAGCAGCATTTGAGGCAAGCGTTGAGTTGTCGGCTGGGTTATGCGTTTGGGCTTTCGGTGCAATTGAGGTGGTGTCTGCAGTAGTCATATGCTGTCCTAGCGTGTTGGTTTTTGAATAAAATCAACACCGCCAGTATCTGCGGGGGTAGGCATCCATCATTTATACAAATTTATATCATGAACCCACAACTTCGACCAAAAAATATCGTCGCGCATGGTGCTCATCAAATATTGGACGCAGCTTGATATCCTCTCTTCTTATCTGGCCATGCATCACGCATATCAAGACAGTAGTGACGATAAAAATGTATTTCTACGCGCCCTTCGTCATAAATAACAAAGTGCTTAAGACTTCCCTGCGTCGGTACTAACCGCATCAGGTTCGGCGGGTGATCTCTCAGCGAATGTATCAAGGCGACTACTTTAATAAAGCAAGTTTAATAAAGTGAGCCAAAAATACACCGCACCCCGAGTCTGTCAGTGTTGTAAATCAGCCTTCATACTAACAAAATTCTGTACCAACGGCTAATAGTATTTGGATACAAATATTCTGTGTCACACATACAGTTCCATATTTTCGTGAATATTTTTTTGAGTGTTGATAGATGAGGGTGCTTAGTATTACTAGGCTGTAGACAAATTGTTCAAATATTATGTAAAGCGAATGAAGGATTCTAGAAGTTGTCATTAAACTGTCATAAAGATTTGGCAAGATAACACGCATATCACAAGCAATGCTTTTTTATACCGTTGTTAAACTTCAGGAGTCCTACATGCGTTATTCGTTATTAGCAGTGGCCGTCAGTTGTACATTAATGCTTACGGCGTGTAATAAGTCAACAGATACAGCGGAGCCAACTGCTGATACTAGCAGTAGCGCTGTGACAACAGCTGAAACAACCTCTCAGACAGCATCTTCTGCTACGTCAGATTTTAAATCTGCTGAAAATATCGCTATGAATATTACAGGTGCAGGTGCGTCGTTCCCGCAGCCTATCTATGCGAAATGGTCATATGATTACAATGCTGCGACTGGTGGCCAAGTCAACTATCAGTCGATTGGCTCATCTGGTGGTATCAAACAAATTCAGTCAAAAACAGTAGACTTTGGTGCTTCTGATGCCCCAATGACGCCTGAAGAGTTAGACGAAGCAGGTCTGATTCAGTTCCCAACAGTCATCGGTGGTGTTGTACCAATCGTCAACATTGATGGCGTTGAGCCTGGTGCACTGAAGCTAGACGGTACGACTTTAGCTGATATCTATTTGGGTAAGATTAGCAACTGGAATGACCCTGCGATTAAGGCGATGAACCCAGATTTGACCTTGCCAGATGCCCCAATCACAACAGTATTCCGCTCAGATGGTTCAGGTACGACCTTCAACTTCACTGACTATCTTGCCAAGGTTTCACCAGACTGGAAAGACACTGTTGGCGTTGATAAAACCGTCAAATGGCCGACCTCTGCTACTGGTGCAGGCGGTAAAGGTAACGAAGGCGTTTCAAGCTACGTAAACCGCATGAAAAACTCTATCGGTTATGTTGAGTATGCTTACGCTAAGCAAAATAAAATGTCACATACTGCGCTGAAAAACGCAGCTGGTAACATCGTACAGCCATCTGCTGAGACGTTTGCTGCAGCAGGTGATATCGACTGGTCACAACAAGAAGGCTTTTATAAAGTCATCACCAACTCTGAAACTGACCAAGCATGGCCTATCGCTGCTGCGACCTTTATCTTGGTACATAAGCAACCAGAAAATCCTCAGCAAGTCGCTGGCGTATTGAACTTCTTTGACTGGGCTTATACTCAAGGTGATGACAGCGCCATGGAACTAGACTACGTACCATTCTCTGACACGGCAGTAGCCTTGTTCAAAGAGAAGTGGAACGAAGTGAAAGGTAGTGATGGACAGCCTGTCTACAAGCCAGCTCAGTAATTTGTTTCTGCTAAATACTATTTAGCAACCGACAAGTTATCCTCTCGAATAACTATTCTCCGGTAGTTGTTTGAGAGGTTTTAACACAGCAAATTTGATGAATACATCTTGATAGATATGTTTACTCATACCGTTTAAGTTTGTTGTGTTAAAACCTGAGATACATCTTTTTAATATTTCGATTCATCCCATTCAATGCTGAGACACTTATGACAGACTTAAGGTCCCAACTGGCTAAACAAAAACGTTACGACGCTTTATTTGTTAACTCTACCAAAGCGTTTGCCATACTCGTCCTTCTATCTCTAGGGGGCATTTTGGTGTCTCTAATTGTTGGAGCATGGCCGAGTATTCAAGAGTTTGGTTTGGGATTTTATACCAGCAATAACTGGGATACAGTCGCCAATGAATACGGGGCATTAGCGCCTATTTACGGTACCTTAGTCACGTCATTTATCGCCATTGTTATCGCGGTTCCAGTCAGTTTCGGTATTGCGATATTTTTAACCGAGATGTGCCCTAAGTTCCTAAAAAAACCACTTGGTATCGCTATTGAGTTGTTGGCTGGTATCCCATCTATCATTTATGGTATGTGGGGATTGTTCGTATTTGCGCCATTCTTTGGTGATCACATTCAGCCATGGTTCATTGAGCACGTCGGGCCTTTACCTATTATCGGTAAACTGTTTGCAGGTGCGCCTATGGGGCTAGGTATGTTTACCGCCTCCCTAGTACTTGCCATTATGATCATACCGTTCATCGCCGCCACCATGCGCGATGTTTTCTCTGTTGTACCCGATTTACTGAAAGAGTCAGCATATGGCATGGGCGCGACGATTTGGGAAGTCATGTTCAAGATTATCCTGCCTTATACCAAAGCTGGTGTCGTTGGTGGTGTGATTTTGGGTCTTGGTCGAGCATTGGGTGAGACGATGGCAGTTACTTTCTTAATTGGTAATGCGTTTAATATCAGTCCAAGTCTATTTACTTCTGGTGTGACGATTACTTCGGCCTTGGCCAATGAGTTTGCTGAAGCGTCAAGTGAGCTGCATCTAGCGTCTTTACTACATCTAGGCTTAATCTTATTTGTCATCACCTTCATTGTGCTGTCTTTAGCAAAACTGATGCTCATGCGCATGGATCACAAAGCAGGTAATCGATAGGTCTGTTACCGATTTATTGAACCTTGATAGATATTGATAAAAGATATGGGAAATAAATATTATGCCTGCTAACAATGCGATTAATGCACCACTGCCTACTAAGCCAAACGGCGCTACCCGCTACAATCAAAGCCTGTATAACAAGCGTCGTTTGACCAACAAGTTAGGTCTAGGCTTTGCCATGTCAGCGATGGTTTTTGGCTTATTTTGGTTATCATGGATTTTGGTGACTTTGTTTGTTGAAGGCTTCCAAGGCATGGTGCAGTTGCCAATCTTTACCGCTGATACGCCGCCACCAATGAGTGCGGGCGGCTTACGTAATGCTATCGTTGGTTCGGTCATGTTGGCGTTTTCAGGCTTGTTTATCGGTGCACCTATTGGCCTTATGACAGGTATTTACTTATCTGAGTTTTCTAAAGGCAGTATGCTGGGCAAGGTCACTCGCTTCTTAAATGATATTCTATTGTCAGCGCCATCGATTGTCATCGGTCTATTTATCTATGCACTGATGGTAAAAGGTCAAAGTTTCTCTGGTTGGGCAGGCGCGTTGGCATTGGCATTGATTGTTATTCCGGTGGTCGTGCGTACGACAGAAAACATGCTGAATCTAGTACCTAATAGTCTACGCGAAGCGGCCTATGCGCTAGGTACTCCTAAGTGGAAACTGGTCACTCAGGTAACGGTAAAAGCTGCACGCGCGGGACTGACCACAGGTGTGCTATTGGCTTTTGCTCGAATCACTGGTGAGACAGCGCCGTTACTATTTACCGCACTTAACAATCAATACTTCAGTACTGATATGGGTCAGCCTATTGCTAACTTACCCAATACCATTTACCAGTTTGCGATGAGTCCTTATGACAACTGGCATACATTGGCCTGGGCGGCAGCATTACTTATCACCGCATCTGTCCTAGTATTGAATATTTTGGCAAGATTTATCGGTGGTAGAGGTCAGCCCAAATAAGGGCTGAGAGCAGACCAGACCGTAGCACGCTACACGCTAAGCATTTACTTAAACTTATATGAAATTAATTGAGCTAGGTTGAAATATTATGAATGATGTCCTAAGCAACGTCCGTACGAACACGACTGCTGACAACTTTAATACGGCAACAGGCAGCCTATTAAATAGACCCATGTCTACTAGCGCCCAAGCTCAGCAACCAAACACTGCTGACTTTAATAAACAAACGATTCAAGATATTCCTAAGAACATGCCTGCTGCAAAAATGGAAGTTCGAGATCTAAACTTCTATTACGATGATTTTCAGGCATTAAAAAATATCAATATCGATATCGCCGATAAAAAAGTGACCGCTTTTATCGGTCCTTCAGGTTGTGGCAAGTCTACGCTACTGCGTACCTTTAACCGCATGTACGATCTATATCCAGGTATGCGTGCAGAGGGCAATATCAATTTAGATGGCAAAAACATCTTGGGTAAAGACATCGATGTGAACTTACTGCGTGCACAAGTTGGTATGGTCTTTCAGAAGCCAACGCCGTTCCCGATGTCAATCTATGACAATGTCGCCTTTGGCGTACGACTGTATGAAAAATTAAGCAAAGACGAGCTGGATCATCGCGTCGAGTGGGCACTGAAAAAATCAGCACTATGGCCAGAAGTGAAAGACAAGCTAAAAGCATCAGGACTGTCGTTATCAGGTGGTCAGCAGCAGCGTCTGTGTATCGCCCGTAGCGTCGCGACTAAGCCTGAAGTGCTGTTGCTTGATGAGCCGACATCAGCACTGGATCCTATCTCAACGGGTGCTATCGAAGATTTGATCGAAGATCTAAAAAACGACTATACCATCGCTATCGTCACTCACAATATGCAGCAAGCAGCACGCGTATCTGACTATACGGTCTATATGTATTTGGGCGACATGATTGAGATGGGTGAGACCGATCAGATATTTACCAAACCTACCCAAACCGCGACAGAAGACTATATTACAGGTCGTTATGGCTAACATTGATTGAGATTGAAATCGGTACAAGCAGACAAAGCTGATTAGCATGTCATAAGCCGACTTTCTAACTTCATAGGCACACTGCGCTATTAAAATATAGATTCTAGGGAATACCTCTTATGCAAAGTGATAAGCATATCTCCAAAAGTTTTGACCAAGACCTTGATGAAGCCATCCGTTTATTTTTATACATGGGTGATAGCGCGGCTAACCAAGTGGCCAAAGCCATTCACGCTCTGATCGATAAAGACGAAACACTGGCGCAAGAAGTCATCGATATGGACTTCGATATCAATCGAATGGAGGTCGAACTCGACGAGCACATTTTGTTATTGGTCGCCAAGCGCCAGCCAGCAGCCAGTGATTTGCGCTTAGTCATGTCAATCAGTAAAGGTGTGGTTGATTTGGAACGTATCGGCGATGAAGCGGTAAAAATTGCGCGAATGGCCAGTAAAATAGCGGCAGAAGGCAAATCAGCATACGGCTATGCTGAAGTTCAGCATCTGAGCAATCAAGTCCGTCTGATGCTAAACAACTCGCTAGAAGCTTTTAGTCAATCAAATGCGGAGCAAGCGTTTGAAGTGATGCGTAATGATAGCGTGGTCAATACCGAATATCAGTCAGCCATACGCGCCTTGATGACCTATATTATGGAAGACTCGCGCCATGTATCAAAAGTCATTAATATTATGTGGATATTACGATCGCTAGAGCGTATTGGTGACCATGCACAAAATGTCGCAGAGCTAGTGATTAACTATATCAGTGGGCAGGACGTGCGTCATTCAGACTATGCGATGGTCGAAAAAGCGGTGCAAGAAGCCAATGATCGCTTAGCTGCTCGTCAAGTTAGTACATTGTCAGCCAATGAGCTAGAAACGTCAGATAGTGATGAAGGCTGATAGGAAATACATTGATTTTTACCTTATAATAAAAAACGCGCTATAGTGAGCGCGTTTTTTTATAACTACTAAATGTAGCTAGTAGAAAGCCAGTAAATACTAACTTTCTGGTGTCCAGCCTTGTGCGCGCTCATAGTCTTCATTGTCTAAGAACTTATCACGCTGCTCTGTTAAAAACTTTTTAGCAGCAGGATCCATCATGCTTAGATGATTCTCATTAATGAGCATGGTTTGATGCTCAAGCCACTCTTTCCACGCCTTTTCAGATACGGTCTCTTGCAGCTCTTGACCTTTTTTATTAGGGAAGGGTGGATGCGGCATCTTCGGTAAATCTTGCTTATATTTACGGCAAAACACAGTATTTGCTTGAGGGTTAAAAGTCTCAGTCATAAGGCATTCCTTATTCATTATATTAAGTGGTTAAATCAAATATCATATGAGTCTATGATAACGGTCTTGGTAGATTTAGCAAAGGGTACTAATGTATACCGTCAAGCCTCTATCGATTTATTATAAATTCGTTGGTAGCTGGTGTATGACAAACACTAACTACGTTTGACCTTTTTATTGAAATTTTCAAAGCTAGTGATATTTTGATAATGACATTGGCTAAACCAGTAAAGGTCATAGGACAAATAAAAACACCCGCATAGATAGCGGGTGTCAAATTTAAATTAGCAAGTTGGCTGTTATTTGCAAATTAATGATTAAGCAAAGGCTTTTAAGCGAGCACGGCCATTGATCACCGCTTGCTTGACTTGGTTTGGTGCAGTGCCACCTAAATGGTCACGAGCTGCTAATGAGCCTTCTAGCGTTAGATAGTCGAAGACATCTTCACCGATAGCATCGCTAAATTGCTGTAGCTGTGCCAATGACAAATCACTTAGATCAACACCCTCTTTGATGCCTAAAGCAACAGCGTTACCAACGACTTCGTGAGCGTCACGGAATGCCACACCTTGACGTACTAGGTAATCTGCCAAGTCAGTCGCAGTCGCATAGCCTTTCATCGTAGCGGCACGCATACTTTCTTTGTTTGGCGTGATATTTGGTAGCATATCAGCAAACGCTAATAGTGAACCTGTCAACGTATCAACGCAATCAAACAAAGGCTCTTTGTCTTCTTGATTGTCTTTGTTGTAGGCGAGTGGCTGGCTTTTCATTAGGCTAAGCAAAGTCATCAACTGACCAAAGACGCGTGCCGCTTTACCGCGTACCAACTCAGGTACGTCAGGATTTTTCTTTTGCGGCATGATCGATGAGCCCGTACAGAAGCGATCTGGTATCTGCACAAAATTAAATTGTGCTGACATCCAAAGAATAATCTCTTCGCTCATACGCGACATATGCATCATCAGGATAGATGCTGCTGAAGTAAACTCAATCGCAAAATCACGGTCTGAAACAGCATCGAGCGAATTTTGGCAAATACCTTCAAAACCTAGCAATTCAGCAGTAATGGTACGATCGATTGGGAAAGTTGTACCAGCAAGCGCTGCACTACCAAGTGGCATCTGGTTGATACGGCGGCGTGCATCGACAAGACGCTCAGTATCGCGATACAACATCTCAAACCATGCCATCACGTGATGCCCAAAGCTAACAGGCTGTGCTGTTTGCAAATGAGTAAAGCCTGGCATGATAGTATCAGTATGTTGCTCAGCCAAATCAAGTAAACCACTTTGTAAACGTACTAATAACTCAATAATATTATCAGTCTCTTCGCGTAACCATAGGCGAATGTCTGTGGCTACCTGATCGTTACGGCTACGACCAGTGTGTAGCTTTTTACCAACGGCACCTACAATGTCAGTCAAACGTGACTCTACATTCATGTGCACGTCTTCCAGAGCGATCGACCAGTTAAACTCTCCCGCTTCAATCTCGCGCAATACTTGCTGCAGGCCATCAATAATGGTGGCAACTTCATCAGCAGTTAAAATGTTACATTCTTTTAGCATCGTTGCATGAGCAATCGAGCCTTGAATATCGTGACGAGCAAAGCGTTGGTCAAAGCCTACAGAGGCAGTAAAGGCGGCAACGAAGCTATCTGTCGCTTCACTAAAGCGCCCGCCCCACATTTGTTGGCCTTGGCTACTAGCAGGCGCAGTCTGCGTTGTGGTACTTGTTATCGGAGCATCTGTGCTAAAATCAGAGTCAGATGAACTTTTACTTGATTCAGGATTACTAGGTTTTGAAGAATTGGCGTTCATATCGGTACAAGACAAGTCAAGAGAATAAGAACTCGAGTATAGCAAATGATGAGGTTGCCTTACTAGCTACACGCTTAGAGTTTTTTATTCCTAAACTCATGGAGATCATGAGGCCTTGGCAGTGGCTGACATATATCTTTTTTTGGTCCTTGTTCCTAACGGTAATGGAGCACCATAGCTTAGCCACTTGGTCAGATTTCATGATTCAGTTTGTACGTAGCTTCACTCAAAACACTCTGACGGTTATTCCCTCACTGTATTTAGTTGACTATCTACGCCCTGCCTTCAAAACCGCCAGTATTCTTAGTGTAAGTATGCGGATTGTATTGTTACTAATGTTTGCTGCTGCAGCTTCGATGGCGTTAGTCACATTATCTATGATTAATTTCGGTTGGCTAACATATGATAGTCGCACGTTTGTATTAAATATTGTGCTCAATACAGTGTTGGCGGGCGGTTTTACCACTGTGTTTCTATTATATTTTTTGCGTAGCTACCGTGAGCTTAATGCGCTCAAGCTGTCCTTTGAATATAAACTGACTGCGCAAAATGATCTAATAAAAGCCCGTACGGCCCCGCACTTTTTCTTTAATACTATCAATACACTTGTATCTCTGATTGAATCGAACCCGCCTAAAGCCGCTGACTTATTACAGCACGTCTCTGCATTGTTCCGTGCTAGTTTTAGTGGTACACGCGAGATTAGCTTTGAAGAAGAGGTTGATCTTTGTGAGCATTATTTGGCAATCGAATCTAGTCGTTTAGCAGACAAGCTCGAAGTCAATTGGACGTTACCTGAAGAAGATATCATGTATGACATGGTTATCACTGCACTAACGCTACAAAGCGTGCTAGAGAAAATACTGCTCAATGTGGTAGAGATGACGACAGAAACTATCTGCATTAATATCGAAGTCACGTGGGAACAACACCGAGTTAAAATTATGATTGATGTTGCGCTTCCCAAAAAGACATTAATTATCAATCATGATTTGCGCCAGCATATGAATTTCTATATTCAAGCTGATCGTTTGCGTGCCCATTTTGGTCAAAGTGCTGACATTCAAAGCTCGGTAGCCAGCACTCAAATTATCACCATCATCGACTATCCTCTACAAGACGTCGGTTTATAACCTACTGTTCTTTATTAGCTTTCTCCATTCTTTTACCTTTCAAAAGCCTATATGGCATACTTATTGCATCACTATGTATAGACGTCATAATTTATGCTTGATAAATAATGATTACGAATAAGTAATATCATAACTACCGTGAAACACAATTACACCATATAAAATCTACCGATAGCAGGAGTATATTGTCCGCTATAAAAACTGGTGGTTTTTGTCAGAATTTTATTAAATAATTTAGATTATATATTCTAAGTGATTGATAATGAGTGCTAATATAGCCGTAATATTATTGAAAAAAATATTAAGTATGTCCTTGGATGGGAGTTTGCATGCGTATCGTAGTTTGTGATGATGAGCCCCTAGCGCGTGAGCGCTTGGTGAGAATTGTACAGGAGTCAGGCCATGAAGTCGTTGCTCAGGCCACAACAGGTGCAGAAGCCATCGTCGCTGTAAAAACCCAGCAGCCAGATATTATATTATTAGATATCCGAATGCCTGAAATGGACGGCGTACGCTGTGCTCAAGAACTTGCCAAACTTGAGCATCCACCAGCGATTATATTTGTGACGGCATACGACCATTATGCGATCGCAGCATTAAAAGCCAATGCAATTGGCTATTTGCTGAAACCTGCAAACAAAGATGAGCTACTAGAGGCATTAAACAAAGCAAAGAACCTAAATGCCGCTCAACTAAACGAAATTCGCAAGCTTGAAGACCCGACAGCACGTCCGATACGTGAACATATCGCTGCTCGTACGCATCGCGGTGTTGAGCTAATTAAGTTGAAGGATATCTACTATTTTGCAGCAGATCAAAAATACGTCAAAGTGCGTCACAAAGATGGCATGGTATTGATTGATGAAACGCTAAAAGAGTTAGAGCAAGAGTTCGATGATCGTCTGTTCCGAGTACATCGCAATGCCATCATCAACCTTAGTTATTTGGACTTTCTAGAAACTTTGGATGCAGGCCAGTATCAGATACGTTTTAAAGGTATTGATGAGACGCTAGCGGTCAGTCGTCGTCACTTACCTGCCTTACGTGATAAAATCCAAAGCATGTGATAGGCTGTCCTGATAGCGACCAATCATTCCATATCATCAAACCCTTATTTATGCTTAAATAGGGGTATTTTTTTGCGTCAGCATCTCCTATTAATCATTTGAGTCGCCTATGCTTTGGCAAACTTGCCCTATCGAGTAATATCGATATTATTCAGTATAAAGATGAACAGTACTGACATAGGGACTATAGCCACTACAGTATTAGTATCGAACTTATTGAGGCCCTTTATGAGCAATCCGCAGCAACCTGTTTTGACTACTCTAAATATCGCTACACGCCAAAGTCCTTTAGCCTTATGGCAGGCTGAGCATATTCGCGATCGTTTATTGGCGTTGTATCCCAATCTGACGATTAATTTACTAAAAATTATCACTAAGGGTGACAAGATTTTGGATACACCTTTGGCCAAAATCGGTGGTAAAGGGTTGTTTGTAAAAGAGCTTGAACAAGCGCTGTATGACAAGCAAGCAGATATTGCAGTGCACTCGCTAAAAGATGTACCGATGCAGCTTCCCGAAGGCCTCACATTAGGCGTCTACTGTAAACGCGCCTCACCAACAGATGCCTTTGTCTCTAATACTTATAATAGTATTGATGAGCTACCACAAGGTGCAGTCGTTGGGACATCAAGTTTACGTCGTCAATGCCAGATCAAAGCCTATCGTCCTGACCTGCAAATCAAAACGTTGCGCGGCAATGTTGGCACTCGTTTGGGCAAGCTAGATGCTGGTGAATACGATGCCATTATTCTGGCAACGAGCGGCTTACAACGTATTGAGCTGGACGAGAGAATACGCGGTGAGCTTGATATCGCAGCTTGCTTACCTGCCGTTGGACAAGGCGCTTTGGCGATTGAGTGCCGTGAAGGTGATGATGAAGTGCTCAAGCTGTTAGCACCACTCAATGATGATAAAGCCCGTATTCGACTTATCGCTGAGCGTGCTCTGAACCGTCATCTAGAGGGCGGTTGCCAAGTACCGATCGCCGCTTATGCAGTTTTGCAGACAGCTGAAGAAACCAGTGTTAATAATGATAACAATGGTGATAATGGCAATAACGATAGTGGGAATGTGCTGTGGCTACGCGGTCGAGTGGGTCAAGCCGATGGTAGCGAATTGTTGAAGGCAGACAAACGAGCTACGTTGGTTGGGACACAAGCTGAGCAAGAAGCCCAAGCCAATCAATTGGGTATCGATGTTGCAGAAATGCTACTTGCCGATGGCGCAGGAGCTATTTTGTCAGCGATCTATCAGCCTGAATAGTAAAAGTACAGTCGCTATAGGCTTGATTAATCGCAAGATAGGCTGATCTAAGCATCAGCCATTTTTGTATACTTAAGCCTTTTTCATTCTTTTTTTGTCATGGTATATCGATGTCATCAATGCCGACTCAGTCTACATACACAACTTCTCATAAGAATTGTTCTAATGAGAAGTCAAAAGTCGTGCCGCAAATTGTCATCAATACTCGCCCAGTAGAGCGAGCAGCACCGTTGACGCAGCATTTACAAGCGGCAGGATTGACAGTGATTGATATACCGATGTTGACGCTACGACCACGTCCAACAACTGATATAGATATTGCATTAATGCATCAGTGGATGGCGGGGGCGTACAAAGCACTTGTTGTCGTTAGCCCAACTGCAGCGGCTTCAGGGCTAGTCGCTTGGCAATCACTTGAACATGAAAAGCGTAAATACAAAGCGAAAGACGGTAATGACAACTATGCGCAGAGATTGTCAAAAGGTTTGTCATTACCTAGCCCTCTGGTTGCAGTTGGTGAAGCAACGGCAGCAGAGTTCAGTCAGGTGCGTATAGATACAACAGACTATCAAATACTTCAGCCTGAGACGGCCAATAACGAAGGCATGCTAGCAATGACTGAAATTGATAGCTTACAAGCAGGCGATAAATTGCTGATATGGCGCGGGCTTGGCGGACGACGATTATTGGTTGATACATTGCAGGCGCGCGGTGTACATATCGATAGTATTGCGTGGTACGAGCGTACGATGCCTATCGAGGCAATGGCTCAGTATCAGCAATGGCAACAAGATTTTCTTACTCATAGTACTACGTCATCACAGCAGCCAAAGCCAATTGTCGTCATCAGCAGTGCGGCAGCTTTTGAGCATTGGTCAAATATCGTCAATGATGGCCAATCAAAGATGTTAAAAATAGAGCAAAATACGGATGCAGTGGCTGATATAGCAGAGCGGCCTTCGCTTACGCTAAAAGACTTTTCTTACGTTGTGTTGGGTGAGCGTCTTGCCAATATGGTTGCCGCACAGCAGTTGAGTTACTGGCGAGTAGAGGATTTGTCGCCAGATACGATTCTCTCAGCCATTCATTCTAAAATATAATACTTTAAACTTCTCATTTGCTTTAAACATGTTTATCTATACCAATAACGGTACTGCCTTATGTCAATGAATTCTGAGTCCTTATCTAAGGATCTTTCTACTGTTCAGCAGCGCCGGCAAGCAAATATTTTGCTGCTACGGATGCAATGGCTGGTTATCTTATTACTGATCGCTGCATTATTGTGGCTATATATTAGTCAGCAGCGCTTTCAGCATAGTGTCAACGATCGTTTGCAGAGCAATGAGCAAGTAATCAGTCGACTAAACGAAATGGACGATCGTCTATTTGCTATGAGTCAGCAGACGCTGCCAGAACCTAGAGTTAAAGCCAGTAGCCAAGCTCAGAATCAGTTGGACCTATTGCGTATCCAAATCAAAGCTGCTGATAGACTGTTGGCGGATAGCAATGACAGTGCCGCGATTGAGTTATTGCGAGGTCTACATTGGCAATTATCGCAAAGCAGTAATGAGATTGCGCCTGCGCTAACTATCGTTATCAAGCAAAGTTTGCTCAAAGATATTGAGCGTCTGCAGGCACAAAGCTCGCAGCCAAGCCCGTGGCAAATACAAAATCTTGCGATTCAAAATATTCAGGAGTTTTTGCACAGTCATGAGCGTCTTGGCAGTTATGAAGGTACGGATTTACAGCGTCGAGAGCTGGTGGATGCAGCTATTGAAAATAAACAGCAGCCTAAAGTAACCAATGCTACTGATACCTCAGCGACTAATGACGCAAATCTAACGCGTCGTCAGCTCACTATCCATGAAGTCATCATGACGTTGAATTTAGCAAGCCAAGCCAGCAATATGCGTAAGCAAGATCAACTTGTCAGCTATTTGACGCAGGCACGCAAACAGTTAAAAACGTTGGTACCTAAAGCTTCAAATAGCGACAATAAAAAGTCAGCACAAGCTGGTGCGATTGGCATTGTACAAGCAGATAAAAAACCAATCGATGGTCAAAGTAATCTTGAGACAATGAAAGCACCGAGTGACATACCAGAAGTAATTGTATGGCTAAATCAGTTGATTGCTCATGCACCAAAACCAACGCCATTATTGACGACAGAAATTTTAGACAAGCCGCAACGCTAACGAGAGTTAGTCATAATAGTTAATATAGAAAATATAAAACGTAAGGTAAGCAATGACCCATCCTAATGAAAAGTCAGCATCTATGTTTGGTGTAGCAAACGATCATCGCCCTGAACTATTGGCTCATTACCCTGTTATTCATCATCAGCCGATACAGTGGGGAGAGATGGATGCCTTCAATCACCTGAACAATGTGGTTTACTATCGTTACGCTGAGTCAGCACGCATTAGTTATTTGCATGCGCTAGGTATGTTTGATGGCAGTATGGTCACCGTTTTAGCCCAGTCTAGCTGCCAGTATTTACGTCCAGTCACCTATCCTGATACATTATTATTAGGGGTTCGTTGTAAGCGTTTAGGCAATACGAGTATGGCGATGGAATATAGTTACTATAGTACCGCGCAAGAGAAAATTGTAGCTACGGCAGAGGCTGTGGTAGTACGTCTGGATAGGGATGGAAAAGGTAAGTTGCCATGGACAGCAGCAGAGCGTCAACAGCTGCTAGCACTGGAAGCCAAGTTTGGTCATACGCCTGAGCTTTAGGGCATGTTCTATATGAACCGATTGTTCATTTCTTCAAAAAAACTATCCCAAATTAGAATCTAAAAACAAAAAAGGCACACTAACATAATGTTAGCGTGCCTTTTTTATCACTCATTCTGCAACCAGTTTCTTAAACAGTTTTTAGTCTTGGTGCGGTGCATGAACGAAATCAACCACGTTTAGATCAAAACCTGATAATGCAAAAAACTTCATTGGTGATGATAATAAGCGCATATCACGGACACCTAAATGACGTAATATCTGTGCACCAACACCGATACTACGATATGGCTGTTGCGTGATGGTTGATTGCGACTCGTTGTCTGCGGCTTTGTCCAGCGCATCTCCCAAATCAACTGGCTGATTGCTACCAATCCATACCAGCACACCGCGATCTGAAGCACTGATTTCTTCTAGTGCTGACTGTACGCTCCAGCCACTACGGCCAGTCATATCATTTTTAGCTGCAAACAAATCGCGTAATGGGTGGAAACCGTGTACACGTACAGTGCTGACGCCTTCGCTGACATCACCTTTTACCAAGGCTAAATGTGTTTCTTCAGCGCCAAACTCACGGAAGCGATGTAGCGTAAAAGTACCGTGTTCAGTTTCAAACGGATGTGACTCAATCTCTTCTACCGTTTGCTCATTCGCGATACGATAATTGATAAGGTCAGCAATCGTGCCTATCTTGATGTCATGCTCTTTTGCAAATATTTCAAGGTCGTCACGGCGCGCCATCGTACCATCTGCATTGATAATCTCTACAATCACCGCTGCAGGCTCTAGACCTGCTAAACGTGCTAAATCACAACCCGCTTCTGTATGGCCTGCACGGTGAAGAACACCACCGTTTTGGGCCATAATTGGAAAAATATGTCCAGGCTGAACGATGTCTTCAGGCTTTGCTGATGAAGATACCGCTGCCTGAATAGTACGTGCACGATCACCAGCAGAAATACCCGTAGTGACGCCTTCAGCCGCTTCAATTGAAACAGTAAAGTTGGTGCTAAACTTTGCCTCGTTACGATCTGACATTAGTGGCAGTGCCAATTGCTGGCAACGTGCTTGTGATAAGGTCAAACAAACAAGACCACGCGCGTGAGTAATCATAAAGTTAATATCTTCAGGGCGCACATGCGTCGCTGCCATGATGATATCACCTTCATTTTCGCGGTCTTCATCATCCATCAAGATGACCATTTTTCCAGCACGAATGTCTTCGATAATCTCAGGGATTGCATTTAAACTCATAGTAAATCTCAATATTTTATTATTTATAAATAGATGTCATTTGGAATATAGGGCTCTATCTGCTTATTGTAGCAGTAGATAATACAAAGCGCTGTTACGGTCAAGCAAAGCGCTACTACGGTCAAGTAAATCGCGCTATAAGCACTATCATTTGATATAAAAGTGACTCGCTTAATTGCCTGTATATATCATTATGAGGTTATTTTAACGCTTTTCAGCGTCACGTGCTGCGCCATCTTCCCACTATATCGTTCAGTATGTCAAAAATAGTCATAAATATTATCAATGAACATCAAAACTGACTCATAAAACTGTGCGTTATATTTTTATTGATCTATATCGTAGTTAATCATTACTCGCTGCTTGGCTTTTTAGCCAGTCCATAAATTGCTTACTGTGCTGCTCACGCTGATTATCTGCAAACTCGTAAAAACTGGTACCAACCAAATTATCTGGTAAGTAGCTTTGAGGATAGTAATGGTTAGGATAATCGTGCGGGTAAGCATAACCTTGACCGTAGCCTTGACTACGCATCAGTTTGGTCACGCCATTGCGCAAGTGTAGCGGTATAGGTGAGGCATCTTTTTCAGCCAACGCCATCGCAGCATTGATCGCTTTATAAGTGCTATTGCTTTTGGCACTGGTCGCTAGATACACCACGACTTGACCTAAGATAATACGCGCTTCTGGCATACCAATAGATTGCACACTACGCAATGCTGCATCAGCTAGGAGTAAGGCATTAGGATTGGCATTACCAATATCTTCACTGGCCAAAATCACCAATCGCCGCGCAATAAAATCAGCAGGTTCGCCACCTACGAGCATACGTGCCATCCAATACAATGCCGCATCCGGATCGGAGCCACGGACTGACTTTATCATCGCTGAGATAATATCGTAATGCTGCTCACCATCTTTGTCATATCTTACCAAAGCAGTCTGTGCCACTCGGCTGACCAATTCATCATCGATAATCACTGGCGACTGTTTGGCATCAGCGGTCTGAATGGCTAACTCTAATAAATTTAGCGCTTTTCTAGCATCACCATGGGCCAGCTGGCTAATGGTATCTTTTGCTTGTAAGTCGACGGTTAGTTTTTTGAGTATATTATCTTCTGAAAGGGCTCGTTGCAGCACGGCACTTATCTGCTCAGGCGTTAACGGCTCTAAACGATATACTTGGCAACGTGATAGTAGAGCGTTGTTGACACTAAATGATGGGTTTTCAGTGGTAGCACCAATCAGAGTAATATCACCAGACTCTACCGCACCCAATAGAGCATCTTGCTGTGCTTTATTAAAGCGATGAATTTCATCAATGAAGACCACAGGTGATTCAAATGCCAACGAATCTTTATTATCTAGGACTTCGCGTAACTGTTTGACTCCAGTATTTAACGCGGAGAGCGCGTGAAAAGGTCTATTCACGGCATTGGCTAACAACATCGCAATGGTTGTTTTGCCAATACCTGCTTCACCGTGCAGGATAATAGATGGCAGATGCCCTTGCTCTACTAAGCGTCGTAACGGTGCACCAGCTGCCAGCAAATGCTCTTGACCAATGATATCGGTAAGAGAAGTGGGGCGCATACGCTGAGCAAGTGGGGTATCGGCATGGAAGTTAGGTGACATAAGACTCTCTATCGAAAAATGAAAAAGCTATATATTAGTTGCAAAAGTAGTAACGGCAAGGTCTCTATAGTTAAATCCAAATAACAGCATACTAGGCTAACTTCACCATTCTCATTGGATTTTAACACTCGTATACGTTTGGTATGATTTTCGCAGCAATTTTATAATAGCAATGAGTATTAGACATTAGCAGTAGAAGTAGGCTAGTTTATAAGGAGGGTACTTGTTATAAGTCATACGCGCTAGATTAACGCAAAAATATGTTAATGAAAGCTAACTAAGCGTATAGCTTGTGTCCCGAGCACTTTAGTTTTCATCATTCATCTATATTAACGGCTCTACTATTAACAGTTCTACCGTATCGATGACAAAGGCTGGCCAATCGCGACTGTTAACTATTAAACACTAAAAATGGCTTATCAAATATAAGGTATTGCATTAACGATGTCTGAACCGACTCTTAAACGCTTATTCAATCGCTACTTGCGTAGTGATACGGGCAAGCAGCAGTCACGTTATCTGACAGCTGGCGAGATAGCATTGGCGCATTCAGTATTTGGTGACAGCATCAAACTTGATGAAGTGCAGTTAAAGACAGCGTGGTGGGTACTAAAACATTATGCCGTTAGCCCCAATGGCAATATTTACTTTAATTCAGTCGATTGGATTACGGATTTTAGCGAAGCTCCATTGAGTAAACAAAGCTGGCTTATACACGAGCTAACGCACGTATGGCAGTTACAGAAGGGCTTAAAGGTTGTACGCGGAGCGATCATCAACCGAAAATACGACTACGTGTTAGAAACAGGCAAATCGTTTTTTAAGTATGGTATTGAGCAGCAGGCACGCATGGTTCAAGACTACTTTGTACGTCGTCAGCGTGGTCAGAACTGCCAAGAGTGGGAAGCTTGTATTCCATTTTTGACAGAGCAGCCTATTGTTAAGGCAACAGGTACTGATGATCCATCAGTCATCTAGTTTTCAAGAATAAGATTAAGCTTAACTATGATAAGCATAACCGAACTATAGAACAATTAAACTATATAGCAATTGAGATACAGGTCAGTCGGATAAATATTGGATAAGTAAGTTGAACGATTTAACAGTCAACTGTGTCGCTAAAAATCAAAGAATAATGAACCGCAATTGTAATTTACCCTTTAATAATTTTGCTTTACCAAAGGATATGCACTCTCATGTTTAAATTTTTGTCAGTAAAGCCTAATGTTGATACCCGCTATCCACCGACTTTGCTTGTAGTCGCACTGTCAGGAGTATTGTTTTTGACAGGCTGTCAGCAGTCTGACACAGCGCCTGTAGCTGATGACAGTCAAACCAGTGAAAAAACAAGCGTAGAAGACAGTCAGCCTATGCCAAAAAGTGACTCAGCTGCTGCCCGGATAAAACAATTTCAGCCGATATATGTCGCACAAGCACAGAGTTTACAGAGACGATTGCAAGCAGAATATGAGTCATTGCAAGCAGCAGATGCATCAGACAGTGAGGAGCTTTTATTACTGAATACTAATAATAGTGAAAATACAGATAGTAATAACGAAGTAGCGACCGATAATACCGCTCCTAACGCAAATACTACCGCTACCAGTCCTGAAGAAGTGGTGCCATCGGGTAGTTCAGAAGTTGACACGACAGATGTAGATGCAGAGGTTGACGTCAATACTAGCACTGAAGTTGGTGAGCGTGACTTAACGGTTTTAAAGCGTATCAGTCTTGAGCCGCGTAAACCTGTTATGTTGACCGAGGACCAAATCATAGAACGCTATCAGCAAACTATGGACGCTTTATATCAACCGGTGACAACACCGCTTAGTGCAGAGGATTCTGATACATTAATCAATATGGCGACCTTGGTTCCGCAGCTATTTGAGCATGCAGAGATTGCTGGTAGAGTAAGTGCAAAAAGTCCGGCACTTGCCCGTTTAATCATTCAGCATCAGGTATGGGAACAAATAGAAGCTCAACAAGTGGTTGATATGCAGCAAATGAAGCAGAAGCAGCAACAAGAGTTTGAAGCGCTAATGGCTAAGTTTAATGAAACTATTGAAGGATACGACGAGCAGATTGCCAAATATGAGCAAACGTTAAAAGAGTTTCAGTAACTGACTATATTTTTATGAATTGATTTAGCTGGTCATTTCTCATAAAAAAATCAATATCGAATAACGAGAGTTAAGACAATAAAAAATCCCGAACGATGGCGGGATTTTTTATTGGGTAACGATTATTTTTGCTTACTTGCGATCTTCAACTTTTACAAAATCACGGCGCGTTTCACCAGTGTATAACTGACGTGGACGACCGATTTTGAACGGAGCGCTGTGCATCTCTAACCAATGGCTGATCCAACCTGAAGTACGAGCCAGTGCGAAGATTACGGTAAACATTGACGTTGGGATGCCAATGGCTTTCAAGATGATACCAGAATAGAAATCAACGTTTGGATATAGGTTACGCTCGATGAAGAACGGGTCTTCTAGCGCAATTTTCTCTAGTGCCATCGCCAATTCAAGCTTAGGATCGTTGATGCCTAGTGCTTCTAGTACTTCATCACAAGTCTCTTTCATTACTTGAGCGCGTGGATCGAAGTTTTTGTAAACACGGTGACCAAAGCCCATTAGCTTCACTTCACGGCTCTTCACTTTTTCCATGAATTCAGGCACGTTCTCAACAGTACCGATTTCATCTAGCATCTCAAGAACAGCTTCGTTCGCGCCGCCATGTGATGGTCCCCAAAGGGCTGCGATACCAGCAGCGATACACGCATAAGGGTTTGCACCAGTAGAACCAGCTAAACGTACCGTTGACGTAGAAGCGTTTTGCTCATGGTCAGCGTGCAAGGTAAAGATTTTGTCCATTGCGCGAGTGATAACGTCGTTTTTCTCGTAGTCTACGTCAGCAGGCGTTGCAAACATCATGTATAAGAAGTTTTCTGCGTAGTTAAAGTCATTACGCGGATACATGAACGGTTCGCCTTGTGAGTATTTATAACTCATCGCAGCAAGCGTAGGCATTTTAGCAATCAGACGAATAGCTGTGATTTCGCGATGTTCTTCATTGCTCACGTCTAGGTCTTCATGATAGAACGCTGATAAGGCACCAACAACACCAACCATAATAGCCATTGGATGCGCGTCACGGCGGAAGCCTTCAAAGAACTTACGCAATTGATCATGAACAGCAGTATGCTCGCGGATTTTTTCAAAAAAGTCTGCTTTTTGATCAGCAGTAGGTAGGTCACCATGTAAAAGTGCATAAGCAACTTCTAGGTATTCAGCGTTGTTCGCTAGCTCGTCGATAGGGTAGCCGCGGTGTAATAACTCGCCTTTGCCACCATCAATATAAGTAATCTTTGATTCAACTGGAGCAGTTACTTTAAAACCAGGGTCATAAGACCAAAATCCTGATTCTTGTAAAGCAGCAATATCGATAACTGGGCGCCCTAAAGTACCTTTAATAATAGGAAGTTCGTATTCTTCACCATTCACGGTTAGTTTGGCATTAGTATCAGCCATAAATTGCTCTCCATTGGTTTGACTTGTTAGAATAAATTACTACAGACGCATACCCTCGCGTCATTGTCGGTTGAACGGTAAAAGTGCATTCAACTCATTTAGTACGCAGGGTATATTAGCAGCAATTCTTGATGATTTGAAAAAACTTTTATGGACCATGTGTCCAATTGGCGCGGTGTGGCGGTAGTTATTCGCTGTAATTTTTGTATCAAAATATGTCTGTCAGGTTATTTTGCTTAAAATTCCTCTGTTTTTGAGCAAGTTTATAGCAGCATTATCGAGCCAATATTTTGGGTTTCTAAATATATTTAAGAGACAAAACTCATAAATAATGACACCAAAAACTGGCAGACTATGCCTAGTAAGCGGATTAAAGTTTGTCATAATAATCACTGTTAAAACCAGTATTATCCTTATCCATTCATTTATTGATTAAATATGTATATATTCTTACTGAATGGATAAATTTGTAATTATTGCTCAGGCATTTTATAATTGTAGGAATTAACTGGCATTAGCTTTGCGCGAATTAATAAATGACCATGTTATAGTGTCGTTCAGAGCGTCTTCTATTCATGCTTGTTTACGATTGTCTGATGTTACGATAGACCAAACCGCATTCTATGGTTTGAATTTTCTTCTCAACCAATCCTTTTTATTTGTTTGGCACAAGATTTTGAGTGCCTAATATAAGGTCTGCTCTGATATAGAAGACATAGTAACGTTGTCTTACTATTCATACGACCTCTAAAATAGACTGGTTAGTCGATGTTACTCATGTTTATTCTCTTTGTTGTATAATAGATAGGTTGTTTGATAGGCCTGTCGATTCGACAAGCGACATTGAACAGTCTATCAATACCTTTATATACATGATCCTTTCTTCATATTTAGCGCAAACTAAACGAAGTCAGCTAGCTCTTCCTTACTTTATTCGTCTCGTGTGTTGCTCAATGCTCAATTGGCACTATTTATGTCAGGCGTTGATAGCAGATACAGGAGTATAACCGCAAAAGGATGCCCGCTGTGAAAAGCAACCGACCTATTGATCTGCCTTTAAGCCAAGTGATTAGCGTTAATCGCTCACCGATCGCGATCGCCTCTATCTTGCATCGTATCTCTGGCATTATTTTATTTTTATTGATTCCTGTCATGTTATGGATACTACAGAACTCATTGGCATCGCCTGAGAGTTTTGCGACCGTATTTGACAACGTACTTGTGCGCTTTTTGGCATGGATATTTGTTGCCGCCATTGCATATCATTTTGTAATGGGTATCAAACATTTATTTGCTGATATGGGCATGAATGAAGAGCTAAAATCTGGCCGCACTGCCTCTATGGTTAGTTTTGTGATTGCAGCGATTTTAGTTGTCGCGTCATTTGTATGGGTGATGTTCTAATGATAAAAAATGATTCAGGAATCAAAAGTGCTACTGGTCTGACAGGTTCAGGCTCACGTGATTGGATTATTCAGCGTATTAGTGCTGTTGTTTTAGCCGTTTATAGTGTGGTGTTGCTGGGCTTCTTTTTGACCCATGGCGATGTCACTTTTATTGAATGGTCATCATTTATGACCAGCCTACCGATGCGTCTATTCAGTTTGGTTGCAGTACTTGCACTAGCTGGTCATGCTTGGGTTGGGATGTGGACAGTATTTACTGACTATATTACAACAGGCAAACTGGGCTCAAGCGCAGCAGGTTTACGTTTAGTACTACAGTCATTGATGATTATCGCTATTTTAGTATTTCTATTTTGGGGCATCATGATTTTTTGGGGTAACGGTTTCGGTATCGCTGCCGTTTAACCATCTCATAAAAAGCTCTGATATCTATATATAACGACGGATGTATCTAGCTGCTACATTGGTTGGCAAAGTATTTTAGAGTCATCCGTTGATAGCCAAGAATAGTCATAGCATTGGACTGGCATTACTGATCAGCTAATCGGATTATAGTTGAGTAGGCTTAGTTCAGTATAACGATAGATATGCAAATTAAGTGGTTAATGATTATTGAGAGTCTTTATTTTATAAGCGTATGAAATGGCCAAATAGTAAGCCTTTATAGCTGTAATAGAGATGTCTTAAACAGTCTTTGATTTACTTTTACGCATTAACAGGCATTAGGAAAACCGTAATGGCAACTAGACAAGACAATACCATTAGTAATATCAAGACCCTAAACTACGATGCAGTTATCGTTGGTGGCGGCGGCTCAGGTATGCGTGCTTCATTGCATTTAGCGGAAGCGGGCATGAAGGTTGCAGTCCTTACCAAAGTATTCCCAACGCGTTCGCACACGGTTGCCGCTCAGGGTGGTATCGGTGCAAGTTTGGGTAACATGAGCAATGACAACTGGCACTTTCACTTCTATGATACCGTTAAAGGATCAGATTGGTTAGGTGACCAAGACGCTATCGAATATATGTGCCGTGAAGCGCCAAAAGTAGTCTATGAGCTTGAGCACATGGGCATGCCGTTTGACCGCAACGAAGATGGTACGATTTATCAGCGTCCGTTCGGTGGTCATACTTCTAACTATGGCGAAAAAGCAGTACAACGTGCTTGTGCCGCTGCTGACCGTACAGGTCACGCATTATTACATACGTTATATCAGAAAAACCTAGAGCAGGGCACTGAGTTCTTTATCGAGTGGATCGCCCTTGATTTGATCAAAGACGAAGCTGGTAACATCAACGGTGTTGTTGCGCTTGAGCAAGAAACGGGTACGATTGCAGTGTTCCAGTCACCAATTACTGTCCTAGCAACAGGTGGTGCTGGTCGTATCTTCGCAGCTTCTACCAATGCTTATATCAATACTGGTGACGGTATTGGCATGGCAGTACGTGCTGGTATTCCATTGCAAGACATGGAGTTCTGGCAGTTCCACCCAACTGGTGTCCATGGTGCAGGTGTACTATTGACTGAAGGTTGCCGCGGTGAAGGTGCTATCTTGCGTAACAAAGATGGCGAAGCGTTCATGGAGCGTTATGCACCAACCGTAAAAGACTTGGCACCACGTGATCTCGTATCGCGCTCAATGGACCAAGAAATCAAAGAAGGCCGTGGTTGTGGTCCTAATGCTGATCATATCGTAATGGATATGACGCATCTAGGTGTTGAAACCATCATGAAGCGTTTACCATCAGTATTTGAGATCGGTAAAAACTTCGCTAACGTTGACATCACTAAAGAGCCAATTCCAGTAATACCAACCATTCACTACATGATGGGTGGTATTCCAACTACTATTCATGGTCAAGTGATTGTACCGGATCTAGAAGCAGGTACTGATGAAGACGGCCTATATGCTAAAGGCAATGTGGTGAAAGGTCTTTATGCAATCGGTGAATGTGCTTGTGTAAGTGTACATGGTGCTAACCGTCTAGGTACGAACTCTCTGCTAGATCTATTGGTGTTTGGCCGTGCAGCTGGTAAGCATATCGTTGATGAGTTCCACCATGCAGATCACAACTATAAGCCGCTTGATCCACGCGTACTTGATTTTACAGTGAAGCGTTTAGACAAGCTGCAACAGTCTACTGAAGGCTACAATGCGCAAGACGTGGCTGATGAGATTCGTGCTACGATGCAAAAACACGCTAGTGTATTCCGTACGCAAGCGATGATGGACGAAGGCGTTGAGAAGATTTTAGCGCTAGGTGAAAAAATCGACAAGATTCATCTTGGCGATAAATCACAAGTGTTCAACACAGCACGTATTGAAGCATTCGAAGTTGCTAACTTGTATGAAGTAGCAAAAGCGACAATGATATCTGCAGCGAAGCGTCATGAAAGCCGCGGCGCGCACAGTGTATCTGATTATGATCGTCCAGAAGATGATGATTACGCACCTAACGGCCGTAATGACCACGATTGGATGAAGCATACTTTATGGTACTCTGAAGGCAATCGCATCATTTATAAGCCAGTACGTAAAGTGCCATTAACCGTTGATTATATCGAACCAAAAGTTCGCGTCTACTAATTCTAGACTGCATGCTTTATATATAGTTGATAGATAACAGCAGTGTTAACGTTTTATCCCTTATTAATTTATTAAAAAGGTGACCGCCAGCTACATGCTCATGCCAGCGCTACTACGCTATTAATTGGTACCCGATACTGGTTATCAGTACTGATTAATAGCTAGCGCAAGTATGTTGCAATCTTTGTATGCCCGCCATCACCTACGTGTGGAGTTTAGCATTATGAGCCGAGGTACTCGCACCATCGAAATCTATCGCTACGATCCAGATCTGGACGCAGCGCCACGCATGCAAACTTATACGATTGAGCTACTTGATTCAGATCGTATGTTGCTTGACGTACTATTACGCCTAAAGAAAGAAGATGAAACGCTTACTTTCCGTCGCTCTTGCCGTGAAGGTATTTGTGGCTCTGACGGCATGAACATTAATGGTAAGAACGGTTTAGCATGTCTAATCAACATGAACACGCTACCAGAAAAAGTAACGGTTCGTCCGCTACCTGGTTTGCCAGTGGTTCGTGATTTGGTTGTTGATATGAACCAGTTCTATGAGCAGTATGAAAAAGTACATCCGTACTTGATCAATGATCAGCCAGCACCGCCAACTGAGCGTCTACAGTCGCCTGAACAGCGTGAAAAACTGAACGGTCTATACGAATGTATTCTATGTGCTTGCTGTTCAACCAGTTGCCCATCTTTCTGGTGGAACCCTGATAAGTTCCTAGGACCATCAGCGTTATTACATGCTTATCGCTTCGTTGCTGATAGCCGTGACGGTGATACTCAGGCACGTTTAGCTCGCTTAGACGATCCGTTTAGCTTGTTCCGTTGCCGCGGTATCATGAACTGTGTATCGGTTTGTCCAAAAGGCTTGAATCCAACCAAAGCGATTGGTCATCTACGTAATATGTTGATTGACCAAGCTGGTTAAGCATAAATAATGGATCTTTATAGTTACTATACGAAAAACACCACCTATATATTAGGTGGTGTTTTTGTTAGTTAAAAAGCTGATATATAGATTTACTACTTTTTATAGCTAACTTGTCATTTAGAAATATGATGAATTTAGCCTATTGAAAAATAGGTATTAAATGATTTAAGAGTAAAACTGTATGGTCAATACGTTGGTTGTATGTAAGAAGAAATAATATATAGACAATCACCCTATATAATCGAATATAGACATAGTCGAATTTTGTTATAATTGTATTTGGTATTTAATGAGATGGTTAAAGCGTCTTTTTCAGCGCTAAATATGTGCTGTTTGAACACATTGTGACATTATCGGGCTAAAATACTATGCGCACAATGATTATGCGTTTATAATTGATGATAGATATTCATTACATAAATACCTAGTATTGAACAAACAAACTATGTCGCAAAAAATGGGCATGATAATCTATACAGCAATGTATGTCTGTCTGAAAAGGCAGGATTTATCAGCAACTTTAGGGTAATTCAGCATCAATAACCAGTTTATAGGTTAGCTGGAAATATAATTATCTATTAACAGCTTATCATTAATGGATTGGTTATGACTCAAAGAAGTATATATAAATTAATGTTGTGAAACGAGCTAGATAAGAAAACTGAGCGTTCACAAATAGTTTTATTTTTAGACGGGTATTGCAATAAGACTTGTTACCACTATTTAGCATCACTTGCTCTTGTAGACAATGACAGCAATATTCTATGGTGATGGCAATACTTAGGGATAAAAGTGTTTTATCGAATAGTATTTAACAGGATATGACACATTGTCTAACTACCTGAGCATACAACGACTGACACAATAATAAGCACGATTCCATTCATTTATCTATCAAATAGACGATTATTATGAATAGTATAACCAAAGAAAAATCTGGCCAAGTACATACCGAACTGGCTGCCGATAACGCCAACTATATAGAAGCTCTCTACGAGCAATACCTAACAGACCCTGATAGTGTTGATACTGACTGGCAAACGTACTTTGAACAGTATAAGTCGCAGAACGATGCTCAGCATAACGCTATCAAAGATCAGTTCTTACTACTTGCTCGTAATCAAACGGCAAATAAGAGTAGCAGTACTGATACCAACTCTAGCAGCTCTGCCAACTGTGATCCTAAGCAGATGGGCGTACAGCAACTAATCTCAGCATATCGTCGTCGCGGTCATCGCCGTGCCAAGCTTGATCCTTTAGATTTGCATCCACGTGCAGAAGTAGAAGATTTGACGCTTGCTTATCATAATTTGTCAGAAGCTGATCTCGATACCGTATTCCCGACCAATGATTTAGTCATCGGTAAAGATGAAGCGACATTGCGCGAAATCATCGAAATCATGGAACGTGTTTACTGTGGTCATATCGGTGTCGAGTATATGCACGTTACCACCAGTACCGAAAAACGCTGGATGGAAGAATACCTAGAAACCAATCTAGGCTATATCAAATTCGATAAAGAAAAACGCTTATCTATTCTTGAGCGCTTGACGGCTGCTGAAGGTCTAGAAAAATACCTTGCTCGTAAATACACGGGTGTTAAGCGTTTTGGTTTGGAAGGTGGTGAGAGCTTCATTCCTGCTATCAATGAAATCATTCAACGTGCTGGCGGATATGGCACAAAAGAGATGGTCATTGGTATGGCTCACCGTGGCCGCTTGAACCTACTAGTCAACATCTTAGGTAAAAATCCTGCAGACTTATTTGACGAGTTTGATGGTAAAGTACAGCCAGAAAAAGGCTCAGGTGACGTTAAATACCACAATGGTTTTTCATCTAATGTGATGACACCAGGTGGCGAAGCGCATTTGGCTTTAGCATTTAACCCATCGCATCTTGAAATTGTCGCGCCAGTACTACAAGGCTCAGTACGTGCCCGTCAAGTACGCCGTAACGATCAGCCACTACTAGATAATACTGGTGGTAATTCAGTATTACCTATCGTGATTCATGGTGATGCTGCTTTCGCTGGTCAAGGTGTGGTTCAAGAAACTTTCCAAATGTCACAGACCCGTGCTTATACCACTGGCGGTACTGTGCATATTGTGATTAACAACCAAGTTGGCTTTACTACTAGCCGTCAAGAAGATGTTCGTTCAACTGAATATTGTACTGATGTCGCTAAAATGGTTCATGCTCCTATCCTACATGTAAACGGTGATGATCCTGAAGCAGTCGTATTTGCCGCTCAGTTAGCATTAGATTATCGCCATAAGTTTGATAAAGACATCATCATTGATTTGTTCTGCTATCGTCGTAATGGCCACAACGAAGCAGATGAGCCATCTGCAACTCAGCCATTGATGTATGCTGTGATCAAAAAGCTTCCAACTACTCGTACTCTTTATGCGCAGAAGCTTATCGCAGAAGGTATCTTGAATGCCGAAGAAGAAAAGCAGTACGAAGATGATTATCGTGAGTCGTTAGACCGTGGTGATTATGTTGTTAGCTCATTGGTTCAAGAACCTAACGAGCAGTTGTTCGTAGATTGGAAACCTTATCTAGGTCATGACTTGGTTGATGACTGGGATACCAGTGTTGATATCGAAAAGCTCAAAGGTTATGGACGCCGTATGGCCGAAATGCCAGAAGGCTACAAATTACAACGTCAGGTTCAAAAAGTCGTTGAGCAGCGTCTAGCGATGCAAACTGGCGAAGAGCCTCTTAACTGGGGTGCAGCTGAGACATTGGCTTATGCATCATTGGTTGATAACGATGGCGTATTAGTACGTATTACTGGTGAAGATGTTGGCCGTGGTACTTTCTCACATCGTCATAGTGAAATATACAATGTCAATGATGGCAGCATGTATGTACCGTTGTCTCATTTAAGTGAGAACCAAGCGCGCTTTGCCACTTACAACTCATTGTTGTCAGAAGAAGCGGTACTAGCCTTTGAATATGGTTACGCGACCACTGTACCGAACGCATTGATCGTTTGGGAAGCACAGTTTGGTGATTTCGTTAACGGTGCTCAGGTTGTGATTGACCAGTTCATCTCAAGCGGCGAGACCAAATGGCAGCGTGTTTGTGGTTTGACGATGTTGTTACCACATGGTTTCGAAGGTCAAGGCCCTGAACATTCATCTGCACGTCTAGAACGTTTCTTACAGCTATGTGCTGAAGACAACATGCAGGTTATTACGCCAACGACTCCTGCGCAAATTTATCATGCATTACGTCGTCAGGCAGTACGTCCTATTCGTAAGCCATTGATCGTTATGTCACCAAAGAGCTTATTACGTCATAAGCTAGCGACTTCTAATTTAGAAGAGCTTGCTAATGGTAAGTTTGAGACGGTATTGCCAGAGATGGACGATCACAACGCAGATAAAGTGACTCGTATGGTTCTGTGTGGTGGTAAAGTTTATTATGATTTGTTAGAGCAGCGCCGTGCATTAGGTCTTGATCATGTGGCTATTGTTCGTATTGAGCAATTGTATCCATTGCCAGAGACTCGCTTAATCGCTGAAATCGAGAAGTACAGTAACCTAACTGAAATCGTATGGACGCAAGAAGAGCCATTGAACCAAGGCGCTTGGTACTACTTAGCACCGCATATGTTCCGTATTGTCGTACCGCATCCAACCAAAGCAAAAGTCATGGAGCCAGTAGCGCGTCCTCCTAGTGCAGCCCCTGCAACAGGATCGCCAAAACTACACGCTCAACAACAGCAAGCACTCATTGCTGGTGGCCTTGGCATAAGTGTTGATGAATTAGCTCAGTAACACCTTGTCTAATCAAAAGATTATAGAAGATAAATGAATCAGGCGATGACAGTCAGTGTTTTTTAATAAAATATAAGCAAAGTTATTAGAAAACTACTGACTGCCTATCACGACTTAATAATAAGTATGAATATCCAAATCTAAGGAGTATATCGATGGCTGACATCAAAGCCCCCGTTTTTCCAGAATCGGTTGCCGATGGCACAATCGTTGAGTGGCACGTCACTGAAGGTCAACAAGTTAATCGTGATGACCTATTGGCTGAAATTGAAACTGATAAAGTTGTATTAGAAGTTGTGGCACCTGATGATGGTGTATTGACCAAAATCGTAAAGCAAGTTGACGATACTGTATTGTCTGATGAGCTTATCGCTCAGTTTGAAGCCGGTGCAAGTGCTGGTGCTAGCGCAGAAGAAGCACCAGCAGTAGATCCAGACCAACCAGCTGCGCCAGTTCAAGCAAAACAAGCTGCTGATGGTGGCGAGCCTGTTCAAGCAACAGATAAGAAAGGCGAAGCTGATCATAAAGATCAAAGCCCAGCAGTTCGTAAAGCAGCAAAAGAGTCAGGCGTAGATCCTAAAGAAGTTGAAGGTAGTGGCCGCGGTGGTCGTGTAACCAAAACTGATATGGCTAACCCAACATTGAAATCAGACAGCAGCATCAAGTCTGACAGTGGTCGTCCTGTTGCTGAATCAATGGGTGAGCGTACTGAAAAACGTGTTCCAATGACTCGTCTTCGTAAGCGTGTTGCTGAGCGTCTATTATCAGCATCACAAGATACAGCGATGTTGACGACGTTTAACGAAGTGAACATGAAGCCCTTGATGGACATGCGCGCTAAGTACAAAGAGAAGTTTGAAAAACGTCATGGCGTGCGTTTAGGCTTTATGTCGTTATTCGTAAAAGCAGCGACAGAAGCACTAAAACGCTTCCCAGCAGTAAATGCTTCACTAGATGGTGATGATATTGTTTATCATGGCTTCTATGATATCGGTGTAGCAGTATCTTCAGATCGTGGCTTGGTTGTTCCAGTATTACGTGATACTGATCGCATGAGTATGGCTGATGTTGAAAGCACCATCCGTGAGTTTGGCGGTAAAGCACAACAAGGTAAGCTTGGTCTAGAAGACATGACTGGCGGTACTTTCACTATCTCTAACGGTGGTGTATTTGGTTCATTGATGTCAACACCTATCTTGAACCCACCACAAACTGCTATCCTAGGTATGCATGCTATCAATGACCGCCCAATGGCTGTCGATGGCAAAGTTGAAATCTTACCAATGATGTACCTAGCATTATCTTATGATCATCGTATGATCGATGGTAAAGAAGCAGTACAGTTCTTGGTAACTATCAAAGAGTTGGTCGAAGACCCTGCAATGCTACTACTAGACCTGTAAGCTTTTAAGCTTGTATTGGCAACCGCTGATACAAGCTTTTTAACTTTGGTATAGATAATGATTTTTATGAATCAGCGATCACTTAATGCGCTGGTAACTGTATTTAAATGAATTTAATAATGGTGATTTGCTATTGATAAGTGAATCTATCTCATTGACATAGTGTATTAACTATTCAGTGTAGATAACGCTGATCTATCAGCGAGATAACAACCAGTTTAAATGACACATACAATTAAAAATAGGAACGTACTATGAAAGACAATTATGATTTAGTCGTCATCGGCGGCGGTCCTGGTGGTTACGAAGCAGCTATTCGTGCAGGCCAGCTCGGTATGAGTGTTGCTTGTATCGAAAAGCGCGTTTATAAAGGCGAGCCAGCACTTGGCGGTACTTGCTTAAACGTTGGTTGTATCCCATCAAAAGCCCTACTTGACAGCTCACATCGTTATGAAGCCACTAAGCATGACCTTGATGAGCACGGTATCAGTACTGGTGACGTTGCTATCGATATCGAAAAAATGATAGAGCGTAAAGAAGGTATTGTTAAGCAGTTGACAGGCGGTGTTGCAGCACTATTGAAAGGTAATGGCGTTGATTGGCTACAAGGCTGGGGTACCCTAGTTGACGGCACGGGCGCTGATAAAAAAGTCAAATTTACTGCTCTAGAAGACGAAAGCGAAACGACGATCACTGCTAAGAATGTTATTCTTGCGGCAGGTTCTGTGCCTATCGAGATTCCTGTTGCCAAAACTGACGGCGACCGTATTGTTGATTCAACTGGCGCACTTGATTTCACTGAAGTACCTAAGCGTCTAGGCGTTATTGGTGCTGGTGTTATCGGTCTTGAGCTTGGTTCAGTATGGCGTCGTCTAGGTAGCGAGGTCGTCGTATATGAAGCACTTCCTAGTTTCTTAGCTGCTGCTGACAAAGACATCTCAAAAGAAGCTGGCAAAATGCTGAAGAAGCAAGGTCTTGATATCCGTGTTGATACCAAAGTAACCAATGCTGACGTACAAGGTGACCAAGTTGTCGTCACTAGCGAAAGCAAAGGTGAATCGAGCGAGGAGAGCTTTGACAAACTAATCGTTTGTGTTGGTCGTCGCGCTTATTCTGAAAAGCTGCTTGGCGAAGACAGCGGTATCACGTTGACTGAACGTGGCCTTATCGATGTCAATGACCAGTGCAAAACCAATCTTGATGGCGTTTATGCTATCGGTGATTTGGTCCGTGGTCCTATGCTTGCGCACAAAGCAATGGAAGAGGGCATGATGGCTGTTGAGCGTATTCATGGCGAAAAACCTCAAGTTAACTATGACACTATCATCAATGTCATTTATACTCACCCAGAAATCGCATGGGTAGGTTTGACTGAGCAAGAAGCTGAAGAAGCTGGCTATGAAGTTAAAACAGGTTCTTTCAATTTAGCTGCTAACGGTCGTGCATTAGCGCAAAGTGAAGCGCAAGGTTCTGTGAAAGTAGTCGCTGATGCGAAAACAGATCGTCTATTAGGTATGCATGCTATCGCTGCTGGTGCTGGCGATATCGTTCATCAAGGTATGATCGCGATGGAATTTGTTTCTAGTATCGAAGACTTGCAGTTGATGACATTTGCTCATCCAACTATTTCAGAAGCAGTGCATGAAGCTGCTCTATCTGCAGATGGCCGTGCTATCCACGCTATCCAGCGCAAAAAGCGTAAGAAATAAGTAGTTGCTCGTTTAGTTATTATCGATTTACAACCTGATTGGGGTATCGCTATTTTGGTGATACCACAATCATGAGTGCGTCAGACGTATGATTAATATGTATATGTACGCACTTGATTTCACTTTTTATTAATTGTAAAAAATAAAGGATACAATCAATGAATTTACATGAGTATCAAGCAAAAGAGCTATTAAAAAGCTACGGTTTGCCAATTCAAGAAGGCATCATCGCTCATAACGGCGAAGAAGCTGCTGCAGCTTTTGATAAAACCCCAACTGATATTGCGGTAATTAAAGCGCAAGTACATGCTGGTGGTCGCGGTAAAGCTGGTGGCGTAAAGCTAGTTAAAACTCGTGAAGAAGCTAAGCAAGTTGCTGAAGAGCTGATCGGTACTAACCTAGTAACGTTCCAGACTGATGCTGATGGCCAGCCAGTAAACTTCGTATTAGTTGCAGAAGATATGTATCCAGTACAAACTGAGCTATATCTTGGCGCAGTCGTTGATCGTGCAACTCGTCGTGTAACTTTCATGGCATCTACCGAAGGTGGTGTAGATATCGAAGAAGTAGCACACAGCACTCCAGAAAAAATCTTCAAAGTAAATGTTGATCCTTTAGTTGGCTTGATGCCTTTCCAAGCGCGCGACGTTGCGTTCAAACTTGGTCTAGAAGGTAAGCAAATCAACCAGTTCGTTAAATTGATGACTGGAGCTTATAAGGCATTCGTTGAAAACGACTTTGCTCTAATGGAAATCAACCCATTAGCTGTTCGTGAAAATGGCGAAATCGTTTGTGTTGATGGCAAAATCGGTATCGATTCAAACGCACTATATCGTCTGCCAAAAATCGCAGCGCTACAAGACAAGACTCAAGAAAATGAGCGTGAGCTTAAAGCCGCTGAATTTGACCTAAACTATGTTGCTCTAGAAGGTAACATCGGTTGTATGGTTAACGGTGCTGGTCTTGCAATGGCGACCATGGACATCATCAAATTGTATGGCGGCAAGCCTGCTAACTTCTTGGACGTTGGCGGCGGTGCAACTAAAGATCGCGTTGTTGAAGCGTTCAAAATTATCCTAGAAGACAGCAGTGTCGAAGGCGTTCTAATCAACATCTTCGGTGGTATCGTACGTTGTGACATGATTGCAGAAGCTATTATCGCTGCTATCAAAGAAGTTGACGTACAAGTACCAGTTGTTGTTCGTTTAGAAGGTAACAACGCTGAGCTAGGCGCACAAATCCTAGAAGAGTCTGGTCTGAAATTAATTTCAGCTCAAGGTTTATCTGACGCGGCTCAAAAAATTGTCGATGCTGTTAAAGCGTAAGTCTTTAAATATAAGTGTTTAGAGATAGACGCTTAAGCATAGTAGTCAAATCGTAATAGTGGTTTTCATAATAAAAATTGGTTATCAAAATTTGATAATGATAGTTGTAAAGACCGCTGTTACAAGACAACCGAATACAAGGAAAATATAATGAGTGTATTAATCGATAAAGATACCAAAGTATTGGTACAAGGTTTTACTGGTAAAAATGGTACGTTCCATTCTGAACAAGCCATCGAATATGGTACAAAAGTAGTCGGCGGCGTAACGCCAGGTAAAGGCGGTCAAACGCACCTAGGCCTACCAGTATTCAACACCATGGCGGAAGCCATGGAAGCGACTCAAGCTGACGCTTCTGTCATCTATGTACCAGCACCATTTGTACTAGACTCTATCGTTGAAGCAATCGATGCTGGTGTTAAGTTGATCGTTGTGATCACTGAAGGCGTACCGACTATCGATATGCTAAAAGCAAAACGCTATCTTGAAGAAGCTGGCGACGTGCGTCTAGTTGGTCCTAACTGCCCAGGCGTTATCACTCCAGGTCAGTGCAAAATCGGTATCATGCCAGGCCATATCCATCAGCCAGGTAAAGTAGGCATCATCTCACGTTCTGGTACATTGACTTACGAAGCTGTAGCTCAAACTACTAAGCTTGGTTTTGGTCAGTCAACTTGTATCGGTATCGGTGGTGATCCTATCCCTGGTATGAACCAGATTGACGCATTGAAGCTATTTGAAGCTGATCCACAAACTGAAGCTATCATCCTAATCGGTGAGATCGGTGGTACTGCTGAAGAAGAAGCTGCTGCTTACATCAAAGACCATGTAACTAAGCCAGTTGTTGGTTATATCGCTGGTGTTACTGCTCCAGAAGGTAAGCGTATGGGCCATGCTGGCGCTATCATCTCTGGTGGTCAAGGTACTGCTGAAGAGAAATTCAAAGCGTTTGAAGATGCTGGTATCGCGTATACACGTGACCCATCTAAACTTGGCGACAAGCTAAAAGAAGTTACTGGATGGTAAGATAGGCATTAGTCTACAGCTAAACTACTAAATCTACATTGAATAAATGAAAAGACACCCCTACAATGGGGTGTCTTTTTTATATCTGAATCTCTTATGAAAACCAAGATACTAGTTACGGGCGGTGCTGGATATATCGGTTCCCATACCTGTATACCACTGTATTACTCATATCGTGGTTTTAACCTGTTATTTTCGACGTTAAGAATGATTATAATTGCTAAGATATCATGTGAATAGAGTAGAATCTAAGAAAGTATGAACTATCTAAGACTTATTGAACCTTACTATTAAGTTACCATCTTTTAAGATAGCTAAAAAACTATGAAAAAAATCACTCACGCCGTTATTCCTGTCGCAGGCTTTGGTACCCGTATGCTACCGTTATCAAAATCTGTGCCAAAAGAGTTGTTACCGCTTGGCAATCGCCCTGCTATTCATTACGTGGTCGAAGAGGCCATCGCTGCCGGTATCAAGCATATTGCCTTGGTCGGTCATGCGCAAAAGAGCGCGATAGAAAACTACTTTGATATCAATGCGGAGTTGGACAACCAATTACGTCATAAAGGCAAAGATGAGTTGGCTGATAGCTTAAATTGGTTGCCAGAAGATGTAACTGTGTCGATGATACGTCAAGGTAAAGCGTTAGGTTTGGGTCATGCGGTACTGGCAGCGCGACCGATCATTGGTGAGCAGGACTTTGCCGTATTGTTACCTGATGTCGTGCTTGATCCATTTACCACTGATATGTCTGCTGATAATTTGGCCTTTATGTTAGATGCCTTTGCTACAGATGGTCACTCACAGATATTGGTTGATCAAGTAGCGGATGAAGATGTACATAAATACGGTATTGCTCAACTAGATGAAAAGCTCAGTGATACTAGTGAGATTAATGAAGAAATAAATACTAATGCTAGCTTTAAAGTGACTGGTTTTGTAGAAAAGCCCAACTTAGCTGATGCTCCGTCCAATCTGGCAGTGGTAGGGCGCTATGTATTTAGTAATAAGATATTTGATTATCTAGCCAATACTAAAGCTTCAGTCGGTGGTGAGATTCAACTGACAGATGCGATTGACGCGCTCATTAGTGAATATGGTGTCCATGTCACGACCATGCGTGGTGATAGCTACGATGCAGGCGATATGCGCTCGTATATGCAGGCGTTCATCTACTTCGCCGAGCAGCAATTAGCAGATGATGAATAGCAGATGAATGAGATAAAGGGCAATAAGGCATATAGCAGTGCTCGACATTCTAAATACTGGCAGCAACTACAGACGCTTGCAAAGCACCCGTGGTCGCTTGCACAGTTATTCGCGCAAGATGATAAACGCGCTAAGCATTTCAGTGTGCAGGATGGTGCACTGTATATGGACTTTAGTAAGCAGCGTATTGATCAGACAGTATTGTCTAATTTGCTAAGTTTGGCCGATAGTTGTGAGCTGGATGCTCGTATTGATTCATTACTGCAAGGGGCGATGGTAAATACCAGCGAGCAGCGTGCTGCGTTGCATACAGCATTACGATTGCCAGCGACAGCGACATTACAAGTCGATGGACAAAATATCGTCGCTGATGTACATCATAGTTTGGCACAAGTAGCACGCCTCTCAGAGCGCGTACGCAATGGCACGTGGCGTGGGTTTTCTGGCAAGGCAATTACAGATGTTGTCAATATCGGGGTTGGCGGTTCTGATCTTGGCCCACTCATGGCGACTACAGCGCTCGACGAATGGGCAGATACCAGTATTGAAGTGCATTTTGTCTCCAATATGGACGGTACGCAGCTTGATAATCTACTCAAGCATTTAAATCCTGAGACCACACTATTTATTATCTCTTCCAAATCCTTTGGTACGGTTGATACTTTATCAAATGCTAAGACAGCATTATCTTGGCTACTTGCGACGGCAAAACTCCGTGCAGGTACAGAAGGTAGTGTATTGCGTCGACACTTCATCGGCATCTCAGCCAATAGTGAAAAAATGAGTGCTTGGGGAATTCATCCTGAGCATCAGTTACAGCTTTGGGAATGGGTCGGCGGGCGCTTTTCTTTATGGTCGGCGATAGGCCTTGCCATTGCTATTCGTATTGGTATGAGTGGCTTTAAGGCATTATTAAGTGGCGCTCATAGTATGGATGAGCATTTTGCACAAGCTGACTTTGCCGACAATTTACCTGTACTGTTAGGCTTGCTAGCTGTTTGGAACAGTACTTTTTTACAAGTAAATGCGCATACTGTATTACCTTATGATGGCAGGCTAGGCTATCTACCCAGCTATCTTACCCAGCTAGAGATGGAGAGTAATGGTAAGTCTGTTACTCGAAATGGGGATCATATTGATTATGATACGTGTCCAATTCTATGGGGTGAAATTGGCTCAAATGCGCAGCATGCATTCTATCAGCTGCTACACCAAGGTACGCAGCAGGTCTCCTGTGACTTTATCGCTTGCGTACGTCGCTACGGTGATGATGCACAAAACTCCTCATTGCAACAACAGCACGAGTTGTCTTTAGCCAACTGTTTGGCACAAAGTCGAGTATTGGCATTTGGCAATGCTGCTGTGACGGATCTGGTCGATCCACAGACAGTTTCCGAAGCAGACAAATATAAGTACTACCGTGGGAATCAACCGTCAACCACATTACTGATTGATGAGCTGACGCCGCATAGCTTAGGCGCATTGATAGCGCTCTACGAGCATAAGGTCTATGTCATGGCCAGTATCTGGGATATCAATCCGTTTGATCAATGGGGCGTCGAGATGGGCAAGCAAATGGCAGACTCCGTACACCATGCCATGCAGCACATGCAGCACATGCAGCACATGCAGCAAGATTCTCAAGGTCTATTCGATACATCTACTGACCAATTACTACAGCGTATTAAGCAGCTGTCCTAGTAATAGTGGTGTGTCAATAATATAGGAAAGCACGCTCATGGAGACGGCTTTAGATGGTAGCCATATGAACAAAAACAATAATAAGTCTGAACCAAACCAATTAATTGATTCTATGGTTTGCGTGCTTATTGGTCACAGCATAGAGGCAATTACCAGCGCAGTAGTGCTGGCAAGTCTCGGTCAATGTGTGCATCTTTATGCAGACAAGGCGCTACTGACGCAGCAGATACAACAGTATGGTTTTGAGCATCATCTGCAAGCCCTATGGCAAATGTATGAGCAGCAGCAGGTCATTATCAGTAAGGAATTACCAGCTAGAGCCGATATGCTAATAAAAGGCTACGAAGCAGCCGGTCATAATAAAACTGATGCTCAAAATACGGTGACGCTTTATTGGTTGTTTTTAGATAGTATTAAGCCGTCGTGGATGGAAGACAGTTGGATTACCGCGTTTAATCAAAGCCATCAGCAGGCGCTACCTGTGATTATGAGCGGCATTGAGCAATTAGGCCATATAGCAGGGTTGGCTCATCGTTTACAACGTGCTTGGGTCTATTATGTGCCATTTGTATTTTTACAAGATGGCGATGCGTATAGCTCGATGTTGAACCCTTCGTTATGGCTACTGGGTGAAAAGACAGCAAGTAGTAGCCAGCACTTAAATGTGTTGAAGCCTTTAATGCAGCATGCACGCGCGACTCACCATGCTGATATCGCAACGATAGAGTTTGCTCGCAGTAGTATCATGGCGATGCTAGCGACTAGAGTGAGCTTTATGAATGAGATGTCACGTTTGGCTGATAGTCAAAATGTTGATATCAGTCAAGTCAGTCGTATCATGGGGTTGGATAATCGGGTAGGCAGCAGTTATCTAAAAGCAGGATGGGGGTTCGGTGGTAATACGTTGCCCACAGAGCTGGCTAAATTGCAACAATCAAGCCGTACACACAGTTTGGATATGCCTTTATTGCAATCTATCGTGCATATCAATGAAGATCAAAAAGAGCTGATATTCCGTAAATTCTGGCAATATTTCGATGGTTTTATCGATAATAAAACCGTGATGATTTGGGGCGGTAGTTATAAGTCAGGCTCAGGACGTACCGCTGGTTCAGCTATCCATCCGTTATTAGCATTACTATGGTCCTATAATATTCGCACACTGGTTTATAGTGATAAGGCACAGCACGAGCTTGCTGAGCTTTATCAGCAACAACCATTGCTTGAGCTTATTACTAGTCCCTATCAACAGCTTTGCGCTACCCATGCTATTTTTATCGTTAGTTGGTCACCACGAGATCAATTAGATATCGCCCAAATCAATCAACAAGCCATGCCAGTATTTGATGCGCAAAATGCCCTGACACGCTCGCAAATTAATAGCTTGATAGGTGACTATATGGGTATTGGTCGAACTAAATAGTTTGATTTAAGGTTTTCTGTGTATAAAAAAAGGCTCACTAATTTCTTATTAGCGAGCCTTTTTTTTGACTTATAATCAGAACTGTTTTACTGGGTTAATGACTTTATGCTGGTACGGCACCTTGCGTTGCTAGCCATTGCTGAATTTCTTGAGTTTTAGCAGCCAGTAATGGTTGATCACCGCGACTTTCGATATTTAATCTAATAAGTGGCTCGGTATTCGATGCTCGCAAATTAAAGCGCCACTCTCCAAAGTTAAGACTTAAACCATCGAGTGTCGATTTAACTGGTTGCTCATTGCTGAATTTGGCTTCAATTGCACTGATGATAGCCGGTGCATCATAGGTTGTGAGACGAAAGTTTAGCTCACCTGAGCTGGGATAGGCGGCAATGTAGCCTGTGACCAATTCGGACAGTGTTTTACCAGTGTTAGACAACAGCTCAATGGTCAATAACCATGGAATCATACCACTATCGCAATAGAAGAAGTCGCGAAAATAATGATGCGCAGACATTTCACCGCCATATACAGCACCTGAGTCACGCATGACTTGCTTGATAAATGAGTGTCCAGATTTACTGATGACAGCTTTACCGTTATGTTTCTCTATCACTGCTTCGGTATTATAAATCACTCGTGGATCATAGACGATTGATTCATTCGGGTATTTGTTTAAAAAAGCTTGAGCGAGCATACCGACGATATAGCTACCATCGATAAATTCACCACGTTCATCGAATAGGAAGCAGCGATCAAAGTCACCATCAAAGGCAATGCCAAGATCCGCGTTATTTTCCAAAACGGCTTGCTGGGTAGCCACTCTATTGGCTTCAATCATTGGATTAGGGATGCCGTTAGGGAAGCTACCATCTGGTGTATGATGCAATTTAATCACTTCAATCGGTGCTTCTGCTTGTGCTAACTTATCAATTAATAAATCGACCACAGGACCTGCACTACCATTGCCTGAATTAACGACCAGTTTGAGTGGTTTTAGTTTACCAGTATCAATAAAAGTCATAACATGATCGATGTACGCGCTTTTATCCGTCAATAACTGCAATTTGCCTGATTGATTATCCGTAGTGAACTGCCCAGATTCTGCCAGTGCTTGAATCTCTGCCAACCCATCATCAGCGCTGATTGGTTTTGAATGTTCTTTAACCAGTTTTAGGCCATTATAATTGATAGGGTTATGACTGGCAGTCACTTCGATACCACCTAACGCCTGATAGTGACTGGTGGCAAAATATACTTCTTCGGTACCACTCATGCCCAAATCAATCACATCAACGCCAGCATCCATCATACCAGTGATAGCGGCTTGTTTTAATTGCTCACTAGAGTGGCGAATATCACTACCGATAACGATAGCAGGTTTTAGAGTTGCTATATCATCGGCTTGAGTTTGAGCCGCTGCCTGATAACGTTGATATAAAATCTGTGCAAACGCGCGCCCGATACGGTAGGCAATCTCTTCATCGAGATTGACCCCAAGCTCACCCCGAATGTCATAGGCTTTAAATGAGCTGATAGTAATAGGGTCGAATGTCGCAGTTGGTTGATAGCTGGTGGTCGCAGAAGTGGACATAATGATAAAATTCCTCGCGCATGAGCGGTGGTAAAATGAAGAGGTTAGTAGCACAATTATAAGCCAAGCCATGTTCAATGATACACTAACTATTAGACGAATCAGCAAACAACACATAAAACGATAAGAGCCGCCCTTATGAGTATTTCAGACAATAAAGTTACCGTGCCTGTACCAGTACAAGGCACACCAGAAGCCACTGGCCAGCTTGATGATTTGTTAGCGTTGATGGCACGACTAAGGACAGATTGTCCGTGGGACAAAAAGCAAACCAACCATAGCCTTATTCCGTATGCCATTGAAGAGGCTTACGAGCTAGGCGAAGCGGTACAAAGCGAAGATGATGAAGACATCAAAGGTGAGCTTGGCGATGTGCTGCTGCAAGTGGTATTTCATTGTCAGATGTATGCGGAGCAAGGGCGCTTTGATATGAGTGATGTTATCAGCACTTTGCAAGATAAGCTGGTTCGTCGTCATCCACATGTGTTTGAATCCGAAACGCTTAAAGACGATGCAGCAGTAAAAGTACGCTGGGACGAAATCAAGCTTGAGGAGCAGCAGGCACGCGAAGCACGTGGTAAATCAAAGCGTCGCTTAGATCAAGTCAAAGCGGGTAGTGCTTTGATGCAGGCGCAGGATGTACAAAAGCAAGCGTCAAAGTTGGGTTTTGATTGGGAAGGTATTGCAGGTGCCGTAGATAAGCTAGACGAAGAGATTGCTGAGCTAAAACATGAGCTAACAGATAAGTCTACAATCGAGGTCAAAGCTAACATCAGAGAGGTCGAAAAAGAATTAGGCGACTGTATGTTTGCACTGGTCAATGTCGCACGCAAATTAAATTTGGATGCAGAGACAGCAACCTTAACCTGCGTGCACAAGTTTAAATCTCGCTTTGGTTATATTGAAACGCAATTGGCTGCTACTGGCAAGCGTATTGAAGACAGTGATATAACAGAAATGGATGCACTGTGGGAAGCAGCGAAACAACATGAACGCTCATCGTAAATTTTCATTTGCCAGCTTACTGACGACCACCGCTTTTAGTCTCCTATTGTCTGTGGTCGCACTCAGTAATGCGAATGCAGATCCTTGTTTTGACGACCCTCAGCGTGCCTATGAGTATTTAATCGCAAGAGAAAAAGCTATCACACAAGCGCGTGAGCAGAAAGTCATCAATATCAATCGAGCTAATGAAGGTGAGCTGGTTTCGTTAGATGGTATCGGTAGCAGTAAAGCGCAGGCGATAATTTTATATCGTGACATGTTTGGCGATTTTAAGACAGTGGACGAGTTAGCAAAGGTGAAAGGTATCGGTGCAAAAACAGTCGAGAAAAACCAAAGACGTTTAAGTGTGCGTGATTAATGGCGGTGTTTTGCATTAATTAACCCCAATATTGACAAAATAGCATGTAAGTAAATGTCATAACACCCCCAGTAGGTCCAAAATTTGTTAAACTAGCGGGTACATCCGCCTGATAAACGCTGTGTTATTCAGGGGTAGTTAAAGAATACCGGCGAGGAGTAGATGCATGGCCGAGCGTGCCGCCAAGCAGTTAGAACTGAACAAATCTGAATTACCCAATTCCATTACTGAAGTGATTGCCACATTGACCCGTGCTGGGTTTGATGCGTATATCGTCGGTGGTGGTGTGCGCGATACTTTATTAGGTCTGCGCCCGAAAGACTTTGATGCCGTCACCGATGCCAAGCCGCATGAGATTAAAGATGTCTTTGGTAAGCGCTGCCGCATTATCGGTCGCCGCTTCCAGTTAGCGCATGTGTATTCAGGTCGCGAGTTGATTGAAGTTGCTACTTTCCGTGGTCCACCAACCAGTGATGCTAATACCAATCAAGACGGTATGATTCTGCGCGACAATGTTTGGGGCGATATTCAACAAGATTTCTCCCGTCGCGATTTCTCTATCAATGCGCTTTATTATCAACCGCTCAAAGGCATCGTTCATGATTTCTGCGGCGCGCTTGATGATATTGATAACAGAATCATTCGTCTATTGGGCAATGCGCCAGTACGTATCGAAGAAGATCCTGTGCGCTTGCTCCGTGCCTTACGTTTCAAAGCCAAGTTAGGTTTTGAATTTGATGAAGCGTTGTCCGAGCAGTTCAATGACGGGAACTGGGCGCTGCTTGAGCAAATATCACCGCATCGTCTCTATGATGAAACGCAAAAGATGTTTACTGGTGGCTATCTAGTACCCCTGTTGCCATTATTGTTTGAATCAGGTGCGATTGATAGTCTCATTATCTATCCACCGTCTGAGCCAAGTGCTTTAGTCAATCAGGTAGCTATCAATACCGATAAGCGTATTGCAGCGGGCAAGAGTATCAACCCTGCGTTCTTCTATGCTGCCTTACTGTGGGAAAATTACCTACATCAATTAGCAAAAGCTAAGAAACGTAATATGCCGTTTGCCGAAGCGCAAATGCATGCGGCTGGCAAAGTCATCGACCGTCAGCGTATCAAAACCGCTATTCCGAAATTTGCTGAGCAATTCATTCGAGATATCTGGATATTGCAGCCAAAACTTGCAGCCCCACGTAGCAAACAGATCGTTCAGCTATCAGAGCATCCGCGTTTCCGTGCGGGCTTTGACTTTTTATTATTACGTGAGCAGTGCGGCGATGCTGAGCATCCGCTATCAGAGTCAACCAACGATATGGGTGACTGGTGGCAGACGTATCAAACCTTGTCTGAACAAGAGCAACAGCAGGCGATTGATGAGTTTGACGAAAATATTCGCCGAGGTGCTTATAAAAAAGGGCAACGTGGTCGCGGACGTAATCGTCAAGAATCAAAAACACAGACTACTGATAATGCAGCACCTAATCAGAACAGTACAAAGCAAAACAAAGCTGATGACCGTGCTGAAAAAGGTAGAAATGATCAAACAATGGTAAATGATTCGTCAAATATTCCAGCCCGTCGTCGCCGTGCTGCCAGCCAATCTAAAGCTAGTCGCAATGACAGCGGAAGACACAACGTGCAGCAAATAGAGCAAGACAATAACGAGCTTGCTCAGCTACAGCAGTTGTCTCTTGCTAATAACAAGCAATCGGCAAGCCAACACGCAAAGCCTAAGCCACTATTTATTATCGAGCACGAGAACGTTGTGCCGCCATTGCAGAAGCAACTGGCAGCTGATGATACGTCGAAGCGCAACAAAGCACCTGTACGAAAGCCAGCACCAACCAATCAAGAAGCTCCAAAGCAAGCGGTTAAGTCTGAACGCTCAAATAACGTTCAGCCGTCTAATACTAATCAGGTATCAGCTAGTCAGGCTAGACCAGCTCGCTCGATCGCAAGATCACCTGCGTTAGTCAGTATGAATAACGAGCCGATCCCGCATAAACGTCGCCGTCGCCAACCTACTGTAGATAGTGCGAGCAATATCGAAGTACAAGGCAGTAATGATTCGAAGGACAGTAGTAATCGAGCACAGCCAAAGGTAAAGTATGTGAAAAAAGCGCCTAAACCTGCAGTTGAAGCGTCTGATAAAAGCGATACTAAAAGTGTAAAGGAGGTAGGTAGCAAGGCAGTAGATAGCAAAGACGCGACAAAAACCGCTGCACCTACGAGAGCCAGGAAATCGGTGAAAGCAACTACTGCAAAGGCTGCTAAAGCGAAGCAAGATACAAATGATCAGATGCCTGCTGTGAAAGTAACTGATAACAAAGGCCCTGTACCGTCGAAGCGCCGCCGCCGTCAGCCTAGTACTGAAAGTGCATAATATGGATAACAGTACAGATAATAGTAACTGGGTTACCTGTTATGTGGGCTTGGGTAGCAACCTCGCTAATGAGCTGGGTTCGCCTACCGATCATTTGCAGCATGCGCTTGCAGTAATGCGAGCACATGAGCAGGTACGTGAAGTAAGTGTATCTTCTTTTTATGCTTCAGCACCGATGGGGCCACAAGACCAGCCGGATTTTGTCAATGCAGTAGTTGGTTTTGAGACAACGTTTGCCCCTTACGAGCTGCTTGCTTTTTGTCAGCAGTTAGAGAGTATGGCCAAGCGAGCACGTTTACGCCGTTGGGGTGAACGTAGTCTGGATGTTGATATTTTGCTATACGGTGAGATACAGATTACTGATCCAACACTGACAATACCGCATGCTGGCTTAAGTGAGCGCAATTTTGTCTTAATACCACTGCGAGAGTTGGCACCAAATTTAACCATCGCAGGTAAGTCGATAAGTGACTATTCACAAAGTCGCGATTGGACAGGTTTAACATTACTATCAAGCGATTGATTATAAATAACTAATGCTAAGTAACAGGTGATTGGGGTATTGGTCTAAGACTTCTCGATCATAGCTCTGATAGTAGCAATATCGATAATCAAAGGCATTGCAGATTAATTGAGGGTCATATGACAACATTATCTACTCTAAATAAGTTTAAAAAAGAAGGTACCAAGTTCACTTGCTTGACCTGTTATGACTCGATGTTTGCACGAATGATGGAAAAAGCCGAAATTGATACGATTTTAATTGGGGATAGCTTGGGCATGGTTGTACAAGGCCATGACTCGACACTACCTGTGACAGTCAATGATATGGCTTATCACACCGCCAATATTGCCCGTAGTAACAAACACGCGCTGATATTGGCTGACCTACCGTTTATGAGTTATGTGACACTACCAGAAGCCGTTGCTAATAGCCGCACACTAATGCAAGCAGGGGCGCATGTCGTAAAAATCGAAGGTGGTAGCGAGCTGTGTGAATTGGTAACGACCTTGGCGCAAGCAGGTACACCAACTTGTGTGCATCTTGGTTTGACTCCGCAATCAGTCAACGTGTTTGGTGGCTATAAAATTCAAGGTCGCGGTGATGAAGCGGCTGATAAACTGCTTGCTGATGCCAAAGCAGTCGTCGATGCTGGTGCTGCATTACTAGTACTAGAATGTGTTCCAGCCGCGCTTGCAAAAGCCGTTACTGAAGCCGTTGCCGTGCCAGTTATCGGTATTGGTGCTGGAGCCGATACTGATGGTCAGGTATTGGTTATGCACGATATGCTAGGTATGGCGCATGGCCGAGTCCCACGTTTTATCCATGATTTTTTAACAGATGAGCGTAATAGTGCTCACAGTATCGAAGGTGCTTTTGCGCTCTATCAGCAGTCAGTACGCGAAGGTAGCTTCCCGACTGAGCAGCACCAATTTAGCTGATTTTGAAGTTATCAAAGTTATCAAAGTTATTTAAGCTATTGAACAACAGAACGTTTGAATAGAAGAAAAGTAATCATGTCTCCAATTATTTATCATGATATCTCGTCATTACGTGAAGCGCTTCAGCCTTATCGTGGCCAGCAATGTGACAAACAAGACCGTCAGCAGCGCATTGCGCTAGTACCAACGATGGGTAATCTGCATGACGGTCATCTTGAGCTAGTAAAAATTGCCAAGCAGCATGCAGATATAGTGGTGGTCAGTATCTTCGTTAACCCCACTCAGTTTGGCGTCGGGGAAGATTTTGACAGCTATCCGCGTACATTAGATGCAGATGTGGCTAAGCTTGCAACAGTGGATGCAGATTATGTGTTTGCACCTAGTATTGATGCAATGTATCCAGTATTACCACCACCTACTGCTGTATTGGCTGGTGCTATTGCCAATCAGTTATGTGGTCAATCACGTCCTGGACACTTTGATGGTGTTGGTATTGTTGTCGCTAAACTATTCAATATCGTACAACCAGATGTGGCAGTATTTGGACAAAAAGACTATCAGCAACTTGCTATCATTAAGCAGTTGGTACGTGACTTGAGTTATCCTATTAGTATCATTGGCGCACCTATTGTTCGTGCTAATGATGGCTTAGCGCTATCATCGCGCAATCAATACTTAAGTGCAAATGAGCGTCAAGTTGCCCCTGTATTACATCAAGCATTGCAAGAATTAGCGCAGATTTTGAAAAGTACGGCTCTTAGTCAGCAAGCGTTTGATAAGCTATTAGTAGATACGCGGACACGTATTAGTGACGCAGGTTTTATTATTGATTATCTGGAAATAAAGACTGAGGAGCTGGATTCTGTCGTAAGTGACTCTAAAACCTTTAATACAGAGAACAAAAATATCGTTATTTTAGTCGCAGCATGGCTAGGAAAAGCGCGTTTGTTGGACAATCAATCGGTAGCGGTAAATTAGCTTTTATGACATAGCAGTAGACTAGATATAATAGACTTGGATGAGTAGATCATGGGTGTAAGTCAGGATCAAAATAGTAATGCGGCAGCAACAATAGCGGATCAGACGTCTACGAATAAGCTCAGTATATTGGTGGTCTCAGGGCGTTCAGGATCTGGTAAAACCTCAGTATTGAATATCTTAGAAGACCTAGGCTATTACTCTATTGATAACCTACCGCTGTCTTTGTTGCCTAATGCTGCTCATAAACTGGTCAATGAAAGCGGCATTCATCGTATTGCGCTGGGTGTCGATATTCGAACGCCACGTGCTGATTTATCTAACTTTGCGGTGACGTATGCTTCTCTCAAGGAGACTTATGGGTCTCATGCGGTACAGATTTTATATGTGACTGCACAAGAGAGTACGCTGATAGCTCGTTTCAATGCGACGCGACGCGTACATCCGCTAATGTCACAAGATATTGATAGTGATAACGCTAAGCATATTGCCTTTAATTTACCCGCTGCTATCAAAAAGGAAGTTGAGCTATTAGAGCCAATTGCTAGTCACGCTGATATTAGGATTGATACCAGTAGCCTAAATATCCATCAGTTAAAAGACAGCTTGCGTGAACACATAGGTATGGACAACCAGATTGTCATCAATCTACTGTCTTTCGGTTTTAAATACGGTAGCCCCATTGATGCTGACTTTGTATTCGACGTTAGAATTCTACCGAATCCGCATTGGAACCCTGAATTACGTGACTCGACAGGTCTGGATACTGAGGTAGGCGCATTCTTCTTAGATTATCCAGAAGTAGCAGAAATGATGGGTGATATTGATAAGTTTTTGACCCGTTGGCTACCGGAGTTTTTGCACAATAATCGTCATACGGTCACGGTTGCCATAGGTTGTACGGGCGGCAAACATCGCTCTGTTTTTATCACTGATCATCTACAACGCCGCCTTACTGATGCCATGCCTAAAGGTGTGAAGGTATTGGCAAAACACCGCGAAAAAAGTCGCTGGTAGTGATATCAGACACTATTTAATTTATTAATTATTATTTTGGAAAGCTTTTATGATCGACTGGAAAGAACAGGACATGCGCGTTTCGCGCACAGAACTCAAAAAAGCTCATGAGCGCTTGCAGCAGTTATCGATACCGCTTGCTAGCTTATCGAAAAAACAGCTAAAAGCCTTACCTGCTAGTGATTATTTTATGGCAGAACTAATGGCATTGGCTGATATCACTAGCGCCAATGCTCGTAATCGTCAGACCAAACGTGTTGGCAAGCTTATGATTGAAGAGAATCGTCATGAGCTGATAAAGGCACTATTTGATGCGTTTTTTCCTAAAGAGCAAGTTTCAAAAATAGAGAGCTGGTACGAGCGTCTGAATATCAATGATGAAGGTACGCTCAAGCAGTTTGTGAAGCAATATAAAGCTTCTGAGCATCACAGTATGTATCAGTTATTATTGTGGATAGAGTATGCCAAACACATGCAAGATGATGAGTTGCTGGCAGAATCTAAAGCAGATTTGGCAAGTTATATACGTGAAGTGGCTATTTTATCGCAGCTGAAGAAATAATACCTACACCAAGCTAGAAGGTTATTAATTGAAAGATTATTAGTTGACAGGTTAGTAGTTAAAAAATGAATAGCTAAAATGTTAAGATGCAAAAAAGCCAATCAATTTATGATTGGCTTTTTTGTGCATGACGTACGGATGTACTGTGCGTTATGTCTATTATTCAAGTATTTATTGCTTGAGTTATTTCTTTTCAGCACGGGCTTTGTCGACCAAGTAGTCGACGACTTTAGGTACTTTAGCACTCTCACCAGTGACTACATATTTGCCTTGCACCACCACAGCTGGTACGCCAGAAAGCTGATAACGTTTAGCGCCTTCTTGTGAGCGACCAATTTTTGTACCAACAGCGAATGAGTTATATAGGCTGTTAAATTTCTTTTCATTCACGCCTTTTGACGCGTACCATTTGCTTAGTGACGCTTGATCAAACAGTTTTTTACCATCTTTGTGGATAGCATCAAATAATGCAGAATGAGTTTTGTCTTCGAACCCTAAAAGCTGAGCCGCATAAAAACCGCGTGCATTGGCTTCCCAAACAGGGTTAAGTGCCGCTGGTGTTTTGAAGAATACGACATCTTTGTCTTTAGTCTTTGCCCATTTTTCCATATGCGGATCAAGCACATTACAATGTGGGCAACCATACCAAAAGAATTCACGAACAATGATAGCATCACCGCTGATTTTCTCTGGGTTGTCTAGCACACGGTAATCTTTTCCAGCGACATAGTCTGCAGCTCGTGCGCCCATAGAGGCAAGTCCAATGGCCATGGCTAGACCAGTCAGTGTGATGACACGTTTCATACTTTATCCTTGAGGTGTGGAGACTTAGAATGGGTTAAGAGGTTTGTGTCTATATGGTTATTAAACATGTGACACTCTAAAATATATAGCTTTTAAAGCGTCTAAACCAGACAGTGTCGAGTATAATCGAACAATAACAAAGTATCGACTATGATAACGTAAAATGTATGTACTTGTGAATCGCATTCTTAACCGATAGTTGTAAAGCTGTTAGCTATTATTTAAGGTATATTGCTTGTTACTTTTTGAATCTACTGTTTCTCAAGTGTCTGCTTTATTTCTATATGGAACTTAAAAGATTCAAAAGTATCAGAATGCGATATTGTCACAAGGATACGTATCTTTTCTATATCAAGATACTGCCCAAAAAACAGGGTAAAGTTTAAGCCTATTCACAATCGGTGACGATGTGCTTACGACAAAACTGCTACTCTCATGCTAATATTAAGCACATAATCGTGCACTGTAAACGATAACAACGATAGTGACAATCAAGGAACATACCATGAGCTCTGCTTTAAATTCTTCATCAACTTCGAGTGATCAAAATAATAATAGCGCTTTCAATAGTACAGAGTCTACCACCATCAACGTAGATCCTAGCGAAGTCGAAAAATTTAATAACTTGGCGAGTGAGTGGTGGAGCAACACAGGGGCGTTTGCAACGCTACACGAGATCAATCCATTACGTTTAAACTGGATAGAAGAAAACGTCAAACGTGGCTATCAAAACGATGCTAATAAAACCACTGAGCAAGGACTTTCTGGCAAAAAAGTACTCGATGTAGGGTGCGGCGGCGGAATATTGTCAGAATCTATGGCACGCCGCGGTGCTGATGTGACAGGAATTGATTTAGGTACAGAAAACCTAAAAGCTGCTGCGTTACATGCAGAGCGAAGCCAGTTAGAGAATACGCTTCGCTATCAGCATATACCCGTTGAAGAGTTGGCAAAAACACATGCTGGTCAGTTTGATGTAGTGACTTGTATGGAGATGCTAGAGCACGTGCCAGATCCTAGCTCGATCGTGCAGGCTTGTTATGAGTTGTTAGCTCCTGGCGGTGTCTGTGTACTATCAACGATTAATCGCAATCCTAAGTCTTATCTGTTTGCCATCGTTGGTGCAGAGTATGTACTGCGGTTGCTTGATCGCGGCACCCATGACTATGCCAAATTTATCACGCCAGCAGAATTAGACAAAATGGCACTCAATACTGGATTTGTTCGTCAGGATATTATCGGTTTGCATTATAATCCGCTGACCAAACGCTACTGGCTTGCCCAAAACGTCGATGTTAATTATATGATAGCCGTACAAAAGCCATTGGTTTAATGCTGCACGCAGCCATTTATTTGCCATACTTTCACTAAACACGTCATCAATCTCAAGAGCATTCACTATGACCCAATTTGTAAAAGCTGTTTTATTTGACCTTGATGGGACATTAATCGATACTGCTGCTGATTTTGTTCGTATCATTGGTAAAATGAGTCTCGAAAATGACTGGCAGGCACCGCCTGAAGCGGAAATCCGCGAGCAAGTCTCTGCGGGTGCCTCGGCCATGGTGCAATTGATGCTAAGACATAACGATCAACTCGAAGTCAGCGAGGAAGCATTGCTTGAGTTTCGTCAGCAGTTCTTAGATGATTATGAAGCAGATATCTGTGTCGATAGCTGCGTGTTTCAGGCGCTTGAAGCGGTACTGACTGAACTTGAAGCAAAGGGTGTGCCGTGGGGTATCGTTACCAACAAGCCGCGTTATTTAGCTGAAAAGCTATTAAGTGAGATGCAACTGGATCAGCGCTGTGCAGTTTTGGTCTGTCCAGATGATGTATCTCGCACCAAACCAGACCCAGAGCCAATGTATATGGCGCTAGAAAAACTTGGTATCCCACGAGGGGCGGCAGGCTGCGTACTTTATGTCGGTGATCATGTGCGTGATATTGAAGCTGGCAATGCCGCTGGCATGCCAACGATTTTGGCTGCTTATGGATATATTCCACCTGAAGATCAAAAGTCTTTGAAAAAATGGGGCGCCGACTATATTACGGATACGCCTGAGCAGTTAAACAAATTACTGCTATCGTCTGGTAAGTTTGAGTATTTATAGACTGCTACATATCACCAGATTTACAACCATAAGCACATATCCTCAACGATTTAATGATAAGTAGTGAGCAATGCCATGAGTGACAATAATAACCAACCAGTCGATCCACAAGACAATAAACAAACTGTTCAAAGTCCTATTCAGCCTTTGACTCATGATGATATTCGTAACTTTGTACCGTCCAGTAATTGCCTAGATGGTAAGACTATTTTGGTAACAGGAGCGGGGGATGGTATTGGCCGTGTTGCCGCATTGACCTATGCGCGTTATGGCGCCACTGTCTTATTGTTAGGACGCACTAGCAGCAAGCTTGAGTACGTCTACGATGAGATTGAGAGTCTTGGTGGTAAGCAGCCTGCTATGTTGCCGATGAATCTAGAAGGGGCAACTTACGCCGAAATGCAGCAGCTCGAAGGGCTAATCAATAAAGAAGTCGGCCAGTTAGATGGTATCTTACATAATGCTGGTGTATTAGGACAACTGACGCCGCTTGAGATGTATGACGTCGATACTTTTGCCCAAGTGATGAAAGTTAATTTCACAGCGACTTTTATGCTGACTCAAGCGTTATTGCCACTGCTCAAAGATGCAGATCATGGCTCTGTTGTTTTCACCTCTAGCACTGTAGGTACACATCCTCGCGCATTTTGGGGGGCTTATGCACTTTCCAAACAAGCAGTAGAAGGTATGAGTGATATCTTTACTCAAGAGACGCAGAACACAACCAATCTGCGTTTTAACTGTGTTAATCCAGGTGGTACTCGTACGAATATGCGTGCGCATGCGTATCCAGGTGAAAATCCTATGAGCTTAAAAACACCTGAAGATATCATGGCAGGCTATGTCTGTCTGATGAGTGATGAAAGCATTGGTGTACGCGGTCAAGTGATTGAGCTACAACCAAAAGACTAGTGGCGAAGTTTTAAGTTGAGTCGAAATAACTGCGTCATTCTTTATGGATGATTTTATACACTATCGCAGGTTGCAATTAACCGTAGCTAGCCCCATCTATTTGTTATTAAAGACATTTGTATTGTCTGATTATAATGAATAAAAAATAGGATAAGATTATGGCAGGTGGCTGGTCAAGAGATGGTGCTGAGCACGAACAAATGGATGCAACTGTAAATGATGCATTAGAGCGAGCGCGACGTTCGTTACCGACAGGTGTAAGTGCTGAGCTGTGTGACGAATGTGGTAAGCCTATTCCAGAGGCAAGGCGACTGGCAGTGCCCGGTATTCAGCATTGTGTTAGCTGTCAGACGGAGCTTGAGCAAGAGGCAAAAGCGGCTGAACTGTTTAATCGTCGTGGTAGTAAAGACAGCCAATTGCGTTAAAAAATAGTTAGGGCGTGTCCTCAATTCAATCGATAGTCATCTAAATGGGTTAAAAATGGCTAAATCTTGCCAAACGGCGTCAAATAGCTGACTAATATCTCGATATTATCTGCGCTATTTTCCTTGTTTGACTGCGACTTATCTCATTTTTATCACCATTTTTAAAATGAGGACACGCCCTAGTTGCGTTGAAAAAAGAAAGGGCGGATATTGCTAGACAAAAAATAGCAGTGCCCGCCTTTTTTTTGTCTGTTGCTATATAACCAGTGCCATCAGTTCGTGATCGCACTCTTCCCAATCTATCAAGGCTAGTGACACTTTGGCATCATTCTCAGTTTCTGATTTTCCTGTAGCTTTATCGACAGCATGTGTATCGACAGTATTGCCTAATTGCAAAATAATTTCCAATCGACTATCCGTCTGTGGGTCAATAGTTCTGGTGGTTAGACTACCAGGGTTAAAATTGATCTTCATCCATCCATCAGAAGTATGTACCACGCCTTTGATGCGTTCCCAGTTTGGCAATGCTAACAACCAATTCTGTAAATCGTCAGCGTTTAGTATGTAGTGAGCGGGTAGGCGCCATCCAGCCAATTGAAAATCTTGCTGCTCTTCATGGTAGCGATAGGGTAGATCACTATCAGCACTGGTCTGAGGATTGGCCTGAGCCTCGCTCTCATCGGTAGATAGACTCGATGATGACGCAGTTGCTAAAGAATTGGCTGGAGACTGTAAACCAATAATCGATTTTTTAGGATTAGAGATAGTGACTTTTCGTTGATTCGAAATGATAGAACTGGGCTGATTAAGTTGGTCGTTTAACGTAGACAAGTATGTATCTGCTACAAGTTTATCTGCTACAAGTTTATTTGCTACAAGTTTATTTGCTACAAGTTTATTTGCTACAAGTTTATTTGCTACAAGTTTATTTGCTACAAACTTATCTGATGAATTGACATCTGATGAGTCTGTTGTCTCAGTTGCTGTTAGTTCTGATGCTGCCCAAATGATTTTTACTTGTGAATTGAGCTTGGTTATCCATTCTACCAAGACCTGTTTTTCGCTAGTATCTAATTGGGTATAACGATTGATGACCAGCACATCGGCATCGCGGACATGCGCTTGATAACCATCATGATCACGATACCTAATCTGTTGCCACTGCTCGCCACTTAGCACGGTTATGACAGCATTCATTTTTAGGGCAGTTTGCCAATGCGGCGCACTGAGTTGTAATATCAGCTCACGTGGATGAGCCAACCCTGTGGGCTCAATGAGTAATCGCTGTGGATGATGGTCACTGAGCAGACGACTGATTGCAATCTGTAAGGGCAGCTGACTGGTGCAGCAAATACAGCCACCACTGACCTCACGAATGGCGATGTTTTTTTGCTCAAGATCGTTATCTTGGGAGCTTGCTAGGAGTGCGCCATCAATACCGATACGACCAAACTCATTGATTAAGAGAGCCCAGCGTTCGTCATCAGGTTTTGTGGCCAGTAACTGATTAATTACGGTGGTTTTACCAGCACCTAAAAACCCTGTCACTAACGTGCAGGGTATGTTTTGAAAAATAATAGGGTTTTTCACAGGTATGCTCATCATATCGGCACGTGTTTATGAATAACCAAACACGGCCTATATTAAAAGAAATGTCATCAGTCAAAGGTTATTCACTCTTGACGGTTTCTACCTCAGCTTCATCAGGAACGAACACGTAGCCAACGCCCCATACGGTCTGGATATAACGTGCTTGTGAAGGGTTGTCTTCAATCAGACGACGCAGACGTGATACTTGAACGTCGATAGAGCGCTCCATCGCACCCCATTCACGACCACGGGCAAGGTTCATCAACTTATCGCGGGTCAATGGCTCACGTGGATGCTGTACGAGCGCTTTTAGTACTGAAAACTCACCTGTCGTCAAAGTGACTACGTTACCATCACGTTTGAGCGTACGAGTCGATAGATCTAGTGTCCATGGACCAAATTCAACCACTTCTAATTGGTGACTTGGTGCACCTGGCAACTCACGGTTTTGACGACGTAATACAGCTTTGATACGAGCCAACAGCTCTTTTGGGTTAAAAGGCTTAGGTAGATAGTCATCTGCACCCGCTTCTAGACCGGCGATACGGTCAGCATCGCCACCTTTGGCAGTCAACATAATGATAGGAATATCTGCATTGTCATCACGCAGACGCTTACAGATACTGATACCGTCTTCGCCTGGCAGCATCAAATCGAGTACGACCAAAGAGAAAAGCTCACGTTGCATGAGTTTGTCCATCTGACTGCCGTCATGAGCGGTACGAACGACAAAACCGTCGTCTTCTAGGAAGCGTTGCAACAAAGAGCGCAGACGAGCGTCATCATCGACGACTAAAATACGCTGAGTCAACGTGTCAGGGCTGTTGTTATCAGTCATACAGGCATCCTTTTATAAAAATTATTGTTATCAGAAACTACAAGTAAATAGCTATGAGCAAAAACACTGCCATTAATTATCATTATTTAATTATTGGTTACGAATAAGCACTTCATAAAATTAAAAACTATTGTTCAATATGTCAGCACATATCAATATTTGTGTTATTGATACTTTAGTGTATAAGATTGCACCGAGAATTGCATCACCCATGATAATAAATGCTGTATGCGTTTGTTTAACAAGTCCATAGGATGTGTGATATAGAATGATTTGCGTCCTAAAATGCGCAATAAATAACGAAAAGATAAAAAGGATTTTTATTCATGCAGCTTTTGCTATAATGCAAAGCTACATTTCTCAACGATTGATACGTATATGAGTAGCACTGATACCTTAACGTCATCTCAAACCTCGACAAATGCACAGGTTTTAGATGCAACCACACACGCGAATATTCACGACAAGCTTGCTCGCGCGCTTGGCATTAAGACTGCTCAAGTCAATGCGTTTGTCAAACTTTATGATGAAGGCGCGACGGTTCCTTTTATTGCGCGTTACCGCAAAGAAAAGACTCAGAATCTTGATGATGCGCAGCTGCGTGCTTTAGAGAAGTCTCTTAATTATGAGCGTGACATGGCAACACGTCGCCTCAAAATTACTGAGCTGCTAAGCACACAGGGCAATCTGAATGAAGAGCTACAGATGCGTATCGATAACGCGACGTCTAAGCTTGAGCTTGAAGACATCTATCTGCCATATCGTCCGCGTCGTCGTTCACCTGCTGCCAAAGCTCGTGCCGCTGGTCTTGATACTGCTGCCCAAGCAGTCTTGACCCAAGAAATAACTCCGACAGATGCCTTGGCTGATTATCAAGTCCAGTCAAGTATCACTGATGACAGTGGTAATGAAATCGAAGTTGATTTTAGCGATATTGAAAAACAACTCGCTGGCGTACAAGCGATTATCGTTGATGAATGGACACAAGCATTGGGCTTGTTGGACAACTTGCGCAGTGGCTTTGCCAAGACTGCTAGTATCGTATCGAGCGTTGCAAGCGAAGAAAAGCGCGAAGTTGGCGAGAAATTCAAAGACTACTTTGAGCATAGCGAAAGCCTTGCTCGACTGCCAAATCATCGCCTATTAGCAATGTTACGCGGTCGTCAAGAAAACGTCTTGGGTCTAAAGATTGAAGGCGAAGACGCACCATTTATCGAAAAAATTATCAATCATTTCGATGTTGATGCCAAAGCGCCAGCAGCCCGCCGTGAGTTTTTGTCAGAGGCAGCCAGTAGCTTGTGGAAAGACAAATGGCGTCCGCATATCGAGCACCGCTTGTTAACTGAAAAGCGCCTAGCCGCAGAAGCGGATGCGATTGATGTGTTCGCTAGCAACTTACAGCATTTGCTAATGTCTGCACCTGCAGGTCCTAAAGTAATCTTAGGTGTCGATCCTGGTATCCGTCATGGCGTAAAAATGGCCATCGTTGATGCGCAAGGTCATGTCATGTCAGATAGCGAAGAGAAGCCCGTCATAGCGACAGTGTATCCGTTTGCACCTGATAATAAGATGGATGAAGCCAAGAAAGTCATCGATGCGCTGTTGAGCACTTATAACGTTGATTTGGTCGCTATCGGTAATGGTACGGCAAGTCGCGAAACAGATGCGATGATCAAAGAGATTTTGGCTGCGAACGATGCACTAAAAGCCAAAGCTGTCATAGTTAATGAGTCGGGTGCGTCTGTTTATTCAGCGAGTGAACTTGCTAGTGATGAGCTGGCCAATCTAGATGTTTCTGTACGCGGTGCAGTTTCTATCGCACGTCGCTTACAGGATCCATTGTCAGAGCTTGTTAAAGTTGATCCAAAAGCCATTGGCGTTGGTCAATATCAGCATGACGTCAATCAAAACCAGCTTGCAGACAGTCTTGATAAAGTAACCCAAGACAGCGTGAATGCCGTGGGTGTGGATGTAAACACAGCCAGCCCAGCTATCTTAGCTCACATCGCAGGTCTTAACCGCAATGTGGCGCAGCAAATCGTCACTTATCGCAAAGAGCACGGTGCATTTGATAGCCGTGAAGCGCTTAAAAACGTCCCACGTCTAGGCGCTAAGACATTTGAGCAAGCAGCCGGTTTCTTGCGTATTCATAATGGTAGCAATCCATTAGATGCCACTGGTGTGCATCCAGAGAGCTATGCATTGGTTGATAGCTTGCTTGTACAAGCGGGCAAGCCACTGTCAGAAGTCATCGGTAATGATGGCGTGTTAAATACGATTGATACGACTACACTGGCTGCTAACGACGATAATGTCAGCGTAAAAGCGATTATCGAAGAGCTAGCTAAACCTGCTCGTGATCCTCGTCCTGAGTTTAAAACGGCCAATTTCCGTGATGACGTCAATAGTATCAAAGATTTGAGCGAAGGCATGACGTTAGAAGGGGTGGTCACTAACGTAACGGCCTTTGGTTGTTTCGTTGATGTCGGTGTGCATCAGGATGGCTTGGTACATATCTCGCAGATGGCCAATGACTTTGTCGCAGATCCTATGAACCGTGTCAAACCTGGTGATATCGTATCGGTACGGGTTATCTCTATCGATGAAAAACGTGGTCGTATCGGCTTTAGCATGAAACCTGAATCTGAAAAACCTGTACGTACGGCTGCCAAGTCTACGACAGCTAGTATAGATGGCGAGAAAACCAGTCGTTCACGCAATAATAACGCAAATAGTGACCGTCCAAATAATAGCCGTCCAGCTGCTGACAAACGTCCGTCTAAGCCGCATGGCAAGCGTCAGGATAAAGACAACGCGAGCAATCGTAGTAAGCCAGTAAAAAATGATAAAGCTGAAGCCCCAAGTAAAATGGGTACACTCGGCGCTTTATTACAAGAAGCTGGCGTGACTAAAACTAAGAAATAAACACTGCTAACAACAGCTAAAATTTATAGTTTGGTATAACAAAAAAGGCAGCCATATGGCTGCCTTTTTATATAAGTAATATGCTTACAAACTAATCAACTATACTAACTATTTGCTTAGCGTGATACAGCGATACGACGGTTTTCTTTAAACTGTACGTTTGCTGGCTGAGTAGCTAATAACTCACCACGCTTGTCTTTTTTCTTTTCTTGCAAAGTACTGGCAGCATCTGCAACTTTATTCTCAGTAGCCGCTTCACCAGCGATCAAAGGCTGATAGTCTGCATTGCTATGTTGCATGTTAAGCGCTTGAGCGTTCTGTACAGGAGCCTGAGCGGTTGTAGCATTAGTCATTGCTGCCGCATTGGTTGTTGCCTGAGCGTTGTTCATCAAAGCTGCATTATCATCTCTTGCTGCATCATCCATATCGTCAGCTTCGTCATTCATTTCATCTGCTTCATTACCCATGTCCATATCGACATCAGCAGTGTTTGACTCTTCGACATCTACAGCGCCAGGTTGGGTCGCTAACAACTCACCATCAGGACCTTCTATTTCAGCCTGTAAAGTGCTCTCGACAGCAGCATTACGCATATCTGCTGGCATTAGATCGCTATTGTTAACGGGTGCTGCCATTGCCATAGTTGGTAATACAAGGCTGGCACCGACGATTAATGATAAAACATTCTTTTTCATTATAGAACTCCATGATACATAATTAGCAATAGTTAAAAACGATAACTCATATTTAATGATGAGCCGTTTTTATTTAAAGGTGTCTGTAAATACTGTATGCAAATTATCAACGATGTAGTTTATATTTCAGTAGCAAACTCATTAAGGTTCTAACAGTTTAATGTTTTCTTGTGACGTTATGAAACTGCCATACCTAAAGTCTAGCTGATATTTTAACTTCTATATTCCCCAAAACTCATTAGTAGCAAAGGTTGATTGTGTTATTATAACTGTTAATAAGTGAGTCTGTTAATAATAAATATCTACCGACTTCTCTAGTATTGAGAATATGAATATTTGATTGCTCATAGTTGTTATTTGAACTTAGATAACTGTTATTAATAGTTTTTTGAGTGCTATTTGTCAGTATTACAGAGACTTTCATCAGTAGTTTTTATTTATAATTCAAAACCAGTGTTTAGATAATTATCAGATTTTAGTACATAAGTTTTTTGATGATATACATTTAATTAAACTAATGTTTACATATAATTTTTCTACAATATTTATGAAACGATAGTAGCAATATAGTAGATCTTTTATAAAAGTGGTACAGTCGTTTTAAAACAAGCGAAAAGTAAAAAGATTATGACTTATTCAGCAGACTTCCGTGCTCAAGTGATTAAAAGTGTTAAACAACAAGATATGAGTAT
>NZ_CAJGZN010000004.1 GCF_904846235.1 Psychrobacter immobilis
ATTTAGTATGATATTAGAGAAAATTGCTAAAATCAGAGCAACTCTTTGAGTCTTCCATTCATTAATAGAAGCTTGATACCTTCCAAGTATTTTGTAAAAAACCATACCTTGGTTACCGATTAGAAGAATTATAACTATCCAAAACATATTTAGATAACTAGAGCCGTACAAAATATCTATTACAAATTTTCCGATGAAATAAAAAGCTAAAATTGATAAAATATTCAAAAATAAATTTAACTGAGCAAAGAAATATGTTTCTTTAAATACATCTTCTTTACTATAGGCATCACCAATTTTTAAATATTTTGGATACAGTAGATTACCTATAGAATCAGGGATCACCCAAGCAAGCTTAGAAAAAACTGTTGCCGCAAAAAACACACCTACAGATTCTTTTGTTTCGTAAAAGTCTAAGACATATACTGTTGAAGAATATAACAGCACTGCGAATAGCGTATTCGACATACTCTTAAAGCCATATTTCAAATACAGCCTATCTATTGACATTTTTATATTTATTATTTTTATTTTTGGCTTATAACTCATTGGTACTACGACTGCTAATACTAGAAACATAGAAAGCATATAAATCTTTATATAGACACTGGAATCTATATCGCTATCTATAATATAAAACACTAGCAATATTAAAAATATTATTAAGTTTCTAACTAAGTTGATCAAACCATATTTATTGAAAGAACTATTTAATAGATTAAATGCATTCAAGCTCTGGACAATAGCTAAAATATAACACACCACTATAAGAGAGCTATAGTATAAAATATTATTAGATAACGTGGAGGTAACTAACAGGAAAATGGATATAATAGTAAAGAACACTATGTTTTTATAAAAATTTTTTGAAAAAAATTCATTATTGTTTTTCGAAAAAAACAATAATGAATTATCCAACCCAAATACCAGGAAAATACTTAAAAAGGATAGGTCTGTTAGCCACTTACCTATAACACCATATTCGTATACTGTCAGTATATTAGCTGATAATATTTGAATTAAAAATGCGCATAAAGTACCTAAAGTACTGTATGAAAGTATTTTATACAAATTATTCATTAAAGTATTGCGCTGTATTATGTATATTTTTTTTGACAATAGTAGCGGGGTTCCCTGCTACTATTGTCCCTTCTGGAACATTCTTTGTTACAACCGATCTAGCGGCAATTATGCTATTATCTTCGATAGTAACTCCTTTGAGTATAAGGCTATCTTTTCCGATCCAAGTATTTTCACCTATAACGATTTTAGCTTTATCTGAATACTTCCATTTTTTATACTCTGGTACTCCACCAGATACGTTCATAACATTTCTGTCAGCAGGATGTACTGGATGATTATTATTATCAATAATATCAACTCTCGTCGAAATCATAGCCAGTTTCTTTACGTAAACTGAATCCGTAGATCCTATAATAGAAAATGGTCCGAAATGCACATCCTCTTCAATGACTATTTTTCCTCCAGATACATGTAGAGTGCCAAATATTCTAGCATTATCTTTAATTATTATGTCCCTTGGAGAACTGCCGTTAGATACTATAATCTTAGTATGTCTGCCAAAAGTGACATTTTTTCCAATTACAGCCTTTTTAGAAAATTTGAAACGCCAATATGATTGTGCAAATTTCAGTATAAGTTTTTTCACTATTTTAACCTCTCTAGAGTCTCAATACTTACTCAGATATATAGTGTTTGATTGCAACTTTAATACCTTGAGAGATACTAAAATCAGGAAAATACCCTAATTTTCTTTTCGCTTTGCTAATATCAGCTTGACTATGCTTCACATCGCCTACTCTAAAATCACGATATATCGCCTCTTTATTGTAGCTTACACCATTGGCTTGTAGTGTATTTTTGATACAATCAAAAAGTGTATTAAGAGTAGTACGGTCTCCAACAGCAATATTATAGACTTGACCTTTGGCATCAGGATTGGTCGTGGTCGCTGCTAAGATGTTGGCTTGTACTGCATTTTCAATAAAGTTAAAGTCTCGGCTGGTTTCGCCATCGCCATTGATAAAAATATCTTCATCTTTAATCATCGCTGCTGTCCATTTAGGAATCACTGCAGCATAAGCGCCGTCTGGCGTTTGACGCTTACCAAAGATATTAAAATATCGTAAACCAATGGTCTTAAAGCCATAAGTACGTGCAAATACTTCTGCATATAGCTCGTTGACATACTTTGTTACCGCGTAAGGTGAAAGCGGTTTGCCAATGTTATCTTCTATCTTAGGTAGTGCTGGATGATCCCCATAGGTAGAGCTGCTAGCAGCATAGGTGAAGCTAGACACTTCAGCATCACGAGCGGCAGTCAATATGTTTAGGAAACCTGTAATATTTGCACTATTGGTAGTGATTGGGTCTTTGATAGATCGGGGCACAGAACCTAGTGCAGCTTGATGTAATACATAATCTACGTCAGCGCAGGCTGTCTGACAGTCCTCAAAATTTCGGATATCACCTTCAATAAAACGAAAGTTTTGCCACTGCTTATCATTCACTTGTGACTGTACTTCATCCAAGTTGTGCTGAAAGCCTGTGGCAAAATTATCCAACCCTACAACGGTTTGGTTAAGCTTTAGTAAGGTCTCGAGCAGATTTGAGCCAATGAACCCTGCGACACCTGTAATCAGCCATGTTTTTTTATCTATTAACAGTTCTTCTTTGACTTGTTCATACTTTGACATAATGCTTTCCAATCTTAATGTATGGATGATTTATAGACGAATATCAGTTTCATCTTTGGTAAACAGATACTTCAAGTCATACAATACATGATTGTCACGACCTAAATTTCGAATGGCAGGGACGCCCATAGCTGCAAACTCTTGATGTGCTACCGCTAGGATAATACCATCGTATTGACCAGCACTTGGCTCAGTGATTGGTGAAATATCATATTCATGCTCAGCTTCGCTGGCATCAACCCATGGATCATAGACATCAACATCAATGTTATATTCTTGCAATTCATGCACAATATCAATAATTTTGGTATTACGTACATCTGGGCAATTTTCTTTAAAGCTCAGTCCTAGGATTAGTACTTTGGCACCTTCTACTTGAATGCGTTTTTTGATCATGGTTTTGATCAGCTGTGTAGTGACATATTCACCCATACCATCATTAAGGCGGCGTCCTGCCAAGATAATCTCAGGGTTATAGCCAATAGCTTGTGCTTTATGGGTTAGATAGTAAGGGTCAACGCCGATACAGTGCCCACCGACCAGACCTGGGCGGAATGGTAAGAAGTTCCATTTGGTGCCTGCTGCTTCTAACACAGCTTGTGTATCGATACCCATCTTATTGAAGATGACTGCAAGCTCGTTAATGAGAGCAATATTGACATCGCGCTGCGTATTTTCAATGACCTTTGCTGCCTCAGCAACCTTAATAGATGCTGCTTTATGCGTACCTGCAGTAATAACAAGGTTGTACACTTCGTCTACTAAGTCAGCGACCTCTGGCGTGGAGCCCGCAGTTACCTTCAAGATATTGGTGACACGGTGCTCTTTATCACCTGGGTTAATACGTTCTGGGCTATAACCCGCATAAAAGTCTTTATTGAAAGTAAGCCCTGATACCTGCTCTAGTACAGGAATACAAACTTCTTCAGTCGCGCCAGGATAAACGGTTGATTCATAAACGACGATATCACCTTTTTCTAGAACACTGCCGATTGCTTCCGATGCTTTGATAAGCGGTGTTAAGTCAGGTTGTTTGTAGTCATCAATAGGCGTGGGTACAGTCACAATAAAGAAATTACATTCTTTCAAAGCGTTAATATCTGAGCTATAGCTCAACTGGGTGGCCTGTGCCAGCTCTTCTGCACTGACTTCTAGCGTATGGTCAATACCTGATGACAACTCACCAATACGTTTTGCATTAATATCGAAGCCAATCACAGGACGATATTTGCCAAACTCTACTGCCAACGGCAAGCCGACGTAGCCTAAACCAATTACTGCGATTTTAATATCATTAACAGTTAACATGATGGTTCCTCAAAAATTTATTACCCATTGTTTAAAATTATATTACTGATCAAGTGTTATATTGTCTGTGTATCATCCTGCCGATAACCTGCCACAAATGTTGTTAATTGAGATTTTAGCCACACAACATCATCTTCTTTCGCTTTATCAGGTGTATGCGTCAAGACTTCCTCAATATCATGTAATGGGAAGCTGTGTTCCATCGCTTGCATAATAAGAGGATGCTCAGTCGTTTCGATGTTGTCATCTCCAATGATCAACTCTTCATAGAGCTTTTCGCCTGGACGCAAACCTGTAAACATTATCTCAATATCACCGTTAGGATGATTATCATCTTTGACCTCACAGCCACTTAAATGAATCATGCGCCGTGCCAGATCGACAATTTTTACAGGATTACCCATATCGAGAACAAAGACTTCTCCACCTTTGGCCATAGCACCTGCTTGTATCACTAAATTTGCTGCCTCTGGTATCGTCATAAAATAGCGCGTGACATCAGGGTGGGTAACAGTAATCGGAAGCCCCTGCTCAATCTGCTTGGTAAAAACAGGTACCACTGAGCCAGATGAACCAAGTACATTGCCAAAGCGCACCATACTGATACAGGTTTTATTACTGATTTTACTGAGCCCCTGGCAAGTCAACTCGGCCATACGTTTAGTCGCTCCCATAACGTTGGTGGGCCGCACCGCTTTATCTGTAGAGATAAGTACAAATGTGTCAACCTCGGCGCGTATGGCGGCACACGCGCAGTGATAGGTACCTTTGGTATTATTAATCAATCCTTCAAAAGGATTAAACTCAACAATAGGTACGTGCTTATAAGCTGCTGCATGATATACCGTCTGTATACTGTATTCCTGAAACACACGATATAACTTATCCTCATTAGTAACATTGCCAATAAGAGCGACTATCTGAATATCCTGATATTCAGGATTACGTTTCTGCTTAGCGAGCAACTCTTGATGGATGCTATAGAGTGCAAATTCAGACACTTCGTACAGCACCAGACATTGCGGTTTATTTTTGATAATCTGCCTGCACAGCTCACTACCAATAGAACCACCAGCACCCGTAACTAGCACGTTTTTGCTTGTGATATTTTTAGCAAGCAGACGTTCATCAGGCTCAACAGTTTGCCTATCAAGCACATCCAAAATATCAATCTTATGCATATGGCTGACAGTCACTTTTTCATCAGCAATCTCTTGTAAACTGGGGAGCTCTTTTATCTTGATGGATATATCTGCCAGTTTATTGATAATCTGACGTTTACGAGCGCGACTGATAGAGGGTACTGCCAAAAAAATTTGCGCAATATTAAGCTCATCAACTATCTCAATAAGATCTTGGGCTGCGTTAATCTTTTTACCTAGCACATATGCGCCTGTTAACTGCGGATCATCATCAACAAACGCTACCACATTATACTTATGTGAATTTCTCAAGCCTTCTAATAGTTTTTGCCCTGCATGCCCTGCACCATAAATGACAACATTATCTAGATCTGACATATTTTTTTGATGTTCTACAGCATTCTTTTGCCAACGTGTTAATAATTCCTTTATAGTTAACCTACTGTTCCACAGCCAAATAAAGAACATGAATAAAAACAAAATGGGTGCTGAGCGCGGTATGGTTGGCAAGACTTCAAAATACAATATAACCTCATATAGTATAATAAGTACAAAAAACAACTGTAATACACGTCCCATCAATGAATCAAAAAACCCGCGCGCTACACCTCTATAAAAACCTATAAGATGCAAACTAATGATAGGAATCAGAGCGTATAAACATAACGATAATAATGGAATATGAGCGTCCATATAACCAAAACGTAATGATAAGGCAAAAAATAGACATACTACTGCCATTAAAAAATCAGCAGTAGTTAGAATGCTCTTTTTGACACTGCGAGGTAATGCCAGCAGTTGCAGAACCATGCGCTGTAACTGACTGGGACTGTCGTAACTTTCTTGAGACCTAAGATCACCATTTGGCTCAATATTCATAAATTTAATACTCAGCTGATATATTGATGATTATTTATTGTTGCCATAGGCATAATTATAATGATAGCTGTATTTGCTCATAATACCTTGCTGTACATCATTCAAAATAATTCCATCCACTTCTATATTTGCTTTATTCATTTGATTGACAGCATAGACCAGTTGTCCCTCAATTGAGTTATCATATCTAGTTACCATAAGTACTTTGTCAGCATATTGCGCCAGTATCATTGCATCAGAAGCTGCAAGTATCGGTGGTGTATCAATAATAATATAGTCATAGCGTAAGCCTAGCTCTTTCATTAAACCATTAAGCCTACTATTAGACAGTAGTGATGCAGGATTACGTGGATGCTCACCCCTAGGCATAAAATCGATATTATCTATCCCTGTCGAATGAATAAAATGACTAAGCTCTCCTGATGAAACCGTATTACCTTGTAGTGACGTATTGTCATGCTGTGAAAGGTAATCGGCTAAGCCATTGTCTTGATTCATACTGAACATCTTGTGCAACTCACCCAAGCGCATGTCTGCATCCATGATCAGTACTTTTTTATCGAGCTGAGCAAAAACTTCTGTTAAGTTAGCAGAAATAAATGATTTACCAACGCCAGGACTCTCGCCAGTAATTAAAATAACCTTAGCTCTTTGAGCTACTTGCTCTGCTGTCGGCATACCGAACATCAGGCTCGTTCTTAAGCTTTTGATGGCTTCATAACTCAAGCTGTTACTATCAGCATAAGCCAGCAAACGATTAGGCGCTTTTTTATCTTTACGTAATCTGGTTAGTAGAGGTGAACGGGGTATCGTCGCGACCACAGATACGCCTGTTTTTGCTTCGATACGTTCAGGGTCTTTAACCACATTTCTAAGCATGTTTTTCAGGAGTACGAGCATTGTTCCAAGCATCGTCCCTAATAACATCGCCAATATGATAATTTGTAGTTTCTTTGGTGCGATCGCTCGGTGGGTACTGATTGGTAAATCAATAATGCGAGCAAAACCAATTTGACCAGCTTTGACGATCTTTAACTGTTCGTAGTTTTTGAGTAGCGTGAGATAGATCTCTCTGTTGATCGTCGTATCAGCCGATAGTTGTAAAAACTCTCTTTGTATCTCAGGTAATCCTGCAATAGTGTTATCTATTTCTTGTCTTCTAGCATTAAGTACTGCAAGTTGATCATTGATCTGGATTACTAATGGATGCTCTTCCGTATAATAAGTAGTGAGATCCGCTTTTTTCAATTTTAGCTCATTGAGTTGCAGCTCAATTTGCGAGCTTTCGGTTAAGAGCAACTCGGCTTCTTTTGCCACATCAATAGTACCGTACTTTTTACGGAATTCATTGAAGATTGCTTCAGAATCTTCCAACCTTTTCTTTAGGGTTGGAATTTGAGTTTCCATAAAGCTGATGGTTTTAGTGGTTTCTTCAGAACCACGAGACTGATTTTGATCAATATAAGATAAAACGATTTGTTTTAGGATCAAACTGGTTTGTTGCTGATTGGCTCCGGTCATAGACAACTGAATAATGCCAGTCTGCTTGCCCTTTTCAACCACAGATAAAGCACTATTTAACCGCTCTGTCGTCATTTGAAGAGACTGCTTAGTAAGATTGATTGAATAACCATCGGCAGGTAAATTATTTACTGTGATTTGAATTTGACCATCTATGCCTCTGAACTGCTGGGGCTGACCTATCTCACCTTTGAAATCTTCAAAGTCATTACTCAAGATAAATCCAGTCTCTGAGCGCATCAAGCTAAATGATTGATTTAAATACTCTTGAGATACATTAAACTGACTAATTTCTACTTCACCATCTTTAGTTTTAAGTGATACACCTTCAGGTTTGTTTATTTGAGTCGCAGTACTATTACTTTTTATTCTATCTAAGGTGCCAACATTAGGGTCAGATAGGCGAATACGTAAATGCAATAAACTGACAACAGGCTCTAAAATCATACGCGACCTTATCAGCTCTGCCTCTGCCTCTGCTTTACTAGCTTCCGACCCTATTAACTCAGAAATATCAGCCCCTAGTGCTGCAACTCCTTTGGAGTTCTCTTCAATTTGAATAAGTGCATCTGACTTAAAGGTAGGGTTGACATATCTACTATACAAAACCCCAATTATCAGGCCTAACACAGCAAAAAATACGATGATTTTCCAACCACGCAAAATGGCAAACAGCAGCGCCATAAGATCAATGTCATCATTATCTTCTTTCGAAACAGGGTTTGATAAATTTTTCGAATCTGTACTCATAACTATAGGTCTACCACTTCAGCTTGTTCATCGGATAAGCATTGCTTAGCTAATTTTATCGGCCCACTGATCTAGACCATCAACAATATCTTGATATGCTGTCTCAAAAGCGCTCATTTCATGTTTATATGGGTCAGCAATATCCTTATTTTGCCAGTGACCAAGCTTAAAAGTTTTACCACGGCAAAATGGCCAACGTTCCTCAATCCATTTAGTCTGACTATCTGACATGGTAAAAATAAGGTCAGCTTTTTTTGCTAATTTTTCGTCGATTTGTTTGGCTACATGGTCTGTAATATCTATCTGCTGTTCAGTCATAATTTTGAGAGCAGATGAATCTGCAGGATGCCCAATTAGAGCTCCAACGCCTGCGGAGTCAATTACTTTGTTAGGATAACGCTTTTTTAGTAACGCTTCTGCCATCGGACTGCGGCAAATGTTACCAACACAAACGACCAAAATATTGTTAAACGCCATAATTATCGTTACCTATAGAGTTGAAAAAGATCTAAGCGCAGTAGTAGAAGGTAGTAAGGCGCTAATAACACGATTCCAGCGCGTAAGACCAGTCGGGTCAACATAGACAATATCATTAGGATACATCTCAAAACGATTAGCAAGCGCAAAGCTAGTAACCGTTTGCATATCTACATAATAAATATCAGTTGCTCTGGTATTGAGATTGTCACGAACGACGTATATCTTGGCCGCATTTGCAGTATTAGAATTGAGACCTTTGGATTCCCCTAAAACTTGTGCCAAGCTGATACCTTGCTCTAAGATGGGTACTGGCTCCACTTGTCCAAACTCTCCCAACACGTATACCTTATTACGTTCTTGGCTATTGACATGGATAGAGTCACCGTCTTGTAAATAAATTTGGTTAGCAGAAGCACCCATCTGTCGTAACGACTGTAATCCTATATTATAGCTTGTGCCTTTACGGTTCAGCACAACATTGTTTGAATCACCCGTAGGCGTTGCACCACCTGCCATAGAAATTGCCCCATATAGAGAAACGGGCACATCAGCAATAGGGAACTCACCGGGCTGCTTAACTTCGCCATCGATAAAAAACTTGTTACCACGATAATTAATGATTTTCACTTGTGGATCTGGATACTTGAGATAACGCTGAAGACGACTTTGTAAGTTCGCTGTAAATTGTGGCACACTCATACCGCTAGCTTTTATACGACCAATAAGTGGGAACTGGATAAACCCTTGCTGATCTATAGGAAAACCAGATGCATATGGATTGGATGCACTACTACTGTTGGTCAAAGGAGGCGCTATGTCAGGATAACCTACCAAGGTAATACCTAAAATATCTCCTCTAGCAATACGGTAATCCACTTGACCAGACGTATTAATCAAACGTATTAAATCACTACTCGGTGTGATCGTTTTTTTCGCTGGTAATGTTGCTAAATTTAAGGGCTGAACATTAAACTCTATACCACTCTCTGCAGTAAAAGATCCACTGGGTGGTAACTGACCAGCTTGAAGCCCAGAATTGATGGTTGTAGTAGCACACCCAGTAGACCATAGCACCACAAGTAACAAACTTGAGGCATTTAATAATTTAAGAGACTGTCGCATAATATAAACCTTTCGAATCATAGCAACATATCGTAGTAAACAGTAGCTATTAAAAATAATCGTTATGCAAAAAAATGGGCTTCTTTTTGTATAAAGCTTTATGCAAAAAGAAGCCCATTTGTTAAAAAAACCTATTCTAGCATAATTATACGTATCCTATACTCTATTTACAATTAGAGTTAAAGTGTTAACACTTACATTCTGATTCTTATAATATTTTTTATTATTACTTATTCAATTAGGCTTAACTGGATAATAAGAATCTCAAGTTCTCAGATAAAATCCAAGAGACTATTGCTATATTTTTCAATCATTCAAGTCTTCGACATAGAAACTAACAATTTCTTTGTCCTTCTCTGACAGCAGCAAATCCAGAGATATAGTACATTAGATATTTAAAAATCCTCAGTACTCATTATAAAATCAGTCACTCTTTCTACTAACTTATCTTCCACACTACTCAGCATCATCCAACAGTTTGTTAAGCTCGTCCACCATGGGATCGTCAATGATACTGCCTTCTACATAGCTGATTATCTCATCTACAGTCGTCAGATCCATTTCACGAATGCCTAAACTGGCTAGTTGCGCATTAATAGACTCTAAGCTGTCGTTATCTTCAGCGTCATCTAGCAAATCCTCTTCAAATCTACCTCTGACAAACCAGTACATTTTTTCTAGTACGGTTTCTTTTTTGGTCAAAGTAGAATAACCATCGCCATAAATGAACAGGTTGAAATGATAAGGTATTTCTACATCATTGATAAAAAATGTACGTTGGCACTCTAATGTATAGGCTTGAATCTCTTCACTTTCCGCGCTTTCATCACTTTTGTTATCTTCATCATATTCAATCGTCTCTTCTATCAGCTCACCTAATATCTGATAGTCGCCGACTTTAATTTTATGATTATAAATGACAGCAGAGTCTGCGATTGCATCAAAAATAATGGCACTGACATCTAAGGTATGGTTGTCGATATCATAGAATGCTTTTAACGCTGGCAAAAACTCGGTCAGCTCTTCTTCAGGCACTTGAATGAGAAACTGCTGCTCGTATATTTTAATCATATCTTCAGGAGCATAAGTATTAGCAGTATTAGTCTCGTTTCTACCTGTTGGTTGCAAAGGTAAAAAATTATACGGGTTATGTTTGGTCATTCAGAACTGCCTTTTTGCTTAAGTTAAATTTATTAAATGTCTGTGTTGCTCAATCTCTAAGAGTCTTTGAACGCGCTACTATGCTTCAGTACCGTAAAACTTTAGGATTTATGGGTGTATTGTCTCTTATTCAGGCAATTTTAGATAGACAGTTATAAATATACAAGTTCAATCACTCTGGTTTAGACAGGCTAAAGAGACGATACTAGCCAGCAGCGGCTTGATATCGCCTTCAAAGGTTAATACAATTTTCACTTTTCTCTAAAGCTACTTACATACTAATTCACTTACTGCCACCCTGATGTCGCACAATTTTCATCTTGATGTGCAAATAAAGGGTGAGCCTTGGCTTCATGTAAACTTAACACAGGGGTCACACAGACATCCGTTGCTGCAAATACACGTTGCCAATGCTCAAGCGTTTGACTGGCGAATTTTTCCGTGATTGTGTTGGTCGCGGCTTCACTTTCAGGTCTATTGGGCATAATACCAAGTTGCCAGTGTGTTTCTTTAAGCGACGGCAGCTCCAATACCTCACATAGCCCTTGCCAAAACTTAAGCTCCAAAGCGCCGACTGCCATATGGCGTTGGTCAGCGGTTTGGTACAGTCGGTAACATGGTAATGCACCACCCAAAAAATCATGCTGCGGCAGTAGAGTGTCGTTTAAGCCCTTTCCTGAAAGGCTATTAATCAGTTTGCCTGTGACCTTTGGCATGACCATATGGTTGTAAAGACTGTGCGTCATGCTAATAGCAATGTGTCGTCCCCTGCCCGTACGCTGTGCGGCAAATACGGCAGCCAATAGGGCTATCACTGCAGTGTCACTACCGCCTGCCAAATCCGCAAATTGGATATTGGGCATGGCTTGCTCACCCTGCGCTGTTTTTAGCTGATCTAGTACACCGCTCATAGCCATAAAATTAATATCGTGACCGGCCTTATTGGCCCAGTCATGATTCACTTGAGAGCTATTTTTTGACTCAGCACTTTCTAAGTAGACACCTTCTGTTGAGTTTCCATCTGCTACGCCATAGCCAGTGATTGACACTATTACTAGCTTTGGATTGATGACATGCAGGGCCTTAGCATCTAGTCCCATTTCTGCCAAGATACCTGGGCGAAAGCTATCTAGCATCACATCAGCTTCTTTAAGATGTGCTTTTATAGTTTCAATCGCTTTGGGATCATGAAAGTCATATTTTTCGGTCGTCTTACCGTGGTTCAGAGCTGCGAAGAGCTCACCAAATACCCGAGCAGGATCACCTTGTTTAGGCTCGACTTTAAGGACATCCGCACCCAAATCTGCAAGCAAACGCGTAGCAAAAGGCCCAGGTAGATTACGAGTCAGATCGATCACTCGTAACCCTTGTAGACAGTCCTTCATTTGATCAGGATTTGATACATATTTATCAGTCATCAGAGAACGCCTCGCCTTTGACTGCCATGTCTAGCAAGATTTGAGCTGGCTCAAAACGTTCACCATATTTCGCAGCCAGCTCACGACTCCGCTCAACAAACGCACTCACGCCCATTGCATTGATAAACTGTAGCGTACCACCATGCTGCGGTGCGAACCCCCAACCAAAGATAGACCCTATATTGGTATCAGCTACTGAGCGCACAACATTCTCCTCATAGCACTTAGCGGATTCATTGGCTTGAATAAACAGCAGGCGATTCACCAAATCTTGCTGCGATGGTTGCTCTGGTTTTGGCGGGTACAAGTTGATAAGCTCAGGCCATAGATGCTTATCACCCTCTGTTGGATAGTCATAGAATCCTTTGCCATTTTTCTTACCTTCGCGCCTATGCTCATTGACCAATTTTTTTAGTATGTCATAAGAAGGGCGCACTACGATTGGCTTACCTTCGGCTACCATATCAAGTTGTTGCTGTTCGCTGACATGCAATGCGAGGCTCAATGACACTTCATCTTGCAATGCTAGCGGCGGCATCGGCATACCTGTTTTCATACCGGCGACTTCGATACTACGCGGATGCACACCCTCTCCTAGCATCGCAATGCCCTCTGATACATAGGTGCCAAATACCCGCGAGGTATAAAATCCGTGGCTGTCATTGACGACGATAGGCGTTTTACCTATTTGCACAACATAATCAAAAGCTTTGGCCAATGTTGCATCGTCGGTTTGCTCGCCCATGATAATCTCAACGAGCGGCATCTTGTCTACTGGCGAGAAAAAATGCAGACCTATAAACTGGTTTGGGCGCGTACTGGCTTTTGCCAATCCTGTAATTGGTAGTGTTGAGGTGTTAGATGCATAGACGGCCGTGTTTGTAATCACTGCTTCACTTTGCTGGGTACACTTTGCTTTGATTTCTCGGTTTTCAAACACCGCTTCGATAATAAGATCGCAATCTGCCAAATCATCGTAAGAAACTGTTGGCGTAATGCGTTCTAGGAGGGCTTGTTTTTTCTCTTCGGTAACACGCTTTCGGCTAATGGCTTTATCTAAAATATTGGCAGAGTACGCTTTGCCTTTTTCAGCATTGGCAATTTCTGTGTCCAATAAAACGACATCTATACCTGCTTTGGCAGTGACATAAGCAATGCCTGCGCCCATCATGCCAGCGCCCAAGATACCGACTTTTTTGGTGGTTGTGCGTTCAAACCCTTGAGGACGAGACTGACCTTTTTTGATGCTATTCAGCTGAGTCCATAAGGTGTTGATCATGTTTCTAGATTCAGTGGACAGTACGCAAGCTGCAAAATAACGCGACTCGATCTCAAGCCCTGTATCGATATCTACTAGGCATCCTTCAAACACACAAGACATAATATGGGTGATCGCAGGATAGTTACCATGTGATTTCTGATTAGCCATGGCTGGGGCGATAGAGAATATAGGAACTACCTTTGGATGCTTACTATCGCCGCCAGGAATTTTAAAGCCTTTCTTATCCCATGGCTGCTGCGCACTTGGATTATTTTGAATCCAGTCTTTTGCTTGCTCCAGCATATTTGCTCGATCAGTAGCTGTTGCATCAATAAGTCCAATGTCTTTTGCCGCTGATGGTCGTAATTCTTTGCCTTGCGTCATCAGCTCCAGTGCCACTTGAATACCCACCAACCGAGGCAAACGCTGCGTACCACCGCCGCCAGGTAGCAAACCCAGTTTCACCTCAGGCAAACCAAGCTTGGTCTTGGACGTGTCAATGGCAATACGATAATGACATGCCAGTGCAAGCTCTAAACCACCACCCAGTGCGGTTCCTGTCATAGCAGCGACGACAGGTTTACCTGATGTTTCAAGCGTACGCAAACTACCTTTTAATTCTTCAGTCACTGCAAATGCTTGCTCGGCTGTCTCGATCTGGTTCAATTGATCAATATCTGCACCAACCACAAAGGTTTCTTTAGCCGATGTGAGAATCAAGCCTGTAGCGGCATCATCATTGATGAAACTATCGACCACCGTGGCGAACGACTCCGTAAAGCCATCACCGATAACATTCATTTTGCGTTTACTTTGGTCAATCGTGACGGTGACGATACCATCGTCATCACGCTGAGCTGAGAAGTTTTCTAATGCATTAATGGCTATTACGCTATCTGCTGTCTGATTATTTGTCATCATTTTTATCCCTTAAATGATTCTTTGTATGTTGCGTTTTAGTCTAATTGGTTTTCAGTCTATTTTAGAGAGAAGTTAAACACGTTCGATAATGGTGGCAATGCCCATACCACCGCCTACACATAGCGTAATCATAGCGGTCTTTAAATCGCGTCGTTCTAGCTCATCAAGGACGGTCGTCATCAGCATCGCGCCAGTTGCGCCAAGCGGATGACCCATAGCGATTGCACCACCGTTGACGTTGACGATATCAAGCGAGATGCCAAAATCATCAGCGGTATTCATCGGCACAGCAGCGAAGGCTTCATTAATCTCCCAAAGGTCTATGTCAGAGGCTTGCATGCCCGCTTTATTGAGGGCTTTTTGGCAAGCTGGTGTTGGACCTGTCAGCATAATGGCAGGCTCTGAACCAACAACTGAGGCCATCGTGATTTTGGCACGTGGTTTTAGCCCTGCTTTGTGACCAGCCGCCGCGCTACCGACCAAACAAATAGCAGCGCCATCGACGATGCCAGAGGAGTTACCCGCATGATGCACATGATTTACCGTTTCAATTGTGGTGTATCTGTCCAAGATAACGCTATCAAAGCCCATTTTACCTGGCATAATAAAAGAAGGTTTTAGCCCAGCTAAGGTCTCGACATTGGTGTTAGGGCGGATGGTTTCGTCTTTATCCAATAGCATCATGCCATTAACATCGGTAACAGGGACAACAGACTTATCGTAATAACCCTTCTCCCATGCCTGTGCAGCGCGGCGATGCGACTCGGTGGCAAAGCCATCGACATCACTACGACTAAAGCCTTTGAGCGTTGCGATGGTATCTGCACCTACTCCTTGTGGCACAAAGTGCGTGGCTTCATTGACGCGCGGATCCATGTACCAAGCACCACCATCTGAGCCCATCGGCACACGGCTCATAGACTCAACACCGCCTGCCACGACCATGTCTTCCATACCTGACATGACTTTGGCCGCTGCTAGGTTGATAGACTCCAGACCAGAGGCACAAAAGCGCGACAAAGTTAACCCAGCCACACTTTGTACCCAACCAGCATCAATCACAGCAATACGCGCAATATCAGAGCCTTGCTCGCCCACTGGGGTCACGCAGCCAAGCACCACATCGTCGACCAAACTGGTATCCAAGTTATGGCGCTGCTCCATCTCCTTTAATAAGGTGCGTGTCAGCCAAATTGGTGATGCCTGATATAAGGAACCATCCTTTTTCCCTTTGCCGCGTGGCGTGCGGATAGCATCATAAATATATGCAGTCTCAGTCATAAAAAATCCTTTTTTTATTTTTTAAATAAACAATAATTATTGTAGTCTTATAATATAAGCGTCTACATAAAGCGTGAAGCCAGCTCTTTCATAATCTCATTGGTGCCGCCATAGATTTTTTGCACGCGCGCATCAGCGTATAGACGTGCGATAGGATACTCTGTCATATAGCCATAGCCACCAAACAGCTGCACGCATTCGTCGATGACTTCGCACTGTTTTTCAGTGACCCAATATTTGATTAATGAGGCATGCGGTACAGAGAGTTTGCCATCTAACATCGCATCTACTGCCGCATCACACATGGTGCTAGCAGCGAGATAATCGGCATAGCATTCTGCCATCTTAAAGCGCGTATTTTGAAAATTCCAAATAGGTTTGCCAAAGGCTTCACGGCCTTTTACATAATCTAGGGTTAGATTGATAGCAAGTTTCATCGAGCCAACCCCTGATAGCGCAATGATTAAGCGCTCACGCGGCAACTCCTGCATCATTTGGATAAAGCCCATACCTTCTACCGTACCCAATAGATTTTTTTGTGGTACACGGACATTGCTAAAAAACAACTCCGAGGTATCCTGCGACGTCAGACCAATCTTGTCGAGATTGCGTCCACGCTCAAACCCTTCTACTTTATCCGTTTCTACGATGATAAGCGAGACGCCTTGCGCGCCTTGTTCACGGTCTGTTTTGCATGCTAATAGGATAAGATTGGCGTGCTGACCATTGGTAATAAAAGTCTTAGAGCCATTGATAATGTAGTCATCACCATCTTTTACCGCATAGGTTTTGATGTTTTGTAGGTCGGATCCAGTGCCAGGCTCGGTCATGGCGATGGCCCCGATATATTCGCCCGTTGCCATTTTGGCTAGCCACACTTGTTTTTGTTCTTCAGTACCGTGGTCTAAAATATAAGGCGCGACAATGCCTGAATGCACCATACCCCCAAATCCTGACTGATTGGCCTCGGTTTGAGCGTAGATGAGCGCGGCTTCATGACCAAAATCGCCACCACCGCCGCCATACTCGCTTGGTATTGCCGCACACAAAAACCCCATCTTGCCTGCTTCTTCCCATGCTTCGCGATCGATCATGCCATTTTTGCGCCACTGCTCATCCTTTGGCTCCCAAGATTGAAACATTTTTAGGGCGCTGTCATACACCATCTGATGTTCTTCAGTCATCCAGTTTGGGGTGAATTTTTCGATACTCATGATGTCTATCCTTGACAAGGTGGAGTGAATAACAACTATATAGTCAAGCCTATATAAATCCGCTACATCGTCATCCTCGCTAAGCATACTAATGTATAACTTGCACTCGGTTTTCTTGTATCGAAATTATATTGAACTGACTATAGCTAGGTCGTTTTGTAAATTATGGTAATTTATATTACCGTTATAGATATACGATGAATTCTTTGTATTTATTAATACATGAGTCTTATACTAGGCTACGAAAAACCACTTCGCAATCAATTAAATAAAAATGGTAATTTACATTACTTGTTAATTTAATCACGTTAAATTATCGAGCACACCATTTAACTGGTAGGACGTATTAAATAGCCAATACTTTAAGAAGCGATAAATATGAAAACCTTTAATCAGTCAGATAGCCTCACGCAAACTCGATCTCTAGCGCCCCTATCCGATATGCGGCCCGCAACTTTGGATAAAATTGAGCAAGCTGTTCGTAAAGTCTTTGCAGGATTTGATGCTAATGAGGTGACGATGGCGCAGATTGCAAAGTCTGCAAACGTCTCTTTGCAAACGCTCTATAAGTATTTTGGGGACAAGCAAACGCTGTTTTATACCATTATGGATATTGTGCTTGGCAGATTGGCCGCTAGAATTATGGATCATCTGCAAGGGATTGATAGCGTACAAGATCGTCTACGTAAGACGTTGTGGGTCTGCTTTGACTTTGTGGATTCGCATCCAGATGCGGTGATGGTGCTATCTTCTGTCTCGGCCTCGCGTATACGTAATATCGCGATCTATGAAAACAAAGAGTTAATTGGCGCGTTTTTAGCGGTATTAGAAGATGGACAAAATCGTGGGGTGCTCAATGACACCGTTCCACTGCACATACTGTTCGATGTGTTTATGGGGTTCATCAGTCGACTTGGTTTAATGCATACCATTCGCCAAACAGAGACGCCATTAAATGCAGAGTTTGACGCGCTATTTGTGATTTTGTGGCGCGCCATCTCTAAACCTGAATCCTGAAGCTTAAAATGAATTTTATAAAATTGATATTTAGCAGTGTTTGACTCTTACAAGAAAACATAACGTAAAAAACCAAAAAGCCCCACGAGAAAGTGAGGCTTTTTTATATTTTTTTTCGGTCAATGTGATTATTCAATCAATGTAATTAACAGCTCGTGCTGCTTATACATTCAAAACTTTTTAGATACTGCTAGATTTTGGTACGCCATACTCTGCATGGTCGACCACATGGTTGTTTTGTTCAATAGTCAGTCGATAGCCTTTAATAATACCGTCATATGGCAAACTGCCCTCATACTGCTGATAATGCTCACAGATGCTGTCTTGAATCACTAATTTACGTGCAGCATCGTCTAATTTGGCAAAACCGCTAGGCAGATGTACTTGCGCAAAACGTGAAGCTGCGCCACGAGACATCCAATTATCAGCACTCGTAAATGCAAAATCCACTTCCGCTCGTAAGCTATATCTGGGTAGCGTATTAGAGTAATTTGCCAAGTCGTATTTAATTTGCGCAATATCTTCTGCGAATGGCTGATACGGTATCTCAAGTACAGCAAACAGTTTTGCCAAAAACTCATCAGCGGTAAAGTGTTTGTCCATATAGCTACCATCAAGCCCAAGGAATTTGCTCGACAATACATGGCGCAGGCGGTCATAGGCAGGTATGGTATGTTTAAGAGGATAGCCCATTTGCTTGACGATATCTTGCGGACGCAGCTCAAGCGACTCTATTTGATTGATAATATATTGCGCTAGAGAATGGCGTGGGTGATAACGACGGGTATATTTAGATGGATTAGCAATGTGGCTCATGATATTGAACACCTTAGACTCCTGTAACTCCGACGAAAAAGTATGATATACGCCCAAATAGGCAAAAAATCAGGCACAAATGAGGTTGTCGGAGTACAGGCTCATGCGCTTTACCAGAGTTGTTTTATATCGTGCTGGAAGTTGCAAGGTTTGTCACGCTGCCATGAGATTATTGTCATGGTCGGCGATAACAAAACTGTTAAACCCACGATAGATCATTCAACGATGATAGCACATCAGATGACAAAAAATAAATACCGATATTTGTGACCGTTTGTGAATAATTCTTTTTCACATTGAGCACTCAATCTTAGACGTTTCGATGCACCATTTATTCATGTGCTAACACGAGGTTCAACATCGAAATATTAAGGTTGAAGTATTAAAAATTAACGCTTAGCGATTGACATCAACAACTATTCGACCACGAACCTTACCATCCAACAATTCACTTGCTGTCGGAATGACTTCGCTTAGACCAATCTCTCTGGTGATTGCATCTAATTGCGTCATATCCAAACTTTTACTCAAACGCTGCCATGCTTCTACACGCTCATCATAAGGTCGTGTCACACTATTGATACCAAGTAAACTGACACCGCGTAAAATAAATGGCGCAACAGTAGCAGGGAAATCCATGCCTTGAGCCAGCCCACAAGTAGCGACTAAACCATCTTCACACGTACTGGCACAAACGTTGGCCAGCGTATGACTACCAACAGAATCAATTGCTGCGGCCCATTTCTCCTTACCAAGCGCTCGTCCTGGGCTACTCAATTCAGTACGGTCAATGATCGTCGTAGCACCGAGGCTCTTTAAGTATTCCGCTTCTTCTAGACGTCCCGTAGAAGCCGTGACAGAGTAACCTTGATTTGCTAGAAGTGCGATGGCAAAGCTCCCCACGCCGCCATTAGCACCCGTCACCAATACTTCACCGCGCTCTGGTGTGAGTCCATGACGTTCCAACGCAATTAGACAAAGCATCGCAGTATATCCTGCTGTACCAATTGCCATCGCCTGACGTTCAGTCATCGACTCAGGGAGCGGGATAAGCCAGTCACCGTTTAATCGCGCCTTTTGTGATAGACCGCCCCAATATTTCTCACCCACACTCCAACCATTCAACAACACTTTGTCGCCAGCTTTGTAGCGAGGATGGCTACTTGTTTCGACAGTGCCCGCTAAATCAATCCCTGGAACCATGGGGAATGTGCGTACCACAGGGCTACGACCCGTAATGGCCAATCCGTCCTTATAATTGAGCGTACTAAATGCCACACGAACCGTGACATCCCCTTCTGGCAATTGCGTGTCCTGTATCTCTGTCAGATTAGACTGATAAACATCGTCATTTTTTTCAATTAATATTGCATTAAACATAGTAGCTCCTATTTAGACCAATCGTCTATAAATGAGTAAAAATGATTTAGACCGGTCGTCTAAAAATATAGATAAAAAATTACTTCTGTATTCCTGCTACAAAACCTCGGAAAAAAGCATCTAATGGACTGACATCTTGCGTCAACTTAGCACGCAAAACCGCACCTTCCCATCCGATCCAAAAGAAAGCAGCAAGCTCATCACAATCACTATTAGAATGTACTTGCCCTTGTTGTACTGCAAGACGCAAGCAAGCCGCTAAACGCTCCTGCCAATCAAGCAGTATGTTTTCTAACTCACAGCGAAAACTCTCAGGCAACACGACAATCTCTTGACCCAAATTGCCTACCAAACAGCCGCGTCGAAATTCATGCTTGATCATTCCCGACTTAGCATCTTCAACAAAGTCACTAATGCGCTGCATAGGAGACACTTGCTCGTTTAAAAAACAATGATCTAGCTTGCGAGCAAAATATAACGCGTACTGTCGCAACACTTCCTGTCCAAACGCCTCTTTATTTTTGAAGTAATTGTAGAAGGAACCTTTAGGCACATTGATACGTTTGAGTATGGCATCGATACCAGTGGTCGCAAAGCCTTGCTCTGTCAGCATCTCCATCCCAGATCTCAAAAGAGCTTCACGGGTATCCGTAAACTCTCGTTCAACATTAGGTGGACGCCCTCGACGGGCTTTTGGCTTAGTAATCGTCATGCATAGATATTATGACCGATCGTCTTTAATGTCAATCAATTATTTTTAGCGGTCTATTTATCCATCAGTCGCGACAGTTTTTTGACTGCCCTTGCTATTAGTCTTCACCATGATATGTTGCCTCATCCATCCAAACGATGGGGTCTTCGCACAGATGAGTTACGTGATACCAGATATCACTACTACGAGCGATACGGTGATGACCGCCTACAAAATAATCGATGTTCCAGCTATCAGGCAGATTAACTAAGGTTCGTCTAGCGACCGCTACGTCTAAGCTTTCATCATCGACTTCTACCATAACTCGTACTATCTCGGTATTGGTCGTGGGAAAAGACAGCTTCATATCAGCCACGTCAGGGATACGGTCAACCAATACCTCACTTGGATAGATACAAGGCGCAATCAACAGCGCGCGCAAGTTATACTTATGCGCAAAATGATTGGCAAACCAACCACCAAGCGAATGCCCTGCCAACACCACTCGAGGATACTGTGTCATTTTCTCGCGAATCAATGCATCATAAATCTCAAATATTTCTGCAAAACTCTCGCGGTAATTGACCGTTTGACAGTATTTTGGCTCACGCGTGATACAGGTATATTTGCTGGTCTCATTGCTAGAATCGAGACCATGAAAAAACAGTAAAAACGTATCATTGTTTTCAATAGGAAACATCATAACCCTCTCCTTTTTTAATTATTATTTAGGTTTATTCTTGATAACTTGGCTTATAAATTAATCTCGTTTTTGACTAGCAATCTGCGCTTGATACAAGCTCAAAATCTCCTCACAAGCCTGCATTGAGATATTTTTTGCAAAACCTTCGTTAAACCAAAAATCATAAACCGCTTGGACAATGGCTTTCACCGCTTCTGCATTTTCTGGCTTTTGTTCTGTTAGTTTCATCGCAATGTCTTGCGCTTGTATATCCGACTCGCTATAGGGCGCGCTCCAGCCCACGCCATAACAATAGAGCACATCATTGATCGCCAATATGAATATAGCATTCGACACCCCAAATGACCCGACAAGCCTGTCAAGCATTGCACAGCGCTCTTCGTAAATACTGACCTCTATCGGCATATCAGCTTGATCAAACAAACAGTCACAACTCACCATGTGCGAGGGTTTACTAAAATCATCCCATAACAATGAATAAGTTCCACGAATCCCGCCCTTCTCTACTATATTAAATTGCCAAATCGCATAATGAGTATCTGGCCCTTTATAAGGCACATGTACGAACCACTGCATCATCACATCACTGTCATACATAATATGAGTACTACCAATCCGCACGCCCTGCTTAGGCAGTACATCCTGATACACGCTATTTATATCATCACTATAGAGCGTGACTTTACGTAAGTTTTCATCACTGCTATCGCCTAACTCCGCTCGTGCTTCTTTTATGCTTCGATAGGGTTTAAAGGGTGCTACCCATCTGAGCGTCTCATTAGTATTGTTCACGAAATAAATATCATCTTCATAACTGTCTACAGAAACCGTTTCGAGGTAAAACAATGGCTGTTTTCGTACTCGGCCTTTCTCATCATTTGCTAGTGCCGTTATACCAGATAGCTTTGAGCCACCCGACCACTGCATATTGTCTAACCGTTTTTTCTCAAACTGATACGTTAATGTCGTCATCGTTATATCCTTATTATTTTGATTTTGGTTTTTCGCTGCAGTTTTTCGTTGTTGTTATATTATGAATGCTGATTTCAAGCCAGCCGAGCCTATTCGCCATCGTTTAAATGACGTCATTATCTATAAAGTTACGTAAATTAATCGACTTGGTAAGGTAGTATTTTTTTAATTCCGATAGGCTTTTTAGCCACAGTTTTTCGCTGTTGCATTGCTTATATTTTTGCAATGTTAACGAGCTTTTTTCTGCTAGGTTTTTCGTTCATTAATAAATATGGTTTTTTAGGTTTGTACAGGCGCAGAAGTTTAGGATAAAACGTAAATAACATTACTAGAAAAAATTCGCTAAGATAGCGTTTAAAGACTCAGTTAAAAAGTGAAGCATTGCGCCCCGAGGGTTAACTGGTTTTTACCTCATGTCATTTTGCCTGACCTAATAACTATAATATAAGCTCACATAAAAATAAAGCCGTTTAAAACTTCTACGACAACTGGTGTCGCTTCTTTTTAAATGAATTGTAGTTTAGTCGTTAGCAAGGAGCCCAACACAATAAGTATAATTAACGACAGTTTCATATTATTCAAGTATCCTCAATAAACGTCCAATTAACAATCCTTATCAAAAAACACCTTTCACGATTGACGTGGGCTTGCTATCTTGCCCCGCAAACCTTGTATTCTAATTAAGCCTGCCCCACTTTGACCTATCACACGTAGTATTTGCATCTGTATTGGATTTTATGACACATAACAATGAGGCCAGCTCAAACGCTCGCCGAACTCAGTATTTTCAAGTATTTTTGATGGGCGTTAGTGCCTTTATTATGAACACCACAGAATTTGTCCCTGTGGCGCTGTTGAGCGACATTGCTCAAGACTTCTCTATTACGACAGCAGAGACCGGCTGGATGTTGACACTCTATGCTTGGATTGTCGCAGCGATGTCATTACCACTGATGCTATTGACCAGTCGATTTGAGCGCAAGCGATTGCTCTTAGGACTGTTTGTAGTATTCATTGCCAGTCATGTACTGTCCGTATTCGCCTGGAGCTTTGATGTGCTACTCATTAGTCGGGTTGGGATTGCGTTATCGCATGCGATATTTTGGTCGATCACAGCTGCCATCGCGATACGCGTCGCGCCTGAAGGCAAAAAAGCCTTAGCGCTTAGCGTACTGGCGACTGGTACGTCGTTAGCAATGGTACTGGGTGTGCCGCTGGGACGTTTAGTCGGACAATGGTTTGGCTGGCGTGCCACATTTGGCGGTATTGGCGTCATCGCCTTAATTGTATTTATTCTACAAGCGAGGCTCTTACCAACGCTACCTAGTATGTTTGAAGGATCTTTTAGAAAGATTCCAGAACTCCTTAAAAACCCTTTATTGGTCTGTCTGTACCTGCTTATTTTATTAGTCTTTACAGCGCACTATACGGCTTATTCTTATATAGAACCATTTATGCGCCAAGTTGGCAATATCAGTGAAAACGCTGCTACTTTTGTACTGTTGCTATTCGGTGCAGCAGGAATTGTGGGCAGTGTGATTTTTAGTCGTTGGGGCGATCGGTTCAATACCAGATTGATGCTGATATCGACCATACTGATGCTCGTGTCTATGCTTGCGCTGTTGCTAGCAGTGTCCTCTGTATGGGCGCTCAGCTTTATCGCCTTACTTTGGGGCGCGGCACTCATGCTACTGATTATTTCAATGCAGGCCAAAGTCATCATGGTCGATGTCAATGCGCAAGACATGCTAATGTCGATGTTCTCAGGTATTATTAATTTGGGGATTGGTACGGGTGCGCTATTCGGCGGTTATGCCGTGACGCATATCTCACTATCTAGCGTAGGGTACACCGGTGCGGCTATCGCAGTTGTGGCGTTACTCTTGATGCTATTTATGATCAAGCGTTTTCCTGAACTGAGTAAACGACTTGGCTAAATAATAAGTCGATATTAAAGGATAGCCAAAAATAGCAGTCGGGAAGGAACCGTCAGAGAACAAGAAGCAGAATGCCAGCCATCTAAATGGGCTGGCATTTTTTGTTATGGTCTATGAAAGCATTACGAGGATTGCCTATATATTCATTGAACGAACGTTCAGGTGCAGTTATACTAATTTTATTGGAAATGAGTATGCTTAGGCTATAAGTATACTTAATAAAGGACTGATAAGGATTAAGCACAAAAGGATGAGTGTGAAATGGATAATATTCAACACAAGGAAGTCATTACCTACGATCTAAATTTAGTAACGATATATATTACGAATTTTCAACTTGATGGAGATTCGTGATGTCTGATCGAATGACTCAACAAGACAGTCAAGATCAAGGAAATCAAGATAACACTGCGCCCCTCAGATTGGGTAAATTGCATTATGCTTGGATCGTTGCTGCGACAGGCTCTGTAGCAATGTTCTGCGGACTTGGGTTAGGACGATTCGCATTTGGCATGTTACTACCGTCCATGTCATCCTCTTTAGGATTAAATTATACCCAAAGCGGCATATTGGGATTTACCAACTTGATAGGATATCTCGTTGCGGTGCTTCTAAGCCCCTTTATCCTACCTCGATTAGGTACTCGAACGACTGCGACGGCAAGCCTCCTCCTCATTGCTGTCTCTATGTTCGGTATGACTGTTACCACCAGTTTTCCAATACTTTGCGCGCTCTATGTGTTGACGGGTATTGGTAGCGGCGGCGTGGTCTTACCAATGATGAGCGTCATGTCGCATTGGTTTTTCCCTTCACACCGCGGGCTTGCTTTAGGACTGGTCATGGCGGGACCCGGCTTTGGTATCATTTTATCAGGCTTTGTCGTACCCAAACTCTTACCTATCTCTACCCTACTGTCTTGGCAGATAGGTTGGCTAATTTTTGCCGTGATTAATATTGTGGTAGCTTGGCTTACTTTTACTTTGATTCGTAACCATCCAGACGATGTTAGTCAAAATCCTTTTGGGCGCGCACCCACCTTACCTGTTAAAAATAAGAAAAAGCTAGAACGTAGCAATATTAAGCTGCTCGTACATTTAGGTGTCATCTTTGCTATTTATGGTGCTACTTATATGGTTTACGTCACCTTCATCGTGACCAGTATGGTTGGCTCATATCAGCTGAGTGAAGCGACTGCTGGTGGTGTTTGGGCATGGATTGGGCTGCTGAGCATGTTCTCAGGCATGTTGTTTGGCTGGATTTCTGACCACATTGGTAGACGCCTTGGTCTAGCGCTGGCTTTTTTCTTTCTTGCCATCGCTTATCTGTTGGTCGGACTTACTGATTGGCATTCAGGACTGTATTTGTCAATTATACTGTTTGGCCTAGTGGTTTGGAGTGTGCCTGTCATTATGGCAGCTTCTGCAGGTGATTATTTCGGGCCTGCGGCGGCGGCAAGTGCGCTCGCAGCGCTGACTTTTGCCTTTTCAGGTGGACAGGCTCTCGGGCCAGTGGCAGCAGGCTATCTTGCAGAAGCCACTGGAGACTTTAGTATCAGTTATATGATATCTGGTATCGCCGCTTTTATAGCGCTTGGACTTGCCTTATTATTGCGTCCACAAAAACAAGCTTAATTCCAGTCTCTATAGTATTGATACTCCTAACTATACTTTGAGCTAGCCGCTAGTGACGTCTGTATACGAATTTGGCCTGATTATCTTACTGTGGAGTGTTGAGTTTATACTGTATATAATTGGGCAGTTACTTGGGTTAAACAAGCAATATCAATAGATAAGCCTTATACTTTATACTTTTCAATAAAAATAACTGAATAAAAATCAGGTGCTTACAGCATAATTACATAGAAGGAAACAAAATATTATGTGAGCGAGACAGTATGATTTTTTAATACTTGAATACCCCTTTTTTATGCTCTAAAAACTTACTTAAATAAGGGAATATTCTTGCAATTTTGCAATCAAAACGATTGCTAGCTTTCTAAAAAGTGGTTACACTCGGTTGACAAACTATTACATTGATGACAAGGAAGTCGCTATGCCTCGTAATACCTCACGTTCTAAAATTGGCCATACCACTCTCAAAACTTTTACCAAAAGTATGCTTGCTATCAGCATATCTATCGCTGGTATTTCTCACGCAAATGCTTATGACAGTGTCACCTTTTTTGGTGATAGCTTGACCGATGGTGGCTATTTTAGCCAAGTTGTGCCAGGTCCTGCTCAGTTCACTACTAACCCTGATAATACCTGGGCGACCTCATTTGCTGAGCAACTAGGTACAACCGCTACCCCTGTGGTGTTTGGTAGTCCTCAAACTGGCAACAACTATGCTATTGGCGGTGCAAGAGCAGGTGAAGATGAAGTGTTCCCTGGTGGTGTTCCCATTGCTTCTGCCAATAGTCAAGTCAATAATTACTTAGCTGATAACAACGTCGATCCTAATGGACTCTATGTCGTGTGGGCAGGGGCAAATGATTTGCTGGCAGCGGGTGAAGACTCTGATAATGCTCAAGCTACCATACTAGGCGCAGTAGCCAGCCAAATCGGCACAATTAATACCTTAAAGGATAATGGCGCAAACTACATTTTAGTGCCTAATATTCCTGATGTTGGCCTGACGCCTAGATTTCTTCCGGATCCTGATTTAGAAGGACAAGAGCTCGCAGACGCTTTAGCCGCCCAAGGGGCTGCAACTGGCGCAACTGGTCTATACAATCAATTTATGCTCAGTGGCGTGGCGGGTACTGGGGCTAATATCATACCCCTAGATATGTTTAGCTTGTCACGAGAAATCATTGCATCACCTGCTCAGTATGGCTTTACCAATGTTACTGATGAAGCCTGCGGTGACAATAATAGCTCTCTAACTTGTGGACCTGATGATCTTGTAGAGGTAAATGCTAATGAAACCTACTTCTTCGCTGATGGTATCCATCCTACAGGGCGCACTCATCAATTGATTGCAGATTATGCAAATGCGGTTGTCACGGCACCAAGTCTGATAGGCGTTTTGCCTCATATTGCGACGACCACTGGACTTGCAACCAATGAGCGCTTGCAGTCACACATCAACCAAATCCAAAGCAGTGAGCAAAAACCTACCCGTACACTATGGGCCGTCGGTGAAGTTGCTAATCAAGAAATTGCAGGGTTTGACGGTGACAATAATACTCAGGTATTGCTTGGCGTAGATTTTGCTCATCCTAACTCAGCCAACGCCGTGACAGGCTTGTATGGCAATATCACCCAAAAAGACTTTGAAAACTCAGACGTTGGCACAGGTTTGAGTGATATTGATCTAGGAGAAGTTGGTTTTGGTGTCTATCACAGCAACAACCTTGGCGGTTTGCAGCTCAATGGTGCTGCAGGATTTGGCAACATGGATGTCGATGTTACACGTAATGTCACACTTGGTGGCAACCGACAACAGTTTGAGTCAAATGCTGATGGCAAGCGCTTCTATGCCAATGTACAGGCAGGCTACCCTATGCAAGTCAGTCGCATTGCCATCACCCCTTATATCGGTGCGACAGCGAGCCGTGTAAAAATTGACGGACTCAAAGAAAAAGAGATGTCTGGCATCGCCATGCAGTTCGATGAACAAAAATACTCTACGACATATGGCAAGCTTGGGCTAAAAGCCAATCATACTTTGATGGAAAACCTCAACGTATTTGGTGATATTCATTACCAAAAGCAGCTGAGTGACAATCGCGACGCGGTAACCGCACGTTTAAATACGCTACCGAACATCAGCTTTGAGACGCCTACGATCGAAACTGATGATGATAACGTTGCTATGACACTTGGCCTGTCTAGAAGCTTTGGCTTGTTGAACGCCAATGCTGGCGTCACACATTCACAAGGTAATGACGACGACTCGACCAGCCTATTTATTGGACTTAATGGTGCATTCTAAATAAATCGTTAATCTAGAAAAATGGTATAGGTGATAGTTAATCGCCTATACCATTATAAATTCAAAAACCTCTGCAATATACTATATTGCTTTTGCTCTATAAATTTTCTGCCGCACAACTTGTCAACGACAAAACCTACTATCACAAACTCTCTAAAAATCTACTTTACCGCGTAAAGCCTTTGTCTTACCGCGCTGGGTCTTTTTATCCACCCGTTTACGTTTGGCATTTCTGCTTGGCTTGGTCGGCCTTCTCGTTTTATTAACGTAAGTGGTTTTGGTGATAAAGCTTTGCAAACGCTCAAGCGCATCTATTTTATTGCGCTCTTGGGTTCGAAATTGCTGCGCCTTGATAATTAGTACGCCTTCCTTTGTTATTCGGCTATCTTTGCTATTTAGCAGTCGCTGCTTGTACTCATCACTCAGACTTGAGTTGTTAATATCAAAACGCAAGTGAATGGCAGAAGATACTTTGTTGACATTCTGGCCACCTGCGCCTTGCGCTCGTATGGCGCTGATCTCTACCTCATTATCATTGAGGCTAATATTATTATTAATAAAAATCATAGTATGCTTTTATCGAATGTGAATGGATATGGTTTACGATAAAGCATTATATAGTCAATCCTCTATAAATTAGGTACGGTGTCAGTCTTGCTTAGTATACTGCTTGTAATACTCTCACTCGGCTTTCTGGGGCGTGTCCTAATTTTAAGAATGGGGGTAAAAATGAGATAAATCGCAGTCAAACAAGGAAAATAGCGCAGATAATATCGAGATATTAGTCAGCTATTTGACGCCATTTGGCAAGATTTAGCCATTTTTAACCCATTTAGATAACTATCGATTGAATTGAGGACACGCCCTAGTATCTAAATTATATTGAAACGACTGCTTATATTGAACCGACTATAGATTGGTCTGCTACTTTGCCAACAGTTGACGACAACGTTCAATCACTGGCGCATCGACCATCTCGCCATCTATTTTGAATACTGCCTGCCCGCTTCGGTCGTATTCTTCAATCACACGCTGTGCGAATAATAAGGCCTCATCTGTTGGTTGCAATGCTTGTTGCACAGCTGCCACTTGTTTAGGATGAATACACAACATTCCAGACATACCCATTTGTGACCATAGCTGTACTCGGGCGCTTAGGCCTACTTTATCATTGAAATCAGAATAAATAGTATCGATGGGTGGCGATAATTGGTGCACTTTTGACGTCAGGATTAGTTGATAGCGGATTTGATTGGCGATGATATTTGCGGCAGGTGTTCCTACTTGTACTTGCAAATCATTGCACAGATCTAAAAATCCATAACTAAACGCGGCGAGCCCGACTGCTTTTGCCATACTATCGATTTGATACAATCCCATCGCACTCTCAATCAATGCAATCACGGGTAAATTGGTAAGCTGATGTACGTTATTAATATCTTCTGCTTGCTCAGTTTTGGCCAATAATACTCCCGATAAATGTGGCATCTTCTGACAAAGCACTATGTCTTTAAAGAATTCTTCGCTGCCTGCCTTATTAATACGTACCCAAATCGGCTGATAACCTGCACTGTCGTGATATTGCTGTAATGCTTCGCGTGCGGACGCTTTATCTTCTAGCGCAACGGCATCCTCTAAATCTACAATAACCGCATCTGCACCACTAGCAAAGGCTTTCGCTACTCTATCGATGCGAGTCGCTGGCACAAACAGCCATGTTTTATTTTGAGAAATCGTTTTTATTTTATTGTTGATAATTGAATCCATGCGTGACCCCATTATATTGTGTAAGTAGCTATTAGCATATTTATTATGCCACTATACCGCTGATGCTCATTAAAATTAGCAATTTATTCGTTAGTACAAAACCAAGATTATTTAGACACCCCATTAAAAAATAAATCAAAAAACCGCATGAAAGATTATTTCATGCGGTTCTTGAGTCTCATTCAGTTTTAAACAATTACTTTCTTATCTAACCTATGTCTTATATTCGATTCAATTTAAAAGTATTACAAGGCAACCGAGTGTAGATGTATATGTAATACTTCAAGCGAGGTTAACGCTGTAATACTTTTTATAGTGGAATGACTATATAGATTATCTAATTAAGCCAGCATACCACCATCGACAACGATTGTTGCGCCTGTGGTATAGCTTGAGGCATCCGACACTAGATACAATACGGTGCCAGCCATTTCATCAGGCTCAGCCACACGTCCTAGCGGAATTGAGTGTAGTGCCATTTTTAAGACTTTATCGTTAGTAGTCAATGCAGAGGCAAACTTAGTATCCGTCAAACCTGGCAATAGCGCGTTGACACGGATATTAAGTGGGCCACATTCTTTAGCAAATGCTTTGGTCATGCTGATGACAGCTGCTTTGGTGATTGAGTAGATACCTTGCTTATCGCCTGCTACTAAACCATTGACCGATGCGGTATTCAAGATGACACCGCCACCCTGCTCTTTCATCATTTTGCCAGCGGCCGTCGACATAAAGAAGTAACCACGGATATTAACTTCAACCGTTTTATCAAAAGCTGCTAAATCTGTATCTAAGATATGACCATAGTAAGGGTTGGCTGCAGCGTTATTGACTAAGATATCAATTTGACCAAATTCACTTTTAATATGCTCAAAAATTGCGTCAATTTGCTCCATGTCTCCTACGTGACAAGCAAAAGCACTGGCCTTGTGACCGTCAGCTTTGATGCTATCAGCGACTGCTTGGCAAGCATCGATTTTTCGGCTTGAGACAATCACATGTGCACCTCTTGATGCCAATAATCGAGCAATAGACTCACCAATACCACGGCTAGCACCAGTTACTAGAGCAATCTTACCGGTTAAATCAAATAGATCTTTCATCGTTATTCCTTATATTTTTATAAACTTTATATTTTCAATAATTTTCGAGCGCTGAATTCATATATCTAAAACGTGTATCTAAAACTAGATAACTAAACGCAGATAATCGCTGTCATAACTAACAGCGATTATCGAGCACTAATAAACTGAACAAAGAGCGCTCAACGATCACGGTTACGCTAGCATACCACCATCTAAGGTGAAGGCATGACCATTCATAAAACTGCTTTCATCGCTGGCAAGCCATGCAATCGCACTAGAGATTTCATTCACATCACCTAGACGGCGCAGTGGACTGGCCTTGATCGTTGCTTGCTGCGTACGCTCATCCATCGTTGCCATGGTATTGCGTACCATTGGCGTATCAATGAAACTTGGGCATACCGCGTTAAAACGAATATTGGCGCGAGCATACTCATGGGCAGCAGATTTGGTAAGACCCATAACGCCATGTTTAGCAGCGCTATAAGCTGAAATCATAGGCGCTGAACGTAGACCAGCAATAGATGCCACGTTAATCACATGACCACCGCCATTAGGTATCATACAATTGACCGCAGCACGCATACAGTGCCACACACCTTTTAAATTCACTGCAATATTGCGATCGAAGTCATCATCACTCAGCTCATGCATCGGCGAAGGCTTATGGTCGATACCAGCATTGTTTACCACAACATCTAGGCCGCCAAGCGTTTCTACTGCAAAGTCAAACAACGCACGCACTTCATCACCACTGGTCACGTCTACTTTTTTGAAGACGATACTGTTGCCAGCATCTTGACCTTGCTTGGCAACTGCAGCACCCATCTCTTCTGCCATATCACCAATCACGACTTTTGCGCCGCGACTGGCTAGCAATAATGCGCTTGCTGCCCCGATGCCTGATGCACCGCCCGTGATTAAAATTCGTTTACCCGTTACATCTGATGCAATTCCGTTTGTATTCAGTGTCATGATCTATCCCTCTACCTTAAGTACTAGTTTGCCGAAGTTTTCACCGTTAAAGAGCATCATCAAAGTATCTGGGAACGTCTCGATACCTTCAACAATATGGTCTTTCACTTTCATATCACCTGACTGAATCCAGCCAGCGATATCTTTCATGGCGACTGGATATTCTTTGATATTATCAAATACCACGATGCCTTCCATACGTGCACGATTAACCAATAATGATAAATAGTTCGATGGGCCTTTGACTTCTGTGGTGTTGTTATACTGACTGATCGCACCGCAAATGACGATACGCGCATGTAGATTAATCTGAGTAAGCACGTCATTTAAGATATCACCGCCTACGTTGTCAAAGTACACATCGACGCCGTCTGGACAGGTTTTCTTCAGTGCTTTTTTGACATCTTCATTTTTGTAATCGATCGTCGCATCAAACCCAAGCTCGTCGACTAAGAACTTGCATTTCTCAGCGCCGCCCGCGATACCAACGACGCGGCAGCCTTTGATTTTGGCGATTTGACCAACCAAGCTACCAACGGCACCAGCTGCGCCAGAGACGACCACGGTCTCACCCGCTTTTGGCTGACCTGTTTTTAGCAACCCAAAATACCCTGTCATACCGGGCATACCGAGCACGCCCAAGTAATAAGACAATGGCGCCAGTTTTGGATCAACTTTGTACAGATTGGCACCATCACTGACGGCATAGGACTGCACGCCATCGTGACCTGCGACATAGTCACCAACCGCAAATTTCTCATGCTTGCTTTCAATCACTTCACCTACAGTACCAGCACGCATGACTTCACCAATCTGAACCGGTGCGATATAAGATTTGGCATCGTTCAACCAACCACGCATCGCCGGATCGATAGAGATATATTCAACCTTAATCAGCAGCTGACCATCAGTGATAGTCGGGATTTCTGTCTCGGTATAATCCCAAGTCTCGGCACTAGGCTCGCCTACCGGTCTTGCTTTTAATCGCCACTGTTTATTCATTTTTGTCATGTCTCTTTCCTTAGAGTTGTCCTTAGAACCATTCCGTTTGCATATCAGTGCAAACCGAGTTGGTGTTGGTTAATAATTCGATGTCGCGTTTAACTAATGGTAATTCCCAATCAATGAAGTATTTAGCCGCTTGTATCTTGCCTTTGTAAAAGTTCTGCTGCTCAGTATCTTGCGTGGTGCTTAATAGCTGCTCAGCCTTACTTGCTTGACGAATCCAGATCCAGCTCAGCACAATTGAGGCAAAGATGTTCATCAATGCTTGCGCGTTGCCCGTCAATGTCACAGCTTCTTCGGTTTGTAACACATTGCTGAGATGCACCAATACTTCATGCAAGTGACCCATATAAGGCATCAGCTTACCTGCCAATTGAGCCGTTTCTGGTGTAGTGATGCTTTCTAAATCCTGCGTGATTTCACGTTTAAGAATTTGAATACCCAAACCACCTTTTTGCCACAACTTACGAAATGACAAATCCAATGCCTGCACACCATTTGTGCCTTCATGAATGGGATTGAGGCGATTGTCACGCCAAAACTGCTCGGCTTGATACTCACGTGTATAACCTGCACCGCCCAATACTTGAATACCCAAATCATTGGCTTTTGGCCCATACTCAGATGGCCATGCTTTTAATACTGGGGTGAGCAGGTCTAATAATTCTGTTAGCTCATTTTTTAGGGTCTCGCCTTCACAAGTGTTGATACGGTCAATCAAGTTTGAGCCATATAGACATAATGAAATCCCGCCTTCAGAGTAAGCTTTTTGCGCGAGTAACATGCGCTTTATGTCACCATGATTGATGATAGCGGTTGCTGCATCTTCAGGTTTATTGTTTGGGGCGATTCTGCCTTGCGTTCTGTCTTTGGCATAATCAAGTGAATACTGATAACCGCGATAACCCACCATCGATGCGCCAAAACCGACAGCGATGCGCGCTTCATTCATCATTTTGAACATATAGCGCAGACCAAAATGCTCTTCACCGATTAGATAACCATGGCATGCACCTTCGTCACCGAAGCTCAATGCCGTAGAAGTCGCACCTCTATAACCAAGCTTATGAATCAGTCCAGTCAGATGTACATCGTTGCGCTCGCCAACAGACAAGTCATCGTTCAAGCGATACTTAGGCACGGCAAATAAAGAGATACCTTTGACGCCGCCTGGACCACCTGGCACTTTGGCCAATACCAAATGTACAATATTGTCAGACAACTCATGATCACCTGCTGAGATATAAATCTTGCTGCCTTTGACGCGGTACGAGCCATCATCCTGTTTTACAGCGATGGTTTTGATATCGGCAAGCGACGAACCTGCATGCGGCTCAGTCAATGCCATGGTGCCGGTGAATTCACCTGTCAGCATACGCGGCATAAAGGCTGCTTTGATATCATCACTAGCAAAATGCGAGATGACGTTGATTGCCGCAGTGGTCAGAAATGGATAGGCAGTCGTTGATGGATTGGCTGCCATAAAGTAGCCTGCCACAGCTGTCATCACTGTCTCAGGTAACTGCATGCCGCCGTCTTCGAAGCTATAACGACCTGCGATAAAGCCAGAATCACGGAACGCATCAAAAGCGACTTTTACATCGTTTATCATGCTGACTTTTTTACCATCGAACTGCGGCTCGTTCTTATCTGCGATATGGTTGTGCGGTAGAAATAAATCTGTTGCAATCTTATTCGCCGTCTCTAGCACAGCATCAAATGTCTCGCGGCTATGTTCTGAGAACTTTGCGTGTTCAGTGAGTGATTCTGTACCTAGCACATCATACAATTGGAAAGGTAATTCAAAATCGTTTAGGAGGGTATCTGCGGCCATAGTATTCTCGTTAACTGATTAAATGTGGTTATCAATTGATATTAGTCTAATTTGATACTTGTCCGTATTGTCATTTATGACATAATTATGGTCAAATAAGACATAGACAGAGTATCTAACTGGTTAAAATCAACCAAATAATGACTATTTTGGTCAGTACAGCAAAGGAAACGAATGACTTATGCCCTATTTCAAACCTTTTAAAATGATTATTCTTGGCTTCGATGGTGTGCTCGGCAGTGTACTCTCTGGCGCATTGGACTTGTTTTCATTCACCGGGGTCAGTTGGCAGCGCTTTTCAAATGAGTCTGTAGAGCCACGATTTAATGTGCAAATCGCAAGCTTGGGTGGCGGTGATATCAGGTGCAGTAATCGGTTAATCATGCAAGCCCACTGTGATATCCGAGACGTGACAGAATGTGATTTATTGCTTGTGCCCACCATTGGCGATTCTATTGATAAAGTATTGAAGCAAAATAGTGAACTATTGCCACATTTAGTACGGCTTGCGAATACCAAGGCAGATATAGCAAGCAATTGTAGCGGAGCATTTTTTTTGGCAAAGGCAGGATTATTGGATCACAAAATAGCCACCACACACTGGGGCTATGCCAATAAGTTTAAGGCAGACTTTCCATTGGTGGACTTACAAGAGAATCAGTTTGTGACCCATTCAAGAAGCGAGTCAACAAACCAGTCAGGCAATATATTTTGTGCAGCTGGTGGCAGTGCCTTTTATGATTTGGGGCTATTATTAATAGAGCGCTACTGCGGACGTGAAATCTCTACACAAGTGGCAAAAACTCAAATCATCGATAGCAAAAGAGGTAGTCAAAATAGCTACACTAATGTGACGTTGCACAAGCCGCATTCGGACCATTTGATTAAACAAGTACAAGAATATATCGAAGAAAACTTTCAACATTCTTTGCAGGTCAGTAGTTTAGCCGCTATGGTAAATATTACCCCGCGCACTTTAAACAGGCGCTTCCAGTCCTGCGTGGCGATGCGACCGATTGAGTATATTCAGGCTGTCAGAATTGAACAAGCCAAACGCTTACTTGAATTAGGCGATGTATCGATAAAGTCGCTTGCCGATCAAGTAGGTTATGATGATATCTCTTCATTCACGCGTCTATTTAAACGTGCGACAGAGCTGACGCCTAAAGAGTACCAAGATAAGTTTTCGCGGTTGGCTATTTAAAAAAGACGGTGCTTAACGTTTAAGCATCTTGCCACAACCCTTCTACTTGGATAGCATCAGCTTTTATAGTTGGGTAATCGTTAAATACCAACTGATAGCCGCCATTTACATCAGGACTCATCTGGCAAGTTGCTCCTAGCGGAAAACTGTATTTTTTGCCGATATGACCAAAAGGCATACCACTATATATCGGCAATCCTGTTAGTTCATGCAATTGACGAATGACTGTGCCGACATCATAACGTTTGTCATAGCTGTCCTCGCCTGTACCAGACAATGCCCCAAATACAATCGCTTGCTGATTTTTAAAGATACCTGCGAGATGTAAGTCATATAACATGCGCTCAATACGATATGCCTGCTCGCCGACATCTTCTAAAAACACAATACCACCATCGATACGCGGTAAATACTCACTACCTGCCAACGCTGATACGACACTTAAGTTACCACCCCAAATCGTACCAGTTAATGGTTTTGGCTCACCCTTTGTCAGTATGGCAGGTAGCTGCTGACTGGTTAAGGTAGCGTCTTGTATGCTGATAGTTAGATTGGGATTGGTTAGTGCTTCAACAAACTGCTGACAGCTGACTTTATCGGGCGCGGTTTTACCAAATTCGCTATAGAGCATTGGCGCGGCAAGCGAGCTCATTGACCCTTTTGCCAATAGCGCACACTGAATAGCCGTTACATCGCTAAAGCCTGCGAGTATCGTGCCACGCTCCTTCATAATCCGTCCTAGCGTCGCCCAATCCACCATAGGCAATATGCGCATGGCACCGTAACCACCGCGCACACCTAGCAGCAGCTTTGGCGCGGCTATTGCCCCAGTGGCAAGATTTTGAAAATCGCTAGCACGCTGTGAGTCCGTTCCCGCAAAGCGTAAATACTGACGATTGGTAATAGCAGGATTCTCTACTTTAAACCCAGCGCAAGCCACACGATCTAATGCCAATTGATTACGCTCATCACTACCACCAACGTTAGAGCTAGCAAAAAGTCGCGTCTCAATCGTAGGCGTGATACAACCTGTCTGCGTCAATAATTCCTGTGACGTTGGTGATGATGAGCTATCATCCAATAACGAAGTTGGCAGATCATCCTTGGTCAGCTGCGTACTATGACCAGACTCGATAGGACTGGCTGCCAGCGCTTGAGACATACCTTGGCTCGCTAATACTGCTGTGCCTGCACTCACACCGATTCGACGTAGAAACTGCCGACGGTTTAGCCCAGATGTTGTTTCAGTTGCACGACTATTTTTATTATCTGTCCATGCCTGACGCTTAATCCTCATATCTTACTGCTACCTTATCGCTTTTATTTTTATGACTTGTGTTTTTAGACCTTGTGGCAGCATATTGTAGACGCTTTTCTGACACTGATGGTTGCCTAATCTTTACCGATATTTACTTTTTCGCTACTGAGACACACAATATAGGTCGATCAGATTTGTTACTGTAAATACAAATTCATCGCAAAAAACAAAAGGTAATAATTATGTTTAATAAAAAAACGGATAAAAACAAGTCACTTGACTCTAATTTAGAATACTTGCTGGGCAAAGAAGACAAGCTGAAAGAAAAGTTAGAGGACAGCGGCTATCTTGAGCCGTTTAGTGATGATTTAATGCTATTTATGAGTCTTGTCAAAGACTATTATAAAGGTGACTACCGTAAGATTCCTTTCAAAACAATCTCAGCTGGCGTTGTTGGTGCGCTCTATGTGCTAAATCCAATTGACCTCATTCCTGATTCTATTCCGTTTATCGGACATATCGATGATGCACTAGTACTTAAATTTTGTTTAAAGCAGGCCAGAAAAGATCTGCAAAAATACAAAGAGTGGAAGCAAGAACAATCAGCTACTAAGGATAAATTAGAAGATAAGAACGACACGGATAAGACTGATAACGATAAAACTAGTAATGATGAGAAAGATAGCGACGAGACTGGTACTAATCTTAAGAAAGCCTCATAAATATTAATACTTTCAGCTATTAAAAACTGCACTATCGAAGAAGCCACGACCGCAAATTAACTTTTCGGTCGTGGCTTTTTAGTTTTCATGATTCATCTGTCGTTAAATTTTAATCAGGCACTTCATAATTAGCTTTTTCTGGATTGAGACCAAACGAGTAGACGCATGTCGCAACGAGGCTGTTGACAATAATGAAAGGTAAATCAATCGCAGCATGACCAAGTGCATAGCGACCAAGCAGCCAAGAGACGATCAGCATGATAATAAAAAATGCACCCAAATATGCCAAAATCGCAGGATGTTTCAAATTATAAGGCTGCTCAGGCGTCGGTTGTTTGTCTAATACATACGTTCTTACCACCCAACCAGCTGCATAAGAAAACCCGCCTAACACCACGTAACTAAAAAAATTCATATCGCTTAACTCTAATGGTATGACTGTTTATAACAAAATACTGTCTATGCAAATATTATCCACCAACAATGATATTTATCTAAAGACTATCGTCAACGCTTATTTAAATACTGTCATCAACATTATCGATAACAAGATTGGCATGTGGATTGGCTAAAATATCAGTATTCACCTCATCGCACTCCACACGGTAGATTGTGTTGGCACCTCGGTAAATATACGACAAGTACTCACTGTCTAAGAGCGGATCAATATTTGCGTAGGCTGGTTTGACGTGCGCCAATACAAGCACTCGATCAGGACGACCAATAACCGCATCGACATTATCTGGATCAATAGAGAAAAACTGAGGTATGTCACTATTCTCGATCACTTCTAACGGCTCTGGAGTATCCCAGACGCGCTTAGCAGTGACGGGTTCTTTCATCTGCATCACCCAAGTGTCATCTTGCTGGCTGACCTTTATCTGAGCAGGCTCATCTTGACTCACCGTATAACAACCTTCAAAGACAGACAGGTCTGCCGCAACCTCCGTATCCGCTTGAGGGCTAGTATCATTACAAGCGCTCAGAAAAATCGCGCTGCTGGCAGTCACACTGAGCATCAGATACGTCAGTCTCTTATTAAATAAATTCGAGCGTAAGGACATAATGGGGTTATCCTGCAATCATGCATTAAAAACTTTTATTAAGTGTACTATTGTCAAAAAACCATCAAATAGCAGATACAAAAAATGCGCTTGGGCATTTTTGTAGCAAAGACAGCTCTGTCATTAAAAAATCAGTGGCTTTCAGCGAGCTTCGCTATTTTAACAGAAAACCAAGACGTTACTATTATGTTATAAGTTACCGTAACGGTTTTCTGACTTTGTGCGTCACGACTGCCCATATTTATGATAGATTTGCTATACTCACAACGTCATCATCATCGTTCGAATAACGTAAACGAGATGCTCTAGTACTACCCTATGCTTACCACTTATCAGGTCCATACTCTTTTATGTCAGATAACCGTAATTCAATGCCAAACACTCATAAAGACAACGCGATTGATCCATTGGCTGCTAAAACAAATACCACTGTGGCCTATACTGATGGTGCTTGCAAAGGCAATCCTGGCGCTGGTGGCTGGGGCTCACACCTGATATTTAGTGATGGCAGCACGCAAGATTTATACGGCGGCGACAAAGAAACCACCAATAACCGTATGGAACTAATGGGTGCGATACAAGCCCTGACCCATAGCCCGCATGAGCACACTCTTGAGATTTGGACTGACTCCAGTTATGTCAAAAAAGGCATAACCGAATGGATTGAAGGTTGGAAGAAAAAGGGCTGGAAAACTGCCAGTAAAAAGCCAGTCGCCAATCAAGACCTATGGCAACAATTGGATAAGCTCTGCCAACAGCGTGATGTTAGCTGGCATTGGGTCAAGGGTCACGCTGGACATGCTGGTAACGAAAAAGCAGATGAGCTGGCAAACTTAGGTGTCACCTCAAACAGCGGCCATTCAGCTATAGTCAGTGAAGCAGATACGACTAAAAAAAAAGACCAAATAGTGAATGACATTAATCCTAATGCTGACATCAACACTGATACCTTGCAAAAATCGTCTAGCGCTGACTGGCTAAGTTTTGATCCATTGGGTCTAGATATGATGGACGATGAGTTTGATGAAGCGCTATTAGAACCTGAACCGCTAAGAGAAGATAGTCAAAGTACAGCTAACACCCTTAAGATAAATGAAGACATTGCTGTAGAATCTAACAGCCATCAAGACAATACATACAACCCGACGAGTACCAAAGCTATGCCAGATATTCAAACGCACCTAGATGATACCGTCGACAATGATATGTTGCCAAGTGTAGAATCTGACGCCCCTAAGTTCGATGGTGATACTAGCCGTGCTAACCCACATTTTAAGCCGCTACTACCAAAGCCGATACACCGCCATGAAGCAGATCGTCAGCTTATCATGGATACAGAAACCACAGGGCTTGATGCACTAAAAGGCGACCGTATTATCGAGGTCGGTATTGTGGAGCTGGTCGGACGTAAGTTTACTGGTGAAAAGCTGCACGTTTATATCAATCCGCAGCGTGGCATGGATGACGAAGTCATTCGTATTCATGGTATTTCTGAAGCATTTTTGACCGATAAGCCAACCTTTGATCAAGTGGCTCAGTCTTTGTATGACTTTATGGACGGCGCTGAGATTATCGCTCATAACGCTACTTTTGATATGAACTTCTTAAATATGGAGTTTGCAAAAGTTGGTCTGAATAACTTTGCTAATCGAGTGCAAGTAACCGATTCACTGGCGATGGCCAAGCAGCAATACCCTGGGCAAAAAAACACGCTAGATGCCCTCGTTCGTCGCCTAGATGTTGGTAAGCAAGACCGTACTTTTCACGGGGCATTACTTGACTCAGAGATTTTAGCCGAAGTTTATTTGGCGATGACTGGTGGACAGGTCACGCTTGCCATCGAAGAGGATACAGATACCGATGGCGGACAAACCGCTCATGCAAGTTTCGCCAATTTAGCGAATTTATTGCTGGCATCAACGGCGGATGAAACTGCTGACCAAAGCTGGTATGCCGCTTTGGCAGAAGATTATCCTGCCCTAAAAGCTAGCATATAATTGTCGTTCGAATTTTTATTGAACCGACATTTGTATAATTTAGTCTTGATTATTATGATAGAAAGCGTTAAAACATCACTAGCCAATACTTTCTAAATCAAATTTATAATATTGCTATTCTCATCAGTACATTATGGAAAAATACTTATGGACCAGTCTGCGCAAATGAAGCTAACCGCCCCAACGCTTAGTGTTACTGATTTTAACTTACCATCACTCCATTTACTGCATGATGAGGTTATAGCAACGCTTAAAGATACTGAAATTCATTTAGGTGAGTTCAATGATGATAGTAGTCAGGCACCTTTGTTGTCAGACTCTATCGAAGTATTAAAGCAGCTGTCTTGTATTTTCAAACTGATTTCTTTGGTCGGTGCAGAAGCATTGAATGATGCCATTGTTGGTGGTCTACAGAGACTTTATGACAATGGTGACAACAATGATACTGATTTGATCATGGATCTATCAGAAGCCATCATGACCTTGGATCGTTATGTCGAGTTTGTCCTATTGACTGAATCGGTAGAGCCTACTCTACTGATACCTGTAATTAACAAGCTTAATGCACATAGTCAAAAAGCTCCTATTACAGCAGACTATTTTTCTGCATTTGGTAGCAGTAGTGTCATCATCGCCAATCCTGAACAAAACTTTGAATCTCTAAGCACGCTTAATTTAGACACAGAGCTGCTGACCAACGCGTATCGTAGTGGCCTTGGCATTGCACTACTCAATCAAGATGGCAACATTGACTCTACGGATCAGCAAAAGCTAGATGCTATGAGTGCAGCCTGTGCATTAATCGCTGCAAATACTGATAGTTTGTTTTGGCAAGCGGCAACTGCTGCCGTGACTAATATCGCAGCAGTATTACCATTAAACTTGAGTCAAAAACACACACTTATCTATTTAGAGCAGCAATTTCAAAGCTATTTACCAGTCATGGATACCCGCTTTGCAGATTTAGTAAGCTTTGCCTGTCAACGTGATAACAAGCTAGCGCAGCAATTACGTGAACAGTATGCAAATAATCATTTAGAAGGTGCTCAGCTAGAGCAAATGAAGCGCTTTTTATTCGGTCCTAACCGCGAACTTACCGATACGTTAAACACAATTATTCAACATCAGATCAATAACATTAAAGAACACGTAGACAGTTATGCACGTGGCGATTCAATTAACCCTATTGATATGCAGACAGCACAGATTATTAAAGAGCTGACCGAACTGAGTTCGGCATTACGTTTGTTAGGTCTGTCCAACGCAGCCAATAGTCTTAGCGAAGCAGCAGAAGCTGTGATCCATTGGCAAGCGCCTTCTCCTGAAGACTTCGATCACTTGCTACTAGCGCTAATGCATGCGGAGAACGCCACCATTGCTATGGCAGAGATGCATACACCAGGGGCAATCTATCTACCACTGAATAATCCGCATATCTCATTGCATCAGCTTAATACGGCCAATGATACCTTGATACAAGAAAGCCGAACTGCGATTGCTAGTGCTGAGCAAGCCATCAATGATTATTTGGCGGAGCCTGAGCGCGACATGCTCAACATCCAAAATATTCCTGGGATGATGCGTCAAGTAGCAGGCGCAGTACGTTTCTTACAACTGGCCACACCTGCCAGCATGCTGAGTCAGCTAGCCAACTATATCGAACAACGTATCGATGGCGGACGACGTATCGAAGACAGTACATTAGCCTGCATCGCTGATGTTATCATGGCGGTCGATCATCACTTAGATGGTTTTGAAAATAATCGCCCTGTCAGCAAGCAAGCGCTTGATGTTGGTCAACAAAGCTTAAGCCACCTACTTGCTGCTTAACTTTTCTCATTGTCATGTCATGGTCATTATCTCTGAGCCATGACATCTCATTTAAATACAGATAACTCAAGATAATGTAGGTACAAGTCAGGCACGTGAAAGTGCTACAGTCATTAGGTTAAACTAGCCTAGTCATTAGGCTGAACCAGCCTGACAATATGTATGGATATCTGGGTATCTGGTTTACATAGAATTGATGATACTTTACTCTAAAACAGTCTGTGTCCACCTCGATGCGGACTTACTTCATAATGTTTGGAATTTTATATGGCTCATGCTTTTGTATTAAGTGATGACAGTATCTTATGCCGTCAAATGCCAGATGGTTGGTGGCCTTTGCAAGTTCAGCTATCGCCCGATAGTAATAACTTAAGCGAGCAAGCTTATCAAGTTGGTCACGTAACGCTGCACGAGAGCCTAGCACCAAATCATTGGCTATCAGATGACAACAATAGCGCTGGCAACCATGCAAAGGGTACGGTTGACGCCAATATGGCTCATAGCTTTACCGCTCAAGCGACGAGCGCCATGACTTATGACTATGCAGTTGCTCATAACGTGACGCTACCAATTATTGCTGAAAGCAGTGGTAACACCTTTGTTCCTTATCGAAAACTAATGACTCATTTGCCAGTCGCTTTATCAGATCAGATTAGCCAGGCAATACAACTATTAAGCTGGCAAGCAGATACGCAGTTTTGTAGTCGCTGTGCTAGCCCTACCGTACATGCTGACCAAGGCGAACGTGCCATGGTTTGTCCAGTATGTCGGTTGCGCCAATACCCTCGCGTGCAACCGTGCGTCATCACCGCTATTACTCGGCCAAACCCAGTGACAGGTGAGATGCAAATCTTACTGGCTCACCATCATCGTCATGGACAGCAAAACCTGCCGCCAATGTATGGTTTGATCGCAGGGTTTGTAGAAGTTGGCGAGAGTCTGGAGCATGCAGTAGTACGTGAAGTCGCAGAAGAGGTCAATATCAGCGTATCAGATATCCGCTATGTCAGTAGTCAGCCATGGCCATTCCCCTCTAACTTGATGCTCGGTTTTCGTGCATCGTATGCTAGTGGCGATATTATCTTGCAAGAAGATGAGCTAGCACATGCTGATTTCTTTGATCTCTCAAACCTACCCAGAATTCCGCCAAAGGGTAGTATTGCTCGCGATTTGATTGACCAAGTGGCTAAAGAACAAAATATAGATTTATAATCAGTCCTTATCTATAAACACCACATTACGCTATAGTATTGTATTTTCAATCTCATCTCTTTAAAATCGCTGCTTCTGTTATAAGCGTTTTACTTTAAATCTTATTTTTTAATAAGTAACACGCTAACATGAGCAAGTGCTCTTATAAATACTGTTTTACAAAGACCGCTTTCTCAACACTTTATCTCTATTTATACTAATACCAATTCTTACAACTGGTATTAAGGTCCTTAATTAAATGCAAAGTAGCACCAATATACGCTTAGTCAATCTACCTATCTTATTCAATGCATTACACATTGATACCTTGCCCGCTGACATGCAGGCAAAAATTGCACGTGTGGATGCTTGTTTGCCACAGACGCAGTGCGGGCTATGTGAGCATCCAGATGGTTGCCTGCCATATGCCGCTGCGATTGTATTAGATGGCGAGCCGTATAATAAATGTGTGCCCGGTGGTCAGCCAGTCACCAATGCGATTGCTCAGACTCTCGATATAGATACTCCTGACACTACGCTGACGGCAGTGCCTTCACAGTGGCCAATAGATGCCACTTCCGAACGTCCGACCGAGGTTCGTGCGGTGATCCGTGAAGATGACTGTATTGGCTGCACCAAATGCATTCCTGCTTGCCCAGTCGATGCTATCGTTGGTACTGGCAAGCATATGCATACGATTTTTACAGATTTGTGCACTGGCTGCGAGCTATGTATCGCGCCCTGCCCTGTTGATTGCATTGACTTAGTTACGGTTGAGCGGGAAATATCTGAACCTGAGCGAATAGCAGAGCAAGAAGATTTGAGACAACGCTACCACACTCATTTAAAACGCGTCACAGAACAGCTTGCTGATACTAGCAATAGTAGACCTGTCGTTAGTATGGTAGAGGCTAAGCTCAATAATGCAGCAAGTCAGTCTCTAAACATCAGTGAATCGCAAGCGAAAAACACTATTGCTGCTGCCAAGCTCCGTACCAAAATCAAAAAACTGGAAAAGCAGCTGAATGTGCGTGCAAACGATAAGAAACAGGCAGAGCTCGAATCCTTACAAGCAGAGCTTGAGTCATTGCAAGTAGCGCTATAATGGTAATAGCTGATTACGCAATTAATGCGTTAATAAATTAATGCGTTAATAAATTGATACTTTAATAATCATTAACATGAATGCTAGCGCTAGCATATAATTTGGCACAATCATTCATTAACATAATAGTCAAAATGCCATGAGTAAAACGGTCAAACATAAAACAGCTGACACGCCGCCCTCTAGACGAATGCCCAATCGTAACGTGCGTCCATTCTTTGAAAAGCTGGCAGCGACTATTGATGAACCTGTCACCGAACTCAATTATGACAGTAATTTTGAATTGCTTATTGCGGTAATTTTGTCCGCACAAGCGACTGATGTCAGTGTCAATATTGCTACCAAGCAATTGTACCCTGTGGCCAATACACCTGAGTCAATACTGGCACTAGGCGAAGACGGTCTCAAATCCTATATCAAAAACATTGGTTTATACAATGCCAAAGCAAAAAACGTCATCAAAACCTGCCATGATTTGATTGAGAAATTTGATAGCACTGTTCCTGATAACCGCAAAGACTTAGAGTCACTGGCAGGTGTCGGCCGGAAAACTGCCAATGTCGTGCTAAATACGGCCTTTGGTCAACCCACTATGGCCGTTGACACGCATATCTTTCGTGTGAGTAATCGTACTGGGCTTGCTACTGGCAAAACCGTACTCATCGTCGAAAAAAAGCTGGTCGAGCGTATTCCAGAAGACTTCATCGTAGACGCCCATCATTATCTTATCTTACACGGCCGCTATACTTGCCAGGCACGTACACCCAAATGCGGCGCTTGCCCTGTCTATGAAGAATGTATGTTTAAAGATAAAGCTGCATTTTTAGAGTTGTAACGTATTGTTCATTTCAAGCAGACGCTACTGCTAGCTAATCACTCAGCTAGATAAACTGCTATCCAGTAACCACCTTTGATTGCAGTGAACTGCTTGTTGAGCATTTCTTATAGTAGAGCAAGTGTTGCTCACTAGAGTTTTATAACGTTTCAAGGTAGAATAACCCTATTTTGCGTTAAGAGATTTTGGCCATTACCCTGCTTCTGATAAGGCAATCTGCACATTAGCGTTGTCTATTAGGTCAAGTATTGACCCAACTCGTTACCGCCAAGACCATATTAGAGCAAGGCAGTATCATTTTATATATTGATTGAATGATAGTCCGCTCACCCTTTGGTCATATTTATTAGCAAAGATTTTAGTTAAAACCGATTTTAAATTGAGAAATACCGATTATCTGCCGCGTAAATGCGTGGTCAAAATTAATTAGAGCAGCACCCAGATGTGCTGCTTTTCCTACCCTTATTGATTCAATTAAGCGATCCCATTATGCGTGAATACAACTTATTTACCTCAGAATCTGTGAGCGAAGGCCATCCTGACAAAATGGCTGACCAAATATCAGACGCTATCCTTGACGCTATCTTACGTGAAGATCTGCACGCACGTGTGGCATGCGAAACCTTAGTAAAAACAGGCGCAGTCATACTTGCAGGTGAAATCACTACAACCGCAAATATCGATTTAGAGCGTCTGGTTCGTGACACCGTAAATGGCATTGGCTATCACCATTCAGACCTAGGCTTTGATGGCGAGACTTGTGCAGTCATCAACATGCTAGGCAAGCAATCTCCTGAAATCGCGCAAGGCGTTGATCGTAGCGACCCTGAAGAGCAAGGTGCAGGCGACCAAGGCTTAATGTTTGGTTATGCTAGCAATGAGACCGAAGTATTGATGCCAGCGCCTATCGAGTATGCCCATCGTTTGATGGAGCGTCAGTCGGAGCTGCGCCGCGCAGGCGAGCTACCTTGGTTGCGTCCAGACGCTAAAGCGCAGGTAACCTTGAAGTATGACGGCAATCGCCCTGTCGCCATCGATGCTGTTGTATTATCAACACAGCATGATCCAAGCATCTCGCAGTCAGATCTACAAGAAGCCGTGATGGAATCTATCATCAAGCAAGTGCTACCAGCTGACTTATTGCACGCTGGCACACGCTATCATATCAACCCCACTGGTAAGTTTGTGATTGGTGGTCCTGTCGGTGATGCTGGTTTAACTGGTCGTAAAATTATTGTTGATACTTACGGCGGCATGGCACGTCATGGTGGCGGTGCGTTCAGTGGTAAAGATCCTTCAAAAGTGGATCGCAGTGCTGCTTATGCGGTACGTTATGTGGCCAAAAACATCGTAGCAGCAGGACTTGCTGATCGCTGTGAAGTACAAGTAAGCTACGCCATCGGTGTCGCTGAACCCACCTCTATCTCAGTCAACACGTTTGGCACCAGCAAAATTAGCAACGATGAGATCATTCGCTTGATTCGTACTCACTTTGACCTACGCCCTTACGGCATTACCCGTATGTTGAACTTACTACAGCCAATGTATCAGCAGACTGCTACCTTTGGACACTTTGGTCGTCCAGGCTCAGAGACTGCCTTTACGTGGGAAAAAACAGACAAAGCTGATATCTTAAAAGCAGACGCTGGTTTATAAGAGTCATTACTTTAAAACGTTTGCCAACCATTTTTATATACTAAAAACTACTGACACTTATTATTAGGAGTTGCTTATGTCTCAAGACAATATTCAAGACCAAAACGCTGATGCTAACATTGAAATCACCCCTGAAATGCAGGCATTCTATCAACGTGCTGACGCTATCATCGGTATCGCCAACAGCCAGCTAGGTCCTGAAGCACATTCAGGTCAAGTAGGTGCTTCTTTATTGTATGCTGCAGCACGCTATAGCGCGTCAGTTGCCTCTATCGGCTTCGTCAAAGGTGATGATTTCGCTAAAGAAAAAGACGATATCGTCGAGTTTTATGTTAAACAGTATCGCCAAATGCTAAGCGATAATTTAACTGATTATGCTCAAAACTTTGACAAGTACGTGCAGCTAAACCAAGATGACAAACCAGCTGAATAAGCGAATGTCGTCAGTCTAGATGTCTTTCATTTAGACATGCTGTCGTAGTATCAATATTTGATGGCAGAAAACAAAACCCCAAGCTTAATTGAGCTTGGGGTTTTTTGTATGGTGTTTAAGTGGATAGCTATTGATAAATGAGCTACCATAAATACTTAAGCGTTTAGCCTCAATAGGCAAATCCATCAGCGATAACAGGACGCTATCGAATATTATTAATAAGGACATTTCTTATGAAACAAACTCTATCCAATTGTCGATTTTCCAAAATTAATCAATCTTCGTTCAAACCATTATCACTTATATTGATATTAGTTCTAGCTTTGACGGGCTGTAGCTCTATGTCTGATGTAGGCACGTCTGGTCAAACACCTACCCCATCCATTCCTGATATCAGTCAGCAGTTTGAAGATGCTCTTACTCAATGTCCACCCGCTAATCCTGCCAATAATATCTGTACGGCACAATATGAACCCGTCTGTGTAAAAACGAAAGTTGGATCAATTGTTAGCTACCGAACGGCTAGTAATGCCTGCTCAGCCTGTAATATTCCTGAAGCTATCGGTTATACAAAAGGCGAATGTAGCTAATCCATAAAGTGATTGTATCGAGAGCTGCTGTATTGGAAGCTGCTGTATTGAAAGATTTTTCATTAAAAATATTTAACATCCATAAAAATACCCAGCTTATGACAAGCTGGGTATTTTTATAGCCAGAAAATAAACTCTAAAGCTTAAGCATCTTTTTCAAGTGCTGGTGGGCCTTTTAGCAACTCTTCATCACGGAATTCATTGGCCGAGTTATGCTCTGCTGACTCTTCTGTGGTGAACCATTGCTGATTACGATACAGTATCAAACGATCTCGACTGAGGCCACGCAATAGAGAGTACATCATCACGACGATCACAATAGCAAAAGGAAAGCCTGAGACAATCGATGCCGCTTGTAATGCACTCAAACCACCTGCTGCCAATAATACAGCGGCAATAACGCCTTCAGAACCTGCCCAAAATAAGCGCTGGATCTTTGGCGGATTGGTATCGCCACCTGAAGTCAGCATATCGATGACAAAACTGGCTGAATCTGACGAGGTAACAAACCATAATACAATCATCACCACGATGAGCAATTTGACCGCACCTGTTAATGGATAAGACTCCATTAATTTAAAGATAGCGCTCCCTGTATCGGCTTTGACCGCTTCGATCAGACCTGGACTAACTATGTTAGGGTCTGCTGCTGCTACCAACTCCATATTTACTGCAGAACCACCAAAGGCGGTAAACCATAAAAATAAGATCGTGATAGGAATTAATAATACACCTAGTATGAACTCACGAATGGTACGGCCACGAGAAATACGCGCAACAAACACCCCTACGAATGGTGACCAGCTGATCCACCAAGCCCAATAAAAAATCGTCCAAGAAGCTTGCCAGTTTTCTTCGCCTCGATAAGACTCAGTCCAAAGGCCCAAAGGTACGATTTGATGCAAGTAGTTACCGATGTTTTCTACGAAGCTATTAAAAATAAACTGCGTAGGTCCAAAGATAATCACAAAACTGAGCAATATCACAGTGAACAATATATTGGTATCACTCAGACGCTTAATGCCTTTATCCAGACCCATAAACAGAGACAACCCTGCTAGCATGGTGATAAAGCCAATCAAAATAATCTGCACCGTAATATTATTGGGTATACCAAATAACGTCTCGAGGCCTGAGTTAATCTGTAAGACACCAAGACCCAACGTGGTTACTACCCCAAACATCGTACCGAATACAGCCAATGTATCAACTGTATGACCCCAACCACCGTAGATTTTTTTACCCAGTATAGGGTACAGCGTTGAACGTATGGCTAGCGGTAGACCTACTCGATAATGGAAGTACGCGAGCGACAGCGCGACCATGCCGTAGAGCGCCCAGACATGCAAACCATAATGTAGGAACGAGATATTCATCGCTTGCTTGGCAGCGGCAACCGTCTCCGCCTCGCCTAATGGTGGTGCCATGAAATGATACAACGGCTCAGCGGTGCCCCAATAAAGCAGCCCAATACCGATACCAGCTGAAAACAGCATACCAATCCAAGAAACCATATTGTACTCTGGTCTCTCATTCTGATGACCGAGTCTGATATCGCCGTAACGGCTAAATATCATATAAATACTCATGACCAATGTTAAATTGACCACGACAATAAAGAACCAGCCAAAGCGTAAAGAGACAAATGCTTTTGCTTGGTTAAATACCACTTCTGCTTGTTCATTGAATAAAGCGCCAAAAATAATGAACGCCAGTATCAAGATTGCTGAAGTCAAAAATACAGGTTTACTTACCCGCGGAAAAGGGCCTAATCGGCCAACTTTTACATGATCCATAGGTATATCCCCAAAAAAGTGCGTAACCATACCAAGGTATGAACGAATTATCAAATATAACACCTTGTAAATACTGCCGAATGTATAGAAATGGTAGTAACATTTCGGTAATAATTTTCAAAAATCCGAATTTATCCTGAATAAATTTAAGTATCTTTACCCAATAAAGAAGCCCCAATTTAAAAACAAATTGGGGCTTCTTCTATTAAAAGCTTAAGTATCTGTCTTACTTTTATCTACTTCTTAGTCACCTTTTACAATCTTGGGTGGTCCTTTTAGCAGATGCTCATCAGCAAATTCATCTGCCGAGTTGTGATCTGCTGATTCTTCAGTAATATAATGCTGCTGCGCTCTATATAGTATCAGTCGATCACGACTCAAACCACGCAGTAGCGCATACATCATTGCAAATATAACCAAGGCAAATGGCAATCCTGCTACGATAGCGGCTGCTTGTAACGCGCTCAATCCACCAGCAGCCAACAACACAGCAGCAATAACACCTTCAGTGCTTGCCCAAAATAAACGTTGAATCTTTGGCGGATTGGTATCACCACCAGCCGTCAGCATATCGATGACAAAACTTGCTGAATCTGATGAGGTCACGAACCACAATACAATCATAATCACAATCATAAATGTGATGGGTTGCGCCAATGGATAGTATTCAACCAATTTAAAAATGGCACTACCAAAATCTGTTTGTACTGCCTCGACCAGTCCAGGACTAACCAACGCTGGATCAATAGCAGCGAGCAGCTCCATATGAATAGCAACGCCGCCGAAAGTTGAAAACCAAAAGAACAATATGGTCATGGGGATAAGCAATACCCCAAGTACAAACTCTCTAATCGTACGACCACGGCTGATACGAGCAATAAACACGCCGACAAATGGTGCCCAACTTACCCACCATGCCCAATAAAATATCGTCCATGCTGACTGCCAGTTTGCCTCACCTTCATAAGACTCTCCCCATAGACCTAATGGTACAACCACTGAAAGATAGTTGCCGATATTTTCTAGGAAGCTATCAAAAATGAAAAGCGTCGGCCCTAAGACGACCATAAAACCAAGTAGAATAGCCGTCAAACCGATATTCACATCGCTTAGACGCTTGATACCCTTATCCAAGCCCATCATGACAGAACAGGCGGCTAAAGCAGTAACAAAAGCAATCAGAGCGATTTGTATTGTGAGGTTATTAGGAATACCAAATAATTTCTCAAGCCCTGAGTTGATTTGCATAACCCCAAGACCGAGTGACGTCACCACACCAAACATAGTACCGAATACGGCTAAAATATCAACGGCATGACCCCACGAGCCATATATCTTTTTACCCAATATAGGATAAAGGGTGGAGCGAATCGATAGTGGTAAGCCACGGCGAAAATGGAAATAGGCTAAAGATAGCGCTACAATTGCGTACAATGCCCAAGCATGTAAGCCCCAATGTAAAAAGGTAATATTCATCGCCTGCTTGGCGGCTTCTATTGTTTCCTTTTCACCAAGTGGCGGTGCCATAAAGTGATATAAGGGCTCTGCTGTACCCCAGTAGACAAGTCCAATACCGATACCAGCAGAGAACAGCATACCGATCCACGAAAATAGACTGTACTGTGGTGTCTCAGTTTGAGCACCAAGGCGAATATCGCCATAACGGCTCATAGACAAATAAACACAAAGTGCTAAGGCCACATTAACGAGAATAATGAAAAACCAACCAAATTTATCGGTAATAAAGCCTTGTAAGAAACTGAACAATGTACCGGCAGCTTCAGTAAAAAAAACGCCAAGGATAATAAATATGATAATAAGTAATGCTGAAGTCAAAAAAACAGGTTTACTTACCCGCGGGAAAGGGCCTAACCTGCCAACTTTTACATGATCCATAGGGATATCCCCAAAAAAGAGCGCAACCATACCAAGGTATGAACGAATCACTAAATATAACACCATGTAAATACTGCCGAATGTATAGAAATCGTAGTAACATTACAGCAATAATATTTCAACAATCTGGATTTTTCCTGAATAGATTTAAATATCTTTACCCAATAAAGAAGCCCCAATTTAAAAATAAATTGGGGCTTCTTCTATCAAAAGCTTAAGTAGCTGTCTTGATGCTATCTACTTTTTAGTCACCTTTAGCAATCTTAGGTGGCCCTTTTAGCAGATGCTCGTCAACGAACTCATTCGCTGAGTTATGGTCTGCTGACTCATCCGTAATAAAGCCTTGCTGCGCTCTATATAGAATCAGACGATCACGACTCAAACCACGCAGTAGCGCATACATCATGACAAAGACTACTAAGGCAAACGGTAGTCCTGCTACGATAGCTGCCGCCTGTAGAGCAGACAGCCCACCAGCCGCTAGTAAGATAGCAGCGATAACGCCTTCTGTCGTTGCCCAAAATAAGCGCTGGATTTTCGGTGGGTTGGTATCGCCACCAGCCGTCAACATATCGATGACAAAGCTAGCAGAATCTGACGAGGTCACAAACCATAGCATAATCATGACGACAATCAGTAGCGTAATCGGTTTTGCCAATGGGTAGTATTCAACCAACTTAAAGATGGCACTACCAGAATCCGCTTGCACTGCTTCAACCAATCCTGGGCTAACACCTGACACAGCAGAAGCAAGCTCCATATGAACAGCAACGCCGCCAAAGGTGGTAAACCAGAAGAACAAAATCAGCATTGGAATCAGTAATACACCAAGCGTAAATTCACGAATCGTACGACCACGAGAGATACGGGCAATAAAGATACCAACGAATGGTGCCCAGCTAACCCACCATGCCCAATAAAATATCGTCCAACTACTTTGCCAATCTGTACCGCTATAAGACTCACCCCATGTACCTAAAGGTACAATCACAGTCAGATAGTTGCCGATGTTTTCGATAAAACTATCAAAGATAAATAGCGTTGGTCCTAAGATAACCATAAACGCTAATAAAACGATAGTGAAACCAATATTGATATCACTTAAACGCTTAATACCTTTATCCAAACCCATCAAGACTGAAGCTGCTGCTAGCGCTGTGATGAAAGCGATCAAGCCAAACTGTACGGTAAGACTGTTAGGCGTACCAAACAGCTTTTCGAGTCCAGAGTTGATCTGCATAACTCCAAGTCCAAGCGAGGTAACCACACCAAACATCGTACCAAACACAGCCAAGATATCGACCGTGTGTCCCCAACGACCATAGATCTTTTTACCAAGTAAAGGATACAAAGTAGATCGAATCGACAATGGCAGGCCGCGACGGAAATGGAAGTACGCTAAAGATAGCGCTACAATCGTATAAATCGCCCAAGCATGTAGACCCCAATGCATAAATGAGATATTCATTGCTTGCTTGGCGGCTTCTACTGTCTCGGCATCGCCCATTGGTGGTGCCATAAAGTGATACAGCGGCTCTGCTGTACCCCAATAAACCAGACCAATACCAATACCTGCAGAAAATAGCATGCCAATCCAAGAGAACAGATTGTACTGCGGTCGTTCTGTTTGGTTACCTAGTCGAATGTCACCATAGCGACTCATTGCCAAGTAAATACAAAGCGCAAGCGCGGTATTGACTAGAATAATGAATAGCCAACCAAACTTATCGGTAATAAAATTTTGTAAAAAACTAAAAACAGCCCCTGCTGTTTCGGTGAAAAACGCACCGAAAATAATAAAGCCAATAATCAGCAGTGACGATGTAATAAACACAGGTTTACTTACCCGCGGAAAAGGTCCTAATCTACCTACTTTTACTTCTTCCATGTGCAAGTCTCAAATTTCAAGGAACGTTACCTTAACAAAATAGGTCTTAACTATCAATCTATTACAAAATAAAACTTGATAAAATTATTAATTTACTCTAAAAGAATTGAATAGTTTTATTAAAATAATTAAATATATAGGTAGGTAAATACGTCCTTAATTCGATGCTATTTAGATGTTATTTGGGTAATAATCTGAGTAATTGTGCATCATTACCGTCTTCAAGTGTCCACACTTGCCCGTCTACTGCTAGCACACTGCGTACACGCTCACCCATGTCATAACGGTAACGCTCAGCCGCGATATTGTCTTCACTTATGCCCACTACGATAAGCGCTTTAGACGATAAGCCACTGATAAGCGCATTGCCCTGCCAGCTAGGAAAGTCATTATGAGTACCAGTCGCATAAATGCTCATAGCAGATGGTGATATGACAGGTGTCCAAGTAATTTTAGGTGCCGTAAACTCTGGCTTTGTGTCATGGTCAGGAATATCTAAACCTGAATAATTGCGTCCATTGGATACCACTGGCCAGCCATAATTGTTACCCTTCTCAATAATATTAAATTCATCCCCGCCCTTTGGTCCCATCTCGTGCGCCCAAAGCTGTCCGCTATCGTCAAATGCCATACCAAGCACATTGCGATGTCCGATGGTCCAAAACTGTTTGGCCAACTCATTATCAGTAAACGGATTGTCTGTCGGGGTGTTACCATCAGGACTCAACCGTATTATCTTACCCAAATTACCATTCATGTCTTGTGCTGGGTCTTTGTCTTGACGCTCGCCTGAGCTGATATATAGATAGCGGCCATCGGGCGAAAACAGCAGGCGATGACTATAATGTCCTTGCCCCGTAACTTTCGGAGTCTGTTGCCAGATGGGCGTGATATCTTGCAACGTAGGTGTGGCTGTCTCTAATCCTGAGAGTGTCGCCTTGATTACTTTAGCGCCAAATTTATTACTATCATTTCCTGTTCCTGCTTCCGCATAACTAAGATAGATGGTATTGGACGTCGCAAAATCCGGAGCCACGATGATATCTCCTAAGCCGCCTTGACCACCGTAAGCGACTGTAGGAACGCCTTCGATTTTGGTCTTATTGCCCGTCGCTGTATCTACGATAAATAGCTCACCTGTTTTTTGTGTCACCAGTAATTTTGGCGCTTCGTTATCTGCAATGGGTAACGCTGTCATAGCCCAAGGCTCATTAAAGGTAGCGATTGCTTTGGTGGTAAAGTCAGGCTTGCTAGTCTTTGTTTGTGTGGTGGTTTGTGTGGCGGTTTGAGCATCGTTATCTGAAATGGAAACTTCTTGAGATTCTGTTGCAGTGCTTTTGTTATTGCTAGGACTTACTGTAGAAGGGTTAGAGCACGCGGCAGTGCTAAACAGCAATGCTGCAATGATTAGTGGCGAAGTTAAAGGTATATCTATACGTTCAATATGGGCTGTCATCGTTCTGTTTCTCCGTTCAGTTGATACTGGTACTATTAGACATTGATTTAGTTATAGCATAGTCCTGATACTTAAGAGATATTGAAATGGTAAAAAAACAGTAACGTAAAACGCGCCTTATAAATAAAAACCGTTCCAAAAATCTTACTCAAACCTATTTAATATTAACTATTAAATAGGTTTGACGTTCTCTTTCTGCTTCGTTGTCATGCGCTACCTCTCGTTTGAGATTTAGACTGACCACGACTCCACAGACTTTTTTTAATTGGCGATGGAACTCACCGTCCAATAAACAGGATTATATGGCTGTTAAAATAACAGTCGCGTTATTTAAAATATTGATGCTGGCGTTGAGGTCACGGTCATGAGAAGCCTGACAGTTAGGGCATAACCACTCACGCATTTTCAATGTTAGCTGATCTTTACCAAGGATATGATTACAGTTTGAGCAAGTTTTTGAGCTTGGGTAAAAACGCCCAACCGATTTAACCGTCTTGCCTTGCCCATTGGCTTTGTAGATAAGCTGACGCTTAAATTCAAAGAAACCCAAGTCACTGATTGCTCTTGATAATCGCCTGTTCTTAACCATACCTTTGACGTTCAAATCCTCAATCGCAATCACATCGAACGTTTTAATCAAATCGGAGGTTATTTTGTGCAAAGAATCTTGTCTAATACATCTGATTTTATAGTGCAAACGAGAGAGCTTGGTTTTCGCTTTTTCTCTGTTTTTACTGCCTTTTTTAGTGCGACTAAGCGTTTTGTTTAGGGTTCTTAGTTTTTTAAGGTTTGTCTTGAGCGGTTTTGGTGCTTTAATTTTGGTGCCGTCCGATAAAACTAACAAGTCGGTAATGCCAAGATCGATACCAACGCTTTTACCTGTCTTTTTAGTGGTAAGTACAGCTTTTTGTATTTCAACAGCCACACTAACAAACCACTTACCACCACGTTTAGAGATGGTGGCTGACATGATCTTACCTTCAAAACGTAAAATTTCTTTTAAGCGAACCCAGCCCAAGTTTGGGATACGAATGGATTTACCTTTGATGGCAAATTGGTCGTTGGATAAACTAAATCTGTCGTCACGGCCTTTTTTACGAGCGGTTGGATACTTCGCTAAGCCTTTAAAGAAGTTGTTATAAGCATCACCCAATTGCATGATTGCCGCTTGCGGAGCACATTTGGTGACCTCTAGCATATAAGGAAATAATTCACGCTTAATGGCATTCAATTCGCGCCTGAGCTTCGCTTGTGAGGGTTTGTTTAGCTTTTTGGCATCAATTTCAATGCCTGTGACCAAACACGCATCACGGTACGCCTTGTCAAGCGCATACTGCCGTTGCCACTCATGCAAAGCCCAGTTGTAGGCTTTTCTCGCCACGCCACAAGCACGAGCAAGATGATTTGCCTGTACGTTGTTAGGTTTGAGTTCGATTGAGTGACCACGGATCATAATGCTTTTTTAACCGCCTCTATTAACTGTTGGTTTTTCTTGCTGCGAGAGCCGTAGAGTCTTGCTGAAAATACGGTGATAATCTCCAATACATCTTGTGCTAATTCTTGCTCAAAACTAAGCTCCTCACCCTCATTGATTATTACCACTTCAACGTCACAAGCCTCACACAACATGAAAACCAGTCCAGCACCAAATCGCAAAAGCCTGTCTTTATGGGTAATTACCAGCCGTTCAACTTGATTGTCCAGTATGTCGTCAAGCAGGCTTTTCAAGCCTTTCTTTTTATAATTCACTCCAGTATCAAGATCGGTAATCGTCTCAAAAGTCCAGCCTTGCTTAGCGCAATAAAGTTCCAAAACTTGAGATTGGCGAAGTAAGTCGTCTTTTTGATTACGACTCGATACACGAGCATAAGCAATGGTTTTTCTGTCTAATTTAGGTGGTGTATTCAAAGAATGTGGTCTGATTTCACTTAAATCATATCGCCTATGCCCGTTTTCGGTTCGCTTGGCGACTAACGTACCATCCTCATCCCAACGTCTTAATGTGGATTGAGCAACCCCGAAATGTTTGGCAGCCTCCCCAATACTAACCAGTTTCCCCATAACTCGCTCTCTATATAATAGATATAATTTATCTTTTATAGTAATAAATAGGTAGGTTTGTATATATTTTATTTAACTGTTTGCAACCCCTTACCTACGCTTGCAGATAAGGGGCTGATTTTAAGAGTATCGTTAGGTCATAAAGACATCGATGCCAATGTGATTAGCTCATTCTAAGCTTATCAAAAGTTAGCTTGTCATCGGCACCCACATCGACTTTGATAATATCACCAGCGACAAAATCCCCTGCTAATAGTTTCAATGACAATGGGTTTTCGATCTCTTGTTGAATGGCACGCTTCAAAGGACGAGCGCCATAAACAGGGTCATAACCCACCGCAACCAATTTATTCATCGCATCTGCTGACAGCTCAATATCCATCTCACGCTCTTGTATACGCTGACGTAATCGATCCAGTTGAATATCCGCAATACCTGCCATCTGCGACATACCAAGCGGATGGAAAACTACGATTTCGTCAATACGGTTGACGAACTCTGGACGAAAATGCTGCCCAACAGAATCCATTACTTCCGCTTTGATATCCTCATAGCTCTCACCAACCATCTCTTGAATCTTATGTGAACCCAAGTTACTGGTCATGATAATCACGGTGTTTTTGAAATCTACCACCCGACCTTGCGAATCGGTTAAGCGACCATCGTCCAATACTTGCAGTAAGATGTTGAACACATCAGGATGCGCTTTTTCTACTTCATCGAACAATATGACACTATATGGCTTACGGCGTACTGCTTCCGTTAATGTACCGCCCTCTTCATAACCGACATAACCTGGAGGCGCGCCCACTAAGCGGCTGACACTGTGTTTTTCCATATACTCACTCATGTCGATACGTACAATCGCATCTTCAGAGTCAAACAAGAAGTTTGCTAGTGACTTAGTCAGCTCAGTTTTACCAACACCAGTAGGTCCCAGAAATAAGAACGAACCAGAAGGACGATTGGGATCAGATAAGCCTGCACGGCTACGACGTACCGCATTGGCCACCGATTCGACCGCTTCGTTTTGACCGATGACACGCTCATGGAGCTTTTCTTCCATTGCGATCATCTTGTCACGCTCGCCTTGCATCATTTTGCTGACTGGAATACCAGTAGCGGCCGCAACCACTTCGGCGATTTCGTTGTCTGTCACCTTGTTACGTAACAATTTCACACCGCTACCTTCACCTGTCTGCTCTTTTTGCTCAGCCAAATCAGACTCATGAATACGACGTTCTAACTGCGGAATGGTTTCGTATTGCAGCTTACTCATGGTCTCGTAATCGCCTTCGCGGCTGGCTTTGTCATACGCAATACGGGCTTTATCTAGCTCGTCTTTTAGCTGTTGACTGCCTTTGACCAGTGCTTTCTCTGCCTGCCAAACCTCGTTGAGATCAGCATACTCTTTTTCCAATTCCGCTATTTGCGTATCGAGCACTTTACGCTCGGCTTGCGCGCCAGCATCTTCTTCATTTTTGAGCACTTCACGCTGCATTTTTAATTGAATCAAACGGCTATCAAGCTTACCTAATGATTCAGGCTTGCTATCCATCTCCATGCGCAGACGACTGGCCGCTTCGTCAATTAAATCAATCGCTTTATCTGGTAGCTTACGGTCAGTGATATAGCGATGACTCATGCGCGCAGCAGCGATAATGGCACTATCTTGAATATCGACGCCATGATGCAGCTCGTAACGCTCTTTTAGACCACGTAATATCGCAATGGTATCTTCGACCGTTGGCTCATCGACTAGTACTTTTTGGAAACGACGCTCAAGCGCTGCATCTTTTTCGATGTACTTGCGGTATTCATCAAGCGTCGTCGCTCCGACACAATGCAGCTCACCGCGTGCCAATGCAGGTTTTAGCATATTACCCGCATCCATTGCACCTTCAGATTTACCCGCACCAACCATCGTATGTAGCTCATCGATGAATAGGATGACATTGCCTTCTTGCTTGGCCAAATCACTGAGTACGCTTTTGAGGCGCTCTTCAAACTCACCACGGAATTTTGCCCCAGCGATTAGCGCTCCCAAATCTAACGACAGCACTTCTTTACGGCGCAGACCTTCTGGTACGTCACCATTGATAATTTTTTGTGCCAAACCTTCGACGATGGCTGTTTTACCAACGCCCGGCTCACCAATCAGCACAGGGTTATTCTTGGTACGGCGTGACAGCACCTGAATAGTACGGCGGATCTCTTCGTCACGGCCAATGACAGGATCTAGCTTGCCAAGCTCTGCTTGTTCAGTCAGATTGATCGTATATTTATTGAGTGCATCACGCTGATCTTCTGCGTTTTGGTTATTCACTGTATCATCACCGCGTAATTGCTCAATCACCGCTTTTAGTTTGCTTGCTGTCACTCCAGCACTTTCAAATATCTTTTTGGTTTCGCCTTGCTCAGCGAGTGCCAACATCACCCATTCTGTTGCGATAAAATCATCGCCTTCTTTCTGCGCCTGACGATCGGCCAAGTTCAATATTTTGACCGAGTTTGGGTTTAGGTTGACGTCACCTGTAGGCTCCGAAATGGTCGCTTGGTTATCTAATGCTTTGGCCACGCCATTTTTTAGCGCTGGAATAGAAGCGCCTGCTTGTTGGCAGATAGATAAATTAGACTCATCTTGTAGCAAAACTGCAAGCAAATGTACAGGATCAATGCCCGTGTGATCGCGACCTAACGCTAGGCTCTGAGCTTCTTGAATCGCTGATTGCAGTTTTTGAGTGAATTTCTCAAATCTCATGTTTATATCCTTTTATAATTAGTATTTTTAGTGGAACTTCTAGGGACTATTTTAGTCTAGTGCCCACTGTTATCTGTCACTTATATAAGGTATATATACACCTATTTCAAGACGATTACCAAATAAAACCTTACTTAAGACAATGATATTTATTATTAATAATATTTAAATGGGCTATTAATACTAGTTAAAGGAAGTTAGTAGATAAGAAACGTCATCTTATTGATATAAATTGAAGAGAAATCTCCGTTGAATACGGTAATAAGCAATGCATTTATTTAGTCTAGACCCAATCATAATCCGACTATTCTACTCCACGATTTCGATAGGAGTACCAAGTATCACCGCTGCCATAATTTCATCCATCTCATCATTGGTAACCGCGATACAACCATCTGTCCAATCGCGTCGTTGATTCAACCAGCCCAAATGTCCAAAGCCATTCATTTGCCCATGAATCATGATATCGCCGCCCGGATTGACCCCTAATGAATTCACTCGTGCCTTGTCTTCATCATTAGGATAGCTAATATGGATAGAGCGATGGGCAATAGAGTTCTCGTTTTTATAATCTAAGGTATAAATCCCAACGGGCGTACGCTGATCGCCTTCTTGTTGCTTATGACCTGATGGACTGCCCCCTAGCGCAATACGATACCACCTAATGACTTTACCACCGCTCATTAGCTTTAAGATACGATCTGATTTGTCGACGAAGACTCGATCAATCACTATAGAGGAAGGAATGGGGTTTTCGGGTTTTGAGGTGCTTTTGACATAAGCAATAGCGCTGGTGCTGACAATAGCAGCAAGACTAAGACCAATGATAATGGGCAACCAAGGCGTACGCTGCTCATTTGATGAGTAAGATTTCTTATAAAAAAATGGCATAGACTTTGATTCCCATAATTAATTTTTTGTCATTAATCATATGTATTAAAGCACTATGCCAGATTCTGTAGATACGTTTTGTGCAAAAATGATGAATCACTCACTAGACTGCTACACCATGCGAATCGCACCATCTAAGCGAATGACTTCACCATTTAGGTAAGCATTATCGATGATATGAGTGACCAATTTGGCAAACTCATTGGGAGCGCCTAAACGTTTAGGGTATGGCACACCTGCCTCTAGCTGCTCTCGTGCCTTTTCAGGAATGCTTTCCATCATCGGCGTAGCAAAGACACCTGGTGCGATGGTCATTACGCGAATACCATGACGTGCTAGCTCGCGAGCAAGTGGCAAGGTTAAACCAACCACGCCTGCTTTAGACGATGAATAGCTGGCTTGACCTACTTGTCCGTCAAAGGCTGCGATAGAGGCTGTATTAATAATAATACCTTGATCTACATTCTTCTCTACATGGTCGCCTGCACTACTGTCATTCGCTATACGCTTGGCAATGCTAGCAGCAACCAAACGGGCAACATTGAATGAACCGACCAAATTAATATTGACCCCGCGACTAAATGCCTCAAGCTCTGCCGGATTGTTATCGCGATCTAGCAGTTTTTGTACCACTACAATACCAGCACAGTTGATTGAACCTTGTAGGCCGCCGAAAGCTGACTCTGCCATGTCGACCGCTGACTGCACTTCATCACCGTTAGTGATATCACAGCGTACAAAACGCGCACTATCACCTAACTCAGCGATCAATGCTTGCCCAGCAGATTCATTTAAATCAGCGATAACGACGTTGCCACCTTGACTTACGATCGCCCGAGCCACTGACTCTCCCAAACCTGATGCACCGCCTGTGACCAAAAAGCTGTTTTCTTTAACTTGCATGATTATTCCTTTAAATTTTTGCTTCTTATTAGATATTTTTCTATTAAATTTATGTAAGTTTTACCAAATTATTTATGCGGCAGACAGACTACGCAGCAAAAAGCGTTGAATCTTACCACTTGGCGTTTTCGGCAGTTCTGTCACAAACTCGACCTCACGCGGATACGCATGAGTGGATAGCCGTTTGCGTACCAGCTCTTGGATTTCTTTAGCGATTTGCTCACTGCCTTCGATGCCATCTTTTAGTACCACGTAAGATTTAATAGTGTGACCGCGCACTTCATCTGGCACACCTACCGCCGCAGACTCTGCCACTGCTTCATGCTCTAATACAGTGTTTTCGACATCAGTGGGGCCTACGCGGTAACCTGCGGTAATAATGATGTCATCATCACGGCCTGAGAACCAGTAACTACCATCACTATGACGCTCGACTACGTCGCCTGTCAGATAGTAATCATCTACAAAGGCTTGTTTTTCATTCCAGCTATAGCCACGGAAATAAAACGCAGGTGACTGACTGACGACGACTGCCAGTTGCCCTTGCTCACCATCTGGCAGTACATTCATATCATCATCTAATACGACTAGTGTATGACCTGGGAGCGCCATACCCATCGAACCAACAGGACAATCATGCGCCAATGCATGATGTGCACAGCAAGTCATGCCAGTCTCTGTTTGGCCATATTGGTCTTTGACTTGGCACGCCAGATAGTTTTCAACCCAGTTGACCACTTCTGTATTTAATGTCTCCCCTGCCGAGTTGGCACAGCGCAAAGATAGCTTAGCATTGGTATCGTTATGAGAGCCTTCATTAACACTATCAAATACACCACTAGATTTCATCATTCGAAATGCAGTTGGTGAAGAGGCCAAATTGGTAATCTTATGACGTACCATAAACTCACGGGTATTGGTCGCGTCAAATCCTGCTTCATTAAAATAAGTGGTCATGCCCAGTAGCAGAGGCCCTGTGATGGCATAGTACAAGCCATATGCCCAGCCAGGATCGGCCATATTCCAATACTGATCATCTACGCGTAGGTCGATGGCATAACGCATATATAGGTAAAAAGCAGGTAACGCAGCCAATGGGACGCTGACGCCTTTTGATTTACCAACCGTACCTGAGGTAAACATTTGCAAAAATGGCGCATTCGTATCGAGCATCACTGGTTCGATCGTTTGCGACTGTGCTTCCATAGACTGGCTATAGTGATCGTCACCCCATGTCTGAGCATCCTCAGCACTGCCGACCAATACCATTTTAGTTTGCTCAGCCAAATCTTCAAACTTGCTGCGATTTTCTAAGTTAGTAAAAACGACTTTGGTATCGGCTTTATCCATCCGATATTTGATGGAGTCATAGCCAAAAGCGGTAAATAGCGGCTGATATACGGCGCCGATACGCCATGTTGCCAATACAACAGTCAGTAGCTCAGGCGTGCGTGGTAGCATCGTCGCTACTTTGTCGCCCGCTTTTACCCCATACGACTGTAGCAAGTTAGCGATTTGAGCACTCGCTTTGTCAAGCTCACCAAAGCTCATGCGTGTTATATTGCCTGCGGTATCTTCGTGTACTAGCGCGGCATTGTCAGCGCGGCCGTCACGTACATGACGACCACAGCAAGCCATATAAGCATTTAGTCGATCGTCCACCTGCTCGCCAAATATTTCTGACAGCAGTGTATCCATATCAAAATTATTATAGTAATCGGTATAGTTTTTGGGCGTGACGGTAGTATCTGTATCAATATTCGTCGGGGTTTGAGAGGCGGTTTTCATAAGCTAATCCTTTAGCAATAGCAGGTAACTGGTAAAATGGTATTTATAATTGAAGAACGGCCACATCCTATAGACCGTTTCATAGGTTCGTATTTATCATGCTCTATTAGTAACGCATTTCTAATTTTATTTCAATACATAACGTATCATTTTTATTTTATAGAAATAGAGATAATCTATAACTAATTATCATTAATTCGCTATAAGTCCGCGAAGACACCTACAATAGCCAAAGTACTGCCGCATATTTTCAATTTCCTATTAAAGAATTAACACCTCAATATTATTATCTAAAACCTCACACTTAAACATCAGCTCTTAAAAACCCTAATAACGCTTTTTCTTCACAGCTTTGGTATTTCTTAGTTCGTCCACGGCGCGCTTGTTTGTAAGTTTCAAAGAACTGCCCTGCCAAAAAACGCTCAATGACAATGGGATGAATATAAGAGGCACGGCATACGGTCGGCGTGTTGCCTAGCTCTGCTGCGACACTTTTTACCATCTCAGTAACTAATTGCTGTCGCTCAGCGCTTTCTGGTGCACTGGTTAATATATTAGCGCCTGCAGACGTTTGTAGCTCATCATATAGGTAGCTTGCCGCAAGTACACTTGCCATCCATGTACGAAAATCCTTTGCGCTGTATAGCTTGCTTTCACAGTCCATGCCGCACGTGTGCATCCGTAAGTAATCATTGATATCGCTACTGTCAACGACTTGCTTATGTCCGTTGTCATCTAGATATTTGAATATCTGATAGCCTGGCAGCTCAGAACAGGCTTGCACGATATCTATTAAACGTTCATCTTGCAGCTCAATGTGGTGTTCTTTTGCGCTTTTGCCGACAAAATCAAACGCCAGTCCATTGTCGGTTTCACTGACATGCTTGCTGCGTAGCGTACTCAGACCATAGCTTTTATTTTGCTTGGCATAACGACTATTGCCAATACGAATCAAAGTGGTCTCTAGCAATTTAACAACGGCAGCAAGTACGTTGGTGCGTGACAATGACTCTGCTTCCAAATCTGCCTCCACCTGTGCGCGTAGATTGGGCAGCGCCTCTGCAAACCCTATCATCGCATCAAATTTTGCTTGGTCACGGATATTGTTCCATGACGGATGATACAGGTACTGTTTGCGAGATTTTTCGTCTCGTCCTGTTGATTGCAGATGGCCTCGTTCGTCTTGGCATATCCACACCTCTGACCACATGGGCGGTATCACCAATGCATCAAAACGCTGACGTAATGCTTTGTCTTTGACCGTGTTGCCTGTTGCATCACGATAAGTAAAGCCGCGACCCCAACGTCTACGCTCGTAGCCTGGTTCATTGTCACTCACATAACGCAAATTGGCACGGCGTGCGAGATGCTCGTAATCATGACGCACGTCTTTGGTCATTATCTGCTGGTTTGCCTTTACTGTTGCCTTTGCCATAAACCTGTATACCTTTGAGAATTCATGGTTTTAGCATAATTAATGACGGTAGTTTTTGCTGTTTATTTGGCACAGACAAAGTGTAATGCTGTGTAAAATAAAGCAGTGATAAAAATAGCGATACGGGTTCTAAATGCTGTATTTTTGAGGCATAATTCAGCACTACTCACGACTTAAGTTTATAAAAAATGGACCATTCACCTGTGAAAATAAAGGCACTCGCCCTCGCCGATCATGATCTTTGGGCGCACTTATGGCAAAACTATCTGACATTTTATGAGACCAATTTGCCGTCAGGCACGACGGAGACGACGTGGCGCAATCTGCTTGATGATGACATCCCTGTTTATGGAATTGGGGCGTGGAAGAATGGTACATTGGTAGGTTTTACCCATGTCGTAATACATCCAACGACTTGGAGTAGTACGGCATGTTGTTATCTACAAGACCTCTATGTCGATGAGTCTGTACGTGGACAGAGCATCGGACGAATATTAATTGAAGCCGTATATGGTTTTGCTGATGAAAAAGGCTGTAATCACGTTTATTGGAAAACTCAAGAAAGTAATGCTAATGCACGCCAACTGTATGACAAAGTCGCAAGCTTAACGGACATGGTGCAGTACCGTAAAAACTTATAGTTTTTTATAGTTCGGAAATAAAAAAAGCCAAGCATAAAATACTTGACGTTTTTCGTTTTAATATTGCTATAACTTAGAAGTCGTTATTTGCCGTATACACATAAGTAAGCGGTTTCGACGTCTACTTTCACTTGGAACTTTTTATCAGCTTCAACAGTAAATTGCTCGCCAGCGTTAAACGTTTGCCACTCATCACTCTCTGGTAGCTTAACAGTCAATGTACCGCTCACCACACTCATGGTTTCGAATTCACTAGTGCCAAACTCATACTCACCAATTTCCATGACGCCGACAGTCGCAGGCTTGGTAGCCGTTTGAAAAGCAATAGAAGTCACTTTATCATCAAAATAATTATTAACGCTTGGCATAATTTTCCTTAATTAAATATTGGTTACTATTTTAGAACGGCTGCTTATTTAAAACGGCCTTTTACAGTCCTGCTTTTAGACTCGCTTCAATAAACTGATCGAGGTCACCATCTAGCACAGCACCAGTGTTAAAGGTCTCAACACCCGTACGCAAGTCTTTGATACGTGAGTCATCAAGTACGTATGAGCGAATTTGACTGCCCCAGCCGACATCAGACTTACCATCTTCAACCGCTTGCTGTGATTCCATACGTTTTTGCATTTCCAGCTCATAGAGCTTAGCACGTAGCATTTTCATCGCCGTGGCTTTGTTACCATGTTGACTACGCTCATTCTGACAGGTCACTACCACGCCCGACGGCTCATGGGTAATACGTACCGCAGAATCTGTCGTGTTTACGTGCTGACCACCCGCGCCAGATGAGCGATAGGTATCGATACGCAAATCCGCTGGATTGATATCAATCTCGACGTTGTCGTCAATCTCAGGCGACACAAACACCGCAGCAAACGACGTATGACGACCATTATTACTATCAAATGGTGACTTACGTACTAGACGGTGGACACCAATCTCGGTACGCAACCAGCCAAACGCATAATCGCCTTTAATCTCAATGGTTGCCGACTTGATACCAGCCACGCTACCTGATGACACTTCAATAACATCTACTTTGAAACCATGTGCTTCTGCCCAGCGCGTGTACATGCGTAGTAGCATTTCAGCCCAATCTTGCGCTTCAGTGCCGCCACTACCTGACTGAATATCCAAGTAGCAGTTATTTGGATCCATCTCACCGCTAAACATCCGGCGGAATTCCAAATCAGCAACGCGTTTCTCAGCGCTATCTAGCTCGCTCTGCACATCAGCTAGCAATGACTCGTCTTCTGCTTCGACTGCCAACTCTAGCATGGCAGACGCGTCTTCTAGTGTCGTCTCAAGAGAAACCACCACATCGATGACACCATCAAGGTGACTTTTTTCTTTATTAATTTTGGTCGCACGCTCTGGATCGTTCCATAGCTCAGGGTTTTCTAACTCTAAATTGACTTCTTCTAAGCGTTCTTGCTTACCATCGAAGTCAAAGATACCTCCGCAAATCCTGCCCACGCTCTGATAAATCTTTAATTTGCTCTTGATACGGATTGATTTCCATAAATGTTCCTGTTTTTCTAATAAAAATAAATAATGCATGTGGCGCTATTTTAAATGAGATTGATACTAAATGGTTCGTTAATTATCGCTGATGCCAATATTGCTACTATTATTAGATTAGACAGCCTAGATCGACCAATCTTCTACTGCCCAGCGATGTGCCAAAGCATGCGCATGTAACGCATCATCAGGTGACACGCAAACGGCCACATCAGCCCATTCCAGTAACGGAATATCATTTTTGGAATCTGAATACGCGTACGTTTTTTCAAAGGTGATGCCAGAGGCTTGCTGTTTATTTAGCCATTTATCCAAATGGTATATTTTGCCCGCTTGGAAGTTTGGTCTGTCAGTTAGCTTACCTGTATAGCGATTGTCTTTGATCTCTAATGGCGTTGCCAATACATTGGCTTCTTCCACGCCAAAACGCTTGGCAATAGCCGATACCACAAAATCATTGGTCGCAGAAATAATCACCACATCGTGCCCTTGCTCAATGTGCTGACATAACGCTTCCATCGCTTTTGGGCGAATATGTGGCTCGATTTCGCTTTTAATATAGTCTTCTCTTAGCTCATCAAGTCTATCAAGCGGCAGACTGCTTAAAAACTGCGCGACGAATTCATTGTACTCTGTCGCATCTAGCGTACCTTCAATATAGTCATTATAAAATTTCTGATTGGCAGTGCGGTACTGCGCCTCATCGACAAGGTCATGCTTTACGATATACTCACCCCAGAGATAATCGCTATCGACATCAAGTAATGTATGATCTAAATCAAATAATGCCAGTTGTTTTTGTTGTGTTTGTGCTTGATTTGCCTGCATGGTGAGACCTTATCGTTGGTTGCGAAAAAATATGAATCGTTTTATAAAACTGGGTACGTTATGCATTAAGGCTGACCGTATTAATTGAACAGTCTATCAATGAAATAAGTCTGCGCCCTATCGTCTATCTATTTAAACTTAGCTCGTTTACTTACCCTTAATCAGGCATCGCTATTTCTGTCAAGCCTGTTTTAAATTTCTGGCAACGCTCAGCATAATGTAGCGCTGACATTTTTAGCATCGCTGCTTGCTCATCTGTCAGCGTCTTGACCACTTTTGCAGGCGCGCCCATCACTAGCGAGTTATCAGGAATAACCTGACCTTCAGTAATCAAGGCTTTTGCCCCTATCAGACAGTTTTTGCCAATTTTGACATTATTAAGTACCACAGCACCAATACCAATCAGGCTATTATCACCGACTTCACAGCCATGCAGCATCGCTAGATGACCGATAGTCACGTAATTACCAATAGTCACTTTGATACCTGCATCAGTATGAATCACACTGTTTTCTTGCACATTACTATAGTCGCCGATATGAATACGATCGTTATCGCCGCGTATCACCGCACCAAACCAAACATTGACCTGATAACCCAAATACACATCACCGATTACTTGTGCCGAGTCAGCGACCCAACCATTGAATGGTACGGCAAACTCAGGGGTTTTGTCTAAATATTTAAATATCATCGTTTTTCCTTAGTAAGGATAATGTTATTTTGGAGTAAGTCATTGGTTATACCACAATCATTTTTATGCTTATTTGATTCGCATGTCAAAGAACCATCTCACTTTGGACCATAGCCATAAAAAATATATTTTACAGTATACAGTCCCATTTAATACCTTATCGTGTGTCCACTTTATAGTACAATTAGCAAGGCCAACATTCTCATTTTGCTATCGTAGCGCCTGCCCTAACAAGTACCGCTACCCTACTAAGGACGCATCCATGCTTCGCGAAACACACGTACCTATTATCTTGTTGGCAAGTAGTGTGATCATCACCGCGCCCAGTTATGCTGAAGATACCTCAAGTTTGGAGAGAGCCGGTGACATTGTTGCGGTTGCCATACCTGCCATTGCTTATGGCAGCACGCATTATATGAATGACAAAGAGGGACGTCAGCAATTTTATCAATCATTTGCTACCAATCTTGCCGTGACCTATGCTGTGAAGTCAACCATTAATAAAGAGCGCCCTGACCATAGCGACAATGACTCCTTCCCATCAGGACATACTTCTTTGGCATTTCAGGGCGCAAGCTTCATTCATAAACGCTATGGATTAGAATATAGTATTCCAGCTTATGTTGGCGCAACTTTTGTAGGTTATAGCCGTGTTAAAGCGGAAAAACATGATGTGGCTGATGTATTTGCTGGTGCAGCACTAGGGGTTGCCAGTAGTATGTATTTGACCAAAAGCTATAACGATCAGCTTCTCATCACAACCAATCTTGCGCCTGACTATTACGGGCTGTCTGTCCACTACCAGTTTTAATCACTCAGTTTGCCCTTGATACTAGCCATAAGTTACTATTTTGTATATAATACGCAAAATCTGTGCCTAAGCGAGCGGACATGATGCAAGTTACCTATTCACTATCTAGTGGGTTTTGTAGTTTTCATCAATAATGTCTTCTCGCTTTTTTGTGGAAAATTTTTGTGTGTCGTCCTTTTATTACTTCTATATGACAACAGTCAAATGCCGTAAATAAAAGGATACGGAGCAATTTTAGACCAACAAAACACGATGGCACTCACCAATAACAGCGGAGGCAATCCTTGAATTCATCGGCAGAAATACAAGCAATTTTGGCACTAGCAGACGGTACAATCTTTCGCGGTGTCAGTATCGGCAGCCTAGGTCATCGTATTGGTGAGGTCGTATTTAATACCGCCATGACAGGGTATCAAGAAATCCTAACCGATCCAAGTTATGCCCGCCAGCTGGTGACTTTGACTTACCCTCACATCGGTAATACAGGCACCAATAGCGAGGACACAGAATCTGGCAATGGTCACAAAGTATGGGCAGACGGTCTTATCATTCGTGATGCCACCATGGCAACCTCTAACTTCCGTAACTCAGAGTCACTTAGCGACTATTTACAGCGTAATGAGACAGTGGCTATCGCTGAAATTGATACGCGTCAGCTAACACGCTTATTACGTGATAAAGGTGCACAGAACGGCTGTATCATGACTGCCTCAAACGGCGAGACTATCAGTAGCGACGATGAGCAAAAAGCGATTGAGTTAGCAAAAGGCTTTGCAGGTCTAAAAGGCATGGACTTGGCAAAAGAATGCTGCACTAAAGAGAACTTCGAGTGGACAGCAGGTACTTGGGATTTATCAGACACCCTACTCAACCGTGATATTCATGGTAGTCATGATAGCGGTACTGGCGGCTTCTTTAAGCAACTTGGCACTCATATCGATTCTAAATACAACGTCGTTGCTTATGACTTCGGTAGCAAAACCAACATCCTACGCATGCTCGTTGACCGCGGTTGTCACGTAACGGTTGTACCAGCACAGACCCCTATCGCAGATGTGCTAGCAATGAACCCAGATGGCATCTTCTTATCAAACGGCCCTGGTGATCCTGCAGCTTGTGATTACGCTATCGATGCGGTACGTCACATCATTGAGCAAACTGACGTGCCAACGTTTGGCATTTGCTTAGGCCATCAACTGATTGGTCTGGCTAGCGGTGCAAATACCATCAAAATGAAAACGGGCCATCATGGTGCCAACCATCCAGTACAAGACTTAGCGACTGGCACGGTGATGATTACCAGTCAGAACCATGGTTTTGCGGTTGATGAAGACACGCTACCTGACAACGTTAAATCTACTCATCGCTCATTATTCGATGGTACCAACCAAGGTATCGAGCTGACCGATAAGCCAGTCTTTAGCTTCCAAGGTCACCCAGAAGCCAGCCCTGGTCCACATGACTGCGCGCCATTGTTTGATAAGTTTGCAGATATGATGGAAGCGGCTAAAACTGCCCAAGCGTAAACGGTTGATTATAAATACATAATAAGTAAACGCTTGAATCGCCCATAGCGGTTCAAGCGGCACTAAATAAAGCACTGCAAGCATAAAACGCATTGAGCGTTATCAAAAATAAAGATTACTCAAATTATCACCCAAACGAAGGTAGCTCCAACTATGCCAAAACGTACCGACATAAAAAGCATTCTTATCATTGGCGCAGGCCCTATCGTCATCGGCCAAGCATGTGAGTTTGACTATTCAGGCGCACAGGCGTGTAAAGCACTAAAAGAAGAAGGCTACCGCGTCATCTTGGTCAACTCAAACCCTGCAACAATCATGACCGACCCTGTCATGGCTGACGCGACCTACATCGAGCCGATTACTTGGCAAACCGTTGAGCAAATCATTGCCAAAGAACGTCCAGATGCAATCTTGCCAACGATGGGCGGACAGACGGCTCTAAACTGTGCGCTAGAGCTAGACAAGCACGGTGTATTGACTAAGTATAACTGCGAGTTGATTGGTGCAACCAAAGACTCAATCGAAATGGCAGAAGATCGCAACTTGTTTGATAAAGCCATGAAGCGTATCGGCCTTGAGTGCCCTCGCGCTGAAACGGCTGAAACCATGGAAGAAGCCTTTGCTACTCAAGAAAAAATGGGCTATCCATGTATCATTCGTCCATCATTCACGATGGGCGGTTCAGGCGGCGGTATCGCTTATAACCGCGATGAGTTCATCGAAATCTGCGAGCGTGGTTTTGATTTGTCTCCAAACCATCAGCTACTCATCGATGAGTCATTGATTGGTTGGAAAGAATACGAGATGGAAGTGGTTCGTGACAAAAACGACAACTGCATCATCATCTGCGCCATCGAAAACTTTGACCCAATGGGCGTGCATACAGGCGACTCAATCACCGTCGCACCAGCACAGACCTTGACCGACAAAGAATACCAAATCATGCGTAATGCGTCATTAGCAGTACTGCGTGAAATCGGTGTAGAAACGGGCGGCTCAAATGTACAGTTCGGTATCAACCCTGATACCGGTCGCATGGTCGTCATCGAGATGAACCCACGCGTATCACGCTCGTCTGCCCTAGCCTCAAAGGCCACTGGCTTCCCGATTGCCAAAATCGCAGCAAAACTGGCGATTGGTTATACGCTAGACGAATTGCAAAACGACATCACTGGTGGCAAAACGCCAGCCAGTTTTGAGCCTGCGCTTGATTATGTCGTGACCAAGATACCTCGTTTCAACTTCGAAAAATTCCCGCAAGCAGACAACATCCTATCGACTCAGATGAAATCGGTCGGTGAAGTGATGGCGATTGGTCGTAATTTCCAAGAGTCGATGCAAAAAGCCTTACGCGGTATGGAAACAGGTGCGGATGGTTTTGATGAGCAAATTGACTTATCAAAAGTAAGCGTTGAAAAAGCACGTAGCGAAATCATAAACCGCCTAACTATTCCAACACCTGAGCGTATCTACTACGTTGCTGATGCATTCCGCGTCGGTATGAGTGTCGATGAAGTGTTTAACTTTACCAAGATTGACCCATGGTTCTTGGTACAGATAGAAGACATCGTTAAAACAGAAGCTACCGTAAAATCACTTGGTTTTGGCGGATTGAACGAGAAAAATCTACGTAGCTTTAAACGTAAAGGTTTATCAGATTTGCGTTTGGCTAAATTGCTTGGTATCTCACAAAAGCAACTTCGCAAAAAGCGTTGGGATCTAAACGTCTATCCAGTCTATAAGCGTGTCGATACCTGTGCCGCAGAGTTTGCTACTAGCACGGCTTATATGTACTCGACGTACGATAGCGAATGTGAAGCGAACCCAACAGACAAAAAGAAAATCATGGTTATCGGCGGCGGTCCTAACCGTATCGGCCAAGGTATTGAATTTGATTACTGCTGTGTGCATGCAGCGCTTGCTATGCGTGAAGATGGTTACGAGACCATCATGGTCAACTGTAACCCTGAAACGGTTTCAACCGATTATGACACTTCTGACCGTCTATACTTTGAGCCAATCACATTAGAAGACGTGCTAGAAATCGTTCGTATCGAAAACCCTGATGGCGTGATTGTACAGTTCGGTGGTCAAACGCCATTGAAACTTGCTCGTGCACTAGAGTCAGCAGGCGTTAAAATCATCGGTACTAGCCCAGATGCAATTGACCGTGCCGAAGATCGTGAGCGCTTCCAGCATATGATTCAGCAGCTAAACCTAGTACAGCCGTCAAACGCACTAGCAACCAGCTTAGAAGACGGCTTAGTGAAAGCAAAAGACGTAGGCTATCCATTGGTTGTACGTCCATCTTATGTGTTAGGTGGCCGCGCGATGGAAATCGTCTACAACGAAGACGAGCTAAGACATTACCTACGTACTGCGGTACAAGCATCGAACGAAGCGCCTGTCCTACTAGATCGCTTCTTAGATGATGCTATCGAAGTTGATGTCGACTGTGTATGCGATGGCACTGATGTCGTTATTGGCGGTATCATGCAGCATATCGAACAGGCTGGCGTTCACTCAGGTGACTCAGCATGTTCACTGCCGCCATACTCACTGTCTAAAGAGCTATGTGATGTTATGCGCGCACAGACGGTCGCCATGGCAAAAGAGCTAGGCGTTATCGGTCTGATGAACGTACAGTTCGCAGTAAAAGGCGAAACCGTATATATCCTAGAAGTGAACCCACGTGCTGCACGTACAGTACCGTTCGTCTCTAAGTGTATCGGTACTTCTTTAGCACAGGTTGCTGCGCGCTGTATGGCTGGTACTTCGCTTAAAGATCAAGGCTTTACCACTGAGATTGTTCCAGCATTCTATGCGGTCAAAGAAGCGGTATTCCCATTCGCTAAGTTTCCAGGTGTTGACCCAATCTTGAGTCCTGAGATGAAATCAACGGGCGAAGTTATGGGCGTGGGCAAAACCTTTGGCGAAGCATTCTACAAGGCCATTATCGGTAGTAATGAGCGTCTGCCAGGTCTACCAACTGAAGGCGAGACAAAAACCGTCTTTATCTCAGTTCGTGACAGTGATAAAGCCCAAATCGCTCCGATTGCTCGTCAGCTTGCAGACTTTGGCTTTAAGATTGTCTCGACCACTGGCACGCAAAAAGTACTGAGCGACGCTGGTATCGAAAGTCAGCAAATCAACAAAGTTACTGAAGGTCGCCCGCATATCGTTGATGCCTTGAAAAACGGCAAAATCGACCTTATCATCAATACTACTGAAGGTAAGCAAGCTCAAGAGGATTCGTTCTCTATTCGCCGTAGTGCGCTACAGGGCAAAGTATTCTACGTCACCACGTTAGGTGCCGCTGATGCCGTCTGCAAATCTTACGCGATTGACTTACCGTTTGATGTCTATAAGTTACAAGATTTGCATGAGCAAGCAAAGTCTATTGACGTGGCTGAATAATTTCAGTAGATTAAGCATAACCGTTAGGCTTGCCTAAAAGCTCACTCAAGTATCGTTGTTTGCTTTAAATATAGCCAACCATGCTTGAGGAACGATACCTTTACCGTGATAGACCTAAAAAGCATAGTGGCTAAATTGCGACTATGCTTTTTATTACGTAAGCTTAAGTGCGCCTATGCTTGAATTGAGGTGAGATGCACTCATAAATAATGGCCAACTTATTCATTACATCGTCTTAATTATCACTCTTTTATATTTTATATCCATTGCAACAACACTGACACCATCTCATTATGAGGTGGTGTGGTGTTATTGGTTTAAGGAAAAAACATGCAACGTTACCCAATGACTCCGCAAGGACACGCGGCTCTAGAAGCCGAATTAAAACAGCTAAAAAGTGTCGACCGTCCACGCATCACAGCATCGATTGCTGAAGCACGCGAACACGGCGATTTGAAAGAAAATGCTGAATACCATGCTGCCCGTGAGCAGCAAGGTTTTTGTGAAGCACGTATTCGTGATATCGAAGCCAAACTTGGTGGCGCTCAAGTCATCGATCCTTCGACACTGCCAAAAGAAGGCCGTATTGTATTTGGTGTTAGCGTCGTGATCGAAAACATGGACACCGAAGAAGAAAAACAATACAAAATCGTCGGCGATGATGAAGCTGACTTTAAAGCTGGCAAAATCTCAGTCAACTCACCAATCGCTCGTGGTTTGATTGGTAAGTTTGAAGGCGACGAAGTGCGCATCGAAACGCCAAAGGGCGTCGTTGAATATGAAGTTATGAAAGTTATCTACGACTAATAGCTACACTACGTTCTAATCTAGAGTTTTGATACTCTCAATTGTAGATAGTTTGAGAAATGACTTTTAGATAATAGTTTTTATGACAATGATTGTGACTGGCTACTTAGTTATGCAATTCCATAGATGAAAGCTGTACTACACATAGATAGCATTTATACCGTTTCGGTTACACAATGCTGCTTTTATCCATGATTTGTTTTGGCGCATAATTATTTGAGTTTGAGTGCACCATAACTTCAATATTAAGTTTATTCAATAAGAAATAGTTAAGATTGAATAGCTTTTATACAAGTTAGCACTGCTGCGCTCTTACTAAAAATAATGATGGTCTGATCGCACACATAGGCTAATATCAGCACTACTACCCTCGTTATTTGGCATATTTTTCGGTGTCATTTAGCGGGGGTTTTGTTTATCTAGGCATTATCTATTGTTGTATTACTTACTATTATTTTTGAGGAGTCTTTCATGATTATGAACGATGGTTTTCAAGCATCAACTGCTGAAACGACTATGGCAAAAAATGCAGCTATGTCTGCATTGCTAGCAGGTATCGTGTTGGCTACATCATCGGCCAATGCTGCCCCTGAGATTGCCATTAGCTCCTCTGCGAGCGGTAGCACCACGGTGGTCGAGCAATATTCTGATGGCAAAACTGCTACGATTACGGCGACACCAAACGGTATCACCATGCAAGACGGCATGCCGTACGCGGTGACTCAGGTGACCACTGTGCCACGCTATGTCGTGCATCAGTCTCCTGTTGTCCAAGGTACGACGACCGTTACTAGCGTACCAGTGACTAACTCTATTACCAACAAGGTCACTAAAGTAGATGTGATTACCACGCCTGCCAGCAGCGTGACGCAAGTACTACCTGTCGCAACCAATGTCACCCCGCCAGTGATTATGCAGCAGCCAGTGACCAATCAAGTAACGACCACGACGACAACTTTGGATACGTTGCAACTGACTCCTACCTTTAGTACGCCTGGCGTGGTCAATGCAAATACCAAAGTCATGAAAATTCTAAAAAATGCTGATGGACGTGAAGTTGCCGTTCCTGCCAATCATATTGCCCCTGGCGATGTGATTGAGTATCACACCACTTATACCAACACCTCAGCACAGCCGGTCAATGACATCAACGCCATGATCTCATTACCAAGTGGCGTCCAGTTAGTCTCGTTGAATAGTCCTCTGCCGACGCTTGCCACCACTGGCGGAGACAGCTATCAAACCATTCAGCAAGTTGGCAATACGGTGGTTGTCCAAGAAAACTACTCTGGTCTAAAATGGAACTTGGTGAACTTTGATGCCAATGCAGCCAAAACCGTCGTCATACGTGCCAAGGTTCAATAAAAATTGGGTTATAGCGTATTATTATTGAATAGATACCAGTATATGTAAAAGGTCTTGTGGACTAGTTATCTAGTCAGCAAGACCTTTTTTGTGTCGGTGGCTTGGTTTTGAGTGTGGTAAAGCACTGCTTTAAGCTTAGGATATAAATGCTTGATGCAGTGGCAGAAATAGCTGAGCTTTTAGAGAAGATCATTTTTCTTTATACAGAATAGGCCGATTAATTAGATTATTAAGTTTTGTCATAAAAAAGATAAAACCAAAACCAAAGATTGACGTAGTGAGCACTCTTATCATGTTTTGATCGAACATTAGGTTTTTGGTATCTTCGTAAGTTATTTGCAGATCCTCCTCTGATCCTCTAATGTCTAAGCTGACTAATTGCGGTAAATTATTCGATACGCCTAAAAAATTGGGCTGATAGTACCAACCAACTCTTGCGTACTTGCCAAGCCTAGGTTCAAGGTATGTAGGACCCATACATGACCCAGTATTAATAAAGCCAAATACATTATAGCTACAGCCGTAAAGCGTTATTTGTTTAGGATTTTCGATAGATTGCAAGGCTATACTAAATCCCGTATCAGTGATAATGCCTTCACTGTATTGTAGCTCTGACTCCTGCGGAAAATCTCTACCCTGCCATTCCAAAAAATTGAGTGCAATGAAAAAAGATATAAACGAGACATTTAGAAACGTATCGAACTTTTGAGACGCTGATTTTTCTTTAAATTTTTTGAGCATAAAATTTCTCTAAAAGACCCTTTTATGGAATGTTTGAAAGAATCTATATTCGCACTTAAAAGATAGATATATTAAGCTACAGAGTTTAGCCTTTAAATAAACCTCAAACTACTGTTTACTATATTAGACACGAATCATACGACACTATTTGTCGTGTTGTTTTTGGGATTCTCCTATAAATACAATGACTTAGCGATAATTTTGGTAAAATAGTCTTTCATCAATTAATTGGTAAAACGCGACTTATGGCAAACATCAATTATGAAAGATTACAGGGCAAACTCAATATTTTGGCTGATGCTGCCAAGTATGATGTTTCCTGCTCATCCTCCGCTGGTACTCGAAAAAACCAAGGCGGCGGACTAGGCGATGCCTCAGCAACGGGTATCTGTCACAGCTATACCGAAGATGGTCGCTGCGTCAGCCTATTAAAGATTCTTTTGACCAATCACTGCATTTACGACTGTGCTTATTGCACCTCACGTAAAAGCAATGACACGCCGCGTGCTGCGTTCAGTGTCGAAGAAGTCGTCGACTTAACCATGCAGTTTTATCGCCGTAACTATATCGAAGGGCTATTTCTTAGCTCTGGTATCTTTAAAAGTGGCGATTATACGATGGAGCGACTGGTCGAAGTTGCCAAACTCTTACGTACGCGTGAGCGCTTTAATGGTTACATCCATCTAAAGACCATTCCAGGTGCGTCAAAAGAACTGCTGCTAGAAGCAGGATTATATGCGGATCGTTTGAGCGTCAATATCGAGATTCCGACCAAATCAGGATTGGCTTTGCTTGCACCAGAGAAATCACATGATCAATTAAAAGCACCAATGGAGACGGTAAAAGAAGAAATCATCACCATTCGTGAAAGCCGTAAAACTCACAAGAAAGCGCCTAAGTTCACGCCAGCAGGTCAGACCAGTCAAATGATCGTTGGTGCGAGTAACGAGACTGACTTGCAAGTGATTCAGTTATCGAGTCACTTCTACAAAACGTATGATCTCAAGCGGGTCTATTACTCAGGTTATGTACCTATGCTCTCTGATAATCGCTTGCCTACGATTGGAACGCCCGTGCCGATGGTGCGGGAGAATCGTCTGTATCAAGCAGACTGGTTAATGCGTTTTTATGGTTTTGGTGCGCATGAGATTGTAGAGCCGGAGTCGCCATTTTTAGATTTAGACTGCGACCCAAAGCTTGCTTGGGCAATACGCCATCGCGAGCATTTCCCAGTCAATATCCAGACAGCGACTTATGAAATGATAGTGCGTATCCCAGGTATCGGTACAAAGACTGCCAAGAAAATCGTCAAAGCACGTAAGTTCAATCAATTGACGCTATACCATCTAAAAAAAATGGGCGCTGCGGTCAACCGTGCTAAATACTTTATCGCGACCACTGGCAAAAACGAACACCTTGCACATCTAACGCGCGATAATTTCCGTCAGTATGTATTGGCTCAAACGCAAACCAAGTTTAATGATCAGCGTACTGGGCAGTTGGCTTTATTTTAGAATAGCTCTAGATAGCATGGGTTAAAAAACCTGCTATCACGTTACTGTATTTATGATAGAAATGTAGGATAAAACATGTCAGCACTTATGCAAAACGACTCTTACGCTGTCGGTCAATTGACGCCTAGCATTGTACTGTATGAGCCTAGCTTTGAAGGTTGGCTGAGTGCTGTGTTTTATGTCTATGCCAATCGTCTACAGAACGATGTGGCGCTAAAGCTAACCGCTCAAGATTGCTATGTGCCATCACTCATCGCTCAGGCGACTAGCGTGGCAACCGATGAGGATAAAGCCGAGCGGGTGTTAGTCAAATTAAATACCTTATTGGGTCACTCAGGCATGCGAAATATCTTATGGGGATTTTTATCAGAGAAAGACGATATCGGTACGACATTGTTTCGCGTGGTCAAATACGCCATCGACTACCCTAGCCGTCAGATCATGCAAGATTTAGGTAATTTAGATGTTCTGGAGCTAGTACAGACAGTCAAATCTGTCGGCCGTGAGAAACATCGCATGGAAGCGTTTGTACGTTTTGAGCATACGACTGATGATATTTATTTTGCACGTGTAGAGCCTGATTTTAACGTATTACCATTAATCGGAGAGCACTTTCGGCAGCGTTATCAGGATCAACAATGGGCAATCTATGATCTGACTCGGGGCTACGGCATCTATTATGATAAAAATAATAGCACGCCATCACGTCCAGCAAAGCTGCAAACCATCACTAATCTTGATGATGCGGTACTACGTAACCCTGCCAGCATCCATAGTCCTGATGAGCAGCGCTATCAAAAATTCTGGCAAGGTTACTTTACTAACGTCAATATCAAAGAGCGCAAAAACCCTAAGCTGCATAAACAATATCTCCCGCAGCGCTACTGGAAATACTTGAGTGAAAAACAAGTACTGCCCAATGCTGAGCACTTACAAAAACGACGCTAACGGCTTTTGATGTTTATTAATCCATGGCTTACGCTTATATATTCTAAAAACTACCTATCTGACCTCATCTTTTTATCTTGATGGTTGAGTTTTAATCGCTTTTAACTGACAATAGCAAATTGATATTACTAACCGGTGACCAACGCTATTATGAAAGTTATGCGCTTACTGTCGTCTCTAAAGCATGATGAATCCGAGCGCGGTATTTTTCATCTTGGGCGAGCATTGGTCAAAAATGAGCATACCTCTATCATTGTCTCTAGTGCCGATGAAGACAATGACTTGGTTAGACGTCTCAAACGTGATGGCAATATTTACCATCAGCTACATGTGAATAAAAAGTCTTGGCTATCGCTATTGCAAGTCTCTGCCCTACGGCATTTGATAGAAAAGTACGAGCCCGATGTCATTCATGTGCATTCGCGTACCCCTGCATGGATATTGCATTTGGCATTGCGCCGTGCTCGCGTTAGACGTTTTCCCAAACTGGTCTCGACCATGTATGGGTTTTATCCTATTAATAAGTACTCTCAAGCCCTACTCAATGTTGATACGATAATCACCGTATCTGATAGCGTCACGCAATACTTAAAAAAAGGACTGCGCATCGAAGACGTAGATCCCAAAGTCATCACGCGTATCTATCGCGGTGTCGATACTCGGCGCTACCCTTATCGTCATAATCCTTCGGTCTATTGGTTACGTCATACCTTTGCTGAATACCCTGAGCTTGAGCACAAAAAATGGCTCGTATTCCCAACCGTCATCGGTAACGAGTATGGGCAAGAATGGCTGATAGATATTTTGGGTAACCTGCAAGAGCAGTTCCCCAATATTCATGTCATTATTATGGATGAAGACTATAAAGACGGCGATGTCGCTCATGAAGATTTTCGTCAACGTACTAATAGCTTGGGACTCGCTGAGCGCATTACCTATGTGGGCAGCAAGCGTAATGATATGCGAGAATGGCTATCGGCGGCCAATATTGTCATGGCACTTGCTAATGAACCCGAGTCAATCGGTATCAATGCCCTACAAGCCATACATCTAGGTACGCCAGTCATTGGTTGGGATCAAGCTGCCTTTAGCGAGATTTTACAACCGCTCTACCCGCAAGGCTTGGTTAAAAAATACAATGCCAATGCGCTTTGTAAAGCAGTTAGAAACCAGCTAGAAAGTGTCACGCGTCCTGAAATGACCAACAAATTCACCATGCGTGAGATGATCGAAAAGACGCTTGAAGTATATCAAAGCTTACATGATACGGCGCTTGCCGAAGAACAAGCCAAAGCAGATGCTATCGCAGTTCGACGCATCAAACGCAGTCTAAAAAAAGCATCTAAACCTGCCCTGAATGTCGCCGTGAAAAATATCGAACCTGTTGCTAAGAATCCAAAAATAAAGCTAACCAAGGAAAAATCGAAGGCAACGGATAATGTCGATACGACAGAAACAACTGAAGACAATCAACCACTGTAAACACTCATCAATCTCATGACGCCAAACCTCGCCTAACGGGTGATGTTTGTATCGCCTCCTATGCCAATTTTTTGATTTGTAATGACGCGGTCATCGTACCGCAATATGATGATATAAATGATGCACTCGCCATCGAGCAGCTTGAAAAAATCTTTCCGCACCATCAAGTAGTGGGAATACGCACAAAAGAGATTGTCTATGGCGGCGGTAATATTCATTGTATTACCCAGCAACAACCTGTAACCAAAGCGTCACTCTAAAACACGCCGCTTGGCATAGAATGAACCATAATAAATCGCACTTATTAGCAACTGAAAGTATAAGCATAAACACAAAAATGGATTTTAAACCCAAAAACACGCTAAAAATAAGGAAAAAGTATGAGCGATTATCAAATCAACAATCCAGCCACTGGCGAACTAGAAGCCACTTACCCTACCGCCACTGAACAAGACATCCAGCAAGTCATCGAGCAGGCTGACAACGCCTATCAAGACTGGCGTCAAGTCTCATTGAGTGAGCGCAGTGCACTACTGCATAAAATTGCCGATATCTATCTTGAGCGTCAAGACGAGCTGGCTCGTATCGTGGCGGGTGAGATGGGTAAACCCGTTGCACAAGCCAAGGGTGAAATCGGTCTGGTCGCTGAGATCTATCGTTACTATGCAGACAATGCTGAGCAGCTACTCGCGCCGAATACCATTGACGTTGACTCAGGATCAGCTTCGGTAGAAAAACGTCCTGTTGGCGTTCTACTCGGTATCATGCCGTGGAACTATCCACATTATCAAGTGGCACGTTTTGTCGCGCCAAACTTTATGGCGGGTAATACAATTATTCTAAAACACGCACCGCAGTGTCCAAACACCGCAGAAATTATCGTCGATATCTTTAAAGATGCTGGCGTACCTGAAGGTGTCTATAACAATATCTTTGCGACCAACGAGCAATCAGCGACCATCATCAATGACACACGCGTACAAGGTGTCTCGCTAACAGGTTCTGAACGCGCTGGACAAGCCGTTGCAAAAGAAGCTGGCGGCGCACTCAAAAAAGTCGTTTTAGAATTGGGTGGTTCAGATGCCTTTATCGTCGCAGCCGATGCCGATATCGAACAAGCAATACAAGGCGCTATCTCTGGTCGTTTTGGTAATACTGGACAAGCCTGTAACGCAGCCAAGCGTTTGATCGTCATTGAATCAGTCTATGACAAATTCGTCGAAGGTTTTACCAATGCAGTCAGCAGCATGACTTTGGCCGACCCGCTTAAGGAAGATACGTTTATTGGCCCAATGTCATCAAAAGCCGCTGCGGTCAACTTGCAAGCGCAGCTAGACAGTGCTATTCAAGCAGGTGCGACAGTATTGGTAGAAGGCGGCATGGAAAAAGACAAGCCTGGCGCTTGGTTTAAGCCTGCGGTACTGACTGATGTGACTGAATCCATGGATGTATATCGTGAGGAGCTGTTTGGTCCTGTCGCTGTCGTCTACAAGGCTCGTGATGTCGATCACGCTATCAAGATTGCTAATGATGTGCCTTTTGGTCTTGGTGCTTCTATCCAAACGCAAGATGCTGCCCTAGCTGCTGATATTGCTGATAAATTAGAAGTGGGCATGGTCACTATCAACGCGCCGTCTGGTACCGAAGCCAATACCCCATTTGGCGGCGTTAAACGTTCAGGATTTGGTCGCGAGCTTGGTACGCTTGGTATCACTGAGTTCTTAAACTATAAGCTGATTCGTGATAAGTCTTAATCAATAGCGTGGTTTCTAGAATAGCAAAAGGCCTAACATTGAATGTTAGGCCTTTTTTTGAAGGATGATTTGGCTAAAAGTTCTGCTCGACAAGCTTAACGTTTGGGAGGATTGTCTTTTAACCACAACTGATTGACGATTTTTAATTCACGCAGCTCTTCTGCCATGATTGCCTCACTAATACCCGGATATTTCACTCTCGCATAGCCATATAACACGATGCCCAAGACAGTCCAGCCAAAGAAAATCCACCACTCGATTGGTGTCAGTGCCGATGGCATACCTGGCATATACAGCATCAACATACCAATGCTGAGCGCAATCGTGACCATACCGACCAGTTTACCTGCGGGTATTTTGAATGGACGTACCATATCAGGCTCACGATAGCGTAATACTAAGAATGATATCGCCACACAGGTATAAGCAATGACGATGCCAAAACCACCTGCATCTACGATCCAAACCAGCATTTTACGACCAAATAATGGTGCTAACGTCGCCAAACCACCAATCAATAAGATAGCATTTGATGGCGTATTGTATTTTGGATGCAATTTGCCCAAAAACGCTGGCAACATATGTGCTTTTGACATCGCGTACAACAGGCGACTACCACCGATAAGAAATGCATTCCAGCTTGATAAAATACCCAGCACACCACCGATAACCAGTAAGATACCTGCCCACTTACCTTGCCACGCATTGGTCATCGCATCAGCAGTAGCGAGGGTTGAGTTCTCTGCTTGGACAAGTGGCAAAGTCGTGCCGACGCTCCAAGCGATACCCACATACCACAGCACGGCAACCACAATAGAGACAATCAAAAACTTGCCAATATTGGGCCGAGTTAAATCAATCTCTTCTGCCGCTTGTGGAATGACATCAAAACCGACAAACATAAAAGGCACCATGACAATCACTGCCATGATACCGCCAACCCCACCAATGAATGCTGGCGCTTGTATCGAGTTTGAGGTTTCGGGATTGAACAAGACCGCACCGATGAACAATAACGTACCAACGAATAAAATGCCCAATACGGCCGTTTTTTGGAACCAAGCACTGACTTCCATGCCGCGTATATTCAGCCAAGTGACGATGACAGATCCCAGCATTCCGACGCCCACCCAAGTGGCATACACATCCCACCCAGCAATGGTCCAAAGATACCCTTGGTTATAATTAGGAATGAAATATTCTACGACTGTCGGTAAGGCAACCGCCTCGAACGCGACGACTGAGAAGTAACCGAATAAAATACTCCACGAGCAAATAAAGGAGACATTGACCCCTAGCGCTCGATGCGTATAGGTATGCTCGCCACCAGTAATCGGCATAGAGGCAGCAAGCTCAGCATACGTCACGCCGATCAGTATCACTGCTAGCCCGCCTATCAAGAACGCCAACATCGCGCCCCACGTACCCGCAGATAAAATCCAACCACCTGCCAACACTACCCAGCCCCAACCAACCATTGCACCAAATGCTAATGCAATAATATCCAGCGTTCCTAACGATTTCTTTAGTTCAGACATAACTTACTCCTTGTCTGTGTGTCATCCGTGTCAACCTGTTACAGTTACACTATTTTTGTTTCATGGAATCATACCCATCATGTTTGTTGTGTCTGTCGCGTCGCCGAAAAACTTGTATTTGCCGTCGGTATAGTATTCAAACAGCAAAAACAAAAACGGCGTCTTGACTTGCAAGGCGCCGTTGAAAAACTCACTCAAAGCGAGTGTCATAAGGGCAACCTTGCCGTTATCTTTCATACAATCTTTTAACCAATATCGGTACTTGAACTAGCTGTGCTTGGTTAAAAGCGATCCATCGCTAAAGTAAATGACACTCAGTATTGCTTATGCGGTTAGAATACCTTTGATGATATCAAGGCCTTCTTGTAGCACTTCATCCTCAACCGTCAATGGCACCATTACACGAATGGCATTGCCATACATACCACAAGACGCTAATAGCAAGCCTTGCTCAAATGATTTTGCTTTTAGATTGGCAGCAGCGGCGGCATCAGGTTTGCCTTCGCTATCAATCAATTCAAACGCTAGCATAGCGCCTTTATAACGGATATGACCGATACTGCTTAGGTTCAAGCCTTTTAAGAACGCGGCGATGGTATCACCAATCACCACACTACGCTCAAGTAAGTTTTCTTCTTCGATAACTTCCATAACAGCAAGCGCCGCCACACAAGCAAGTGGGTTACCAGAATAAGTACCGCCCAAGCCACCGACTTGCGGCGCATCCATAATGTCAGCACGCCCAATGACCGCAGAGATAGGATAACCACCAGCCAAACTCTTCGCGGCAGTCATTAGATCAGGCTCAACCCCTAGCTGTTCACCTGCAAACAAGGTACCGGTTCTCGCAAAACCACACTGTACTTCATCAAAAATAAGCACGATGCCATGCTCATCACAAATCTCGCGCAACGCTTTGGCAAATGACGGCGTTACCTGATGGAAACCACCCTCGCCTTGGACTGGCTCAATGATCATTGCCGCTACTTCACTAGGATCGATGTCTGCTTGGAAGATCATGTCAAGGCTATGTAACGCTTGCGCTTCTGTTACGTTCAACTCTTCTGCAGGGAACAACGCATGGAACACAGGTCCTGGCATCGGGCCAAAGTTCTTTTTATATGGTAGTACTTTGCCTGTCAGACTCATACACATCATGGTACGACCATGCCAGCCACCAACAAAAGAAATCACGCCTGGACGACGGGTTTTAGCACGAGCAATCTTGATGCAGTTTTCAACCGCTTCTGCGCCAGTGGTCAAAAAGAATGCTTTAGTATCGCCACTGATAGGCGCTTTTTCACACAGCTTTTCAGCCAGATCCACGTAGCATTCGTAGTTAATCATTTGCGCTGCAGTGTGCGTAAATTTGTCTAGCTGCTCATGGACACGTTGGGTAATTTTTGGATGGCTATGACCCGTGTTCAATACTGAGATACCACCGACAAAGTCGATATAGCGCTTGCCTTCGATGTCCCAGATTTCTGAGTTCTTTGCTTTTTCTGCAAAGATAGGAAAGGCAACCCCAAGTCCTGTTGGTAAAACAGCTTTGCGGCGCTCAAGTAATGATTGATTGGTAGTCATGGGAATGTCCTTTTCTTTGTTCGTAACATAAGTGCCATCTAAAGATTGGCGGTTTATTTGATGTCTGTTTTTTACTCAGTAGATATCACATGGTGTTTATTTGACCCAAAACACCATAGATATCCAAAAATTTGCGCTAGTTGATGCTTTGCTCATTGTTACTTTGCTAACCATTAAACCAACTCATTAGGTTATGGCTATTAGGTGATATCAGAGCACCAGTATTTGGTCGTGATATAGTCTTCGATACCGTATTTTGAACCTTCACGGCCAAAGCCAGATTGCTTCACGCCGCCAAATGGGGCAACTTCTGTAGAAATTAGACCAGTATTATGACCGATGATGCCGTACTCAAGACCTTCGGTAACGCGCCATGAGCGGGCATAGTCGCTACTATAGAAGTAAGCGGCCAAGCCATAGATAGTATCGTTAGCAGCACGGATAACTTCTGCTTCGTCTTTGAAGGTAAAGATGGTCGCAATCGGTCCAAAGATTTCTTCAGAGGCGATGTCCATATCGCTACTAATATCGGTGATAACCGTTGGGTTATAAGTCAGCTCTGATGCGTCATTGACACTACCACCAGTGACCAGTTTTGCGCCTTTATCTAGCGCGTCTTTTAGCAAGGCTTGTACTTTATCTAACGCTTTTTTGTTGATAAGAGGACCGATATCTACGCCTTCTTCTAAGCCGTTACCTACTTTTAATTCGGCGACTTTTTTGACAAAGACATCTAAGAATTTATCTTTAATGCTGTCTTGAACGTATACTCGATTGGCGCAGACACAAGTCTGACCAGCATTACGATATTTAGAAGCGATTAAACCGGCAGCGGCTTTCTCTAGATCGGCATCATCAAAGACGATAAATGGCGCATTGCCACCCAACTCTAGCGATAACTTCTTAATAGTTGGCGCGCATTGTGCCATCAGCGTACGGCCTACTTCTGTAGAGCCTGTAAATGATAGTTTATGAATGCGTGCATCACCCGTTAGGATGTCGCCGATGACAGAAGACTTACCGGTTACGATCTGAATGACGCCAGCTGGAATGCCCGCTTGCTCTGCCAACACACCTAGTGCCAATGCAGAGTAAGGTGTCTCGGTGGCAGGTTTGACGATAATCGTACAGCCTGCTGCTAGTGCAGGAGCAACTTTGCGCGTAATCATCGCAGCTGGGAAGTTCCAAGGTGTGATAGCAGCACAAACACCAACCGGCTGCTTGAGAACGACATGACGTAGCTGTGTGCTATTAGCAGGAATCACATCACCATAGACGCGTTTGCCTTCTTCAGCGAACCAACGGATAAAGCTGTTGGCATAACCTACTTCACCACGTGACTCAGTCAGCGGCTTACCTTGCTCAGCAGTCATGATGATGGCCAAGTCTTCTTTATTGGCATCGATGAGGTCTGCCCACTTTTGCAATAATTCTGCACGCTCTTTGGCGGTTTTTGCTGCCCAGTCTGCTTGGACGTCATGAGCATAAGCAACAGCTTCGTTGACATCTTCTGTGGTCAGGCTGGGTACAGTACCAATGAGCTCGCCATTAAAAGGATTGTTTACATCGAGCGAAGCTTCATCACTAGCAGCATGCCAGCCGTCTTTGATGAAGCAAGATTGTTTGAGTAAATCTGGATTTGATAACTGCAGCGCGTGTGACATGTTGACGCTCCTTGTCATTTAGAGTGTGTTTATAAGAATGAATAAAATAGTAAGTCGTAAATAATTATTGATAATTCATTATTTGTTCAATATACTGAACACGTATTCTATATACGAGACGTTATTATAAGAACGATATGACGCGATTTGCAACCCTTAATCTCATTATTTTAAAAATTATCTTGTACTTCTTTCTTTTATTTCACTTTATAGGTTATTTATGAGCTCGACTGCCGTACCTGCGCTAGACAAAACGTTTCAGATTTTGGACTTGATTACCGATAGCTCACAGCCTCTGACAGCGGCTCATATCGCCAAGGAACTGGGGCTACCGCGTAGCTCGACTCACAATATTTTGCAAAGCCTATTGACCAAGCATGTCATTTATAAAGACCCTGAAAGCCGTTTTTATTTGGGTTCATATTTGATGTACTGGGCAGGCAAGTACGAGCAGCAGCAAGGCGTGGTGCATTTGTTTAAAGATTTGATTGTGCAGTATCCGGTACTTCTTCAGCACACGGTTACCTTGTCCAAGCTTGATTTGGGCGAAGTGGTATTTTTGGCTTGTCATGAGTCGCCTGCGCCGCTTGGCTTTACTTTTCGTGCGGGGGTCCGCGTACCTGCCGTCTTTTCGGCGACAGGTAAAGCCATGCTATCCACGTTGTCGATGGACAGCATCAAATCATTGTATAAAGATGCGTTTCCGACGCCGATGACCCAGCATGGAGTGAGTAATTTTACCGATTTGGCAACCGAGCTTGCGGCGATACAAGAAAGCCGAGTGTCTCTCGATGATGGACAATTGCGCGATGGGATGTACTGCTTAGGGACTTATATTCGTAATGCGTCAGGCAATGCAGTCGCTGGTATGGCCGTGAGTTTTTTGCAAGGAGAGTATGAGTCTAAACGGGCTGAGGTCAGTGCGGTATTGATTGAATTGGCGGAGCAAATTGAGCAGCATTTAGGCTTTAATCCTAACGCTGAAAGGTAGCGTTAGGATTGAATATCGATGTAGGTCTAGAAAATATAATCCAAAAAATTCTGTTAGACAATCCCATCGGCTTTTAGCTTTGCGATCATCTCACTGTCATAGCCCAAATCAGCAAGCGTACTGGCAGTATGCTCACTCAACTGGGGTGGCGGCGTACGATAGCTGACTGGTGATACGGATAACTTGATAGGGTTACCAAGTGCACGTACTGGACTGCCTTGCTCCGCGAAATTAACAATCATATTCCTCGCTTGCGCTTGCGGCATGGCCAAGGCTTCAGCCACATTATGAATGGCGCCGCATGGAATACCTGCTTGATCTAAAACCTCTAGCCAATAGGTGCGAGGTTGCTTGGCAAATTGTTTAGTCAGCTCACCGCACAGCAGTTCACGATTGGCAACGCGTTGTGGATTGGTCGTAAAACGCTCGTCGGTATGCCAATCAACTGCGAGCACGTCACACAGTTTGGCAAACTGACTGTCATTACCACAGGCTAAAATAAAGTGCTGCTCGCCCTCGCCAGCAAACACTTGATACGGCACAATATTAGGATGCTGATTGCCCAGTCTTGGTGGAATCTTGTCTGAAGCCAAATGATTCATACCGACATTGGCCAGCATGGCGAGCGCGCTATCGAGCAATGCCACATCGACATGTTGACCAACACCCGTATTTTGACGCGCCAATAGTGCCGCCTGAATACCAATCGTCAACTGTAAACCTGCAAACAAATCGACGACTGCCACGCCAACTTTGTGCGGCTCGCCATCGCTTGGACCCGTGATACTCATCAGCCCTGACAATCCTTGGATAATATAATCATAGCCGGGGCGTTCGGCATCGGGACCTGTCTGCCCAAAGCCTGTCAATGACGCATAAATCAGCCGCGGATTGTCTTGTTTTAAGCTGTCATAATCCAAGCCGTATTTTTTTAGACCACCGACTTTGAAGTTCTCAACCAAAATATCACTCTCAGCGATTAGCTGTTTAATGATGGTTTGCCCTGTCGGCGTAGTGATATCTACCGTGAGCGACTTTTTATTGCGGTTAATCGTAGCGTAATAAGCGGAGGTATCGTCACTGAATACTGGCGGTGCCCAATGACGTGTCTCATCACCGATATGTGGACGCTCAACCTTGATGACTTCGGCACCAAGATCAGCAAGCACTTGGGTACAAGAAGGCCCTGCCAACACTCTCGATAAATCAAGCACTTTAATACCATGCAATGCGCCCTTTGGCATATTAGCCATATCAATCATATCTGTCATGAGCTTCCCTTACTCTGTCGCGTATTTTGCGACTTTTAATCATAAAATTGTTATTCATGATTTAGCTATTTAACCGTTGAATCATGAATAACAACTGAAAAACGTACGCTACTGTTAATGCTCTTTTGATAAAAAGCCAAGCAGTAACGTACGTCATAAAATACAGTTGTACCAAAAATTATTAGCTAAAAATTCTTAAAAGAACGCTTGAATGCCTGTCTGTGCACGGCCTAGGATAAGCGCATGAATATCATGTGTACCCTCGTAAGTATTGACGGCTTCCAAGTTCATCACGTGACGGATGATATGGAACTCATCAGAGATACCGTTACCGCCATGCATGTCACGAGCGATGCGAGCGATATCAAGCGCCTTGCCGCAATTGTTACGCTTAATAAGTGAAATCATTTCAGGTGCTGCATTGTCTTCATCCATCAGACGACCCACGCGTAGCGCTGCTTGTAGACCTAAGGTAATTTCAGTCTGCATATTAGCCAGCTTCAACTGTACCAGCTGCGTTGCCGCTAGCGGACGACCAAACTGCTTACGATCGAGCGTGTACTGACGAGCAGCTTTCCAGCAGAACTCAGCCGCACCCATCGAACCCCATGCGATACCATAACGGGCTTTGTTTAAGCAGCCAAATGGCCCTTTTAGACCACGGATATCTGGGAAAGCATTGGCTTCAGGAACGAATACTTTGTCCATAACAATCTCACCAGTGACTGACGCACGTAATGAGAACTTACCTTCGATTTTCGGCGCAGATAATCCTTTCATGCCTTTGTCTAAAACAAAACCGCGAATCTCGCCAGCATCGTCTTTTGCCCACACGACAAATACGTCAGCGATAGGACTGTTGGTGATCCACATTTTATTACCAGTCAACTCATAACCGCCATCTACAGCGCGCGCACGAGTAGACATCGATGAAGGATCAGATCCTGAGTCTGGTTCAGTCAGACCGAAGCAGCCTACATACTCACCTGTGGCAAGCTTAGGCAAATAACGCTCTCTTTGCTCTTCTGTGCCATACGCCCAAATAGGATGCATAACCAAGCTTGACTGTACGCTCATCGCTGAACGGTAGCCCGAATCAACGGCTTCTACTTCCTTGGCAATCAGACCATAAGCAACACTCGATAAGCCAGCACAGCCATAACCTTCAATCGTGACACCAAGCAGACCCATTTCACCCATTTGACGCATGATATTACGGTCAAAATTCTCATTGCGATTGGCCTCAATAATGCCAGGCATCAGCTCTTTTTGAAAAAACTGACGCGCGCTGTCGGTGACCATGCGCTCTTCTTCAGTGAGCTGGTCACGTAGTAAAAAAGGATCTTCCCAATCAAAGCGTGGGCTAGTAGATGTTGCCATGTGGATCTCCTTGGTATCAGTCATCCTGACTGACGAATAGTGATTGATACATCATTTGGTCTAACAAGTCATTGACTTCATTATTCCGCTGTGCGAAACTTAGTTTCATAATTTAAAACCATTTAACCAAACTTTCGCTGCGCTGTAAACCTTTATCAAAAAAAGATGAGTATAAAATGACGAAACCCTTATCAACAGCTACTCCGCTACTCGAACGCATGCATGCAACAATGAGTCAAAACAAGGAAGAGAATGACCGACAGTTTGTGACGGCATTGGGTCGTGGGCTGTCTCTACTCGCAGCATTTGAACATGATGACAGGCTCACTCATCAGCAATTGTGTCAGATGACAGATCTGCCAAAGGCAACCATTACTCGCCTTATCCATACCTTAACCACGCTTGGGTTTTTACGTGTCACTGAGCACGGACAGTATCAATTGGGCAGTAGTGCTGTCCGATTAAGTGCGACCGCATGGAGTCGTCACGATATGGTCGCAGCAGCTGAGCCTTTACTGCGTCAGTTTGCTAGTGAGAATGAAGTATCTGTAAATTTGGCAACCGAAGTCGAGGGAGAAATGCGCTATCACGCCTGTTGCCGTAGTCCTGCTCGCCTATCAGTCAACTTGCAGGTTGGCTCCGCCGTACCTGTCGCACGCACTGCCATTGGACGTGCTTTTTATGCGGTAAGTACGCAAGCGAGAAAGGCGGTCATCATTAGTAATCTACAAGAGAATTTGTCTGTTGAAGATTATAACCATGCGCAAACTGCCCTAGCCAGTGCGGCAAAGTATTATGAAAAGTATGGCTATACCGTCTCTGATGGGGAGTTTTCTACTGATATTTTGGCAGTCGCGGTTGGGGTATATGATGTCGCAACAGGACAATATGCTTATTCGCTCAATGCCAGTGTACCAAGTGCCAACTGGGAAGCGGATGAGTATGCTGCGATGATCGTGCCAAAATTGCAGGCGTTGGCGGAGCGGATTGGTGGCGGGGTTTAAAACAGTAATATGGTGAAGATATAAGCCTTTTAGCCAGTCATGACACTTTTCTATTGATATAAATTAAAGAGCTGGTTAATTGGCTGGCTCTTTAGCGTCTAATACCCACACAGCATCGTGTCCAACAAAATACGTATGATGGTCCGCCACTTCTATGTTATAGACGTGGTCCTCTAAGGGTTAGGGCATATATCGTTATAGCGTCGCATCTGCTTATGAATACTTTCATCTGTTAATCCCATTGAATCGCCATACTTTTTGATACTGGCTAAAGCTTTTTTGAATAAACCTTCATCACCAATTCTATTTTCTTTGATTATTTTTCCCTCAAAGATTAGAGGTGAGTGCATCTCTCTTACAAACCTTTCTGCACTATGTGTCTTAGGCGCTATGTCTTGACGTAATCTTACATTCAATGTTTTATAAAGATCAGGGTCTATAATAAAGGGTGCCTTTTCATTGATGAGCAACTTAGCATCAGAAGTTTGCAGATTGACAGTTTTGATTTCTTCTTTGAACGCTTCTTCTGTATTGGCTAAACTTACATACTGATAGCCACTATCTGAGAATTTTACAAATTGAACCAGTCCGTCAGTTTCCCATAAGTCTTTGTCTTGTATGTTTTGTATGTAAGCACAGCCTTCAGGGTAGTTCGGTAAAGTACGTACAGGGATAAACGAGTAATCATCAAGTGCAATCGTATCACCATGAGCAGACGTTAGATATCTAGCTGGTAAACGCTCCGCCGACAACCATTCACCTTCCTTATCTTCAGGCTGGCGAGTTACCCAGAATGGGTGATTGCTGGTACAAAAGATATAATTGCTACCCTTTTCTCCTCGCGCATCAGCGGTCTCATTAAAATACTCAACTTTAAAGATACTTTTCTTATTGGGTGATTTAAAGGTGCTGAGTACGGGTTTGTAATCTATATCACCACTACCATCTTCAGACTTAGAGAGTACAGGCTTTGATAAAATTAAGTCACCTACTTTGATATCTTGAATCGGCACTAGACCTTTATCGGTATGTACGAGCGTCCCTGCCACAAATCCTTTGTTATTCATTAGCTTTCCTTTTACTGTTTTTATTATTGATGCAATTAGTTATTTGAACTGGCATCATGTACCCATAGTCCTGCTTGATCAATAAAACAAGTATGATTGTCTGCCACCTCAAAGTTGTAGACGGTTGTCGTATAAGGAATAGGCTTATCTTGATGGTCTTTTAAATAATTTAGTGTTCGTAGCCCACCTTCTTTGTTTAAACCCCCCTTATTCAAGTAACCATTTTGCTGGTAAAAACTAAGATCTTTAACATAGCCTATACCTTTATATTCTGCCTTACTATAGTCGAGCATGTGTGCTTCGGCATCTTGTACGTAATCATCGTAGTAGTCTTCATGATAATGCTTTTGATACCAAAAATAGTTTGGATTACTCTCCAAATCTTCATGAGCGATTTGATAGGTAGGTTGCACACGCTCAACGGTATACATTACGCCATCGGCATTCACAGCAATCTCATACTGTTGTAGTTCGTCCACACGTTTAAAGTGAGGCTGATCATAGAACTCAATGTCCGCCTGTGGATTTTCCATGGCTCCGACCACCCAAACAGGGTGATTGGGCGTCGCTAGAAAATCACTGAAGCGACTAGCTGATTGAATTTTTTTATCAGCAAGCAGATAATTTTGAATATCAAAGTTTTCATCACCTGGTTTTAATCTATAAGGCGAAGTATTATTTTTCTCTAAACGTACGATCCACATCTCTTTGTCTTCATGCACAAAGGTCTTGACCACAGGCTTATACTCTATGTCACCGCTACCATCTTCAGGCTTGGAGAGTACAGGCTTTGATAAAACTAAGTCACCCACTTTGATATCTTGGATTGGCACTAAACCTTTGTCTGTAAGAATCAAAGTCCCTGCCACAAATCCTGTGTTGTTCATGTCTTATCCTTTTTAATATTATCGTTTTAACCCATCAAACCTCAGCCCAAACTTTAGCAGATACTTACGCAGTCGGTCGCTGTCGTTATTGCTTTTCAGCTGAGTTCTGGAGTTGGCGTACAGATAGCGCCCAGCCGCCGCTTGGTTTTTATGGTTGATACAAACCTCAATCACATATGCCAATTGCACTGCATCAAACGGATCAATAGTTGTCAGCATGTCTTCATTGAGATATTTTCTTAAAATATTATGGCTACCCTGCTCAACGGTTTCGCTGTTTAAAGTAACATATGGGCTATTTTTAATCACTTTATTGCATATACTGTCATTACTTATTTCCGTAATCGAACTAATGCCGCTCTCAACAGAAATGATTTGGATCACCCTGTTACCCATTGATACCGACGTAATGACGTCATGCGTGTATGATGTACGCGACAAATGTAAGCATCTTATTTATATCAATCATTACTATTGAGCCTCGCTATGCCTGAATCTCGTACCAATCTAAACCCTGAACCAAAAACCAGCTCGCCGTATTTTATCGGATTATTACTTCGCTATAGCACGTTTGGCGCGGCGATTTTAATTCTATTAGCGGGCTTATTATTGGTAAGTTGGTGGCTGATTGTAATCGGTGGTTTGGCTGTGGCGCTTGGTATTTATGATTTGATTCAGTCCAAGCACGCGATATTGAGCAACTACCCTGTCGCTGGACATATTCGCTATGTATTGGAAGATTTCCGTCCTGAGATTCGCCAGTACTTGCTTGAGGACGATAAAGAACAAGTACCGTTCTCACGTCAGCAGCGTGCGCTAGTCTATCAACGTGCTAAGAACGTCAGTGACACCAACGCCTTTGGTACGTTGGACAATCTATATACTCATGGTAAAGAATGGTTTTTGCAATCTACCATCAGTGCACCGTTAGAAAACAAAGACTTTCGTATTATGGTCGGCGGTGAGCGTTGTCAGCAGCCACACGATATGTCGGTATTCAATATCTCCGCGATGAGCTTTGGCAGTCTCTCAGCGAACGCCATCATGGCACTCAATCAAGGCGCAAAATTGGGCGGATTTACTCATGACACGGGCGAAGGCGCGATCAGCCCTTATCATCGTAAGTTCGGTGGTGATTTGATTTGGGAATTGGGTACAGGCTACTTTGGTTGCCGTGATAATGATGGTAACTTTGATCCACAGTCTTTTGCTGAAAAAGCCGTCGATCCTCAAGTTAAAATGATTGAAATCAAGCTTTCACAAGGTGCCAAGCCTGGTAAAGGTGGCGTCCTTCCCTCTAGCAAAATCACGCAAGAGATTGCAGACACACGTCAAGTACCTACGGGTCAAGACTGTATCTCGCCTTCTTCGCATACCGCATTTAGCACCCCGCGCGAGTTAGTCGCCTTTTGGCAGCAGCTGCGTGAGTTATCTGGTGGCAAGCCAGTTGGCTTCAAGCTATGTATTGGTCAGCCATGGCAGTTTATGGCGATTGTCAAAGCGATGATAGAGACGGATAACTATCCTGATTTTATCGTTATTGATGGTGCAGAAGGCGGCACAGGTGCAGCGCCTGTCGAGTTTATGGACAATGTCGGCATGCCAATGGTTGAAGGGTTTTTGCTCGTACATAATACTTTAGTCGGTGCAGGTATTCGTGACAAAATTAAGCTTGGCGTCAGTGGCAAGATCGTATCAGGCTTTGATATTGCGCGCATGATTGCGCTAGGTGCCGATTGGTGTAACTCAGCACGTGGTTTTATGTTTGCGGTTGGCTGCATTCAGTCGCGCTCTTGTCATACCAACACCTGCCCAACGGGTGTAGCTACCCAAGATCCATATCGTCAAAAGGCGCTCGACGTCCCTAGTAAAGCTGAGCGTGTTGCAAGTTTCCATAAAAACACGCTAAAATCGCTTGCCAGTATCGTAGGTGCGGTTGGTTTACAGCATCCTAGCCAATTACAGCCGTATCATATTGCACGCCGCTTAGACGATGGGCAGATTAAGCTGTTATCCAAATTCTTCTACTTTACTGATAAAGGCGCATTGCTCGATCATAGTGCCCGTGCCGATGTATTTAACCAGATGTGGGTCATGGCAAACCCTGATAGCTTCTTAGCCAATAATGACGCACTCATTGCTTATAACAAAGACTCGCGTGATAAGGGCAAAGAAACTGGCGCGCCAACAGAACACAGCGCTGGATACAATTCTGAGCATTTGACCAATCTCACCGATGGTGGACGATTAATTGGTAATGTGAATAATACAATCCGCGACTTCCCGCCTACTAGCGATTGATTCAGCGCCTAAATTGTTGTACTTAAAAAAATAGTAATGAAAGTATAATTAAGCAGTAGATAGCAACCAAACTTAAATAATTAGTATATTAAAAGACACGTGATCGATGCCAAGTTCTATTTTTACCTTATCTCTATCAACGATAGTGCTTGCGCTAGGTCTGAGCGCTTGCCAGCAGACAAATACCAATGCGGCTAGTAGCGATACCGATAGTTGGTCATGTCAGACTGAAGACACGCCTTTTACTTATAGCGTTTGCCGAGTGGATGCTACCGCGTTAGCGAGCGAGCGTTATTCATTACAACTGTTTTGGCAATCCTCTGATAACAATGAGCCTCTGCTAACCTTTGATGCGTTATTGGCTACATTACCGAACAATGAGACCCTTAACTTTGCGATGAATGCAGGCATGTACAATGAAAACTATGCGCCGATTGGCTATACCGTCATCGAAGGCAAAGAACTCAAATCGCTAAATGTAAGAGAAGGTGGTGGTAATTTTCATCTATTACCTAATGGGGTTATGTGGTGGGACAAAGCTGGCAACGTGCAAATCACCGAAAGTAATGCGTTAAATGATCAGCTAAATAACGGTGATGTGCAGCCTTGGTATGCGACGCAATCGGGTCCTATGCTGGTCATCAATAACGAGATACACCCACAGTTCAACCCTGATAGCAGCTCAATCAAACTGCGTAATGGTGCAGGTGTTTGCCGTGACGGCAGTATACAGCTCGTTAATAGCGATGAGCCTGTGACTTTTTATCAGTTTGCAGAATTATTTAAGGATGAGCTGGGTTGTTCAAACGCGCTGTTTTTAGACGGTGGTATTGCCTCAGCGTTGTATGCACCTAGTATCGACAAGCAGGATAAAAAAGAGATGGGCGTGATGATTGGATTGGTTGAAAATAAAGAGTAATGTACCCTGATACTCTTTATTTTCAACTAAGATTAAAAAGCACTTAGCGTGATTATTTCATGCTAAGTGCTTTTTTATAAACGTTTATTTTGAATATTATAGTCAAATAACTTTAAAATGGATACAAGGCAGCCGACTGTAGATTGTACAATTAGTAAATCTAAGGAGGGTAACGACGTAGCGGTTTAGTAGTTCACCGACTATATGTTAAAAACTAACCACCCAAGCTCATCTTAGGGCCAAACGGTTCGTAGTGAACACTATCGACACCATGATCTAATGCTACTAACCCATCGATCATGCTTTCCATAAATGGCATCGAGCCGCACACATAGATATCGGCAGGCTTAGGCAAGGTAGCAAGCCACGCGGCATCCAATATCTGCCCAGACTCAAAGTGAAAAATATGCTTTTCTACACTCTCAGCCTGTTCGAGTAACTTACTAACTTGATCAGAAAAAGCATGATGAGCGATATTTTGACATGCATAAACCCAAATAATAGGTCGTTTAGGATTGGCTAATACTTGCGCCTCTAGCATAGCCAGTACAGGCGTAACCCCGACTCCTGCACTTATCAATACTAACGGAGTATCATTTTGCTGTACCAAATCTTGATTGAGCGCAAAGTCACCAGCTGGAGCTGATAATAAAACCGTATCACCGACTTCTAGTTGATCATGCATATAGTTAGAAACCAACCCATGATGCTCATTGCGGTTATCACGTCGAACCGCAAACTGAATGCCTGCATCGGTACTGGCAGAGTATAGAGAATAATGACGCAGGGCTATATGTTCACTGTCCTTTGGGTCTGTTTTCACCGTAATATATTGACCAGCGGTTAAGGTCAATTTACTCAGGTCAATATTTTGACTGTTTACTGAGTCATTGTCTGCATTGTTCTCACTCTGATTAACTGGTACCACGGTAAAGGCTGCGATATCTGTAGCGACCGCTTCTTTTTTAGTGACCTTAAACAGTGCAAACCCCTGCCACATTGCTTCTTCATACATACCATGTTCAATCTGAATAAATACTGAGGCGATCTCATCATAAGCTTCTGTCCAAGCGGTAATGATGTCGTCAGTGGCTGCCTCTCCTAGCACTTCTTTTATCGCCCCAATTAGATGTTTGCCGACGATAGGATAATGCTCAGGTAATATCTGTAACGCTCTATGCTTATGGCTAATCTGGGTCACTTGTGGCAATAGCGTAGCCAGTTTGTCCAAGTGCTTGGCAGCGGCCAATACTGTCGTTGCTAGCGCCGTCTGCTGTCTTCCCAATTTTTGATTGGTTTCATTAAAAATATCTAACAGCTCAGGATGCTCATTAAACATATTTTTATAAAACACAGTGGTAATCGCAACGCCATGCTCTTCGAGTACAGGAACAGTTGCGGTGACGATTTCTAACGTTTTTGGTGAGGCCATGTTGTTTCTCTTAGTCATTAACTGCATTGATAAATTGAGATGTTAAAAATAATCCGTCTAAACTGGCAATAATGAGCGGACCTTTTTACAGTGTCATCAAAATTTTTAGCAAATCAATTCAGAATATTGATAACATTCATTTAAAATGAATGTTATCACACTTTACTAGGCATACCAATATACAATCAATACAGAGTTCATTTGCATCAACAAAAAAATAGCCGCTATGTTGTCATAACGGCTGTTTTTATAAGGATTCAAGCTGTGTTAACAGGCTTTATCAATCAGGTTGAATATCAAAATTACCGTGCCATATATTGAGTCATTTCTTCAACACCATGTAGCGTCATCGGATACATTTTATTTTCGAACAGCTTTTTAATTTCAACGATGGTTTGCGTATATTGCCAATATGACGGGTTTTCAGGATTGAGCCAAGTTACTTTATCAAAATGCTCAAGTACTCGCTTCAACCATACGATGCCCGCTTCATTATTCATATACTCTACGCTGCCGCCTACTGTCATCAGCTCATAAGGTGACATCGATGCATCACCGACGAAGATAACACGATACTCTCGGCCATATTTATTGAGTAGCTCAAACGTTGGCATCGGTGCACTATGGCGACGATTGTTGTCCTTCCACACATAGTCATACAAGCAGTTATGAAAATAAAAGAACTCTAAGGTTTTGAATTCATTTTTTGCCGCAGAAAACAGTTTTTCGAGCGCTTCGACATGGATGTCCATACTGCCGCCCACATCAAACAGCATCAGCACTTTGACTCGGTTACGGCGCTCGGCTTGCATATGTATATCGAGCACCCCTTTTTTTGCCGTGCGTTTAATAGTCTCATGAATATCTAGCTCGTCAGCACTGCCAGTCCGCGCAAACTGACGCAGATTGCGTAGCGCCATTTGAATTTGACGAGTACCCAACTGACTATCGTCGTCTAGATTGCGATATTTACGCTGCTCCCAAACTTTGGCGGCGCTGCGCTTACGTGACTCGCCACCAACCCGAACGCCTTCTGGATGATCGCCATAGGCACCAAATGGTGAAGTACCACCTGTGCCAACCCATTTGCTACCACCTTGATGACGTTCTTTTTGCTCTTTTAACCGCTCTTCTAAGGCCTTCATCAACTCCTCTAGCGAACCATATTTTTTGAGTAATCGACGTTGCTCTTCGGTTAGATTTTTTGGATCAAGTTTTAAATCCAACCACTCTTTAGGCACGTCCGTCAGCTTGGCCAATAGCTCATCCATATCGAGACTATCGACACCTTCAAAATAATCCGCCATGGCCCGATCGAACTTATCAAAATGGCGCTCGTCTTTGACCATGCACAGTCGGATCAACCGGTACATATCTTCGCGGCTAGCAAAAGTAGTCAGTGCTGGATCTTCAGGATGCGACTGCATCATCAGCCCTTTATCTAACGCGGCATTGAGATCGAGCAGCTCGCGCGTACTGACTGGCACGCCATAAGTACGCAAGGTATAGAATAGTTTGATAAACATAAGAGTCGTATCACTTATTGGCTGATATTATTATCTGGTGATATTGCTGATATCATTAATTGGTACAGTTACAGATTGAGCGTTTGCATTGACCTTCATAATAGACATCCGATATCGGACATAAAAGGTTAAAGTCAACGCAAGCTGCAAACATTAACGACGCATCATATTGGCAAAACGCTGTAATAAACTCACATCTGCTTCATTTTTGAGCAATGCGCCATATAGAGGCGGGATAGACTTTTCGCCGCGCAGATTTTCTTCTAGCTCGTCTTGAGCCATATCATCAGCAAGTAACAAAGTTAACCAATCGACCAACTCAGACGTTGATGGCGGCTTTTTAAGACCTTGAATACCGCGCAGTTTATAGAAGATATCCAATGCATCATTGACCAGTTTTTCTTGAATGTCTGGAAAATGCACTTCGATGATTTGGCGCATGGTTTCTTCTTCTGGGAAATCAATATAGTGGAAGAAACAACGACGCAAAAATGCATCTGGTAGCTCTTTTTCATTGTTTGAGGTAATAATAACCACTGGACGCTGCGCCGCTGTAATAGTTTCACCCGTCTCATAAACATAAAAAGACATCTTATCAAGCTCATGTAGCAAGTCATTTGGGAACTCGATATCGGCTTTATCAATCTCATCAATCAGTAGTACACTACGCTCTGTACTGGTAAAAGCGTCCCACAGCTTGCCCGGCTTGATATAGTTGGCAATGTCATAGACCTTATCATCACCCAACTGCGAATCCCGCAGGCGTGATACCGCATCATACTCATACAGTCCTTGCTCAGCCTTAGTCGTCGATTTGACGTGCCAAGTAATCAGTGGCATACCCAAGCTTTCAGCGACTTCTTCGGCAAGCAATGTCTTACCTGTGCCAGGCTCACCTTTGATCAGCAATGGCTTTTGTAATGTCATAGCGGCATTTACGGCCAGTTGCAAATCATCGGTAGCAATATAACTACTGGTACCAGTAAAGTTTTTCTTAGTATTGTCAGCTGTGGTCATAATCAGATCTCGATTGTTGTTATAGATAAGTTGTTATAAATGGATAGGTCTAAAACATAAATGACTAATAAAGGATAAATTAGTAAAGAATAAATTAGATTAGCACAGCCTGATACATTGCCAAAATACTCATGCGTTCGCATTTATTAACAATTGTTATGTGCAATGTATAGTGAGCAATTATTTATATGTCTAATAAACAGTCGAGCATAAAAAAAGACACGCAGCGGTGTCTTTTTATTCGGGTATCAAATAAATTCTAAAAAAATAGTACTATCTTAATGCCTAGCCTATTTTTATCACTTATCAGACGTATCGCTATCCATTTTCTTAGCCAATGCATTGTCTTTTTTTAAGCTCACGTTAGTGTCAGGCTGTCCGGTTACGGTAGTGCCTTCTGGCAAATAACTGCCTGTGGTCATTTGTAACGTGGCCTGTGTATCTTCTGCGCTGCGGCTACGGGCTTTATCCAAGCTTGATGCAAATGCGCTGCGTATCAACTGCCATACAAAACCAACAAACAACCCTGCGACCAGTATCACCAATATCGGCAACATATTGGCAACCGCGCCTGCGTAATCTTTCATCATCACAGCATAGACGACGCTAATACTGGCTGGTGCAAGCTCGCTCGGATCACCAAGCGCTGTACCTGGTGCTAGTAATACCGCAAACAGAACCATCCAGCTCATACCGCCCAATGGTTTTGGCAGTACACGAGCAACGAGTATCCATAGCACCAGTACCAAAACAGCACCGCCCAGATAAGCATACATCGGCAAATCAGCGGGCGGGACATCCTTTACCATTTGGCCCCACCAAATGGCAATCTCACCGAGAATGTCACTGATAGACTCTAGCGGTAAGCTATGTAAGATATTTTTTAACCAGTCCATGCGTGTTTATTTACCTGCGTTTATCGCCGGTGACACAATCTGTGTCTAGCGGTATATGTGCGTTCTGTAGAACCAGAATGAGGCCGACTACATAATGAACTTATGCATTATGTAAGCTTATATGTACATTGCGTAGGGTGTCAGTTTATCACGACTCTCTACTCAAATGCATGTGAGCAAGTGTGTCGTAGTTTTTATCGACGCTATTTTCAAGGTAGCGCATTGATATGTCCTACCACAATTACTTGCTGACAAATCTATTAATTGTAGATGCTGTCCTGCGATTCACGAGCACGCAGCTCTGCTTGGCGGCGCATCACGTCTTGCGGCGGCAACTGCACAAAGTAACCTTGAGACTGTAATTTTGCCAATACTTCTCCTTTATCGACACGAGCGAGCTTATCTTTAGTTGATAAGTCCAAATGCATGACGAACTTACTACGGCCTAAACCTGCACGGAAATCTTTTGGTAATACGCCAAGCCAGTCTTTGATCTCATCAGTATCGTCAGGATAATCAGGACGCGCAATGTAGATATACATGTCGTCATGTTTTGGAAATTTATAAATATCGCAATGCATAAAAACCACCTATCAGAAACTATGGGCGTAGGTTAGCATATTTCAGGCAAATACCAGTAGTCGCTTTGCGTTTTGCTATGGTAATTTTTGTCAAAACACACAGATAAAACGCTGATATGAGCGATAAAAATATCGTTGTAAAACATAACCTATTTCATAGACTGCCCTATCAAAACATTATTTTTGCCAAATTTATTTATTTTAATGGCTTTGATGACTTGTAAAAGCGCTTTGAACCTTTCATAATAAAAGCGTTTTTCAGGAGAGAGTTTATCAGCATCGTTTTTGTATTGAACCCTATTGGTTATACAACTATCGCAATTGCTAGATAACCACCGAAGGCGCATCCACCCTGCCAATCGCTCAGGTAAAAGGACTGAAAAACGCATGTCACTGTTGTTTGATAATGTTTAGTAGTATGACGCTCATAGCGCACTACTTTTTTATCAAACATAAGGCATAACAAATCTGGAGAGTGGTAAGAACGGACGACGTCTTACCCACCGAAGGGGAGAAAATACGCTATCATCGACGATAGGGCTCATACAACTGCCCAAAAATGATGGTTCGTGTTGAAAATCTCAGGTCACAGGACAGATAGGGCTTTAGCTCAAACTGACGTATAGCGTCTGTTTGGCTTACGTCTTCATCTTTGCTTTCTGTGTCACCCTTTGATGTGATATTTGCGCCTTGCAATATTGCTTCTCGCTACTTTTACGTTGCGCATCACTCCTTACTCTACCGAGTACGACTGATGTACACATAAGGATTTGTTATGACTGATACCCATTCTCAAGACATCACTTCTCAAAACGATCAAAGCCAAGCTCCTCAGCGCACCCCTTTTTACCAGTCTCATATTGATAGTGAGGGCAAACTGGTCGATTTCTCTGGTTGGGAATTGCCAATTCATTATGGTTCACAAATCGAAGAGCACGAAGCAGTACGCACAGATGCAGGTATGTTTGATGTCTCACATATGGTTGTGACTGATATCAAAGGCGCTGATACTAAAGCATGGCTACAAAAGCTGCTCGCAAACGATGTCAACAAACTCACTACCGCTGGTAAAGCGCTGTACTCTGGTATGCTCAATGAGCAAGGCGGCGTCATCGATGATTTGATCGTCTATCTCATGAATGCAGAGGAAACTGAGTACCGTATCGTCTCTAACGCGGCCACTCGTGACAAAGACTTAGCACAGTTTAATAAAGTCGCCGAAGGTTTCAATATTGAGATTACCGAGCGTCCTGAGCTTGCTATGCTTGCCGTGCAAGGTCCAAATGCTATTGCAAAACTGGCTCAAGCCAAACCAAGTTGGACAGATACTTTAGCAGCACTAAAACCTTTCGTTGGTGCTGATTTGACCGATATCGAAGGCACCGATTGGTTTGTAGCTCGTACCGGCTATACTGGTGAAGATGGCGTCGAAGTCATTATGCATGCCGATGATGCCCCTGCTTTCTTTGAGCAGCTAAAAGCAAATGGCATCAAACCTGCCGGTCTTGGCGCACGTGATACCTTGCGTATGGAAGCAGGCATGAACCTTTATGGCCATGACATGGACGAGACCATCAGCCCTTACGAGTGCAACATGGGCTGGACGCTAGCGCTCAAAGACGACCGCGCCTTTGTCGGTCGTGAAGCATTGGTCAGCAAACGTAAGCAGTCAAAAGAAGACAACACCGCTATGAAGCAAGTGGGCTTGCTATTGACCACGCGCGGCGTATTGCGTGAAGGCATGACAGTGACTATCAATCAAGGCACTGATAACGAGCAAACTGGCATTATCACCAGCGGTACATTCTCCCCTAGCCTAAAAAATTCAATCGCGATTGCTCGTGTACCTACCAGCTTATCAGAAGATGACAGCGTACAAGTCGATCTACGCGGCAAAGGTAAATTCGTCGATGTACGCGTACTAAAGCTACCTTTTGTCCGTAACGGCAAGCAACAGTTTGACTCTTAGGTCTTATAAATTCTATCATTAGAGCGCGTTGTCATTTTGCGCGCAATTATAAAAATGGCAACACGCCTAGCCTCCATTATTTTTGTTAATTAACCTCTATCACTTAGGAGAGAGACCATGAGCAACATCCCAGCAGAGCTAAAATATATTGCTAGTCACGAGTGGCTACGCCTAGAAGACGACGGTACGATCACTGTTGGTATCACTGACCATGCTCAAGATCTATTGGGTGATGTGGTATTCGTTGAGCTACCAGATGTGGGCGATATCATCGCTGTTGATGACGAAATCTCAGTTGTTGAATCAGTAAAAGCGGCTTCTGACGTTTATGCGCCTATTTCAGGTGAAGTGATCGCTATCAATGAAGCACTAGAAGATGATCCTGAAATCATCAACTCTGACCCATACGGCGAAGGTTGGTTCTTCAGAATGAAGCCTGACAACATCGCTGACTACGAAGCACTAATGACTGCTGACGAGTACGAAAGCGACTTATAAGCTAAGCACGCAAGCTAAGCACGCAAGCTAAGCATGCTCTCACAAGACATTAGCACTTGTAAGACTTTAGCTCGTACAAAGCACTAGCCCCGACTAAACATAGATACTGGCAACAGCTGGTATCTATACTCTCAATTTAAACTGTTTGAAAAACCTTTCTGATTAATAGCGTTGGCTCATTACCCATGCTTACTATTTGAAAGCAGCTTTGTATATAGACCACCACAAATCATTATCGTCCGATGTTATTGCTCCCAAGCGTTATCTCATTGACTCGTATTGGCCGCCTATTCGAATCCCAATGAATACGTGCTATCAATAATGACGCAAACTGATAACCCAATTCTCAGCATGGATCCCAATATGAACGCCAACACCGATAATAAAGACCCCATCGCCACACCAAACCATACACCGCAGCTACAAGCCTTTCGCGATATCGTAGAATCACGCCGTTCCGTGCGCCGTTTTACTGACACGCCCATCCCTGACGACGTACTGGCAGACTGTCTGCGTTTGGCCATGCTAGCACCAAACTCTAGCAACTTACAGCCGTGGGAGTTTTATGTTATCGATGATGCTGACAATCGCAAACGCGCCATCAAAAACTGTATGAACCAAAACGCAGCGAAAACATCGGCTCGTTTGATTGCCATCGTTGCTCGTACTGACGTTTGGCAAGATCATGCTCAGCAAGTATTACGCGAATATCCTGATCAGCCAGTCCCTAAAAAAGTGAAAGACTACTATAACAAAGTCGTCACTATGGACTTTTTGCGCGGCCCAGCCAACGTGGTTTCGGCTGCAAAATGGGGCGCAACGCAAGTGGTCAGACGCGTAAAAGGCCCAATCAAATCGCCTTATTATACCTTTGAAGACACCAAAAACTGGGCAACCAATAACACCGCGCTTGCCGCCGAAAACCTGATGCTAGCATTACGCGCTCATGGTTTTGATAGCTGTCCTATGGGCGGCTTTGATGAGCCTGCCATGAAAGCGTTGCTCAATCTTAGCGACGACCATCATATCGTTATGATGCTTGGCGCAGGCGAGCGCGCTGACAGTGGCGTTTACAACACCCAGTTCCGCTTTGATCAAAAACAGTTTGTGCATTACGTATAACGTACCGCTCACATTATTCCCTTAATTGCTATTTTGTTTATTACTCCCTTAACCAAGGATTGTCATGACTATCTCTCAAAACCCATCGTTTGATACCTTTCAAGGATTGTTCAACGAAGCTGAATTTGTCTATCGCCACTTAGGTTCAAATGAGACCAAGCAAGCTGACTTACTCAGCGCTGTTGGTTATAAAGATATGCAAAGCTTTATCAATGACACTGTGCCTGAGCCAGTACGTTTGCACAAAGAGTTGGATTTGCCAGTAGCGATGAGTGAGCACGCGGCACTTGCCAAACTACGCACGATGGCAGATGACATCACCGTCAATAAGAGCTATATCGGTCAAGGCTACTCTCCGGTTCGTATGCCTGCCGTCATTCAGCGCAACGTCCTCGAAAATCCAGGCTGGTATACCGCTTATACGCCTTACCAAGCGGAAATCGCTCAAGGTCGTCTAGAAGCACTGCTGAACTTCCAACAAGTATGTATCGATTTGACTGGTCTTGAGCTGGCTGGTGCATCATTGCTTGATGAAGCAACAGCAGCGGCAGAAGCGATGGCGATGTCAAAGCGTGTGAGCAAAAGTAAATCAACACAGTATTTCGTCGATGAGCGCGTCTATCCACAGACGCTAGATGTTATTAATACTCGTGCTAAATACTTCGGTTGGGAAGTCGTTGTTGGTGACTTTGAAACCGCTAAATCTGGCGACTATTTTGGTGCGCTATTCCAGTATGTTGGTGCTGAAGGCGACGTTAAAGACTTAACAGACGTCATCAATGCAGTAAAAGAAAATAAGACTTATGTCAGCGTTGTCAGTGACATCATGAGCTTGGTGTTATTAAAATCACCAGCCGATATGGGTGCCGACGTAGCGCTAGGTAGTACTCAGCGTTTCGGTATTCCAATGGGCTTTGGTGGTCCACATGCCGCTTATTTTGCGTTCTCTGATAAAGCCAAGCGTTCAGCACCTGGTCGTATCATTGGCGTATCTAAAGACGCTCAAGGCAATACTGCATTACGTATGGCTCTACAAACGCGTGAGCAGCATATCCGCCGCGAAAAAGCCAACTCAAACATCTGTACCTCACAAGTATTACTAGCCAACCTCGCTGGTATGTACGCGGTATATCATGGTCCAGGCGGTGTAAAACGTATTGCCACTCGTATTCATGCTTTTGCCACTGCGTTTGCTGATGCTATCACAGAGTCTAACGACAGCAGCTTGAGCGTAGTGCATGATCAATTCTTCGATACAGTTGTAGTTGATTGTGGTTCAGAGAAGCTTGCTACTCAAATTTTTAAAAATGCAGACAACGTTGGCTATAACTTATGGCGTCTAAGCGACACCAAATTAAGCGTTGCCTTTAGTGAAACCAGCGATCAGCAAGATTTCAACACGTTGACTCAGCTATTCGTCGACAAGTCACACGACCTACCTGAAACAGCTCGCGTCTCTCTAGATAGCGCACATCTGCGTACGGATGATATCTTGACTCATCCAGTATTCAACTCGCATCACACCGAGCATGAAATGCTACGCTACCTAAAGTCGCTTGAAGACAAAGATCTAGCGATGAACCGCAGCATGATTTCACTGGGTAGCTGTACCATGAAGCTAAACGCCACCAGTGAGATGCTACCGATTACTTGGCCTGAGTTTGCCAACGTGCATCCTTTTGCACCGCGTGATCAAGTTACTGGCTATATCGCGATGATCGATAGCTTGCAAGATCAATTAAAAGCTATCACTGGGTTTGATGATGTCTCTATGCAGCCAAACTCTGGTGCCTCTGGTGAATATGCTGGTCTGTTAGCGATTCGCCGTTATCATGAGTCATTGGGCGAAACCAATCGCGATGTTTGCTTGATTCCTATGTCGGCGCACGGTACCAACCCTGCTACTGCCATGATGATGGGTATGCAAGTAGTCGTGGTCAAAACTGATGAAAATGGCAACGTTGATATCGATGATCTAACGGCCAAATGTGAAGAATATAGCGACCGCCTAGGTGCTCTAATGATCACTTATCCATCGACGCACGGTGTATTCGAAGAAGGCATCCGTCATATCTGTGATTTGACCCACAAGCATGGTGGTCAGGTCTATATGGACGGCGCGAACATGAATGCTCAGGTAGGCATGATGCAGCCTGCAGACGTTGGTGCTGATGTACTACATATGAACCTGCACAAAACCTTCTGTATTCCGCATGGTGGCGGCGGTCCAGGCATGGGTCCTATCGGTATGAAAGCGCATTTGGCAACGTTTATGGCCAATCATACCTTGAGCCCTGTACACAATGCACAAAAGGACTGCTCAGCAGTATCAGCAGCACCTTATGGTTCAGCGAGCATCTTACCTATCTCATGGATGTACATTGCTATGATGGGCCGTGATGGTCTATTAAAAGCAACGGAGCTAGCATTACTGAACGCCAACTACGTAGCAGCCGAATTAAAAGGTCACTACCCTGTCTTGTATGCAGGCAAAAATGGCCGCGTGGCTCACGAATGCATCATCGATATTCGTCCGTTAAAAGAAGAGACTGGCATCACAGAAAGCGATATCGCTAAGCGCTTGATGGACTATGGTTTCCATTCGCCAACGATGAGCTTCCCAGTCGCTGGCACGCTTATGATTGAGCCAACAGAGTCTGAATCAAAAGAAGAGTTGGATCGCTTTATCAGTGCGCTAAAATCTATCAAAGCTGAAGCCATGAAAGCAAAAGCTGGTGAAGATAACTGGACGCTAGAAGACAACCCATTAGTCAATGCACCGCATACGGCTGCTATGATTACTAGCGAAGAGTGGACGCATCCTTACAGCCGTGAGACGGCTGCATTCCCACTGCCGTACATCCGTGCAAACAAGTTCTGGCCAAGTGTCGCTCGTGTCGATGATGCTTATGGTGACAAGAACTTAATGTGCTCTTGCCCAAGTATCGAAAACTATATGTAATTATTATTTCGGATAGTTATTCTCTGTAGTAAAAAACCTCCAAGTCAGCAGCTGACTTGGAGGTTTTTATTTGTCTGACTTTTTATCTATTACGTTAGCAGGTAATATTATCAATAAAATAAACGATAAGAACTCAATGTAATAAAAGCTTATATTGATAATAAGCTATTTATCTTAAATTTCTGAAGCAACCATTGGACACTGCTATGCAACATAAAGCGCCTAAACAAAAAACTCGCGTCATTCTAATTCACGGGCTACACCAAACCCCATGGATCATGCGACCATTAGCCAAGCGCCTGCAAGCAGCAGGATTTGATACCCATCAGTATGGCTACCGTAGTATGCGTGATGGTATCAAAACCAATAGCGCTCGCCTAAATAGCTGGCTAGAAACAAACCATCACCCAGATCATCCTATAGATTTGGTCGGACATAGTTTAGGTGGTTTGATCATTCGTGACTTTGTCGCTCAGTATCCAAAATGGAAAATTGGACGTTGCGTGACTCTAGGAACACCGCATATAGGTAGTGTTTGTGCAGATTATATCTGGCGATTGACTCCTGTTGTCGTAGGTCGCTCGTATGTCGACGCACTCGACGGTACAGTCGCACCATTGCCCAAACATGTGACGCTAGGCGTCATCGCTGGCAACCGACCTTATGGTCTAGGTCAGCTGTTTTTGCAGTATCACAATCGCAAACTGCGCAAATCTGATAAGCCACCCCTTAAAGAGCAGCTTGCACATGACGGGACAGTATATATAGAGGAGACGAAAATAGAGTCTGCAGCTGATCATATCATCATGCCAGTCTCACATACTGGCATGCTAGTAAATCCAGAGGTCGCCGAGCAGACTCGATACTTTTTAGAGCATGGACGATTTAAACGCTAAGAGCTGTATGAATACTTGAAGGTCAGTTCTCATTTTTGTCGAACGATTTCTTGTTAAACGGTGCCTTATTAAACACCGTATTATCGAACGATTCCTTATTGAACACGAATACCCATGCCCTGCTGCAGTTCGGTTTTATGCTTTTTGATGACTGGAATTAAGATTTTAACAACCCAATCGTTACGCCAACCTTTTAGCCCTTGCGGCAGTTCGCTCACGTCTTTATCAAGAGCAACCACTTCATATAATTGCCCTAGCCATTTTTTGCGCATCAATACGCTAGCAGGTATACCAATCTCACGCGCATGCTCATCAATCGCTTGCTGCACTGCTTTCGATAATACTTTATTTTTTGAGCGATATGGTGGCACTAGACAGTCTGGATGCTCTGTAGGGGGTAGACTCTTGGCATCTCTGATTACTTTCAGCAGCTCTTCACCATATAGTCGCAGCATACTACGGTGCATGGTTGTTTTGTGTGCCAGCTCTCGCATGCTGTTTGGCTTTTCAGTGACAATCTCTCGTACTGCTTGTTTTTTTATCACAAAGGTACGCGGTTGATTGGTCGCACGTGCCAGCTCTTCTCGCCATGTAGCCACTCCTTTGAGTATCGCCATTTGCTGTGAGTTATAGCGATAATCAGCCATTGTCAGATACATCGCTTCATCTTTAACGTGCTGCAAGTCATACAAATCACTGGCATAGAGCTGGCAGTCAGCCCAGACATAATCATACAACCCTTGTGCCTTAAGCGCATGTTCGATACTGAGATATAGCGCTGGCAAATAACGCACATCATCGATGGCATACTGCTCTTGTTCGTCTGTCAACGGGCGCTGGAGCCAATCAGACTGACTGTGCTCTTTATCGATATGCATATCTAGCTGATCCGCTAATGCCTGCTGATAGCCCATTTGCAATTGACCGGTTAAATAAGACAACGCAATTTGCGTATCAAAAATATTGGTCAATGGCGGACAACCAGATAGCAGATAAAAAATGCCTAAATCTTCACCGCAAGCATGCCAGATAGCCACATCGACTTTGCGTAGCGCTTCCCACAGCTCAGACAGTTGCAATTCTGGCGCATCCAGTAAATATACGTGATCACCCGTATTTAACTGTACAAGTGCCAGACGGGGATAGTAGGTGTCGCGCTTGATAAACTCAGTATCCAGTGCGACGCGGCCACAAGTTGCCAAGGCATTGATGACCTCAGCCAATTGGTGCTGCTCACGCACCCAAGTGACATCGACAGCATCAGCGATATCCAACAGTGCATCGATATCAATTGCATCAACATCCAGTGCAACGTCATTTGATTCCGAAGGTGTCGCCACTGATGTCATCTCAGTATTAGCTGCTTTTTGTGATGAGTTGTCAGTAATCTCGGAAGTATTTGATTTGACCGAAGCGTTCGAAACGTTGTTGGACACGGGCAGATACCTGCATAAATAGGAGAAAATAAAACGCGATACTGCGTCTTAATAAAATTAGAAAAGAGAACAATAATAAAGCAATTATAACAATTTCATAGAATGAAAGGGGCAAGACTTTGATGCAATCAAAACCTTACAAAAAAGAGCGGTTTTGCATGGCTTGACCCAGCGTCATACTATCTAGATACTCAAGCTCGCCGCCCATCGGCACCCCTTGTGCCAAACGTGTGACTTTATTGACATGACGACTCACGGCCTCGCTAATAAAATGTGCGGTGGTCTGGCCTTCAACCGTCGTACCTGTCGCCAGTATAATCTCTTCAACAGGCTCTTGTTTGACTCGCCATACCAGCTGATCAATATTTAAGTCATCCGCACTGATTCCATCAATCGGGGATAAATGTCCACCAAGCACAAAATAGCGACCGCGATAGCCAGCGGTTTGCTCAATCGCCATCACATCTGCTGCGGTCTCAACCACACAGAGTAAACTGTCATCACGCCTAGGGTCTTGGCATAGTGGACAAACCGCATCGTCGCTAAAGCTATGGCAACGCTGACATTCAACAATATCACGCATGGCATCATCAAGCGCTTGAGCGAGTGCCATGCCTTGTGGGCGTTTTTTACTGAGCAGATGTAACGCCATTCGTTGGGCACTTTTTTGACCGACGCCTGGCAATATACGCAGCTGTTTGACCAGCTGATCAAATTTGGCTGTAAGCAAAGTAGCTTCCTTTAGTTGACTTTATCTAACTGAATTTATAAATCGTAGCTATAAAAATGGGGTCGTATCGTATCGATAACAACCCCATTTTTGTCTTCAGTATGAAGTATTTAATGCTTAAAACATGCCTTGCATACCTGGTGGCAGACCCATGCCCGAGGTCGCGCCAGCCATCGTTTCTTCATATAGTGCATCTGCTTGACGAACCGCATCATTGATAGCAGCAGCGATAAGATCTTCGATCATATCTGGCTCATCTTCTAACAGACTTGGATCAATAGTCAAACGCTTAACCACATGACGACCAGTCATCGTTACTTTAACTAGTCCACTGCCCGCTTCTGCTTGCACTTCTTTGTTAGCAAGTTCTTTCTTAGCGTTTTCAACGTTCGCTTCTACTTTCTTTTGCATCGTTTGTGCTTGTTGCATCAATGCTTGAATGTTCATAGTTGCCTCTTTTGTTATTTATGGTTTGTATTTTATGCTAGTGCGTATAGTAATGAATAATTAATAACGTAAAGTTAATGCAATGCGTTAATGCAGATTATACCGTTATCTTTACAAACTGTCTAAACCACGTGCCAAGTCTTTGATAATATCTTCCACATCTTCTAGACCTACCGATAGACGAATCAGACCATCTTTGACACCAGCTTCGGCACGAGCCTCAGCAGTTAGACGGAAATGCGTGGTGGTTGCAGGATGAGTAATCGTGGTTTTGGCATCGCCCAAGTTATTGGTGATAGAGACCATTTGTGTTGAATCAATCACATGCCACGCCGCTTCTTTTGTATCGCGGCTATCAGATGCCTTGACTTCAAAACCCATGATAGCACCATAGCCATCTTTCATATGATGCTGACGTGTGGCAAGCTCATGCGCGGGGTGATCACTCAAGCCTGAGAAATGTACCGTGCTCACATTAGGATGATTGACCAAGAATTCTGCCACTTGATTGGCATTTTGGCAGTGTGCTTGCATACGTAATTTAAGTGTCTCAAGCCCCTTGGTAAATACCCAAGCATTAAACGGACTCATGCTGATACCGCCTGAGCGTACCACCGTGAACGCTTCTTGCATCAATTTGTCACTACCAACCAACGCTCCGCCCAGCACTCGACCCTGTCCATCTAAATATTTAGTTGCAGAGTGAATGACCACATCCGCACCCAAGTCTAGCGGGCGCTGCAATGCTGGCGTTGCAAAGCAGTTGTCAACGACGAGTAATATGTCATTGGCTTTGCACAGCTCGCTCAAATAACCGATATCACAAATCTGCGCCAATGGATTACTTGGGCTTTCGCAATAGATCACCTTGGTATTTGGTTGAACCGCATTAGCCCATGCCTCATTGTCAAAGCAATCAACATAGCTAACTTCAACACCAAACTTGGCCATATAGTTGTTAAACAGACCGATAGACGAGCCAAATAACTGATTGGCAGCGAGCAGATGGTCGCCCGCTTTTAGGTATGCCAAGCACATGGTTAGGATTGCACCCATACCAGAGGCCGTCGCAACCGCGCGTTCACCGTTTTCTAATGCAGCCAAGCGACGCTCAAAAGTACGTACACTTGGATTAGTATGGCGAGAGTAAACATTGCCTGTTTTTGTACCGTCAAAATGAGCAGCGGCATCAGCGGCTGAACGATAAACGTAAGAGCTGGTGGTAAAAATAGGCTCTGAATGCTCGCCTTCGTCTGTACGATGTTGACCTGCCCGCACTGCGATGGTCTGCATGCCATAATCAAGCCCTAAATCTAAGGCATCGTTGCGCCAGTTTGGATCTAACTTGTTCAAACTGCTCTCATCATGGTTTTGCGACTGACTCATAAACTTTCCGTTACTTTGGTTGGTGTTTTAATTGAAATAAAATGACTGCTTATTCTTCTGATTATCGACCGAATTTATCAGCGTTATCATATCATGTCGACTTATTCCGCACAGCTGGTTTCAAATGGCCACTAAATATTATTTTCGAATACCAAAGATGCATCAATTCTACTGCTTAAAATCTGCCACATATATAATTAAACACTACTTAAAAAACAATGATTTCGTGCGCTAAATCTAACAAAAATAACGTATTTATAATAGGCAGATATCATAACAGCTGCTAAGCTTAGCGACGATTTAGATTTTGCCACGCGTAATACAACAACAGTCTGGTAATACATCTAAAAAGAGTATTTTAAACACTCAGAATCATTATTTATCAGTACATTTAGGCTCATTAAGGTAAATTCGTTATGTCGATGTTCAGTATAGAACCAAGCAGCTTATCGTTGAGTCTAACACTAGGACTGACTTTAGGTCTTAGCGCTTGCCAGAGTTTGCCCAAGCAGCCACATTTACCGGAAAGCCAAGCACTATCAGCACGCGTAGAGGCGCTATATTCAGACGAGCAAACGACGCAAGGTGAGACGATTAAGACCAGCAGCACTGACTTGGTCTCTGCTATTAGTGCGCAGAACGACATCCATCCTGATTTGTCTGGTTATTACCCAATCGTGACCGGAGCGAATGCTTTTGCGGCACGTAGCATCTTGACAGATATGGCCACGCGCAATATTGATGCACAGTACTATATTTGGCATAACGATCAGGCTGGCCAGCTTCTACTAAAAGACTTATGGGACGCGGCTGAGCGCGGCGTAATCGTGCGATTGTTGTTAGATGATTTTAATAATAGTGCCAAGTTCGACCAGCATTTATTACGCTTTGCCAGTCATCCTAACATTGCGGTGCGTATCATCAACCCATTAATGCACCGTAAGTTTTCAACATTGAACTACGTCACAGGTTTGCCGCGTATCAATCGCCGTATGCACAATAAAAGCATGACGTTTGATAAACAGATTACCATTATCGGCGGACGTAATATCGGTAATGAGTACCTGAGTAACGATCAAAGCAGCCAGTTTGCGGATTTGGATGTTTTACTGATTGGTAAAGTCGTCGCAGACATTGATAATAGCTTTGCCAGTTACTGGTCATCGCCGCTGTCGTTTGACATCGAAACTTTAGCGAAATTTGATGATGACGTTACACCTGATTTTTTGAAGGCATTAGACAAGCTAGGTCTGGATGAAGAGAACAACGAAGGCAGCAGCTTGACGGTTTATAAAGCTGCGATCAAAGACTCTACGATTGATAGTGACTTGATTAATAAGCGTGTGCCTTTCCGTTGGACCGACATGCAGTTCTTGAGTGATGATGTTGGCAAACTAAGTAAAACAGTTCCTGCCGATACCAACCTGGTTCATCAGTTGCGTAACTTGCTTGGTAGCCCAACCAAGAAATTGACGATTATTTCTTCTTATTTTGTACCGACCAAAGATGGCGTCGATACGTTGGTTAAACTGGCTGAAGCTGGTGTCGATATTAAGATACTAACCAACTCATTTGATGCGACCGATGTGACTGCCGTGCATTCTGGTTATAGTCAATGGCGCCCTAGCCTGCTGCGGTCAGGCGTAAAAATATACGAGCTAAAATCAACGGCAGCTGAAGAAAAACGTGACAATAAACTCTGGCGTGCACGCAGTCAGTCATCAACCAGCCTACATGCAAAAACGTTTGCGGTAGACGACTATCAAGTGTTTATCGGTTCCTACAACGTTGACCCTCGCTCTGCCAATATCAATACTGAAATGGGTGTAATCATCAATGATGATGAGTTGGCAAGACAGCTGCACGGGGCGCTGAGTGATGATTTACTAAACCAAGCTTATGAAGTTAAGCTGCTAGACAACGGTAGCTTGGAGTGGCACACCATGGAAGATGGCAAAGAAGTCGTTTACGAGTCAGAGCCACGGGTCGATATGAGTGATCATATCTGGCTTACTATTATGTCTTGGTTACCCATTGACTGGCTACTGTAATATGTAAACTCTTTTCTAAATAGTCCCTAAAATTGCAGGATGTGCAGTTTTGCTTTTGTTAAAAGCCAAATCCTGTAATCAAAGTTCTTATTACAATACACAAAATTACTGTTCCGGCGAATCATTGTTTATATACTTTGATTTGCCGGTTTTTATCATGGCCGATTATCTAAACGATGATCGTCTTAATGACCACTTTACTCCGTGGATGCGTGATCTATTATGCCGACTCGTTCTCAATACGCCCTGATGTCTAAAAAAGACAAAAATACAGTCATATTCGTAAGCTTTATCAGCGCTGTAATCTTTTTTGATTTCTTGATTTATTTGTACATTGCAGACATTGTCTCAGCTGCTATTTTCCCCGCTAATAACGATCCTACGGTTGCTAAGCTGCAAGGAATGGGGCTGTTTGTCATTGGTTACTTGGCTCGGCCATTTGGTGGTATTCTGTTCGGGCGTTATGGTGATCTCAAAGGTCGAAAGCCGACCTTTTTTCTGAGCATAATCGTTACGGCAGGTAGCTTGCTCGCAATGGCGTGTCTGCCTACTTATGCGCAGTGGGGTGCGCTTGCACCTGCGTTATTCATATTGCTGAGAATCATACAAGGTATGGCATTTGGTCTTTACGCACCGCTATCTTGGGTATTTGTGGCGGAGCATGTCCCTCGGCAGTATTTGTCAGTGGCTTGTAGCTACGTTACGGCTAGCTTTTTGGTAGGTGTACTGTTCTCTAATGCGTTTTTTCTGTGGCTGACTGACTTTATGACCACCGTACAGCTGACTGATTATGGCTGGCGTTTGCCGTTTTTTGTTGGCGCCTTACTAACCTGTCTGCCATTGTTGGTATGGCGATTGGTTAAAGAAACTCCGTTTTTCTTGGCGTTAGATAAGCCAAAAACTGGTAAGAATCTAGGTAGACCATTTACGGTATTATTCAAGCGCTGCAAACACTCTATCTTTGTCAGTATGGTACTGACTATAGTGATATCTAGTATCACCTCTGTCATTGTCCTACTACTGCCAGAACTAATAGAAATCAACTTTACTTTAGACAGTGATTTGTTTAGCTTTTCTCATAGCTTGGGCATCGTATTTATGGTTCTTGGCTGTGTCTTTTATGGCATGATCTCGACCCATGAGAACTTTGGTAAAATTTTGGTCATTGGTTCTGTTTTACTTATCGCTCAAACACTGGCGTTCTTTTATCATCTGCAGGCGGGTGGCGACTATATCTTAATCATGTATGCATTGCTAGGGTTCTGTGCCGGTATCGTGGGCATGATCCCTGCCATTTTAGTGCAGCTATTTCCGACCAATGTACGTCTCACCGGCATTTCTTTTTGTTATAATATTACCTACGGTATCGTGGGTGTGCTGATACCCTTTGGTCTTGGTTACGCCACGACACTCATCAGTTTCTCGCCAGCGCTATATATTGCCTTTGTGGGCTCTATCGGTATTATTATGGGGCTTTATTTCTATAATTTGCCCGAGTTAAAAAAGATTGACCACGTTATTGTATAAGTAAGATAGTCAATCGCCGCTTCGCATAACGCTTGAAGCTCTAGAAAATCTTGAAAATAAGGTGCAATGGGTTGTCTCATCCATTGCACCTTCTCCATTTATTTAAGACACAAATATTAAGGCTTAATCACCATGGTTGATATGACCAACAAACGCCTCTCAGTTGCGCCAATGATCGACTGGACTACGACAGATTATCGTTATTTTGCACGACTATTTAATCCACATACCTATCTATATACCGAGATGATCAGTACTGGCGCATTGATACATGGCAATCGAGCACGGCATTTGCGCTTTGATACGCTTGAGCATCCTCTTGTATTGCAGCTCGGCGGTGCAGACATCGGTGAAATGACACAATGCGCAGAGTTTGCTCAGCAATATGGCTATGACGAGGTCAATATCAATGTTGGCTGCCCCTCAGATCGCGTACAGCACAATAAGATAGGTGCCTGTCTGATGGCAGAACCTCAGACCGTCGCTGACTTGGTCAAGCATATGCAAGCTGCAGTCGATATTCCAGTGACGGTCAAGCATCGTATTGGCATCGATGACTTTGATAGTTATGAGTTTATGGTGGACTTTGTGCAGACAGTCGCAGCGGCAGGTTGTACCCGCTTTATCGTACATGCGCGTACGGCATGGTTGCAGGGGCTCAGCCCTAAGCAAAACCGCGAAATACCACCGCTGCGTTACGATGATGTGTACCGTCTAAAGCAGGACTTCCCTGAGCTGGATATTGAAATCAATGGCGGTATCGATACAATTGAAGATATAAAAATGCATCTACAGCATATCGATGGCGTGATGATTGGTCGGGCGTTTTATCACAATCCGTATCTATTAGCAGAGGCCAATAGCTTATGGAATGAGGCAACTCCTGAGACAATACCTAAGCGCTCGGAGATTTTAGCGCAGCTTTATCCCTATCTCGAAGAACAACTCGCAAAAGGCGAAGCGCTGCCAACGATGACAAGACATTATTTGGGACTTTTCCAAGGTCTGATGGGCGCGCGTAAGTGGCGTCAAGCATTGAGCGGCAAACCTCAGCTTACGATTGATGATATTAAGCGAGCGGCCGATGAAGTGCTATCGTTAAATCCTGATGCATAATTCTAACACGTAGCCAAATTTTGATATCTAACTGGCTCGATAGAATTTACATGCCAGCCATCGTTGTGGTCAGCATTTTATCTACGCCGCTTGCACAATATACTGCCACATCGCTGCACCATTATTGACAATGTGTAGTACGATTGGCAGTAATAGCGAGCCCGACTTAATCCGTGCGTAGCAAAATATCAATGCCAACACTACGATGGTACTAATCTCATAGATGCCATACTGCACATGGATCACAGCGAATATCAAACTTGTCACAATGCTGGCGACAATCGCCCCATGATTCGCTGAATATGATGATGCTGTGAACTGTTCTGCGATGGCTGACCACAATATACCGCGAAAGATAACTTCTTCATAAATTGGCGCGACGACCACCATGGCAAACACCAACAGCCAAACCGAAATGACAGACTGATAGAGTGGATCAACAAACACCAACGGCGTCATATCGAGTACATACGTCAGCGCCTGACTGGCAATCATAAATATCAGTAGCAACCCAAGCATGCCTATACCCACCGACAGTGAGAACGGTTTTAGTGCTAAATATTGACACAGACTGCCACCTTTTAAACGAATGATAAGCATGCTAATTGCCACTAGCAATACACAGCCGATGAGTATAGACAGGCTCACAACTGTTCCATCATTACTACCAAAATAGAATATCCGCCCTATCGATGTCCTTTCATCGGCAGGTAATACCATCTTGCCAGCGACATAAACACCTACCAACTGACTGATAAAAAACGCAAGCACCATTCCTACTGTTAGCACGAATGTACCCACGCGCGAAAATAGCGGCAGAGACTTAAGTGAGACAGTCGTACTAGATGAAGCAGTTAGGTTTTTTGGCATAAAGGTATCACTTAAAAATACTCTGGCAGCTCATATCAATTACAAGCATGACTGACGGTATGTTGCATTTATTTTGACAGTTGCTGCTTGATCAATCCTAACACTAGCTTTGAGACAGACTCTGGATGCTCAAGTGGGAACATATGCCCTCCTTCGTGAGTCTCATAAGGAATACCCAAGCGCGATTTTATCTGCTGCGGAAAGCGACGCTTCAAAAAGATGCTGTCTTGACCAATGATTAAAGTTACAGGCACTTTGGGGCCACGGTTTGGTGCAAGCCAATACCAAGAGGGATTGGTACGGAACACAGCAACTTCGCTGGCTTTAGGGATAGCCAATGTCACTTTGCCATCCGCGCGCTCATGTAAGCCGTGATCGATATATCCTTGAAAGCTACGCTCATCAAAATTTTTAAAAAACCCTTTATGTCGCATTTTCTCATATGCTTCATCTCGGCTATCCCACACATCACGGCGATGTTTGGACACACCAGCTGGTGATAGTTTGTCCATCAGACGATTATTCATAAGCGGTAATCTGTCTGCTGTCTTTGCCAAATGCCACAACAAGCTGACTTTGCCATAAATCCAAGGCGGGTCCATAAGCACCGCTTGTGCAAACAAATCAGGCTGACGATACGTGGCCTGCAACGTACACATAGCCCCAAGCGAATGCCCTACTCCTACTACCTGTGCAACGCCATGCTTTTCGCAAGCACTGTTTACGCTATCAATGATTTGCTGCGTCAGACTACGCCAATGATCATCCACTGGATAATCAGGCGTATCGCCCAACATCGCAATATATTCAATCGTAAAAAACTCTGATAAACCTTCAAAAAATGGCTCATATACAGCGCTTGGCATTCCATTAGCATGAGCAAAATGCAGCACAGGTTTATTGGTTATTTTAGAGACAGGCAGTTTAGCAAAGGACTGCAAATTTATTTCATCACTCATGACAGACTCTCGTGGGAACGTTTATGTTATATATTATTTTTAATGATTGAACCTTGTACTATTGTCAAAACCAACAGCATCAAAACTAATCCCTTCAAAACCAACCATGTTTATATGACAAGTTTGACGACTGTGTTTGATGGTTACAGTTGTATAGCTAATTTAATCAGGCTATCACTCAGACCAAGGTTTTTATTTGGTAGTGCATACAATTAAGGCTAAGCACAATTATATGCTCAGCCTTAACAATCATACACATTATATCTAGAACATAAAACGCTTAACGCATCTGCCCAGTGTTGCTTTCTTGTGGCAATACGTCGAGACTAACGCTAGAGCCAATACCTGCACCTAACTTTACTGCAAAACGATCCATAAACATTTGGAACGGATCGGTTGGGCTATAGCTAATGATCGTATCTAGATCTAGTTGCTTACTTAGACTTGTGATACTACCTGTTTTGTCTGCTAAGCCTAGCTCAATAGACTGTTCACCTGTCCAGAATAACCCCGAGAATAGTTTGTTTTGCTCAGGATTCTTCAGACGGTCACCGCGACCTTCTTTGACAGCATTGATGAAATGCTTGTGCGTGTTTGCTAGTACTTTTTCGACATGATTTTCTTCATAGTCAGTCAACGGACGAGATAAGCTTAAGATATCTTTATACTCACCAGCCGTAATCGTACGATCTTCTACGCCAACCTTGTCCATTAAGCCTTTAACATTATAGCTTGGCATAATGACCCCAATAGATCCGACCAGACTTGATGGATTAACATAAATCTCATCTGCAGCAGACGCAATATAATAAGCACCTGACGCACCGATATCACCAATCACCGCATAAAGCTTTTTGTCTGGGTACTCTTGGCGTAAGTCCATCATGGTCTGCCAAATCTCATCAGACTGTACCGGTGAACCGCCAGGTGAGTTAATGTCCAATGCTACTGCTTTTGAGTTACTGTTTGAAAAAGCGTCTCTCAATGCTTCATTGACATCATACGCATTAGCCACATCGTCATTACTGATGACACCTTGCAGCTCAACCACTGCCAAATGTGGATCGCTAGTATCGACTGCGTCCATACCTGTGGGCGTACTGCTGCAACCACGACCAAGAGTCAAAAATATCAATAAGATATAACCAAAAGTCAGTAGTTTAAAAAAGATACTCCAACGACGAGCGCGGCGCTGCTCAACCACACTCGCTAATAACGTGTTTTCCAGCACCCTCCATTCTTGTCCACTTGGCGGGCTTGGTTGCTGCAGTTGCGTTGACTGATTTGCCGAGTTATCAGGACGTTTGTTAGGGTCTGGTGGCCAGTTGGGCATATAACTTCCTAAGTTAGAAACAATCTAAAACAATGAAATGAGGTTGTCGAGAAATACAGCTAGAACAGTGGTGTATACCTGACTGATACTGTCTCACAGTATCTGTGACCTGTATTAATAGGCTGCTAAGTATGGTGGTATTTCGATAATGGTTCAATAGTATAACTGTGAAATATCACTATATTGTAACACTGATAATATAAGCCTTATTTTTGAGGGTTAGTAGTTTCGGCATTGGGAGTGCTATCAATGTTATTTAGCGATTTAGTTGTTTAGCAATAATGCCGCGTCTAAGGGTTTATTATCATAGGTTATAACTTCATCGACTCTTTGACGACTTATGGCATCAGCTGTAATTTGCGAGGTACTATGACCAAGCCAACGTGTATTTTTGAATAGCATGTCATCATTATTCGATTCAACTGAACATAGTAATGACCACAGTTGCCAAACGCGTTGATGAGTATCAGCATTTAAAATCAGACGTGACTGGAAAGACTCTGACTGTTTGCCAGTTAACTGGTTAGATGCTACTTGTACTTGAGGGCTAACAGGTGAATTGACAGGTAACGAATTGAGTGGATCTGCCGCATTGTATCTCAGAACTCGTATAGGCAAATTAGTATCAAGAGCAATCGTACAATCCCAAACGCTGGTATCACCTATTTCATTCCAACCAGTGATGGCCTGTACTGACAACTCATCGTTAGTCGATTGCCATATTTTGCCTTGCTCACAACGTTGAGCACTAATAATAGGCGTATCTTCAGATTGCCTAACTGTTTTATAGGCTTGCTGAAATGTAGACCAACGATCAGAACGCCCTGCTTGCCAATATTGGCTAATGGTTAAGCGGTCATTTAATTGAGCAACGGTCGTCGGTAGTAATTCAGGATTTTTGGTATTAGCAATATTCTTATCGTCAGGAATTAACGTATCAGTCAGGCCAATACTACTGCTTTGTACGACAATACTCTCTAACTTATCGACAGATAAACTACCCAATTGCTGCTTTAAAGTTTCAGATAATTTGTCTGCTGTTAGGCTGCTTGGCATCGTTCGTGTAGATGCTGGTCTATGATCAGCTAAGAACAACCAATTGGTACTGTTTTCATTGACGGTAGGATATTGCAGCAATGCCACCGTTATATACGAATCACCTGTTGGTAGAATATATAGGGTCGGCATCGTGACAAATGACTGCTGATTGGCATACACCGTCATCATCAGCAACGTTAATGGTGGTAACATCAACCAACGACTGAGTAAACCTCGTGGCAGCAGCCAAGGCAATGCACTTAGCAAAGCCATCGATAGTATCGCGATATTAACTGGTGTATAGAGCCACGCATCCGATAGCGCTGGCAATGACGTGAGCCAACTCATCAAATCGTGTAGATGACCAACTATCGTACTAATAATTACCCAAAGAATATCAGCAATACTCGGCACCAGAAGGTAACATAGTCCTGCTAATAGATTGAGCGGTACAATCACCCAACCAAATAGCCCGATAGCAAATAAATTGATAAAAAGTCCCCATAACGACGCCTTACCAAATAAAAGCAACGTAACGGGTAATAAAGTAAGAAACAGCCAAAACTGTAGTTTAAATACACGCTTGATCGTTTGCCAAACACGGTTAGATAGCGCGCTATTGATATAAGTACGCGGCTTATCATCGTATAAATTCGTTACAGCAGTAGTCTGATGCTGATACGACTTATCGTCATACTTGAGTAATAACGCCACTGCGATAAAAGACAGCCAATACCCCGCCTGCCATAATACGTAAGGGTCACGCCAAGCCATCAATATAGCCAATGCCAATAGCACGCGCATCGTACTGATAGGAAGCAATATCAATCTGACGAATCCAATCGCTAATAACATCCAAGCCGTACGAGCAGCAGGCACGTCAAAACCAGTAAATAGCGCATAAATAAAAGCGGCACCAATCATTACCCACCAGCGCACTTGCCAACGCGGAATACGACGATAAATCGCTGAATAATTACGATCAAACAGCAGTACAACTATGCCTGCCAATACAATAGCTAAAAACAGTACGTGCGTGCCTGAAATAGCGAGCAGATGTGAGATACCTGCCAGTTGATATAAGTCCTTAGTATCACGATTAATCAAGCTACGATCACCCGTGAGCAGACTTAATGTCACGGCTTTTGCTTGTTGCTCTGCTGTCGTTTGTGCTGACCAGTCTTGATAGAAATGCTGTCGTAATCGCCAACGCCCCTGATCGATACGAGTACGAAAGCGCTGAAGATATGAATCAGAGTCTAGCGACTGCTTCGAATATTTTTTATCGCTGATTTCATTGCTAATTTCGCTACTATTTACCAATGTAGGGCTAACGGCCAAAATATTTGCAACGCCATCAATATGCCGACCTCGTAACCAGCGATAACTGTCAAAGCCAGTAGGGTTATTGACTGCTTGCTCAGAAGTAGCTAACGGCGCCAGTGCTAGGCTCATGAATATCTCATCACCGGGCTGCAAATCGTTTAAGGCTGCAAACTGGCTCTTATTCGCAGACTTTCTTGGATAGGCGTTAAGTAAGATTCGGTGTTCGCTGACTCTGATATTAACTTCATTGGGATTAACATCGTAATTGGTGCTTAGGCTATTTTTATTTGCATCTAAGTAGTCGGATGTTTTAGTTGCTAACTCTTGGGGCGTCAGCTCAACGGTCAATGGAGCGATGTTCGTTATCACCGCTGCTTGGCGATAACCGCTGTCTGTAGTGGCATCATAAACACTGTCGCTCAACCCTTCGATACGCACGAGTGCTTGTACTCGTATCGGTGCAGTTATTTCAGTGGTTTCTGCTTGTTGATGAGTAACCAAAGCTTGCAGTGCGCTACCTATCACTAACGCAGTCGCTAACAAAGCTAAGACTAAGTATCTAATAATTCGGAAAGGAAGTTTAGTATGGCGAGATGTGTTGTTAGATGTACTGTTATCAGCGCTGTGGCTGTCTATCGAGGGTATGTTGAGTTGAGCAGAAGCCAACAGAAACGTAGCAAATACAATCAGCGCCAACGACAGATTGGATGGATCAATCATATCTAGCAAGGATAAGTCAGTTGGCATTATCACATTATCTGCGACTGCCAATACGCCCATCATAACTATAATTATTAGGCTACCAATCAACCAGTACACCAGCACTCCTTGCTTGATGACTTAAATATTATTCGGCCAAATATGGTTACTTACTATAGCAAATGACACGCGATGCAATAGCATTTATATTTATATTACCCTATACTGAGGCAACGTATTAGGTGGTAACTATCTGACACCACCATTCTGTGTGTTCTAACCTTTATCCTACTCACCATATATTACTTTATACCAGCTTCTCAATACCATTGAGTAGACTGTAGTTAATGATTAAAGGCGATCCTGTGCCCCAAAAACGTCTAAAAGACCTACTTCCTACACCAGAGAAAATCTTAGAAAGTCGCACTTTAAAGCTGTTTGCACCGCACTTGGCTGATCCAAGGTTATGGCATTTCAATCGACACAGCCTAAATAAGGCCGTCTATATCGGTGTACTAAGTGCATTTTTTCCGCTGCCAGGACAGATGTTACTGGCACTTATTGGCTCGCTTATTTTTCGTGCCAATGTCCCTATGGCGCTTGGTTTGACATGGATTACCAACCCAGTCACTAGCTTGCCCATCTTTTATGCTGGATACTATATCGGCGCAAAAATCATTGATGCACCTGTGATTAGCTTGCGATTCATCGGTAGAATGATTGCTGATTTTAGCTTATGGGCATTATCAAATGGTGCCAATCCGTTCATTACTTATCGCGGTACAGTATCACTTGCTGCATTTTGTATCGGATTAACGATTTTGGCCGTAGTCACCAGTCTTATTTGCGGTTTGGCATTTAAGGCCATTTGGCGTTATAAGACCGTAGCGAGCTGGCAGAAACGTCAGCAAAAACCTTCTGACGAATCTGACAAGTTATAAGGCAATTTATCTTTGTTATCTGGCTATAACGCTTACGCCCTAGCTAAACTAAGCTAGAAAAGCTTATTCTTCTTTACTGTTCTCTATAGCATTCAAAACTTTGTCAGTGAAATTGCTATCCATCGGTACGATCTCAATGACTTCATCATTTTTGCAAAGCGTATAACGCTTACCTGTCGCGCTGTCTTGGACTTTTAGGTCATAATCAACCCCAGCCAAAGTGATGGCATCAAACACAGGAGTCAGTAGCTCGGTTTGCGCCTGTCTATCGAGCGTTTCAAACAAAGTTGGATCGATGTAAGGCTTTAACGGCTCATCACCTTCTTCTGCACTGCCAAAAGCCGCAATTGGATTATCATCTTCACGCATTTTACGCATCCTTATAAAATAGATAAGGCGGCTGGCTCACAACCGCTTAATCGCTAGTTTCTATGATATATTTTTTTAATAATACAACAATAACTCTTTAATATGACATCCATCAAATCCATAACAAACGCCAATAGATGCGTTTCAGTCAGTTTTTCGACCTAATACACAAAACTATTAATACTGTTCCCAATGCCCATTGCGTAGCAACAACTGACGGTCAGCAAGCGCCGCTAAATTGCGATCATGCGTCACCATAAGTAGCGCCGTTTGCATGGTGCTTTGTAGCTCTGACAACAGACCAAAAACGCTCTGCGCATTATCATAGTCCAAGTTACCTGTTGGCTCGTCCGCCAAAATAAGCGATGGCTTGGTCACTAGCGCGCGTGCAATCGCTACACGTTGACGCTCGCCACCTGATAGTTCACCTGGTCTATGCATCAGACGATGCTCAAGACCGACATTTTCTAGAATCTCAACTGCCTGCTTACGAGCATCAGTCGTTGATACTTCTGGACGCATGAGCAACGGCATGGCTACGTTTTCGATTGCTGTAAATTCTGCCAACAGATGGTGAAACTGGTAAATAAAGCCCAAATGCTTGTTACGCATTGCACCGCGCTCAGTTTCATTCATGCTATTTAATAACTGACCATGCAACCAAACCTCACCACTGGTTGGCGTATCTAGACCGCCAAGCAAATGTAGCAACGTACTTTTACCTGAACCACTGGTTCCAACGATAGCGATGCGCTCACCCGCATGAACAGTCAGATCAAGACCAGTCAATACTTGTGTACTGACCGCGCCTTCATCATATATCTTATTGATATTGGTCGCCTCTAAAATGGCAGACATAGCGCTTCCTTTATTTTATTTATTTCGGTATTTATTTCGATGTTTAGGCGTTTGCGATTACTCATAGCGTAGCGTTTGAGCAGGCTGAATCTTAGCCGCTCGGCGCGCTGGATAAATCGTAGCCAAAAAGCTCAGTACAAACGATGCACCTGTGATTAATACCACATCTAACAAACGCAACTGCGATGGCAAGTAATTGACAAAATACGCATCAAACAGGTTCAGACCAAAGGCTTGGTTAATAAAGCCTAAAATATCGCTGACCGTAAGCGCAAATATCACACCCAGTATCGTACCAGCGATAGTACCGATCACCCCGATGACCACACCTTGTACCATAAAGACTTGCGTAATCAAGCGAGGAGACGCACCAAAGGTTTTTAAGATTGCGATATCTGCTTTTTTATCGGTCACTAGCATGACCAGACTTGAGACAATGTTAAAAGCAGCAACTAAGATAATCAAAAATAGCAATAGGCCGACCATGGCTTTTTCCATTTGAATTGCTCCAAACAGATTGCCATGCGTCTGTGTCCAGTCATTTGGATACAGCTTTTCAGGTGCTATCGCAGCCGCTTTTTCCGCAGCTATAGGCGCAGTAAAGATATCGTTAAGCTTCATGCGTACGCCCTGCGCGCCTTCTGGCAGACGCAGTAACTTTGCCGCATCTCCCATCGGGATAAACGCCATGAGACTATCTACTTCTGGGCTGATCGTAAAGATGCCTGTCAGAGTAAACCGCTTAAATCGCGGTATCACACCTGCTGGTGATGGTGACGCTTCTGGCAATACCAGCGTCACTTTATCCCCTATTTGCAGACCCAAAGACTGCACCATCTCCTCGCCCAACACGATACTGAAATCGCCACTTTTCAGGGTGTCAATACTACCTTCAATCATATGCTCATTGATGATAGAGACGTTTTTTTCGTATTCAGGCTCGACACCTGTCACCATGATACCTGCGACCTGACCATTTGATGTCAGCATCCCTTGCAGTTGAATGAATGGTGCCACAGCTGCCACTTCTGGGTCTTCTTTAATCTGATCAGCGAGCTGTTCCCAGTCGCCAATAATTTCTGATGAGACCACAGTAGCCTGCGGTACCATTCCCAAAATGCGGGTTTTCAGTTCACGGTCAAAGCCGTTCATCACTGATAGCACCGTAATCAATACGGCAACCCCAAGCGTCAGACCAATCATCGAGATGAGTGATATAAAGGAGATAAAGCCATTACTACGTTCTGCTCGGGTATATCGTAAGCCGATAAATAACGCTAAAGGACGAAACATATTCAAACTCTTTATCTTATCTACGTGCGACTTTATATAGGTTGCATAACGAGCAGTAGTAAATGCATCATACAGTTGCTACTACTCACATATAAATCAAACACAAAAACAGGGTGTCAGACGAGCCAATAACAGCTGTCAAAAGGGAGCTAGTTTGACACAAACTAGCTGATATGTGCCAGTCATTAGCAACAACTGAGAGTATTTTTTACCAAAAAACTGGGTTTTGTTATTATTTTTTATAGGGGGCTTGCTATTAGCTGTACCAATACCTATATATTATATGCTAAAGACAATTGTCATTAACCCCTCATTGAGGTTTACTCGCTATTTACTGATAATATCGCTGACCATCATAAACCAATCATTTAAAATGTTCGATGGTACACAAGCAAACACAGTATTAGATACAAACCTCACGCTGACTTAATTTTGAGTATTTTCATGACCATAAATTATCAATACAAAAACATTCAATCTCCTACCAAGATCACGTTGACCGATGAGCAGTCTGCAGGTCACGCCGATCACTGGCGTATTCTGACCGATGATATGAGTCATGATGTGCCTGAATGGCTACAAAAAATGATCGAAGTCGCTGCTATGCCTAAAGGCCTGAACAACAACGTTAGTGCAAAAGACAGCTGCCTGCTTCTATCAGAAGATCAGCCATGCCATATTAATCAAGTGCTCGCGATGAAGGATGGTAAGCCAGAATGCTTTATCAATGCTTATCCTTGTGTCGATAGTCCTTATGGATTGAACTGTAAAATTGAGCGTGTCATCGCCAATGACAACTCGCACGATGCAGTGTTGCGCTTACGTACTGCTGATGGCAGCATTATTTATGCATTTGATCAACTCTATACGACCAACCGTCATCTTTATCAACGCGACACCTCTTACTATGTGAACTTTAGTGCTTGGGCGCACGAAATTAAGCTAAGCGAGCAAAACGAAGTCATCATGGTCGAAGATCAAGAGTCTATCCGTTATCATCGTGCCTTTAACGATATCGTGGCAGCAAATGACGGAAAAATCCCTGATGACCTACAAGAGCAAATCAGTGAATGGAAGCCTGAAACCAAAGAACAAATGGCACCCGTCGAGATTAACTTGGGTCATATGTGCGCTTACTTGTTCGGTGATACGCTAGGACAAGAAGACGAAGCTTGGTGTCAGGGTCAAGTACTTGGCAAGCAAGAAACCGTCTTCAATGGTAAATCTATCATATTGTTTGATGTGGTGACGCTACGTGAGCAGGATGCAGATCCTTTTGTAGTGCGTATTGGTGCGCTCAACACTGCTGAGACTAATAGCATCAAAGTACATGACTACGTCCAAGCAAACGTATGGCTACAAGCAGCGATATACAAAGAAAACCAATCAAATGCGACGCAGCAATCAAAAGCTAGCTAACCTGTTTGAAAGACTTTTTACAGCTTTTTATGCTATTACTTATGTAATTACCCAACGAAAAAGCCCCTAATGTGAATTAGGGGCTTTTTTATGTCTTACTGACTTACAACGCAAAAACGTAACGTAAGATTCGTATCAATATACAATTAAGCCATCGTCGTCATTGATTTGATGCGAGTGTATAGCTCTTTTTGCTCTGCGCTTGGACGTGCAGTCTGTACTGCCATCAACTGAGACATATCACCTTCGACACGGATTTTGCCACTCATAAACGCACCCATGATTTGATTGGTATCAAAATCAGTGATGATAGACTGTAGAATATCGCGATCTAGTAGCAGTGTCGTTGTTGCATTATCGTTTAAGCCGCGATGCAGCAAACCATTTGCAAAATTGGCTTCGATAGTTTTATCAGCTTCAGCCACTTTTAGGTTGACGACCATATTGGCAAGTACTGGCGGTAAATTTAACTCACCTGCTTCGTTGCCCATTTTTTCTACTTGCTCAAACCATTCATCTGTCAAAAAAACTGCCATATTATATTATCCTTAATTGATATTCTGTCAGACCAATACCATTTGAGGCGCTGTTGGCCTAACTATTAGAATTATTAAAATGATTGCTATCAATAGACCTATGCAATACATAGCCATTAATGACGTTCAGCCTCATTATAAAGGGCGACTTGATAAGAAGTAAAACCTATTTATCGGCTCAGCAATGTTATTGTTACAAAACTTCTTTGCAAGCCTACGCTTATGTCTAGCGACTTCTTTCCCTATCCAATCAAAATGAGCATCTAGAATAGTGACAAAATTGTGTATAAAATAGAGGAGTAGCACAGCAATAATAAGTTGCTCGCTAACATTTATACCAAAGAGTTTGTATTTTGGCGCATAGTTCTGATGATATTTAATTAGGATTGCGTTACAATACCCTTAAACAGAGTCGGGAGTTTTAACCAAACATTACATAATCGTGTTTTTTGTCAGCCGCCGCTAGCATACATCTATGGTCAATGCGTTTTAATAGCCCTATAGATATGGGTATCTATCTTCATTAGTACAGATTTTTTCGTAATAATTAAGATACATATTTAGCCTTATGAGATGTTTGATGCTCAAAACGGCGCGTCTTCTTATTTACCTTGATGATCTATTAACAATCCTACTATCGATTGACCTTAAGTAAGATGTACGAAATGCCTATTTCTATTTATTAGTATTAACTAATAGACAGTAAGGGCCTAAATCGATAGTTAATGACGTCATTACACTAAATAAGCCAAAAAACAACATGTGTTGGCGCTAGTATAAATACAAATTTGAGAGTGTTTATAGTGCAGACAACATAGATTGTTGGTTAATTCTGTTGATAATTCGGGCTGTAAAGGAATCATCCAATGAGTTTACAAAACACAGCAGTCGCCCCAGTTGACCGTGAGTATGAAATTACTATCGTAAGATTTTTTACGATCATGGCTGTCGTTTGGGGCATCGTCGGCATGAGTCTTGGTGTGTTCATTGCTTCACAGTTAGCATGGCCAGCACTCAACTTTGACATTCCATGGCTGACCTTTAGTCGTTTAAGACCACTGCATACCAATGCGGTGATTTTTGCGTTCGGTGGCTCTGCCCTGTTCGCAACGTCTTACTACATCGTTCAGCGTACCTGTAAGACGCGTTTATTTGCGCCATATTTGGCTTGGTTTACCTTTTGGGGTTGGCAAGCGGTTATCGTATCCGCTGTTATTACCCTTCCTCTAGGTTTGACCTCAACTAAAGAATACGCTGAGCTTGAGTGGCCGATCGATATCCTAATTGCCTTGGTATGGATCTCTTATGCCATCGTATTTTTCGGTACACTCATCAAACGTAAAACCTCACATATTTATGTGGCTAACTGGTTCTTTGCCGCCTTCATCATTACGATTGCACTACTACACATCGTAAACAGCATGGCGATTCCTGTTAGCGCGTTCAAATCTTACTCGCTATTTGGCGGTGCAACTGATGCGATGGTGCAGTGGTGGTACGGGCATAATGCGGTAGGTTTTTACTTAACGGCAGCCTTCCTTGGAATGATGTATTATTTCGTTCCTGTACAGATTGGCCGTCCTATCTATTCTTATCGTTTGTCTATCGTTCACTTTTGGGCATTGATTGCTTCATATATGTGGGCTGGTGGTCACCATTTGCATTATTCAGCGCTTCCTGATTGGACGCAGTCTCTTGCTATGGTCTTCTCAATCATCCTATTCGCACCATCTTGGGGTGGTATGATTAACGGTGTACTAACGCTATCAGGTAGTTGGGATAAGCTGCGTACCGATCCGATCATTCGCTTTATGATTGTTGCATTGTCGTTCTACGCGATGTCGACGTTCGAAGGCCCAATGATGTCTATCAAAACAGTGAATGCGCTATCGCATAACACTGACTGGACAGTTGGTCACGTACACTCAGGCGCACTTGGCTGGGTTGGTATGATTACGATTGGTTCGCTATACGTACTGTTACCACGTATTTATAACAAACCGAAGATGTACTCTATCAGCTTAATCACCACGCATTTTTGGCTTGCGACTGCAGGAACGATCTTCTATATCGTGTCTATGTGGATCTCAGGTATTGGCCAAGGCATGATGTGGCTTGCTACTAACCCAGACGGTACTTTGGTATATAGCTTCGTTGATACTGTTGAATTCTCGCATTTCCCATATATTGGCCGTGCATTTGGTGGCTTCTTATATGTATCGGGTATGTTTGTAATGGCTTATAACTGCTATAAAACACTCAAAATGCCAGAAGGTAAGCCTGTAGATGTCGCTGATCCAACGGATCATGAACCTAGTGTCGAAAAACCTTCGACAGCTAACGTATAAGGAGCGATCATGGCTGGTACACCGCATGAAATTATTGAAAAAAATACAGGCTTGTTAGTCATTGGTATCGTGATTGCTATTAGTTTTGCAACGCTAGTTGAAATCGTGCCATTGATCTATGACAACAAGGGTCCTGAAGAAGGTGGGGTGAACGCTCCCCTTCCTGCCATGGAGCCTTGGACAGCGCTTGAATTTGAAGGTCGTGATATTTATATCCGTGAAGGATGTCACGTTTGTCATACTCAAATGGTTCGCCCATTACGTGCAGAAGTTGAACGTTATGGACCATATTCACGTGCCGCTGAGTCGACGTGGGATCATCCATTCTTATGGGGATCGAAACGTACTGGACCAGATTTAGCACGTGTTGGTGGCCGTTATTCTGAAGATTGGCAAAAGCAACATTTGATCAATCCACGTTCGCTAGTGCCTGAATCAGTTATGCCAGGTTTCCCTTGGTTGGCGACTAACGAAGTAGATGGCGAAAACATTCAAGCTAAAATGCGTCTATTCCGCGATCGCTTCGGTGTTCCTTATACTGAAGAAGACATTGAAGGCGCTCCAGATGCAGTGCTTGGCGCTACTGAGCTTGACGCTTTGGTCGCCTATCTACAGCAGTTAGGTACCGCAATGGAAGGACAGCGCTAATGGGTATTGGTGAATTACAAACAATTGCGACCGTTTCTGCCTTTGTTGCCTTTGTAGGCGTTGCATGGTGGGCGTATTCGCCAAAAAACAAAAAACGCTTCGAAGAAGATGCACAACTTGCGCTTGATGACGAGGATATAAAGTCTCTGTCTGAAGAGCAGCGCAATAAGGATAAACGATGACATTTTTTTGGAGTTCTTGGATCACTGTATTTAGTTTTGCTTGTTGGCTATTTATTCTTGGCGTCCTTTTGATGGTTCTAAAGTACAAGCCAGAAGTAGAAGAAGACGGTACAACAGGTCATGAATATGATGGCATCCGAGAATACGACAAACCCCTGCCCAAGTGGTGGTTAGTGATATTTTTTGGCTCAATCGTCTGGGGCATCGCTTACTGGGTGTTTTTCCCAGCCATGTTCCCTAAGCATTGGGACGGTATTGCCACAGTAGAAGTCGATGGCGAAACGGTACCTTGGACCTCTAAAAACGAGTTGTTCAGTGAACTTGAACAGAACAACAAAGTATTTACTGATAACTTTGAAAAAAGCATTTTGGTAAAAGCAGACGCTGCAGGCGCGACTACGACACTTGGTACGCTAAACGAGTTACAAGCGACCATGCGTCGTAGCGAAAACCCACCAGCAGATCTACAGACTAAAATTGACGAAAAAGTTGCAGAACTTGCTCCTTACGTCGAGAAACTGTCTGAAAATCCAAATGCTTTAAAAGTTGGTAGCCGCTTGTTCCTACAGAACTGTTCTGTATGTCATGGCTCTAACGCTAAAGGTGCGACAGGCTACCCTAACCTAACAGACAATGATTGGTTATACGGCGGCGAAGCTAGCAACATTCTGACTACGCTACATAATGGTCGTATTGGCGGTATGCCTGCTTGGCGCGATCAGATCGGCGAAGACGGTGTACGTGCAGCTTCTGAATATGTATTGTCACTATCTCCAAATAACGGTAGTAAGAGTAACGGTGAACTTGATCAAACCTTGGTTAATCAAGGCGAAGCTATCTTTAAGCAACAATGTGCACTATGTCACTCTGAAAGCGGTAAAGGTATGATTTCAGCAGGTGCACCAAACTTGACTGACAATATCTGGTTATATGGCGGTGAGCGTGAGACTGTACGTAATACATTACGTTATGGCCGTGCTGGCGTTATGCCTCAGTGGGAAACTAAGCTAGGTAATGAGCGCATCATGCTACTTGCTGCTTATATCTACTCACTATCAGATAAAACAAGCAAATCACCTGAAGCAGCACCGGTTACTGCTGCAGCTACTCAGCCTGTAGCAAATGAAGAAGCAACTGCTAACTAAGACGTTGTTACTGTACTGAATATGGACGAGATTTAATGAAGGGAGAACTGTTATTGCAGTTCTCCCTTTTGCGTATAGCGGTATTGATTTTTATTTAGAAATGTCAATGATGAGCGGCTATAAACACTAGAAAACGTTCTCATATATTCGTTGCTTTTTACGATTATCACCCCATTATTAGTAGGGAGAATGTTAGAATAGCTATTTTTTAAAATAGTCTATTGGTTATGGCTTTATATCGCTCTGACTCAATCACATAACACGATAGTCAACTTCACATAAATTAGATGCAGGTTTGTTTAGTCTACTATTTGTAGTACCTTTACTCCCCTTTGCTTGTATCAAGATTATGTTGAACCAACTATATTTACAATCGATCATTTGGTAAGCAGATTAGAAGGTTTTTCATCGAATTTCCTATCCGCTATTTACTGACATTGATAACATCATACACTCATATACCTCGACGCTAGAGGTGTTTGTTCATCATGCCAGCAGACTGATTCTTTTTTAAAGAGGCACGTTTATGTCAGCACAACAATCCAATAAAATTCCTGTACAACAAGTCGATCTTGATGCAACCAAGCATCGTGTGCATCCGAGGTTTGTCACAGGTTTTTATCAAAATATTCGTGTCATCACGATGTATGCCCTTTTGGCGGCTTTTTTACTTTTGCCATGGCTGCGCTATAATGATAGACAAGCAATATGGTTTGATGTGCCATCTCAGCATTATTATATTTTTGGCATGACGTTTTTGACGCAAGATTTTTATTTTATTGCTGCATTTGCCATTATTGCCGCGTTTACGCTGTTTATGGTGACGGTATATGCAGGGCGCGGTTGGTGTGGTTATGCTTGCCCTCAAACGATATGGACGCATCTATACCAATATGTCGAAAAATGGGTGATTGGCGACCGTAATAAACGTATCAAGTTTGATAAAGCGCCATTAAGCGCGAGCAAAGTATTCAAACGTACGGTTGTGTATTCAATTTGGTTTTTGCTTTCTGTGATTACAGCAGCGACCTTTGTTAGTTATGTGGCAGGTACAGATTCTCTATATCATAGCTGGCAGTCAATAGGAGTGATTCCCTTCCCTGACTGGCCAACATGGGTATGGGTTTCAATGTTTATCTTTACCTTTGCCACTTATGCCAATGCAGGCTACATGCGTGAGCAAATGTGTGTACAGATTTGTCCTTATGGCCGCTTTCAAAGTGTGATGTTTGATAAAGACACATTGATCGTATCTTATGATTATGAACGCGGTGAGCCGCGCGGCGCTCGTAAAAAAGGCACAAATCCAGAGCACTTAGGCGACTGCATTGAATGTACCATGTGCGTGCAGGTCTGCCCTACTGGTATCGATATTCGTGATGGGTTACAAGTTGCCTGTATCCAGTGTGCGGCTTGTATTGATGCCTGTAATGAAGTGATGGACAAGGTCGGCTATCCGCGTGGACTGATTCGTTATACGACCGAACGTCAGCTAGCAGAAAAAGAGCCAAGCCGCGTATTGCGTCCACGATTATTTGCTTATTTGACATTATTAGCCGTACTATGTGGCGGTGTTATATATGCATTAACCGATCGCGTGCCCTTAGAGATTGATATCCGCCGTGACCGTAATCAGTTGTCATCTATCAACAATCAAGGCATGATCGAAAACAGCTATATCGTTAAGCTAACCAACAAGACTCAGGACGCTCATACCTACACGATAACGCTTGCACCGCAAAAAGGGCTGAGCTTAGAGCTGCGCTTTAACGATGTACCATTAGAAGCTGGCGAAAGCTTTGATATGCCAGTTAGTATTTATGGTGATCCTGATGTGATAGAGTTTGGCCAAACACCTGTCACGCTAAATGTGAGCAGCGAAAACGGTAAGTATAAGGTAAGCAAACAAAATATCTTTACGACCCAAGGTCAGTAAATGATTAGCAGACCTATTGTTTAATTTCATGTATATCATTCGGTAGTCTGTAGCTAGTGCAAGTAGTTAAATAACTAATTGTTATAGCGAAAGGCTATTGGATACACGTTTTATCATTAAACTGGCAGCGCTTAGCCGCCAAATTATCCGTTGATACCATTTGTAGATATATAATGAACAGCTATCTATTGAATGCGTATCTGATGCATAGGTATTTTATGTCTACTCCAGCACCGAACTTTAAACATCAAGATAAGCAGCCATGGTATAAAAATTACATGGTCGTTATCTTTGTGATTGGCATGCCTGCTGCGGTCGTGATCGCTTGTATTTGGTTTGTTTATTACTCTTACCAGATCCGTGATAGCGTAGTACGTGACGACTGGTATATGGATGGCAAAACGCTCTATCACGATGTGTCTCGTGACAAGCTCACGTATGACTTAGACTTGCATGGACAAATGCAATTTGCAGAAAATGGCGATATTGTGTTTTATCTTAACTACCCTGAGCAAAGCGTCCAGTCAGGCAAGCTGCTAAACGGCACACCACTTACCTATCCTGATACGTTGGAACTTTCTATTTCTCATGCAACGGATATCAAAAAAGACCGCGATGTTGTCCTTAAGCATGTTGAGGGCAATAAATACAGCGCCCAAGTCGATATTGATCCTGTAAAAGCCAAGTATTACCTACAGGTTAGTAACGACGGTAAAGATGATTGGCGTATGCAAGATGTCGCAAAACTGCCTCGTTCAAAGGTCAGTTTTGACCCGCTACCGGTTTTTGCAAAGAGTTAATGCTGTTATTAGCATCCAGACATAAAAAAACCAGCCATTCATCAAAGATTGGCTGGTTTTTTTTGAGCTATTTAATAGCCTAATAATTAATAGGTATTATCTAATATAGCTTTAATCCATCAACTACTAAATCACTGGGTTAATCGTTGGAATTTTCTGTGTTTTACGCTCATTTTGCGCGGCTTTATCCGTCTCTGTCGAATAAGGCTTGTCACTAGCAAACTTAGGATTGAACGTTTGCGTCATTGGTGATACCGGTAAACCAATCTCAGCCAAACTATCTGTCTGCCCCGCTTGAATATTGTCGCCTTCAAATAAACGCTCATTATTATCACGGTCAAGACTGAGTGTTTCAAAATCAAAAAGCTCACGATCAGCTAATTGTGATGGCGCAACGTTTTGCATTGCCTTAAAGATCGAAGCCAAACGCTGCGGGTGAGCATTATCCCATTCACGTAGCATGTCATTGATAATAGCACGTTGTAGGTTGGTCTGGCTGCCACATAGGTTACAAGGAATGATTGGGAATTCCTTTAATTTGGCATATTCAATAATGTCTTTTTCTTCGACATAGGCCAATGGGCGAATCAGCATATTTTGCTTGTCATCACTCAGTAGCTTGGGCGGCATTGATTTGAGCGCACCACCATGAAATAAGTTCAAAAAGAAGGTCGCCAGCATATCGTCACGATGATGGCCAAGGGCAATCTTAGTCGCGCCAATTTGTTTAGCAAAGCCATATAGTGAGCCGCGGCGTAGACGTGAGCATGCCGAGCAGTAAGTCTTACCTTCTGGCACCACGCTTTTGACGATGCTATAGGTGTCTTTTTCTAAAATATAGTGGGCGATGCCCTGCTCGTTTAGATACGCAGGTAAAATGTCTTCCGGATAGCCTGGCTGCTTTTGATCAAGATTCACCGCGACGATATCAAAATGAATCGGTGCAATGCGTTTTAACAGCAATAAAATATCAAGTAAGGTATAGCTGTCTTTACCACCCGAAACACAGACCATCACCACATCGCCATCTTCAATCATATTAAAATCGCGGATTGCCCAAGAGACTTGGCGACGCAGCTTCTTTTGTAGTTTACGAAAGTACGCTGATTCAGTAGGTGCTTGCGCATCGGCAAACTGCTCGTCAATCATGTCCTCATCACTGCCATCTTCAGAGACGTCATCGTACTCCCTACTATCAGTATCGGTGTTTAAAGCCTGAGTATCAAAGCTCGTTGCATCAGATACATCATCAGCTTGAGAAGGAATATTTGGCGTAAATAAGGTTGCTGCGGTCATAAGTTACTCAATATCTTTATAAGGGTGGTTTTACTATAAAGCGATTTGCGATAAGGCTTTTAAAGCATTATCTGCAATGTCATGTGACTGATACTTTAAAAGCTGCGATTATAACAAATATTGCTAACAGATTGAAAAGATGACAGTAATACCGACTTTATTTTATGACCCTGTTGTTTAAATTTGCTTTGGCAGCTTAGTGACGGGTGATTGGTCGCTTCGTGGTTCTGTAGTAGACGTATTTTTGCTAAAATAGCCGTTTTCGTAAACCAATAATAGACATCACTATGACTAACGTTACTTTGCAAAACACTTCCAATCAAGCATCCGATGCTGGCTTAGCTGCTCTTACCAAAAGCCAAAATGCGGTTGTCCTTTTATCAGGCGGTCTCGATTCGGTGACTTGCTTATATTGGGCAAAAGCGCGCTATGCATCAGTGACAGCAGTCAGCTTTAACTATGGTCAGCGTCATAATAGTGAACTTGTGGCCGCAAAGACCATCGCTGAGACAGCAGGCGTCAATCATAGAATCATCGATATTGATATCGCACAACTGGGTGGTTCATCACTAACAGATCACAGCATGATTGTGCCAGACGGTGATTCGGACAAATTCCCTAGCAAAAAACGCGACGAAATCGATAACGACGCTATCCCAAATACCTATGTGCCTGCGCGTAACACTATCTTCTTATCGTACGCGTTAGCAGTCGCCGAAGTCGCTGACGCCAATCATATCGTCATCGGTGTCAGCTCAGTTGACTATTCTGGCTACCCTGATTGTCGCCCAGAGTATATAGCTGCCTTTGAACATATGGCCAATCTCGCGACAAAAGCGGGCGTTACTGGTCATCGCTTATCGATTCAAACGCCATTGCAGCAACTGTCAAAAGCCCAAACTATTGAGCTTGGTCTGTCATTAGGTGTCGATTATGGACAGACGATTTCTTGTTATCGTGCAGATGCCAATGGTCTTGCTTGCGGTGTTTGTGATAGTTGCGCATTGCGTCGTCAAGGCTTTGCCCAAGCTGGCGTAACCGACCCTACTCATTATCAGTCTTAATTAATTTTAGTCAGTCCTATATCAGTTGGATACGGTATAAGGCGTGCTTAGTCTACTACTTGCATTACGTCTACTCGCCTACCTTATGTTTAAATCATATCGAACTGACTATGCATTAACGCTAAATATTGCGTGAAATGGTGATACCCATCAACATTCGCGCAACATTCGCTTGCATTAACACAGCACGTCGTTCTTGTATTCTAATCGACATACTTGCTATCGTATGAACGATTATATTTATCGAAAGATGTAACTGACGATATCGGTCACTCATATATTGATGAGTTGACTTTGCATTTAGCAAAAGATAAAAAATTGACGCTACCCGTAAGAGGAAATTTATGAAGTTGTTGCCAGTACTACCCCTAGCCTTAGCGGCCCTGTTTGCCATGCCACAAGCCAACGCTGCTGACATTAAGCAAGACAATATCAATTCATGTGTCAATGGCGCAGTCAAATACAAAGTCGCTGATAAAAGCAACGCAACCAAACTATGTAACTGTACTATTGGTGTGCGCAGCAACATGACTATTGGTCAAATGTGGGAAATTGAAAGCTACGCACAAGATAAGAAAGACCCTTCTAATCTGCCATATGTGAAAGCGATGCAAAAAGATTTGCAGCAGTGCACCGTTGGCTTGGATTTGAAAAAGCCGCAAAAACCTGCGTAACCTCTAATCGTTTGATATACAAAAGACTGGCTATTGCCAGTCTTTTTGTTGCCAATGAATGGGCAAAGTGTAAAACTGATTATTTATTTCTACTAATCTGCCTATAATAAGAACACTATAAATAGAACCATCATTAAGCCAATACACATAACTAAAACTAATAAGGATTTTATAATGGCCAAGCCTACAACAGAAACCATTCACCTACCTGATTTTCCAGTAACCATAGTACGCAAACTTGCTGGTAACTTTATTCATGATGAAATCAATCTAAAAGAAATGGTCGCTAATACTGATAAAGGCTTGATTTTATATTTTTATCCCAAAGACAATACGCCAGGCTGCACCACACAAGCAACAGAGTTTACCTCGCACCTTCATGATTTTGACGAATTGGGCTACGACATTATCGGCGTCTCTCGTGACAGCGTTGAATCTCATGAAAAATTTATCGACAAGTATGATTTACAGATTCCACTCATCAGTGATGCCGACGAAAAGCTATGCCAGTATTTTGACGTTATCAAAGAAAAGAATATGTATGGCAAAGTTACGTTAGGCCTTGTACGTTCAGCATTTGTATTCAATAAAGACAGCGAGCTGACTCATGCGCAGCGTAATCTACGTGCCAAAGACTATACCAGTCGCTTACTGACTATATTGGCGCCGTAATCACTGGTTCTGTAATTAAATTAGTATTATTGACGTTATAGTTGAATCAGTATTAATCATAAGAACGATAAAAACCGAATAAAAAATATAAGCCAAGCATTCAGTCTATTACTGAATATAACCTTGCCCCTATTAGAGAATAATATGAATAAACAATCTGGCACGACCACTGACGATACGCCAAGAGAAGTCACGCGCAAAGTATCTGTCGCTATTATTGGTGCTGGTACCGCAGGTCAAAACGCTTTTCGCCAAGCAAGTAAAATCAAAGATGACGTGGTCATTATTAATGAAGGATTTTGGACCACGACCTGTATAGCGGTCGGCTGTATGCCTAGTAAGCTGCTAATTGCAGCTGCTGATCGCGCACATGATGCCAACCGTTCTGCTGAGTTTGGTATCCATGCGACCGCGCAAATTGATGGCAAACGAGTCATGGAACGTGTACGTGACGAACGCAGTCATTTTGCCAGCTACATTAAAAAGCAAGTGGACAGCTGGCCTGATCATAAGAAAATCGACGGTCGTGCTCGTATTAATGAGCAAGGGCTAATCGAGGTCAATGATGAGCTGATTGCTGCTGAGCAAATCATTATCGCCACCGGTAGCTCGCCGTTTATTCCTGATGGATGGGCAGATAAGCTTGGTGATACCATGCTAACGTCTGATAGTGTCTTTGAACTTGAAGACTTACCAAAAACGATGGCTGTCGTCGGTGCTGGTGCTATTGGTCTAGAGCTTGCGCAAGCATTTACACGTTTAGGTGTGGAAGTTACGCTGCTAAACCGTGCCAAACAAGTGGCTGGTCTAAAAGATGATGATATCAATAATAAAGCGATCGATTGCTTAGGTCATGAATTGACCATGCATCTAGGCAGCGAAATTACCGATGTAGGCACAAAAGCAGATGAAGGTAATAAAAGTGCGTTTATCAAATATGAAGACAGTGCTGGTGAGTCTCAGCAATGGCAAGGCGAGTACGTCTTAGTTGCTACTGGTCGTCGCAACAATATTAAGCAGCTAGGTGTCGAAAACTTAGGTGTTGAGCTAGACGATAAGAACCGTCCAAAAGATTTAAGTAAAAAAACAGGTCAGATTGGCGACTTAAACGTCTATATCGTTGGTGATGCCAATGCTAATATTCCGTTATTGCATGTGGCCAGCGATGAAGGCTATAGTGCAGGTAGTATGGTCTGCGAAAATACAGAAGCGGCCTATATTCGCCCACCTGCGACGCCGTTTTCTATCGTATTTTGCTCACCGCAAATCGTCAATGTTGGTATGTCGCTACCAGAGATTCAAAAAGATTCAGAACTCGAATTTGTTATCGGTAGCGTGAGCTTTGATAATCAAGGACGTAGCCGTGTGATGGGTGTCAACTGCGGCTTACTACATATCTATGCCTGCAAAAAAACCGACAGAATATTAGGCGCGAGCATGGTGGGCCCTGATGCCGAATACATCGGTCATATATTAGCCACAGCGATTACCAATGACTTGAGCATTAAAGAGATGCTTGACACGCCTTTTTATCACCCTACGATATTAGAAGGACTGCGTACGGCATTACGTGATGTGCAGGACAAAATGGAGATACCCTATCAATCTCAAGACGCGCAAGAAGACAATTTTTAATTTACAGTTAGGTCTTGCTCTAAAAAATAGAGTTAGGCTTAGTCATCACTCATGCTATATTTGATTGACTAGACAACTTGAGGTGACGTGTGACCGGACACCTCATTTATCAAACCTTGTATACACACACCCTGCATGGACGAAGCAATGTCAATCGCTAGTGTTACCGACTTTTTTAAAGAAATCATTCGTGACCTACATACTAGTCTCTACCTTGCGCTTGGCGGATCTATAGATGAAGAGTCGCTCAATTGGTCTTCTCAAGCAGTAGAGCTTGCTAGCACTGGCATAAAGATCCTAATACTGCTTGCGGTATTGGGATTTTTTTATTGGTTGGCCAATTATATTCTCAAGCAAAGCAGAGCCAAAATTCGTTTAAATGATCGCCGTACCAAGATTGCACGCTCAACGCTACGTTACGTTTGGATTGTCGCCAGTCTGATAGCGATCATGAGTCAGATAAACTTTGAACCAGAAACCATCAAGGCTACAGCAAAAGCAAGTACGTGGGCTGGTATCTACTACGTACTGTGGGCGTCGTCTGGTCAGATTATTCATAAAGTCCTACAGCATTATGGACTCAATGCCTCGATAGAGCAGCTGCTCAAAAATATCTTGTCGGTACTCCTATTGGTACTTGGGCTTGCCAGCGTGATGGCACAATTTGGTTTTGATATCGTATCGTTAGTTGCAGGTTTGGGTATTGTCGGTTTAGCTGTCGGTTTCGCTGCTCAATCGACGCTTGCCAACTTTATCGCCGGTATCACTATTTTGCTGGAGCAGTCGTTTCAAGTTGGGGACTGGATTCATATCAATGATAATGAGGGACGCGTGGTGCTTATTGCCTTGCGCACCACTCATATCCTCACTCGAGACAACATCACTGTCATTATCCCAAACTCTAACGTTGCCTCCTCCGAGGTAATTAACCTGACTTCCAAGAACTTTATACGTTTTGATATTCGCGTACGTATCGCATTCGAAGATGATATAGAAACAGCTCGCAAGGAAATTTTGCAAGTACTTAGCGATACCGATGCGGTGCTTAATCGTCCTGAGACCTCAGCGACCGTGGCAGAAATTGGCGAGTACGGGGTGTTCTTTATCGTACGTTTTTGGGTCAAACCAGCAGCCGTGGCACGTATACCTAAAATTAAAGAAGTGCTGCAAGAAGAAATTAAAATTGCATTTGATGCGGCTAATATCTCTACGCCCTATCCGCATATGCGACTGCTAATGCCAAAGGATGTTGACTACCCTATTGCGACCAAGCCCTTTGCAACCACCACTCAAATCGTTCCAGAGGAATTACCACTGACGAAGGGTAAGTAGAGAATTTATTTTCACGTATTTGACTATCACATCTTAAAATCTTAAACACGGCTACTTTGAACCATCCTACTGTGAATTATGGTAAAATTGCCGGTTACACCGATTATCTTATTATTTGCTTTTTTGTCAATTTAGCCCACAGGTACCCGTATGACCGAACAAACCGCGCCCGCATCTCTAACAGCAGCTTCACCAGAGTTGTCGCTTGATCTTATTATTACCTGTGCCGATGGGCTTGAGGCACCACTGCAGACTGAGCTAACCAGTTTTGGCATTGACAGCGAAATCAAAAGTACCGGCCGTCTAGCCGTAACTGGTGGCTTACGTGAGCTATATACTATCTGCCTATGGTCACGCGTGGCATCGCGGGTATTGATGCTAATTAAACGTAAAAACATCAATGCAGAATACGACGTTGCGGAGCAGCTATACGGCTTGGCAAAATCGGTCAATTGGACTGAGCAGTTTAGCCTAGAGCAAACCTTTGCTATTCGTCTGTCTGTCGATAAGCGTGTCGCCGTCAGTCAGCAGTTTGCCATGCTACGTATCAAAGATGCGATTGCCGATACCTTTAACGAAGTTTACGACAGCCGTCCTAACGTCGATAGCAAAAACCCAGACTTCTCTGTTTTTGCAACCATCAATGACAAGCAAGCTGAGTTGTATCTAGATTTATCAGGTACCAGTTTGCATCGCCGTGGTTACCGTGTGGCTATGACAGAAGCACCATTAAAAGAAAACTTAGCAGCTGCCCTACTTTATAGTGCTGGTTGGCACAAGAAAAATGAAGCTGGCGATGCACCTTTCTATAATGCGTTAATTGACCCAATGTGCGGCTCTGGAACTTTCCTTATCGAAGCGCTATTGATGCATTGCGACTATGCCGTGGGTATCGACAAAGCTGCCAATCAATTTGGTTTTTATCAGTGGCAGCATCATGACGAGACGTTATGGCAAGAAATGATCGATGATGCTCAAACGCGTTTTCGTGAAGCATTAGAGATTGCCAATGAGCAGCCTGATACATTGCCGCTTATGCTGGGCTTTGATGCTGATAGTGGTGCGATTCTTGCTACAGAGAAAAACCTTATTGCCGCAGGTTTACAAGACCTTTTACCGCTACTCGATATCGAACATCGTGCGCTTGACCAACTCAGCAACGTGCTCAAGCCATTAGTCAATGATGGTCGATTGAGCAATCCTTTGGTCATTACCAACCCACCGTATGGTGAGCGTTTGGGTGATGAAGAAATGATTAAGCCGTTGTATCAAGCAATTGGGCTTATCTTGCAAGACAGCTTTGCCGGTAGTGGCATTGACCCGATGCTTGGCATATTGGCCTCTCATGTTGAACAAGTAGATATTCTACCGATTAAAGAACCAAAAACCTTACGTTGTCATAATGGTGCTATTACCGTCTATTTCCGCTACGGAACGCTCATCGCTGGGCAAACGGGCAACCTTGTCAGTCGTTTTGAGAAACGCGAGATTGAAGTAGAAGATGGACAAGACTTTATCAATCGTCTGCAAAAAAACCTTGCTAAGCTTAAGAAACTGGCCAAAAAAGACAATGTAAGCAATATTCGTGTATACGATGCTGATTTACCTGATTTTAAAGTCGCGATTGATTTATATGGTGATTATGCGCATGTGCAAGAATATGCACCACCAAAGACCATCCCACCTGAGACTGCAAAGAAACGCTTCAACTTGGCATTGATGGGTATCCGTGAAGTCTTTGATATTAACCGTGAACAGATCTTTATCAAAACGCGTGCTCGTCAGTCTGGTAACGATCAGTACAGCAAGCAGAACACCACAGAAAAACGTGGCAAGTTTCATGTTGCGCGCGAAGATGGTGCTTACCTTTACGTCAATTTTACAGATTATTTAGATACTGGTCTGTTTATCGATCACCGTAATATGCGTGCTCGTATCAAAGATAACAGTCGCGGTAAAGCAGTACTTAACCTGTTCGCTTATACTTGTACCGCAAGTGTGCATGCAGCGCTTGCTGGTGCGAAAAAAGTCACTAGCGTCGATTTGTCACAGAACTATCTAGATTGGGGCAAACAAAACTTTGTCTTGAACGGTTTGGACGTTAGCCGAAATAAATACCAATTCGTTGCTGCCGATATCTTTGAGTGGATTAAAGACAATACCGAACAGTTCGATGTTATCTTTATTGATCCGCCGACTTTCTCAAACTCTAAAAAATTCCAAGGTACTTTTGATGTGCAACGTGATCATGCGGCATTGATTAATCGTGCGATGAACCGCCTAACCTCTGATGGTGTCTTGTACTTTTCTAACAACTTTACGCGTTTTGAGTTAGATGAGCAGTTGACTCAGCGTTATGACATCATTGATATCACGCAAAAAACCATTGGCTTTGATTTCAATATCAAAAAACCGATTCATCAAAGCTTTGAGATTCGTCACCGTCAAAGTCTATAATTCGAAGTTTTAGATTTAAAACTTAAAGACCTTAAACAGGATTTTGATAAATAAGACTATAGATTTATAAGGGCAATATAAGTATCTGAAACTTCTGTTTTTTGCCGAATGTATATGAAATATAACAATGGCCCAATCAGCTTTGATTGGGCCATTTTTTGTTGCTATGATAGAGCGTTACTAGGCGATGGATTTGCGCAGTTATTGCGTAAGCATCGCCTTTTTTCGATGACCTCATAAACCACTAACGTCTAATAAAAAGGATAACACCATGGCTTTATCACTTAATAAAGGCGGTAATTTATCGCTAACGAAAACCGACCCAAACTTAACCAAGCTACTTATCGGTCTTGGTTGGGATGAGCGCGCCACCTCTGGTGCTGAGTTCGACCTTGATGCTAGCGTATTTCTGTTAAATGGCGCAGGCAAAGTGCGCGGCGATCATGACTTTATCTTTTATAATCAGCTGAAGTCTGACAATGGCGCTGTCGAGCATACTGGTGACAACCGTACTGGCGAAGGTGACGGTGATGATGAAGTTATCAAAGTAAACCTAACTCAAGTACCTGCAGACGTAGATAAAGTAGTCGTGACCGTGACTATTCATGACGCTGCTGCTCGCAGCCAGAACTTTGGTCAAGTCGCAAACGCCTTTATCCGTGTCGTTAACGAAGAGACAGGCACTGAAGTGGTACGTTTTGATTTAGCAGAAGACTACTCTGTAGAGACAGCGATGGTGTTTGGCGAAGTATATCGTCACAACGGCGAATGGAAATTCCGTGCTGTTGGTCAAGGCTATTCAGGCGGTTTGCAAGCGATGTGTCAGCAATACGGTGTTGATATCTAAAACTATTATTTACTGGTATTTAGTCAGTTATTAGTCACCGTCATCACGTCCAAAATAGCAAACCGCCATCGTTGCAAATAGTCACATTTTTAATGGCCAAATGACTAGTAATGCTTTACGTTTCGTTTAAAATTATGCATAAAAAGTGGTTAGTAATAACCGCTTTTTTGCGGTTCATGCCTATACTAGGTAGACCTTAGCTTTACGCAACCATACAGGATGTGTCATGAGACATTTTTATTTAGACTTTATTTTCACCGCAATTGCTTTGGCAATAGCAGCATGGTGGGGATATTCACATGGCGGTATGGGTGGCATGATAGCCACTCTTTCTATTACCGCTATTTTGGCCGTCATGGAGATTTCATTATCTTTTGATAATGCGGTGGTCAATGCTTCAGTCCTTAAGGGCTGGGACGAATTTTGGAAAAAGATATTTTTAACCGTTGGTATCCTAATCGCCGTATTCGGTATGCGATTGGTCTTCCCTATTGTCATCGTCGCGGTTACTGCCGACCTTGGTATGATGGAAGTCATCAACTTGGCTTTATATAGCCCTGAAGAGTACTCGGCAAGACTAATGGCACACCATGCGGAAATCTCAGCATTTGGTGGTATTTTCTTACTATTGGTATTCTTGAACTTTATTTTTGATGACAAAGAAGTACATTGGTTTGACTGGCTTGAGAGCCGTTTAGCTAAGCTAGGCAAAGTCGATGCCATGAGCGTATTTGTAGCGCTTATCGTCTTGATGATTGCGGTATCGTGGGCTAATGCAGAGCAGTCAAGCGCTGTTCTAATCGCAGGTGTTTGGGGTATCTTGGTTTATCTGGGCGTACAGGTCGTATCAGGTATGCTTGAGGGCGATTTGGAAGAAGACCTAGAAAATGAAGAAAACGGTTCGGGCGCTGCGGCGACCAGTGCCATTATGAAGGGCGGTATCATTGGTTTCTTATACTTAGAAGTCCTAGATGCTTCATTCAGTTTCGATGGTGTGATTGGCGCATTTGCAATTACCAATGACGTGATTGTCATCATGTTAGGTCTTGCGATTGGTGCGATGTTCGTACGTTCTATGACTATTTTCTTGGTAGACAAAGGCACGCTTGACGAGTTCATCTATCTTGAGCATGGTGCGCATTATGCAATCGGCGCATTGGCACTGATTATGCTATTGTCAGTGAAGTTCCATGTACCAGAGATTATCACTGGTCTGATTGGTATTGCCTTTATTGGTTGGGCGCTGCTAGCGTCACTTCAGCATCGTAAAGCTGAGAAAGCAAGCCTGAACTAAGGCATGTTCTCAGTGTAGTCTGTATTTAGTTATACATCTAAGCAGGTCATATCATCAGGTATGGCCTGTTTTTTTGACAATTTTGCCTTACTGTTTTTGCCACCCTATCAGGTCATATTGAAGCCCCAAGATATCGGAATAACCAATAATTGAGACAATCAATGGTTAAAGTTACGTTTGCCCTGTTACTATTACCCTATCTTCAGTTAAAATCCTCATCTTTAAATAACTTGTCGAAATAAGACCCTATAAACGATATGCAAAAAATTCTTGATGATATTGCCGCAGAGATGGCAAGAGAAACTGACCGCGGCAAAGTAGCAGATTATATCCCGCAATTGGCTCATGTTGATCCGAACCAGTTCGGTATAGCTGTAGCGACTCCTGATGGGCATATGTATGCAGCAGGTGATGCAAGCACTCTGTTTTCCATCCAAAGTATCTCTAAGGTATTTACCCTAACCATTGGTCTTGGCAAGCTAGGCGATACACTTTGGACACACGTCGGACGCGAACCATCTGGCGATCCTTTTAATTCAATTGTGATGCTCGAGCATGAGTCTGGCCGACCGCGCAACCCATTTATCAATGCTGGTGCCATTGCCGTGGTGGATGCTATTATGATGGGGCATAAACCCAAAGAGACACTGGGTGAAATTCTGCAGTTTGTTCACCTCATTGCAGATGATGAGTCCATTCGCTTTGATCATAAAGTAGCGGCTTCTGAGATGGCGCACAAGGACCGGAATGCCTCTCTGGCGCACTTTATGAAATCCTTTGGTCGTTTAAGACACGATGTGGATAATGTATTAGGTACGTATTTTCATCAGTGCTCAATTGCAATGAACTGCCAACAGCTGGCCAGTGCCGGTCTTTATTTAGTATCTAACGGAGTTGATAAGCACTCAGGAGTACGTGTAATCAATGAAAAACGAGCACGTCGTATTAACTCATTGATGATGATGTGTGGTCATTATGATGGTTCTGGCGAATTTGCTTACCGTGTGGGCTTACCAGGCAAAAGTGGTGTTGGTGGCGGTATTTTGACGATAGCACCGGGTAAAGGGTCTATCGCGGTTTGGTCACCAGGGCTTGATCATGTAGGTAACTCTAAGCTTGGACTAAAAGCACTAGAGCGCTTCGTACAAAAAACTGGCTGGTCGGTTTTTGCAGAATGAGAGATACATGTATATTTATCTAAATAGGTTTTTTATATAATGCCATGCTCTCATACTAGCTGCGAAGCATACCTAAGGCATGAGTTGGTTTATTCTAAGCCCATATAGTCAGTCGGTGCTTTTTAAAGCGATTGTTTTATCTAAGCTACCTTTGTGCTAAATCCTTTTTGTATGAAACATTACTTTTCATAACAATATCTTAACGACTATTGCTAAGTTGATTAGAAATTATCAAAGATACAGAAGTATTATGTCCCTTAGTAAGCATATAGTAAGCGCACAAAATACGCCTTGCTTAGTGAGCAAACGCTTAGTATAGTAAAACCTAATGATATGCAGGGCATAGCGTACAGGTAAGTTTTTATTATTTGCTCTGAGGTATCAGTCACTGCACAACTTTTAGTTTATTTTTTATCAATCAATCCACTTAACTATTAATCCAAAGGATATTTGTATGGCTATTAGCTTAACAAAAGGCGGCAACGTAAACTTATCAAAAGAAGCACCAGGTTTAACTAACATTACAGTCGGCCTAGGCTGGGATCCACGTGCCACTGACGGCCAAGAGTTTGATTTAGATGCAATCGGTTTCTTGATTAATGAAGCAGGCAAAGTCCGTAACGACCAAGATTTTATCTTTTTCAATAACCTAAAATCAGACAACGGCGCTGTTGAGCATACTGGTGATAACCGTACTGGCGAAGGCGATGGCGATGATGAGAAAATCAAAATCAATCTTGCGAGCATTCCAGCTGACGTCAACAAAGTAGCTATCTGTGCCATCATCTATGAAGGCCAAGCACGTAACCAAAACTTCGGTCAAGTTGGTGATGCTTACATCCGCGTTGTAAACGACAATGGTGAGTCTGAAATCGCTCGTTACGACCTATCAGAAGACGGCAGCACTGAGACAGCGATGATTTTCGGTGAATTATATCGTCACAGCGGTGATTGGAAATTCCGTGCGGTTGGTCAAGGTTTCAGCGGTGGTCTTGGACCATTAGCAGCCTCTTATGGCGTAAATGTTTAACGTTAGAACCAACGTAAACGTTTAGCAAGCCAATTATCATAATCAGACGTCTGGTTATGATCTAATAAGCCATCAATTGTGCCCCTTTAACGCATTTGATGGCTTTAAATTTAATTGGCTTATCATAAAAGCTATAGAGTACCTAAAAGCACACGCACACATTAAGAGCATTTAACAAAGATATTAGAATAAGGATTTGCAAGCCATGGCCGCAACATTCAGTTTAATCGGTACTATTGAACCTTTTTTGCATTGTAATCTTAAAAAAGGCGATTCAATTTATTGTGAAGCCAATGCAATGGTGATGATGGAGTCCAATCTTGAGCTGAAAGGTAAGCTACAAGGTGGGCTGATGCAGTCACTGATGCGCCGCTTTGCAAACGATGAATCGTTGTTTCAACAGCAGATTGAAGCGGTTAATGGTGAGGGCGACTGTTTGCTTGCGCCCACGCTCGATGGTGATATGCAAATCATAGAAGTTGGCAAGCAGCAGTATACACTCAGCGATGGTGCATTTGTCGCGGCCCAAACTGGCGTCGACATTAGAGCCAATATTCAGCGCAATTTAGGCGGTGCAGTATTTGGTGATACGGGCGGCTTTATGGTGATGCAGACCCAAGGCCAAGGCCAAGTCGTGGTATCTGGTTTTGGCTCGTTGTTTGAGATTGATGTCACACCAGACAAAGACGTCATTATTGATAACGGTCATGTGGTCTGCTGGGACTCGAATCTTGAATACAAGTTGTCAGTTTCGACCAGTAAGAAAAAAGGCATCATGAGCAATATTATCAACTCTGTTACTAGTGGCGAAGGTATGGTTCTGAACTTCTCCGGAAGTGGCAAAGTCATTATTTGTTCACGCAATCGTGACAGTTATCAAGGTTGGATACAAAGCGTCCTAGGTAGTAGCTCAGGCGGACGTGGCGGCGGTGGTGGCTTTTTAGACAATATCTTATAACACCTTTCGCAATTTATAATACTTTTTAGCGTTATTTTTCAACGGTTTTACCCACAATTATTATAAGGATACTCACATGGCAGTTAGTCTTCAAAAAGGTCAAAAAATCTCCCTAAGCAAAGAGGCTGGTGGCGAGCTGACTCAAGTTAAACTAGGTCTAGGCTGGGATGTTGCGCAAGGGCCACAAGATAAAAAAGGTGGCTTCTTAGGAAAATTATTCGGCGGCGGTTCTGGCGGCGATTCTATCGATTTAGATGCTTCATGCATTATGTTTGATGCTAATAAGCAAGCGGTCGATGCCATTTGGTTTAGTCAGCTAAAATCGAAAGACGGCAGTATCGTGCATACTGGTGATAACCGTACTGGCGACGGTGATGGCGATGATGAAGTCATCAACGTTGACCTCTCAAGAGTACCTGCTAATGTGGTCTCATTGGTATTTACGGTCAATAGCTTTACTGGTCAAACGTTTGAGACCGTAGAAAATGCTTTTTGCCGTATCGTTAATGCCAATAACAATAGCGAAGTAGCACGTTATAACTTGTCTGCCCAAGGTGGACATACAGCGATGGTAATGGCAAAGGTCTATCGTCATAATAATGAGTGGAAAATGCATGCGATTGGCGAGACAGCTTCTGGCCGTACTTTCCACGACTTAATGCCTGCTATAACACCGCATGCATAATTGACTTGAGACTTGAACTGGATTATTACCAATCTAGTTAAGTAGTTTATTTCAAAAAAGAGCGGCCCATCTATCAATAGATGGGCCGCTCTTTTATGCTTATTATCTATAGTTAAGAATACTATTTACGTCCACGTTTCCAGCTAAAGCCCCAATTAAACGCTTTGTCCATCTCTTGATGACCTTTGAAATATTGGTTGATACGCTCAACATTAATACTGCCCTGCTGATTGACCAAACGGGCAATGGCACACATCGGTAAGTTACCAGCACCTTCGGTCAAACGTGTCTCAATCGGTGATTGCTCTGGGACATGAATAGTCACAACCCCATCGGTTTTTTCCCAGTTAGGTGCGCCTTCATAGATAAATGCAAAGATAAATACTTCTTCAATCTGTGACCATTGCTGACCGTTAATATCTAGCCATTCACCGCCACTTACCTGCCCCGTTCTATCATCCGCACGTAGGCAAACATAAGGCGCTGATTGTAAACTACCAAAGCGATTGCCCAACGCTTGAATCAGGGTTTTTTCACCGTTTTTTAGATGAATCATAGCGCCGACATCTAAATCGATACCGCTTGATTGATGCTGCTTAAACAGGTCTCCCAGTATGCCTTTTTTGGGCGCTGATTTATCACTTTGAGGGCGTTGGTTCCAGTCTAAATTGACTGAAATTTTGCCAAAGTCATCACGTTTTTTTAGATTAATGCTAGATTGGTTTTTAGTTAAGGTTATTTTACTTAAGTTAATCGAAGGACTGGCAGGAATCGGTGGCGGGTTGTTAGCTTGAGACATGCTGCCTGCTTTTTGCGTATTGATTGGTCGCTGCGTGTTGATAGGTTGAGGTTGGCTTGGTGCAGGATTATGATTTTGAGCAGGTGCGTCATCAGCTATTTCAACACCAAAATGCTCAGACAAAGGTTTTAACCCTCCCTCAAAACCTTGGGCGATAAAACGGAATTTCCAGCTCCCTTGTCTGCGATAGCATTCAGCCAATATAATGGCCTTTTCATTACGTCCAGCGCTACTCAGCTGACAAGTCATTAGCACTTGATTACCTTGCAGAACTTGAATGTCCACATCGCCAACTTGCGACAATGTTTGCGCACTAGAGAACGCTAATGCAATTTTCTCAATATTTGCAGGCTGTGCAGACAAGTTAACATCAAAAAAACCATCACTGTCATGACCTCGGAAGCTAACATTGCCGTCATCACTACGCGTCTGACCATAAAATATCATGTCACCATCACCGCGTACTTTTCCGTCATTAGTCAGGCGATAAGCGGCACAATCGATGGCATTTTGGCTTAAAATACGAATGCTAATATTGTCAGTTGATAGTGGTGCATTGGCACCTGCAATTAGTTTTTGAGGTTGATTTTGACTCATCATACGTCCTTTAGATTGTTTATTATGCTGTTGTCATTGTCATGCTGACTGTCGTCATATAGTAGCATGGATATTATGAATTTTTTGAACCAGACAATCGCGATATAAGCGCTAAAGTCATCCTTACAAATCCCTGTGACTATTTTATTAGAGGCGTTTATAACGCATATCATTTGTATATAATACGTCCTATTAAACCGTATACCTTTGCTAATATTACTACTAGATTTGCAGTAGCAATATTGACTTGCCCATTCCCCTACACCTAACGACAACGCTGAGAGAATTATGAATAATCTTGCTGACAATAGTAACCCTTCAATGCCAGTAGCAGCGTGGTTAGCTGAAGGCCAATCTAGCCAGCGTGATATGTTAGAGAGCTTACAAAGTCTAAAGAGCAAATCAAATAACCCTTTTCAAGTTATTGCCTCACACCGTCATGATAGACCTGAGATTTTCGAATTCGCCGATATGATTTATCGTGAGCCATCTGACTCGATCGTAGATACTGATATCCAAATGACTGATGAAACTGCTATACCACGTTGGCAGTTCGTATTGGAGCAAGCTCAAAAGCATAACGTAAAAGTACTACTGACTGGACGCAATGGTATCGATTATGAAGTGCATCGTGAGAAATTTGACGCTGCTGGTATTCGCTTATTGACGGGCGCAACCAGCGTAACAGCACTAGAATCAATCGATGATAAATTTGCTTTTATGCAGCATTGTCACACTCATAACATTCCAGTGGCAGACGCATGGCGTTTTAATAATACGGCGGAGCTTGAGGCTTTATTAGCCGAGCATGGTGACCAACCTCTATGCGTGAAACCTGTCGTCGGTATTTTTGCACAAGGGTTTTGGCGACTAGACACTGGTAAAGAATATGACGAGCAGTACGATAGCTTTGAGCACTTATATTTCACTGAAGAGAAAAAAATAAATACAGCCCAATTTGTAAATGCCTATACTAACAGTCAAATGGTACATGAGCGCCCTATTCCCATGCTGCTTATGCCTTATTTATCAGGGCAAGAATACTCTATCGATGTGGTCTGTGAATATGGTGAAGTCCTAGCTGCTGTTACTCGTCATAAAACAGGGAAAATACAACACGTTGGTTATGAGCAGTCTGTCATGGATGTCGTAATCCCACTGATTAGGGCTTTTGGCTGTGATGGCATCGTCAGTGTACAAACTAAGGCTGATGATAGCGGTCAGCACCGTGTTCTTGAGATCAATAGTCGTCCATCAGGTGGTATTGGTTATACATCTCATAGCGGGATTGACTTAACGCAAATTGGGTTTTCTTATTGGTTGGGGTTATCAGAGAGACCTAACTTAGAGACCAATATTCAGCATATTGAACCATGCCAAGTACGCTCTATTATGATGAGTGTGAAAATTGAAAAGGGTGATGAATAAATAGTCTGCTAAGCATGCACGTGGTTAGCAAATGATTTGAATAGGCATAAAAAAGGTTTTTAGATTAATATCTAAAAACCCTTTTTTATTTTCACTTTCAATTGGTATTAAAAATGAGCGTTTAAAATTACTCGCCAAATGCTAGTGTCGCTTGCTTAGGTGCATTTTTAGAAGCGATGACCCATAGTAAGCTTAATACAATTGCTGAACCGATGAAGATCATAATTGATGAAGAAATAGCACCTGCATGCGTATAATCCATAGACATCGAATGATCAGTCATCGTCATTTCCATCGCGGCTATACCAGTGTAATGCATACCACAAACTGCAAGACCCATGATGAAGGCACTACCAAAACGCTGTAATGTACCACGTAGATTGAATGCCAACCATAGCGCAGCGATAGCAGCTGCAATAGCAATCACAATCGATAGGATAAGCAGCGGTATATTGTATGACATGATAGCGTCCATTTGCATAGAAGCCATACCAGTATAATGCATGGCTGCAACACCTAGCCCAGTAAGCACACCGCCACCGATTAACTTAGCAACGCTTGGTTCACCACGACCTACGATAACAATACCAACTGCAACGAAACAAATCGCGAGTAGCATTGAGACAATTGTTAGCCCTAAGTCATAAGTCACAGGCATCTTCATATCTACAGCCATCATACCGATATAATGCATAGACCAAATCGCACCACCGATAGCAATCGATGATAGCGCTACCCAAAAATACAAATCCGTTCCTGGCTTAGCAGAAGGTACTCGAATGGCAAGGTTTAAGCCAACATAAGAACCAAATACTGCAATGGCGTATGAGACCAACACCAAAAGTAAGTTATATTCAACTTCCATCATTTTTTTGCCTTTTATCTATCATAAGAATTGAGTCAAATAACGTTACTTTTATTGCAACATGGTGCGTCATTCGCTCGTTGATTTTTTTGCATAGACATGAAATTATCTACACGCAGTTTTTCTTACCCAATGGTAAATTCACAAATATTGGTACTGCCTGCGCCGCAGTTAGTCTCTTCAACTTGAACCACATCTATAGCAGGGTTGCTTGCCAAAAAGCCTTCTATATAGCCCACAATAAAATGGCATCCTGAGTGAGTATGATCTGACGACTTACAGAATGGACATTTGATTAAATAGATCACATTATTCTTTGCTTTAACTTTAGACAGACCTTTTAGTGCTGGTACAAGCTCACGAGTGATCGTAGTAGGCATCTTTAGTGGACTACCAAGTGAATAATCACGCTGGTAAATACCGCCGCCAACCTTACGACCCAACTCCTGCAATGCCGTCACACGTCGCTCAATAGGTAAACTATCTTCATACTGACTGACAATATCTGCTATTTTAGGGTAATAAGCACCGATGGCTGATAAGACGCTTTTCTCATCCAATGTCTTCTTTGCAGGGGCAGCTGACGAGCCGCCCTCTTCATCGATTTCTAGATTAAAAAGCGTACAGCCTTCAATTGAAGACAAGTCATCGATTAGATCTGCTTGCGTTTTAGAGCCTAGGCTTCTTGCGATCACATGAATGATATTACCACCATTCTCTGAAGCCTCTTGTCTTTGGGAGACCAGCTGATAACCTGCTTTGATAAGCGGCGAAATAACATTGACCAGACGAATACGTTCAGAAGACGTTTCTAATGCACAAGAGAATTTCACAGAGCACTCCTTTTCTTAAAATACTGCTACGCTTTCTTATATCAAGCCATCTAGATAAGCTAATGTGAATAACGTTTCAAAGGTCCGACCAACTGGCTTTCTCACAATATAAAAGATATGCAGACATCAACCATATGATAGTTTTTATATATCTTTTATATTATAAGAAATGAACTATATTCAGTAGATGAAACTTCGATTTTTATAGTTATTAGGCATATAAGCGCTCTAACTACTAGAAATTCATTAATCGAGAAACAGTAATAAGCTTGAAAATAAGATTAGAATTAATAGGTTTAAATCAAATACTATATTTAGAATTTACAGATAACACTTAGTCACAGTAGAGTTACTAAATAGCAATAGATTTTGATTGTATTATCACCGGAATCTTGTTTTGTAGCAATACACTATATGGCTTTGTCCGATAAGTGGCTACATTAACCGACAAATGGCTAGACTATAAACCCCCATCATTATTTTCTAAAAGTAATTAATTATTAAAAGGAATTCCGAAACTATTTAAACCTATATATCTTGATATATCTATTATGCAATTAATCTTAACTATATATTAAAACACCTATTAACATTTTCTCTTTGTAGAATAATAGGTTCAAAATAAAATAAAAAACCTTTGTATAGTCAGACTTTAGTCTCAAGGATAAAATCATTAAACAATAAAAATAATTATAATCACGCAAATAAACTAAGGAAATGTGATGTTGAAGCAAGTCGAATTAGTGCTAGGAGCCAATACGGTTATCGAAAATACAAAGTGTTCGATCGCATTTTCTACTACTAAATCATTGGGATTTGGACAGCAGCTTGGGCTATTGTGGTTGCCATTAGATGCCTATCGTAAAGCCGTTTGTAGTCCTGCTTATTTACATGAGTCTAAAGACTGGGCTCAGCTCGATAACAAGGATAATCCAAGTACATGGCAGTTAGATTTACCCCAGCTATTTGATACGCTTGGCGTTAGTTTCTTACAACTGATTGCTTATGTTTATCATGAGCCAAGCCTAAACTTGCCAGCGGTAGAGTTGAACGACGTAAGCCTCACGCTCAACAACGGAGATATTCGCTATAACTTCACAACGAACGAGCGGCATGTCAAAGCAGCGATTATATTAGAAATATATCAGCGTAATGGACAGTTCAAGTGTCGGGCACTTGGTGAGGCATCAACACAAGGCTTAGCAAGCCTTGAGCATCATGTACAGGTTAGTCTGGATATTCGTCCACCTAGCACACATACACTTATTCAAGAAGCGCAACAGCAGCAGCGTACTCAACCAAAAAACGAAGCTCGCCCTCCCCGTCATGTACAAGCAGGCGAGACTTGGACAGGAACAGCGTTTGCTATTGATCCCTATCATCTGCTGACCTGCTATCATGTGATTGAGTCAGCAGCAATGGTTGGCATACGTCAGCAAGGTCAGCCTGATCGCGAGGCACAAGTCGTATTCAGCGATATCGGAAGCGATTCAGCTATTATTAGAGTTAGCGACCCTTTGCCTAGCTACCTCCCATTGGCGCAGCAATGTGTTGATATATTGGGTGAGACCATTACCACACTGGGGTTTCCGTTATCAGGACTGAGTAGCCAACTGCAAGTCACTCAAGGCTGTATATCAGGATTGACAGGTTTAAATAACGATATCCGTCATATGCAATTCACCGCACCCATTCAGCCTGGATCTAGTGGTAGTCCTTTATTATTGCCGACTGGAGAGGTGGTCGGTATGGTCACATCCAGTCTGGTACATGAACATGCACAAAATATGAACTATGCGGTGAAATTTCAGTTATTATCTGCCCTACTGGCGAGCGCTGGCATCAGTTTGGAGAACACGTCTGATTTGACCAGTGCTACGCCTCTTACAACACCTCAGCTAAGCAAGCAAAGTCGCAGTGCCTTATGGCTGGTTGGCTGTCAGGGTTAAGAAATCTATTCGATATATAAATAAAAGCGCCAAGGAATATGAATGTTAAATGAGCAACACAGTACGACCATCACCCTACCCCGTGGTACGCTAGATCTGACTTACCAAACCAACTCAGCCACTAATAAATCAGTCACTAATAAAAATGGCGCAGAACAACACGACCATTATCAATTAGAAGACTTACTTGGATTTGCACAGCGTATCAATCCAAAGCGTGCGTTTTTGTTTGTCTCAAAAGTACTAGGTCGTCATATTCCCGTTGCGCCAAGCACTATGCGAAACGCATTTACTGATTTGGCTGATTTAGTGCCTAGTGACTTGGCTGAACCAGTACTAGTCATTGGTATGGCAGAGACCGCTGTTGGTCTATCTGCTGGTGTCCATCAAGCACTCCAAACGCGCTATCCTCAAGCTCTGCTATTGAACTCTACGCGTCATGCACAGCACGATGAAAGTAGTGATCCGAATGGTACCGACTCCTTGCTGACGACATTTTGTGAAGACCACAGTCATGCCAGCCAGCATTTGATTTATCAGAGTAAAGATAGCGTTACTCAAGCGCAGCTACTGGCTAGTAAAACACTGATTATGGTCGATGATGAAGCCTCAACGGGTAATACCTGTGTGAATGTCGTCACTGCCTTACGTGAAGCAGGACTGAGCCAGTTAGAGCAAGTGCATCTAACAACATTGGTCGACTGGTCATTAGATCAAGAAACACCTAATCCACAGTCAGATGCTAAACCTGCACGTATGGCCGATCGTCTCGCTGGTATTGAGTTTCATCGTCATCATTTACTGTCTGGTGCATGGCAATGGACAGATGCACCCAATCCTGAACCCATCACGATGCCATCGGTTGATACTACTGCCGCTGGTAGTCAGGCGCTCGGTGATACGGGCAACTGGGGGCGTTTTCCAACGCTAGACAGTACAGAGGGTTTTGCTAACTATCTTTCAAGTTTTCAGACTGCATTTACGCGCTTCGATGGCCAGGAAAACTTCGATGTTACTCAGCTACCAAAAAGAATCCTAGTATTGGGTAGCAATGAGTTTGTTTGGTTGCCATTTCTATTGGCTGAATGGCTTGAAACAGAGTCCGACAAGCTCAACGACGATACAGCGTCCATGGTTAATTTTAGCGCATTAACCCGTTCACCGATTGCGCTTGGTGGAGCAATTACCACGATGCTGAGCTTTAGTGACAATTACGGGCTGGGTATGACCAATTTTGCTTATAACGTTGAGCCTAGTAATTGGGATTTGATAGTGTTGTGTATAGAAACATCAGCTGATAGCGTGGATGCTATGTGGCAAGGTTTGGATAACGTGCTGGTGGTAGGTGCAGGTCATGGAAATAGCTGAGCTCCTGACTTATATCAAAACCATTACAGGGTTTGGTGAATCCTCACTAGCAATCATAGCGCTTATATTTTCCGGTATTTTCGTATTAGTAAAGCTTTTTATTTATATCGTTAATCGTGTTGATGCTAAAGATGATAAACAGTTTGAAATGCTCTATAAAATAATTGATGACGAAAATTTTCTTGAACGACTGAGTAACCAACCATTCCTAATCAAGCAACTTTTTTACAAGCGCTTGTACCTACTCAAAGACTATAAGGTTGAAGAAATAGAGTTTCTGATGTCTCAGAAGTTTTTAAAAATTAACCTACATGAGCTTAGCGCTTTAAAATCAGGTTCTATAATAAGATTCGAAGATGGACAGTACATCAAGAAGGTTAGAGGTTTAAGTAGCTATTGGAGCAATAACTATCATCGATTCAATATTTTCATTATTATTTTTTTCTTGATCTGGATACTGATAGTAGGTTTTTTATCTCTCGTTCTCTTTCAAAATCAAACACTATTTTATATTGCAATGATACCTCTCTACATACTAGAAGCATATTTATTATTCAAAATTGATGCAGTAAGAACTTATTTGAGAACAAAAAACTTGATAGACGAATTTGTACATCAAAGTCAATTATTCAAAGACAATCAATGCAATAGGAACATATGACTACCTCATTTTTTAAAGCCAACCCAGATATCATCAAGCCTTATGCCTTGATGGATTTGGATGACACGTTGTTCCAAACCCAGCGTAAAATTAACGCTTGGGATTTACCCACTACTGAGCCTGAAACTTTGGTTTGTGCGACGGTCAATAAACAAGACGAGCCACTGAGTTTTATGAGCCAGCGCCAAGCAACCTTTTTTAATTGGCTACTTGCCAGCACTGAATTAATCGTAGTGACGGCGCGGGATCGTAGTGAAATAAAACGCGTTAAACTGCTATTTGATAGCTGGCAAGTATTGACCCATGGAGCGATTATTTTAACGTCTGACGGAGCGCTGCTGAGCAGTTGGCAGCAGCATATATATAGTAAGCTTGTGCCATTGCAAGATAAGCTTACTAAGTTAAGTCAATTGTTTGCCAGTCATAGTCAAAGCGAGCAAAGTCATCTAGTATTTACACCGCATATCGATAGCTTTAATAATGGTTCTGTTGATGAAGAGCTAACCATTTATCTGGCTATCAAACATGCACAGAAAGACCATCAAGCGCTCGTAGATTTAGCTGAGAAACTGCCCACTCTAATACGTGATTTTGATCAAGATTTCTATGTACATGTGAATGCTAATAACCTAGCGATATTGCCCCATGCGGTTCATAAGCGTCATGCGGTACAGTTTTTATTAGAGCATCATTTAGACCATCAGCGTCCCAGTTTTGGCTTTGGTGATAGCTTAGCTGACCTGCCTTTCTTGCAGTTATTGGACTGGTACGGTATGCCCAATCATGGCCAACTGCATGAGCAATACCAGTCTAAATCGTCAGGCTAAACCATTAGTTTAAATCATCAGCTTAAACTGCAGCCACGCAAATCCACTGTTATCATCACGAGTGCTATTATTCATACTATGACTTTACCTAATATACAGATAAAAAGAGCTGCTCTGCAAAACTATGGCTCAGGCAGCTATCTTGCAAGCGATGTCACTGTCCTACTCGATATGGTGGATAAGGACTCGGTTGCCGATGTGCCCGTCAGTCAAAAAGAAGCACTTATCCAAAGCGGACAACGCCATTACTCTGACATGCTGACTTTAGAGCAAGCACCTACTACAATTCATGAGCAGCTATACATACAGGCATTAGAGCAAGGGTCAACAAGGACCGCGACCGATATCGCTCATTTGTCTCATACGCTACATCATGTTTTTCAGCAGAATGTGAGTGATGAGTATCCACTGGTTTTGGTCAGTTTGGTGCGAGCTGGTCTACCGATCGGGGTATTATTGCAGCGTGCGCTATCGGATACAGACAGTAGCTATCGCTTGCCAAGTGTACATTATGGCATCAGTATCATTCGCGATCGTGGTCTTGATCCAGTGGCACTGCAAATGCTACTAGAGGCTTATCCAAACAGTCCAGTCGTATTCGTTGATGGCTGGACAGGTAAAGGTGCTATTTATCAAGAGTTGGCTCGTAGTCTAGAGACTTTTAGTGATTCTACTCATGCTAATTTTGCCAATATTTTTCATCAAGGCGCTGACGTCATTCCGCTATTGACTCTTGCCGATCCGGCTGGCGTTGCTTGGCTGGCGGCTAGTGAAGAAGACTGGTTGATCCCATCAGGGTTGTTAAACAGCACCGTATCGGGATTAATTTCACGCAGTTTGTATACAGAGCCGTCAACAGGCCTGCATCGCAGTGTTTTTTATGATGATTTAATTGAGGTAGATCACAGCTTGGCATTTATTGATCATATCGATGCCGTAAGACGATCATTGGCTGCAACTCCAACTCGTTTACCGACTTACAAGCAGCCACGCTACCAGACTGCGGCGTTGATAGAGACGCTGGCAGCAGATTATCATATCGTCAATCGCAACCGTATTAAGCCGACTATTGCCGAGGCAACACGTGCCATATTGCGCCGTGATCCAGAGCGCATATTGCTCGCCACTGCTGAGCACCCTGATACCGTGCTGCTACGCCACTTATGTGCGCAACGAAACATCACTATCAGTGTATTAGGTGATAAAATACTGCCTTATCAAGCCATCACGCTTATCAAGCAGCGCTCCCAAGACACTTAATACATTTAACGGTATTAAATACTTTCTTTTTCGTTCTCTTATATTCTCTACTTATGATGCCAATTATGTCAGATATGCTAAAAACCGAGTCAGACCTTTACAATGATACCCAATCTTATGCGCATCTGATCACTGAGCGTCATGCGATGGTCAAACCGCACACACACCATCCATATCAGCTCGGTGCTAGCTTATACATGCCTGCGACTCGCCAAGATATTTGGCAAGTCATCAAGCGAGATAAACTACCGACGATTAATAGTATTATTATCTGTCTAGAGGATGCGGTCAGTCAGCAGGATGTAGAGTTAGCGCTTGAGCGTTTGCGCACCCTGCTGGATACTTGGGCAGAACATGTGAATAGCATCAATGCACCATCTAAATCGGCGAAAATTCATGCCCAGTATCCGACGCGTCCGCTGGTCTTTATACGTCCACGTAGCCCGATGATGCTACAGCAACTGGCTGACTATACCCATATCGATCTTATCGATGGTTTCGTCATGCCAAAAGTTGATATGTATAGCCTATCTAACTGGCGCATGGCTTGTCAGAACCTAAAAGTAGATCAACTACTTATGCCGACGCTCGAAACCGCAGCGCTGTTTAATCCGCATCACAATCAGGAGCTTGCCATCGCTTTTAAAGAAGCGTTTAGCCAGCCAGTTTTTGCATTACGTATCGGTGGTAATGACTTATTCGCAGCATTGCGCTTACGTCGCCCAAAAAACAGTATTGTTTACGATTCACCTATCGGTACGTTGGCTTATCAAATGCTGGGCTGTTTTGTGCCGCACGGATTTTATCTTACCGCGCCAGTATTTGAGTACTTGGATCAACCGACGCTATTTATGCAAGAGCTAAACCGAGATGTCAGCTTAGGGATGGTGGGCAAAACTGTCATTCATCCAAGCCAAATTGCATTGGTACAGCAAGCTTACTGTGTGCCACTGAGTACACTGGATGAAGCGCAAGCGATCCTTCACACTGAAGCCAAAGCGGTGTTTAAGTACAATAATACGATGCTAGAGCCTGCGACGCACCGTGCTTGGGCGACTGAGATTGTCAATCGTGCAGAAGCCTTTGGAACCATTGATGACGGGCATAGCCAGTACAGCTCACGAATGTAGCTGTCATCGCTGATATAGCTAGCTATCTGCCATTTAACAACTTGCACCATACAAAAAGCCGCTATCAAATAACAGGTAGCGGCTTTTTTATATAGATATATGCTCAGGTTTTTTATAGATATGAGGTTTTAAAGCTCTCGCACAGTAGCTATATTAAGCACAACTTTCCAAAAACTGACGAAGTACCTGGTTCACTTGATCAGGCTCTTCTACTGTCGATGTATGACCCGCACCTTTGATAATAGCAAGCTTAGACCCAGCGATAGCAAAATGCATGCGTTCAGATTTGGCATAAGGCGTGGCAGCATCTTCATCACCAACCACAATCAGTGTCGGCGTTGTAATCTCACCCAACTGCTCATAAGTACCGGTACGCTCAATCACGCCCATTGTTGCTTTGACCACACCGCCCTTGCGATTGCTTTGTAGCATTGTTAGCCACTGCTTACGGTCAGATTTGCGCAGTTTGTCCGCCAAAAACGTACTGCCAAACATGATTGGCATCACTTTATTACTCACACGCTTCATACCTAGCCAGCGAATCGCTTTGACCAGCTTGCGATACTGAGGTATGTTTTTTGGATCTTCAGGGTCAGCAGAGGTTTCTAACAGCGTTAATGACAATAGCAGCTCAGGGCGTTTGAGCGCGATACGTTGAGCCACGAACCCGCCCATAGATAGCCCAACGAAGTGACATTTATCAATACCAAGCGCTGCAAGTAAGCCAAGCGTATCTTCAGTCAGCGTCTCCATATCGTAGCCAGATTTGGTAACCTGCGACTGACCTTGCCCGCGAAAATCAAAAGCAATACAACGATAGTCTGTTTGAAAGTGCTCCACTTGCTTATCATACATCTGTGAGCTCCACAGTAGACCATGAGCAAATACCATAACAGGCTTTTGTGTGTCATTCGGTGCGCTGTCTTCGTAATAAATATCAGCGTTATTTACAGTGATAGTTGGCATAACCACATCCTTGTTTGATCAATGAAAAGTTCGAGCGTACCCTTGTGTCTTTTACGACTCTTTTACGCTCAACCTAACATATTAGCATAATCCATTAACCCCTTAGGTCATAGCCTTTTTACGAGCCAGTCGTTTTGTCTCATTAGCTAGCATCAGCTTTTACGATAGAATAGTAAAGTTTACCAGTATTTAGATGTGTCTTACGCGCCCACAAAACACGCTTTTATAATCGTAGCAAGCTGCTATAGTAATCAGCATTGAACCATTTTCACCTTTATCTAAAAGCGTTGTCATTGATACAACATATTAAAACAGTCATTTAAAATAAGGAAATCTCAAATGTCACAGTCTCTCGTCGATTATCAAGTTGCAGAGCACATTGCTACCATTACCTTTAACGATCCAAAAAGCTTAAACGCTTTTGGCACACCCTTAAAAAACCAAGTCTTGATAGCGCTAGATAAAGCGGCCGCAGATGATCAAGTACGTGCAATTATTTTACAAGGGGCTGGTGGTAACTTCTCAAGCGGCGGCGATATTAAAGAGATGTTGTCTGAAGGATTAGACAAGGATATTGTTTCAAACAAATTAAGAGGCATGGTAGAAGGCGTAGGCGAAGTCAGCTTAAAGTTACGTCATATCCATAAGCCGATTATTGCCAAATTAGAAGGCGCTGTAGCTGGTGCTGGTATGAACTTGGCGCTTACTTGTGACTTCCGAATTGCCGCAGACAATGCGAAGTTTGTACAAGCGTTCGTCAATATTGGCCTAGTGCCAGATGCAGGTGGTATTTACTTATTAAACCAATTGGTTGGTGCAGCAAAAGCCACTGAGCTTGTAATGCTAGGTGATAAGCTAAAAGCAGAAGATATGGCGCGCTTAAATCTGGTAAACAACGTGGTTAGTGCTGACGAGCTAGACGCCACCGTACAAGCATTGGCGCTACGATTGAGCCAGTTGCCAGGCAAAGCGTTGGCCGCTATGAAAGAGAGCTTCAACGTACACGCCTTCGCTGGTTTGAGCGCAGCTTTAGATACGGAAGTAGAGCAACAGACCGTAATGGCAAAAACTGATGACTTTATCGAAGGGGTTAGCGCCTTTATAGCAAAGCGTAAGCCTGTATATCAAGGTAAATAACAAGATAAACAATAATGCCATCAAAAAAGGGCTGCCAATATGGTAGCCCTTTTTTATCCAATGCCTTTGATCAAGAAGCGGTCGCGGGTTTAGAATGATGAGGTAAAGTAAATATCTTGTCAAAAATCAGAGTAAACGTAAAAGTGTAAACTAAGAAAAATAGCAGTAGCGCTACTTCCATCATAAAGGCTTTTACTAGACCAACATCGTACCAAATCATATATAGTGGCAAGCAGATCAATACCAACCCACCTTCAAAACCAAAAGCATGAACACTGCGTATCCATAACGTACGACGTACAATACGCCTGCGGCGCTCCCACGCTTCAAAAGCGGTATTATATATAAAGTTCCAAACGACGGCTGCTACCGACATCATTACGGCGATTGGTAAGGATTCTGATGCATCACTGTGACTGAGTTTCATCAATATAAGAGTAGATAAGATAATCGCGATAATTTCGAAAGTAGTCACATAAATTAAGCGACGTTTAAGCGGTGATAAGGTCATCAACCAAGACTCCAAAGCACCTGTATTTAAATAGCAAGATGCATATCAAAGTATCGGTCCGTCCCGAGTTAGAAAAAATCAATGAAGTGCAGAGCCACGGTTTCCGCCTGCCCCTATATTATACAGAAACCAAACTCAAAAATCAGTGAGGACATTTGTAAACAGGCGTAAGCCGTTTTATTAACGATTGGCGCCTGTTTTAGCCGGACTATTTTGCCGGTAGACCCCATTTATTGGTTTCAGGCTTGGTATCACTCGCTAGAAATACCAGCAATATAATAGATCCTATTAGTGGTACTATCCCTATCAAAAACCACCATCCTGAGCGGCTAGTATCATGCAAGCGGCGGATAGTCACGGCAAGACCAGGCAGAAATAAACCAAGTACTGCTACTATGTAAAATAAACCTGTCTCTGAGCTGAATATTATTGCGTCTATCAGCATTGCAACGATCATCACTCCCATTTGTACTAGAAAAAAATACCAATACTCTTTACGGCGAGCACGGCCAGAAAAATTCGTGTAATTTCTCATGCCTTTTTTAAACCAGTCAATGATGCCGTAATTTTCTTCATCATTATGATTGTTAGCCATCGTAGATCCGGGCAATGGTGGCGGTGTCGCTTTATTGAGCTTGATATTATTTTCCATAGGGCTTTTTATCTCAGTCGTGAAAAGTAGAAATCGTCAGTGAAAATTATCAACCATTGGCTTTGATTATAGATACTCAATAAAAGTTTGTAAATGAATACTACTTGTCTTGAAGCCATCAGCAAAAAACCCCGCATCATAACGATACGGGGTTTATTTTTAGAACTTAAAAACGTTTTAGACCATATATTAAGTCAACTGAGCAACGTTAATCTTATCTGCTTCTTCAGTATAGTCTTCCATACGGTCGAAGTTCATGTATTGATAGACTTCATCACCCATGCTGTTTAGCATGCCAGCATACTGCTGATACTCATCGTTAGTCGGCAATTTACCAAGTACCGCTGCGACTGCTGCAAGCTCTGCAGAAGCTAGGTATACGTTAGCGCCTTGACCTAGACGGTTCGGGAAGTTACGAGTTGAGGTCGATACCGCAGTAGATTTCGGTGCGATACGTGCTTGGTTACCCATACATAGTGAACAACCTGGCATTTCAGTACGAGCGCCGGCTTGTGCATAGATGTTGTAGTAACCCTCTTCCATCAACTGGCGTGCATCCATCTTAGTAGGTGGTGCAATCCATAGACGAGTCTTCAAGCTACCTGCTGGTACGTCTTGTAGCAATTTACCAGCGGCACGGAAGTGACCGATGTTGGTCATACATGAACCAATGAATACTTCATCAATGGTATCACCAGCCACGTCTGCTAGCGTTTTTGCATCATCTGGATCGTTCGGGCAGCAAAGGATAGGCTCTTTGATTTCGCTCATATCGATAGTGATGTCGATCGCGTATTCAGCATCGTCGTCAGCACGCATGAGGCTTGGGTTAGCCAACCACTCTTGCATTTGCTCAACACGGCGGCTGATCGTACGTGCATCGCCATAGCCTTCTGAAATCATCCACTTAAGCAGCGTGATGTTTGAGTTTAGGTACTCAGTCACTGACGCTTCAGACAAAGTGATGGTACAACCAGCAGCACTACGCTCAGCTGAGGCATCAGATAATTCAAACGCTTGCTCAGCAGTCAAATCTTCTAGACCTTCGATTTCAAGAATACGGCCGTTGAACTCGTTGATTTTACCTTTCTTATCAACCGTCAAGTAACCTTCTTTGATCGCTTGATAAGGGATAGCATGTACTAGGTCACGTAGGGTGATACCAGGCTGACGCTCACCAACAAAACGAACACGAACAGATTCAGGCATATCAAGTGGCATTACACCAGTTGCAGCTGCGAAAGCAACTAGACCAGAACCCGCTGGGAACGAGATACCCATTGGGAAACGAGTATGCGAGTCACCACCAGTACCAACGGTATCTGGAAGTAGCATACGGTTAAGCCACGAGTGAATGATACCATCACCTGGACGTAAGCTTACGCCGCCACGGTTCATGATAAAGTCAGGTAGTGTGTGCTGAGTCTCAACGTCAACTGGCTTTGGATAAGCAGCAGTATGACAGAATGACTGCATCACGAGATCCGCTTGGAAGCCCAAACATGCCAAGTCTTTTAGCTCATCACGCGTCATCGGACCAGTCGTATCCTGAGAGCCGACAGTCGTCATCTTAGGCTCACAGTACATACCTGGACGTACGCCTGTCAGACCACACGCTTTACCAACCATTTTCTGGGCAAGCGTAAAGCCTTTACCAGTATCAGCTGGCTCTTCTGGCTTAGCAAAGATGTCTGAATGACCAAGACCCATGTATTCACGAGCACGGTTAGTCAAACCACGACCAACAATTAATGGAATACGGCCGCCAGCACGAACTTCATCAAGCAATGTTGGTGAGTTTAGTGAGAACGTTGATAGTACTTCATCAGAGTCATGCTTAGTGATTTTGCCTTCGTACGGATAGATGTCAAACACATCACCCATGTTTAGGTTATCAACTGCCACTTTTTCGATTGGCAATGCGCCAGAATCTTCCATAGTGTTGAAGAAGATAGGAGCGATATTGTTACCAAGTACTAAACCGCCGCCACGTTTGTTTGGCACGTTAGGGATATCTTCACCCATCAACCACAATACTGAGTTGGTTGCAGACTTACGGCTAGAACCAGTACCAACAACATCACCAACATAGGCTAGCGGATGGCCTTTTTCTTTAAGCGCTTCGATTTGCTTCATTGGGCCAACAACGCCCTCTTCGTCAGCATTGATACCGTCGCGAGAGTTTTTGTGCATGGCTAGTGAATGCAATGGGATATCAGGACGGCTCCATGCGTCTTGCGCAGGTGACAAGTCATCCGTGTTGGTTTCGCCAGTTACTTTGAACGTCGTATACGTGGTTTTCTTTGGTACTTCAGCACGGTTCAAGAACCATTCTGCGTCAGCCCAAGACTGAATCACTTCTTTAGCAATAGTGTTGCCAGCTTCAGCTTTTTCAGTCACGTCATTGAACGCGTCAAATACTAGCAAAGTTTTCTTTAGTGCTTCAGCAGCGTCTTGTGCAACTTCGCTATCATCTAATGCAGCAACTAATGGCTGAACGTTGTAGCCACCTTGCATAGTGCCTAGAATTTCAACGGCTTTTTGCTTGCTGATAAGTGGTGATGATGTTTCACCCTTTAAGATAGCAGCCAGAAATGCCGCTTTAACGTATGCTGCTTGGTCAACACCAGCAGGGATACGGTTTTCTAATAGGTTCATCAAGAACGCATCTTCGCCTGCAGGCGGGTTCTTTAATAATTCAACCAACTCTACTACTTGTTTTTCATTTAGTGGTAGGGGTACAGTTCCTAGCTCAGCACGTTCTTCGACATGTTTACGATAAGCTTCTAACACAATAGTCGTCCTCGTCAGTTGGGGTGTAGCACATTACGTGGGTAGTCAGCATGACTGCCTGCGTCTATATACTATATGAAATAATTATCCGTGCAATCATAGCTTAAAACGCTTTAAATGTTAATGGCTCAGCTCTGAAAAGGCGCATAGTAAGGCCATATTGAACATTTATTATAAAAATAGTGCCATCAATAATATGATTATAGCGCTCATTATAACTGGCATTTGCCTGATTACGCTTATCAATAAGTACTTGCTTTATGACTGAGCAGACACCATATGACTGATATACGCTTTTGTAAGAAACAACTTCGATAAAGTCTCGCTTAAAAAAATGTAGCAATATCGATTTGTTAATGGTCGATTGATTAGCAGTCGATTTGGTAAAAACATTAAGGACGACGATATGACTGATAGCAATACGGACAACAATCCTAACTATGACAATGGTCTCAAGGTACGTACTGAGGTGATGGGTGAGCAGCATGTCAAACGCTCGCTTGATGCTGCCACAGGATTTACCCAACCGCTGCAAGATTGGATTATTGAACACGCTTGGGGCAGCACTTGGCAAGATGACTCAGTATTACCACGCAAGTATCGCTCATTAATCACTATTGCCTTTTTAATTGCCCAAAAAAGCCCAAATGAGTTGAAAGGACATATACGCGGTGCCATTAACAACGGGGCTAGTGTCGCTGAGATTAGAGAAGTGCTCATGCATAGCTTGCCGTACTGCGGTGCACCTGCTACTCAAGAAGCGTTTCGCGCTGCCATAGATATACTGAATGAGTTAGAAATTGATATAGATATTTAAAACTATGGTCGTCCGAGCAATCATAGTAATCTTAACAATATTGTTTAAAAATTGACGATCAAATTTCTGCTATAATATCTGCACTCATAAAACATTCTGATAATTCCATAAACCCTTATAATATAAAGGGTTAAGAGATAACTCCATTATGACAACTGCCGTACAAACACATGTACCTGCTGCTAAGGCCAAACCAAAAAAAGCCATCCAAGGCGAAAAGCTGCGTGGCTATGACAAAGTTGCCCGTATCCCAATTAAGGTGATCCCGACTGTCGAGGCAAAGAAAAAGCCTGATTGGATTCGGGTAAAAATGTCCTCGCCTGCTGAAGTCGCTCGTATCAAAGCAACCTTGCGTGAGCAAAAGCTTTATACCGTTTGTGAAGAAGCGGCCTGCCCTAACCTGCCACAGTGCTTCGCTGATGGTACAGCCACCTTTATGATCATGGGTGATATCTGTACGCGTCGCTGCCCATTCTGTGATGTAGGACATGGTCGTCCTAATGAGCTAGACAAGGATGAGCCGCGTCATACTGCTGAGACCATTCAAGGTTTACAGCTTAAGTATGCCGTAATCACCTCTGTCGATCGCGATGACCTAAAAGACGGCGGTGCGGGACATTTTGTAGAAGTGCTAAACGAGTCAAGAGCGCTTAGCCCAAACTGTTTGATTGAAATATTAGTGCCAGATTTCCGTGGTCGTATGGATATCGCATTAGATTTATTGACAGAGACTGCACCAGATGTGTTTAACCACAACATCGAAACCGTGCCACGTCTATACAAAGCTTTCCGTCCAGGTTCTGACTATCAGCATTCGCTAGATTTGCTTAAGATTTATAAAGAGCGTCGTCCTGATATCGCCACCAAGTGCGGCTTTATGGTTGGTCTTGGCGAGACAGAAGAAGAGATCTATGCCCTACTCGATGATCTAAAAGCTCATGATGTAGATATGATCACTATCGGTCAGTATCTACAGCCTAGTAAAAACCATGCGCCTGTCGATCGTTATGTCCATCCAGACGAGTTCCAACGCTATATGGACTACGGCAAAAAGATTGGCTTCTTTAGCATTTGGGCAGGTCCAATGGTACGCTCAAGCTACTTTGCAGATCGTCAGTACTACGGCGAAGACTGCCCAGCACCTATCCGTAGCAAAAAAGCATTAGAAGCTGAAGGTAAACTTGGCTGCTAATTTAGCAATAAAGTGATGTGAAAGTAGTTGCGAACAGCAGTCGCTAAAACATTTCTTAAGAATATTAAAAAGGGTGAATAACAAATTTGTTATTCACCCTTTTTTTGAGCTTTGTTAGATTTAAGAATGATTAAACCCAATGCTTTACACGGTTAAAGTTGGCGTTGGCTTTCCAGCTGTTTTTATATTGAATACAGCAATACCAAGAACAATCACACCACCTGCGATACCAGTCGTAATCTCAGGATAAATCAATAGCAAAGCACCAATAGCTAAGATAACACGAGTCACCGTATTCATACCGCCTCTGAAGTACCCTTCGAGTGCTGAGCTCAGTGCAATGACACCAGTTACCGAAGTCACTACCACTGTAATAATATCTACAATAGGTGGCAGCGGGAAATCTTTTGCTGTAACTGCCAAACCGGTTGGATCTATCATCAACATCGTTGGATTATAGATAAACATAAACGGCACGATGAATCCAGCTAGGGCAAGCTTGAGGGACAAGAACCCTGTCTTCATCGGATCACCACCGGATATACCTGCACCCGCAAAGGCTGCGAGACATACAGGCGGTGTAATATTGGCAAAGATACCAAAATAGAAAACAAACATGTGCGCTGATAAGATTGGAATATCAAAACCGGCCAATGCTGGTGCAGCCATGGTCGCCGTAATGATATAGGCAGGAATAGATGGTAATCCCATGCCTAAAACCATTGATGCCAACATCGTTAAGATAAGCGTAAAGAATAGTGATCCTGCACCTAGCGTGACGATAGATGAGGTCATCACCGTACCAAAACTGGTCAGGCTCACAACCCCAATAATAATACCGACAACCGCACAAGCCGCCATGACCGCTAGTGACTGGCGCGCACCATCTTCTAATGCACCCAGAATATCAGAAAAGCTCATGCGCGTTTCAGCACGTAGCATACTGATCACAACGGTAAAGCCAATGGTATAAGCTGCTGCATATCCCACAGGTACGTTTCTGATTAATAAGAAAATCAAGAAGACAATCGGCAATAGCATGTGACCGCGGGCTTTTAATACTTCTTTGACCGCTGGTAAATTTTCTTTAGCGATACCTTTTAGATCGCGACGTCCAGCACGGAAATGCACCTGCGCAATGACGCCTAAATAGTACAATATCGCTGGCAATAATGCTGCTAAGGCAATCGTGCTATACGGCAAGCCTGTTGTCTCAGCCATGATGAAGGCACTAGCACCCATAATCGGTGGCAAAATCTGCCCACCAACCGAAGCACTGGCCTCAACTGCACCTGCGAAATCTTTGTGATAGCCGACTTTTTTCATCAACGGAATGGTAAAGGCACCCGTACTAACCACATTGGATAAAGCTGAGCCATTGATACTACCCATAAAACCACTAGAGATGACTGCTACTTTTGCAGGTCCGCCCTTCTTATGACCAGCGATGGCCAATGCTAAATCATTGAACAACTGCCCCATTCCCGAACGTGCTAAGAACGCACCAAACAGAATGAATAAGAAAATGAACGTTACCGATGCCCCAATCGCGACAGAGTATAGACCTTCTGTTTTTAAGAATAATTGACCAAAAATATCACCCATATCATAAGGGCGAGTCAAAAGCCTGTCAGGCATAAAGTCTAAATGACTAACAAATGGATAGGCCAAAAATATGCCGGCCAAGATTGGCAAAATCCAACCAGTAATACGGCGACTGCCTTCTAACACGCAGACTACCGTAATCAAAGAAAATATCACATCGACCTGATTGGCCATACCGCCACGCGAGGTAACGATATCTTGATACTCATAAATGAGATAGCCCATACCGGATAGAGACAAGGCAAACCAAATCCAGTCATACCATGCCACTCGCTTGCGACTGCTTTTTTTGCTGGCTGGAAAAATTAGGAATATCAATGCAAAACCAACACCCACGTGTACAGAGCGCTGTAACAGTGCTGGCATTGGATTAAAAGTGATATATAAATGAAACAGTGAATAGAGTATACAAATGCCAGCAATGAAATATTTTACTGGTCCTTGAGTGATATGACGCGTGATTGACTCTCGGTCATATTTTTCCAATACTGCTCGGTTGACCGCATCCGCCTCAGCATCGTTATCAACTTGAGCATCTGGCATGGTAGTCACACTACCTTGATCCGTCACTTGGGAGTTCATGACAAAAGTCCTTTTTAAATCTATCAATTAAATCATACGTCTTAGGCATGATCACCACTTCAGAATAGTCTGGCACCCACTGGTGAATCAAGAAACGATGACCACCATAATCCATTTCACCTTTGGTCAGTCTAGATACGACCCAATTAAGGCGAGGCAGTTTTTCGTTAATTTGATAACCCAGATAGCCAGGCTTTTGTATAGGAGCGAGCATTTCGGTGGAGGGCGTCCCTGCACCGAACGCTTCAAAATAGGTCGTGGTCAGTAACAGCTCCGCACCTGCTGTACTGCTGCCGTCTATGCGTTGATACTGTTCTTCCCACCACTGTTTTTCTACAGAATGTATCCAACGTATCTGAAAATCAGGCTCAGTGAAATAACAAACCTTATCATCAGCACCGTCTACGCCTGCGACTCGCACTTCAACGACAGACTGAAGCGTAGAGCCTAACCATAGCGTAAAAAAAACCAGCGCTGCAATAAATGCCGCGCCAGTTGATAACCATAATGAATTACTTGGCTGCTTGTTCGTCATAGTATTTTTTAGCTCCAGGATGGATTGGGGCTACCATGCCATCACGAGCGGTTTCTAGACTGATATCATTGGCCGCTTGGTGAGCTGTTTTTAGACCATCTAAATTATCAAACAATGCTTTGGTTAGTTTATAACCATCCGCTTCAGATAGGTCAGAGCTAACCAATAGTGCATTCATGATTGCGGCAGTTGGTACGGCTGTTTCGTTGCCATAAGTGCCAGCAGGAATCTCAAAGGTTTTGAAGTAAGGCTTGGTCGCGATGATTTCTTTTAGCTTGTCTTGGTTGATAGTGACAATCTGCAAATCTAAGCCTTGTTCTAACTCCATCAAAGATGAGTTTGGTAGGCCGCTACTAAAGAATGCCGCTTCGATCTTACCTGCTTTCATACCATCAGCAGCTTCAGCAAAGCCTAGATAATCAACGGTGACATCATCATATGTGATACCAAACCCTTCCAGTAAAGTACGAGCGTTGACTTCTGTACCAGAACCTTGATCGCCTACCGCAATGCGCTTGCCTCGTAAATCTTCAATGTTTTTGATACCAGATTTTTTCGAGGTTACGATTTGCACCACATTAGGGTACAAAACAGCAATCTGTTGAATGTTAGTGATTGGCTGCTCAAAGTTGTTTTTACCTTCGACAGCATCCGTCACCACGTCACTTAGTGCCAAAACCATGTCGACCTTGCCTTGGGTCAATAGATTGACGTTTTCGACTGATGCGCCAGTGGTTTGAGTTTTTGAGTTTACGCCAAAAGTTTTGACATAGACTTCAGACAATGAAGTACCAATGATGTTATAAGGGCCAGACGCGCCACCAGTAGCGATGGTCAAAAACTTAGTATCAAGCTTATCTGCTGCAGTATCTGTTGCCGCGCTATCTGCAGATGCAGTATCACTGCCCTCTGAGCTTGGAGATGAGCATGCAGTTAGACCTAACGCAGCACTCAACATAGCTGACAAAAGTAATGGGGATTTTAAAGAATTAAGCATTGAATTCATCCTTGAAGTGATCGGTTTTATACGTTTAACAATATACGTATTTATACATAAATACGTTACAGACGAGTAATAATATAGTAATTCCGCCAACAAATAAACCTTAGCTTACTTTCTCTTTTTCTTTCAATACCTTATATTTAAAGCTATTAGAGAAAATATAGGTCATTCATTCATTGAGCTAACATATACGTATGTTTTGCTATGCGAAACAAAGTTCCATTTAATAAATATTAAAACAAAAATTGTCGCTATTGTAAACCTTTATCGATATCTGACAAATATCGCCATGATGTATTATTTCTTAGGAATCTTTAGATATAGCAAATTAATGAGAATTCTCGATTTATAACTATCTCGATTTATAACTATAAGTACAAAAGTTCTGCTATATTTTATCTGAGCTATTTTTTGGTTCAGGATATTACATGGCACTAGCCTGTGTCTCTCTTTTATTAACCCATTCGGATAGTCCTTATGACAATACCCCACACGGAAGTACTGGCAACGTTATCTGCTGATATTGCTATCATCGGTGGCAGCGGTCTCTACCAAATGTCATCACTGACCAACAAACGCAGTATAACGATACAGACGCCTTATGGTAGTCCATCTGATGATATTGTCTTAGGTGAGCTTGAGGGAGTGACCGTCGCATTTCTAACACGGCATGGTCAGGGCCACAGACTGACCCCGTCCGAAGTGCCTTATCGTGCCAATATCTATGCGCTAAAAACGCTTGGGGTACGCTATATCGTATCCGTATCAGCAGTTGGCTCTCTACGAGAATCGCTTAAGCCACTAGATATGGTCATTCCAAATCAAATGATTGATATGACCAAGCAGCGAGTGAGTACTTTCTTTGGCGCGGGCGCAGTCGCTCATGTATCAATGGCCGACCCGCTTTGTCCTGCCCTCGCAGAAATCTTGACGCGTGCATATGACAATGCAGATATTGCAGAAGGCACCAGTCACTCAAAAGCGACCTATGTCTGTATCGAGGGTCCACAGTTCTCAACCCGTGCAGAGTCAGAATGGTATCGTCAAATGCAGGCAGATATTATTGGCATGACCAATATGCCAGAAGCCAAATTGGCACGTGAAGCCAGTATTGCTTATGCCACGTTAGCTCTGGTGACAGACTTCGACTGTTGGCATCCGACGGAAGAAGCCGTCAGTGCCGACTATGCGATAAAGAACCTAATGAAAAATGCGGACAATGCTCAAAAAGTGATACAGGAAGCTGTTGCTTTAATTTCTGCCGAACTACCTGAGTCAATCGCTCACAATGCCCTTGCACAAGCATTAGTCACACCTATAGATGCGATGGACGAGCATACCAAGATTAGACTGGCCGCCTTGCTAACGTAATCTTAATACGTACTCTTCATTTTGGACTGACTACTGCTAATCGGTCTAATTTTAATCGTGCTGTTTCCCATTGAATCAAAAAAGGCCATTATCTAAAATAATGGCCTTTTTTATAATTAAGCATGTATATTTAAATTTATGCTAAATACACCACTTTAATGTTAGCAACAACCACCTGCACCAGATGCCAGCATCATAGGTTGATTAAATGGCATTAATTCACCGCAACCTGCAAAAATACCGTAGTGGCGACTGTCATCACCGATAAACTCAAAATGCGGCGCAAAGCGCGATTCTTGCAGCATTCGAAACGTATTGCCACATACTGGGAATACCCGACCAGCTTCGATAGCATGATGTTTATCTAAATCAAACCGATGCGGGGACTGCTCGATAGAGCCTTTATATATCACCGCTTGTCCGTGATCTTCGCAAGCATCCTCAAGCGAGTCGATTTTAAATAGGCGGTAAGTTGCAGAGAAAAACTGAATATCACCGATTTTAGCTGCCAAAGCAGGATCTGTAATCTCAAGTGGGCGATCTTCAACCAAACGTATGTCTAAGAATCCTGCATCTCGTGCCAAACGGTTAAAATCCTTCCAATACAATGCACCGCTCAAACACTCTCCATATAAAACGGGATCATCGATTAAGTGTTGCGGGATACGGCGATCGGCATAGACGTCAGAAAAATAAAACTCCCCACCAGGTTTCAGCAAACGCTGCACACTGGCCATGACCGCGGCTTTATCTGGTGATAGATTGATAACACAATTTGAGACGATAATATCAAAGCTATTAGCCTCAAGGTCTAGTTCATCTAGTTTCTCGATATAGCCATGTAAAAAAGTCACATTGTCATAACCAAACTTATCGACATGATAGGCTTGATGCTGCTTGGCGACCGCTAGCTGCTCATCGGTCATATCCACACCGACTACGTGCCCACTCTCGCCCACCAATTGCGCTAATGCATAGACATCTCGGCCTGAGCCACTGCCCAAGTCTAAAATTCGACAGCCTTCAAGCAGTGCTGGACATACCAGACCGCAGCCATAATAGCGATTCAATACTTCATCATGAATATTTGCGAGTAATGGCTTGAGCCACTCAGGCATATTGCTGATATCACAACAAGCCGAGGTCTTTAAATCATTGGTACTCTGTAACTCTTTTCCATAGTAATTTTGCACGACGTCATGCATAACAATATCCTTATTGAATGTGCCATCCAGTTAAAATTCTTAGTGAATCATCTTAGAATATGCAACTACATTAGTGAGTTTATCAACCTAGTTGTCACTTATCGGTTATCAGTAGTTATCCACTTTGATATTAATATTGATGTAAGAATCTAGCCAGCCTGACGGCAAATGTACTAGATCTTTAGGCTCATCAATATCGTGCAAAGGATCAAATAGTGCAAGTGTCCAAACTAATGCCGCTATGCGCTGCTTGGTGACAGCAGCAACACTAGTCGTACTCCAAACAATGTCCGAAAACATGCTGTCATTAACTTGTCTAAACCCTAGCAGCACATAACCACCATCAGTCGCTGGAATCATGACCGCATCGTTTTGATTTAGCTGCTGTACCGCTGTCTGAATACATGCTGTCGTAAGACTAGGACAGTCCGTACCAATTAATACAACCTTGTCAAAACGTCCCAATGCCCGCTGACTGGCTATCAACATACGCAAACCCAAATCACCGTCGGCCTGCGTAGACCAACGCAGTGAGTTGGGCAAATCAAGCGCCTGCCAACATGGATCTGTTGGTGCTGGACTCACACATAGCTCAACGGAAAAGCCCGTATCAATAGCCTGCTCAATACTATGCAGTAATAGCTGCCTTGCCATACGTGCAGCGCCATCTATACCCAGTGCTGGCTGTAAGCGGGTTTTCGCCTTATTAGGCGCTGGATATTTTGCAAACAGAAGGATGCAGGTATCTTGCTGTTTTGCAGATGAATCAGCTGTCACTATAACGGTCTCTCAATTGGTCAAATGTACAAGGACAAACTCTTTCTTCTTTTGTCTATCATGTTGATAAACCAAATAACTTCACTAATTATAGTAGCGTTGCTTTAAGACGCTAGGCGATACGCCTCGCCAATAATCAAAGCGCAACTGCCACATCAAAAAAATCGTCCGCCATGTACCATGCTGCTGCCAACGCCGCGCTGAGGTCGTGACTTTAGTTTTTAGACAAGCTGGTCGAGCAATTTTCTTTAGCCGTTTACACAGTTCGATATCTTCCATCAGTGGCTGATCAGGATAGCCATGCATTCGCCCAAACAAAGACTTTTTGATAAAAACTGCTTGATCGCCAGTGGCTATACCCATTAAGCGCGAGCGTTGATTTATCATGAACCCGACGATTTTTAACAATGGCTCACGGCTATCTAAACAGACATCAAAACGTCCCCAATCGTACTGAGCTATTGCCTGCTGAACGTTATCTATCGCGTCAGCTGGTAGCTCGGTATCAGCATGTAAAAATAGCAGCACGTCACCTGTTGCCAATATAGCGCCCGCATTCATTTGCTGTGCGCGCCCTACGGTAGATTCGATAATATGCCAATCAATGATTGATTGAGCAATCTCTGTACTTTTGAGCAAATTGTTGGCGATAGCAACCGAGCCATCTACTGAACCACCATCGACCAATATCACTTGCTGGGGTGCTAGATCGAGACTGGCAATATGAGCCATAAGCTTAGGCAAGTTATCCGCTTCATTTAATAAAGGAACAATAATTGATAGGTTCAATGGATATACCGTCACGTTAATCAGCGATTAAGATTAAAAACTGGCTTATTTTTTATTCAAATTCCAGTTGTAATCGGTATAGCTGATTTTTATCTTGCCTTGTTTGAGATCCGCTGTCTGAGCTTTACTCAATCCTAATGACGAGCTATAACAACCTAGAAAACCTGCTAAATCTTTTGTGCCGCGCCAGTTGGTTGCAAAATCCTCTTTATACCATTTAAAAATTGGTGACACTCTTAGCGTATCGCCTTTGAGACTATTGCGGCTACTGTCTGCTAAAAACTTAGACGTTGCCTGCTCTAATTGACTGTCTAAACGCTTGCCGGTAAAGGCATCATCTTGCAATGCAGGGCAACCAATACTGGCACAATTGACTGCAAAGTGAATGCGCGGATCGTTGTAACGTTTAGAACCACGAATCAGGTTGTGCTCAATATCATCAAGTGAGCGCGTCTTACCAAGTAGCGAAACAAACTCTTGCTTCCATGGTGACCCAAACAGTCCGCCGATATCTTTGATGGATTCGACGTTTGGATATTTCGTCAATACCAAATCAACCGTACCAGCGTTATAAACGTTGATTAAAAATGCCAACTGCTCGTTTTTACTCCAACGATTGAACTCTGATTGAGACACTTTGCTCGTCGCTTCCAGATAGCTTGTCAGCTTACTTTGATCTGCTTTCATACCAGCATAATTGACCACTGAAGCTTTGCCACCGTTGGTCATAGTCACATGCTTATTTAATAAGCTATCCCAGCTCTGATGGTTGAAGTCAGCATGAGCAGCCACGCTTGCTAATAAAATAGTCGTAGCAATAACTGGTTGGGCGAAAAACGTCTTCGCAGAAAAGTTAAATACTGACATAGGACTTACTCCGTTTACACTGATTGTTTTTTACCTAAATTTTTATGTATGCTAAAAGCACCTATGTTTAAAGTGCTTATATTAAAAGCACTGACATTAGAACGGCTAAGGCGTGGCTACTAGCGCTGGCTCTACTGCCTCTTCTAACGCGCCGCCACAGCTACTACCCTGTCCTGCTGTACAGCCATAGCAGTGGTCAGCAATGGCAATGTCATCACCAGACGGGTTTTGCGTTAACAAATCACTTAGGTGTCGCCGTGACTTATTTGGTACAGGTATCTCTAACTGCTGATTGAAATCACAATCAAACAGTTCACCCAACCAGTTGACACTAATGGTCGAACGGCACATGATTTCGGCTAAATTGGCAGCCATATAATTAGTTTTGAGCAAATCCATATACGGGTGGAACTGGTCTTTTGCCAGTAGCACCGCCCCAAAACGCTGAATCGGCATATTTGTTAGGGCAAATAGATGGTTAAACTCAATATCAAAGTGCGCTTTTAACTCACGCTTATAATCTGCTTCAAGCTGTTGTTGATTGGGCGGTAGCGTCGCACCTTGCGGATTGAAAACCAAGTTTAATGTTAAATCTGAATTAAGCTTGCCATACCCCAGCTGATTGAGCTTCTGCAATCCCAATATACTGTCGTCAAACGCACCTTTGCCGCGCTGTTTATCGACATTTTCTAAGGAATAACAAGGCAAAGATGCCACCACTTCCACTTGGTTGTCTGCTAAAAACTGCGCCATATCCTCATAACCCTCTTCCATAAGGATAGTCAGATTACAACGGTCTATCACTTTGACACCTAGAGCCCGAGCGGCCGTGACCAAATACTTAAAATCCTCATGCATTTCAGGCGCACCGCCCGTCAAATCAAGCGTATCGATGTTTTGTGCTTGTAATACCTCTGGTATCAGCTCAACCAACTCACGTGACATCATCTCGGTACGATAAGGACTGGCAGCCACATGACAGTGCACGCAGGACATATTACATAAATAGCCCATATTGACTTGCAATATCGTCAATTGACGTCGTTTTATCGCTGGAAAATCCGTATGCTCAAGTAGCTCGATAGTTGATTTCATGGTGGTCTAAAATCCTGTTAGCAGTACAACTAAAAAAGGATAGCAACGTGACATTGAAGATTAGAAAACATAGATAGCGCATTGCTTTTACTGTTTATTTTTAAGTTTGACAACGTAAAACTTGATTGCTCACTTTACGGTTTATCTAATCAATCATACCTGATTATCAATAAGCATTGACAACTAATCATATGGATTTTATGGTTTATTCTAAATGAGCATTAACCTTCGTTAGTTCTTATCAGCTTCGTCAATTCTTATTAACTTCGATAAAACGCTTATCGATATACTTCTTGAGATGCCATACCCAGCGGCCTTGTAGGTTTACATTACCCCAACTACCAATGGCGTATTTGTCACCGCAAGACAGCAGATATAGCGTGCGCGACTTTGGCTGATAACTCTTCATTACGTTGTCACCCAGATAGGCCAATAAGTTATCAGCTTCGACAGCACCACCATGCACTGAATGAACCCCCGAGTGCGCCACGTATTTATCGATTCGTGTCGCCACATCACCAACCGCAAACACGTTAGGATGAGAGATGCTCTGTTGCTTATCGTTCACCGCGATAAACCCATCACCTTCTATCTCCAAATCTGTAGAACCCGTCCATGCCGACCCTATGACGCCAGTCGCAGCGATGACAGCATTTATGGGCAATGATTTATGCGTAGTCAATAATTTACCATCACGATAATCGGTCGCTCGTTCTCGAATTATCGTAATGCCATGGCGATGTAACTGCTGAACAACTCGGTGACGAAAGCCTGAGTTAAACCCTGACAATAGATTCTCACCGCATACTAATGTCACCTGATGATTACGATTGATGTTCCGTAGCGCGACTTGGGCTGCCATCACCAATTCTATGGCCGCAGCACCTGCTCCGATAATAGCCAATTGATACTTTTCAGACTGCTGAGCGGCCTTTAGAATCCGCTGCCATTGAGTGATAAATGTTGATAATGGTCGTATGGCAATCACGTTAGTATTAGCAGCGCCAGTATTGTTATCGTCATTATCGCTTCTGTACTCGTTGTAGCTATTGTGGTCAGGTTGCCAACGCATGTCTGTATCTGCGCCCGTATTTAGAGACAAGACATCATAGTCAAAATCCGTTTGTTCATCGCCAGTCGTAACCACCTTGTTTGACGCTGCGTTTACTTTTACAAGCGACTGCTGAATGAATCTCACACCTGCTCGCACACAAAGCGATTTGATATCGATACTGATATCATGCAGCTGATAATGCCCTGCCATCCAACCTGGTAACATGCCAGAATAGATGGTTTGCGGTTGCTCACTAATTAAATGAATGTCTGCCTCTATCGTATCGGCGTCCTTTAAACGCGCGGCGCTAAGTCGACGCAACATACCAATATGAGCATGACCTGCGCCTGCCAATAGTAGTGTCTTTTTCGATGAAAATTTCGTCATAGATGATTTTATCAAGGCGGTTAGTTGCTGTTAATATTTGATGGAATGTTGATTGATATAAATGACTTTAAAAACTCATTTAAAAGTATCATATAAATAAGACCAGTCTGTTGCGGGCGAACAGTAAGAGCGTAAATGGCTTATGTGACTCATGTGGCTTATACGGATTCAATCATAGTTACTGCTTTAACCGTTATTAGTAGAATGAGATTTTGTATAACTGAATTAAAATCATAAAATAAGATGAAATTATTTATCATCGCCCAGTACAATAGGACATTATAAGAGCCGCATGATAAATTGCGCTGCTTGACCCATTATTTGAGAAACATCGTCAAAACCGTTAATGAAAATTATAAGTAATCAAGGAACATTACATGAGCACCAATATCGATAACAGTAACGATCACATTTTGTCTTCTGACAATATTCACTACTTGCATCATGACTTTTTTGAGCCAAGTAGCAAAGACGTCGAGATTAGCGCAACTTTATTGATTGTGCATGGCATGGCAGAGCACAGCGGTCGCTATAGCGATTTTGCACAGTTTTTGGCAGACAATGGTATCGCTGTGGCGACTTATGACCATTTGGGTCATGGACAGACGATCAAGACTGAGGCCGATCTTGGGTTTTTCGGTGAAGAGCATCCGGTACAGTCACTTTTAAAAGACGTGATTGTCATGGCCGATAGCTTAAAAGACCGTCATCCAGACGTTCCGCATTTTGTGATGGGTCACTCGATGGGGTCGTTTATCGTGCGCAATGTACTCAAGCATCATGCGCATAATTTCACAGGCGCCATCCTAATGGGTTCCGCAGACGCTAACCCACTGGCCAAGGTTCTATTACCTATTAACAAGCTACTAGCCAGAGTCGCCCCACGACAACCGAATACAGTTTTTGCCAAGGTGATGAACAAAGTCCTTAACAGCCAACTATCTGATCGCAATTCGTCCTCACAGTTTGCGTGGCTCAGTGAAAATACCGCAAACATTGAAGCCTATGAAGCCGATCCTAAGACTGGTTTTGACTTTACCAATAATGGCTTTATGACATTGTTCACGCTTATGGATACTGGACTGAATAAAAATTGGGCTACCACTATTGCCAAAAACTTCCCAATGCTATTTATCAGCGGTGAAGATGATCCGATTGGTGAAATGGGTCGCGGTATACGTAGGGTTGTCACGCGTCTGGACAAACGTCATTTCAGTCATGTCGATATTCAGCTGTATCCTAATATGCGCCATGAAGTGCTGCACGAAAAGGATAAACAGACCGTTTATCAAGATATTTTAGAGTGGATAGAGACCAACACGGCAGACAATTAAATTATGATAAATGAGTTGTTTTGAGGGAGTATCTGAAAACAACTCATTCAATATTGTCACAATAAGACCCTCAACGCGTTTGCTAAAAGCGGTCAAATTAGCGACAATATGGCAAGCAAGTTTTTGGACCAAGCCATACCTTGAATTTTCTTTAGGCTGGGTCATATAAGCCTTTAACCATAACATTAAGATCACCCTCCCTTTCATTCATTTTAGGAACCTTTATGTCATTACAACAAACCATCGAACAAGCATTTGAAAATCGCAACGAATACAGCCCAGCTAATATGCCACAAGACGTGCGTGATGCTATCAATCAAGTACTTGAGCAACTAGACAACGGTAGCCTGCGCGTAGCAGAAAAGAAAGATGGTGAATGGGTTGTCAATCAGTGGGCCAAAAAAGCCGTACTATTGTCTTTCCGTCTAAACGACAACTACGTCCAAGCCGCTGGCGAACACGTACAGTTCTATGACAAAGTTCCAACTAAATTTGCTAACTGGACCGAAGCGCAGTTTAAAGAAGCAGGCGTACGCGTTGTACCACCAGCTGTCGCACGTAGAGGTTCTTTCATCGCAGCAGGCGCAGTATTGATGCCGTCATACGTCAACATCGGTGCCTATGTCGATCAAGGTGCGATGGTTGATACGTGGGCGACCGTTGGTTCATGTGCTCAAATCGGTAAAAACGTGCATTTATCAGGTGGCGTTGGCATCGGCGGTGTATTAGAGCCATTGCAAGCAAACCCTACTATCATCGAAGACAACTGCTTCATCGGTGCACGCTCTGAAATCGTTGAAGGCGTTATCGTTGAAGAAGGCGCTGTCATCTCTATGGGTGTCTATATAGGTCAATCGACGCGCATCTATGATCGCGAAACTGGCGAGATTCATCGTGGCCGTGTACCAGCAGGTTCTGTTGTCGTACCAGGTAGCTTACCGTCAGAAGATGGCACGCACAGCTTGTACGCTGCCATCATCGTGAAAAAAGTTGACGCGCAAACTCGTGCAAAAACATCAGTAAACGAGCTATTACGCCTAGCCTAAATATTTGGCACGTACCATTATTTGGTACATAATATTGTTTTATATGAAGATGCTGGGGGATGACTCCAGCATCTTTTTTGCAGCTTAATATAACGCGTTACGTTATAATCCTCTTTTAGTTTGTCTTTATACAAACACAAAATCATTCGTACCATCCCCTGCCTTTTTATTACGATTGATAAGCGCTTCATCGTCTTATCGACCTTTAACTGTATTTGAAATATTATGAGTGAATCATCATTACGCACCGCCGCTATCCCTGTTACTGACCCCGAAGCAGGATTACGTCTGACTGAGATTTTTTATTCCTTACAAGGTGAGGCAATCACTTCAGGCTTGCCGACGATATTTGTGCGTCTAACGGGCTGTCCGCTGCGCTGCGTCTATTGTGATACCGAATATGCTTTTACTGGCGGCGAACGTCAATCATTAGAAACCATCATAGAAACCATCAAAGGTTATCCGTGCAAGCGTATCTGTCTGACGGGCGGTGAACCATTAGCACAGCCAAATGCCATTGAATTGATGAAACGTTTGCTGAGCGACGGGTATGAGATATCCCTTGAGACCGCAGGCGCACTCACGGTAGAAAACGTGCCAGCACCAGTCAGTAAGGTGATGGATCTCAAAACGCCAAGCTCAGGCGAAGTCGATAAAAATCTATGGTCAAACCTCGACTATCTCACTCAGCACGATCAAATCAAGTTTGTCATTATGAATCGTACAGATTACGACTGGGCAAAAGCTAAATTGACCGAGTATAAGCTAAACGAATTGGTCGGTACGGTATGGTTCTCTCCGATGTTTAATGTCGCAGATGATGTCGATGAACAGCTCAGCCCTGAAGTACCTGTATTGGCGCGCGAGCTAGCAGAATGGATGTTGGCTGATGCCTTGCCAGTTCGCTTTCAGCTACAATTGCATAAGATCATTTGGGCAGATGCCAAAGGCAAGTAACTATCAGCAAGTAATTATCAGCAAGTAACAAACAAAAAGTGTGAACACGTTGAGTGCCATGGATAAGGTAGCGGTATGATCAAACTCATTTTATTGGGCTTGCTAGCAGGTGCGTTTTTTAGCTCGACATTTATCTTAAATGAGCTTATGAGTAGCGCAGGTGGACATTGGTTTTGGTCAGCGAGTCTACGCTATGTCTTTATGCTAGTCATTATTACCGCCATTATTACGATGCAACATGGCTTTGGTCGTATTAAAGCGCTAATGAGAATTTTTCTACAGCATTGGGGCTTCTGGGGCATTACTGGTAGTATCGGGTTTGGACTGTTTTATACTGGTATTTGCTATGCCGCAGATCATGTTGCGGGATGGGTAGTAGCGGCTACCTTTATGTTTACCGTCGTCGCCAGTTTGCTTGTGCTATTGGCATTTGGTCAACGTTTTGATAAAAAATTCATCGTATATGCTGTCATTGTCTTTATCGGTGTGGCGCTCGTCAATATCAGCGAAGGTCTGCATGCTGCCTCTATAACTGACACCGTTCCCATGTCTGACATGCTGCTGTACGGTGCGCTACCTGCTCTTATCGCTGCTTTTAGCTACCCAATTGGTAACCAGCTGGTTTGGCAGGCTTCTCATAATGCTCGCCAGCGCAATACTCATCTACAAGAAGCAGCGGCGTTGAACGCTCAACGAGCTAGCATCAGTATTGATATTAACGAGCAGAGTGAACCGCTCATATCCGAAGCTTATGATTTGCCAGCTACGACATATGATGCTACCGACCTCGATAGCGTACTTCAAAGTAACAACACTGCGGCAACCTCATCCCTACAAAATCTAATTGCTCGTATTCCTTCTATCGAAACCACGCTACTGCAAAATGCTTTTAACAAGGTGTGGCTAATGACTCTCGGGTGTTTGCCATTTTGGCTGTTTTTGGGCATTATAGTGCGCCCTGACCAGCCCCACCCCTCACAAATAATCAATACGTTGCTCGTTGCCCTATTAGCAGGCGTGGCAGCGACCACTATATTTTTGTATGCGCGCGAGCAAGCTGTTACTTCAAGCGAGGTTGCAGGCGTCGACTCAACCCAAGCCAGTGAAGTTATCTTTGCTTTAATTGGGGGTATATTATTGTTAGATAACGCCATACCTTCGGCGATGGGACTGGTCGGTATAGGGCTGATTATTGTAGGACTGATATTATTTGCAAAAGATGGCTAAATGGCACTGTAACACTACACCTCTTTCGTCAAATTTATGCATTGAATAACCGCCTAAAAAACACCTATCACTTTGATGATCACGATTTGGCAATATAACCATGGGTAATGCTTTGATTTTTCCTGATATTCTATTATATTTATTGGACATGGTTGGCATTGTTGCCTGCGCGATTGCAGGGACTTTACTTGCGCAACATAAAGGCTTCGATATCGCTGGTTGTATCTTGGTGGCGATGGTCAATGCCATCGGCGGTGGGACATTACGCGATATGGCTCTCGACCGTCATCCTCTATTTTGGATGACTGATCTTAATTACGTGATCGTTATCACGGTGACCTCCCTTATCTTACAAATCTTCTTTCACCTTTATCATAAGATTGATAATGCGTTAAAGCTCTTTGATGCTATTGGGCTAGCAGCTTTTAGTGTCATTGGTTTTAAGGTAGCCTTAACCTTAGACATGTCTCCCCTCATTGCTATTATGATGGGTGTCTGGACTGCCATTATCGGTGGTTTACTACGTGATATCATTTGTAATGAGATTCCGCTGGTACTACAGCGTGAAATTTATATTACTGCCAGTATCGCAGGGTCTGTGACGTATTTATGCTTACAGTATTTTGGAGTCGGTGCCAGTCTCAATGAATTTATTATGCTGTTTGTCATCTTTGCAGTTCGTATGCTCGCGCTCAGATTCGACTGGCATCTGCCTTCTATTCGACTCGTAAACTGATTAATTGAGCAAGACTCTGCGTAGATAGCCTTTGTTTGACTGACAATAATTGAAAATAGTGAGAACTGCCCATGTTGGCTATCGTATTGGACCCTACCGTACTGATCACTACTTTTGACCCACGCTCTTTGATATATTTCTTCGATATGATTGGCATCATCGCCTGTAGCGTTTCAGGCACGATACTTGCCAAGCACAAAAACTTCGACGTCTTCGGCTGTCTGCTCGTGTCTATTGTCACTGCTATCGGCGGCGGCACGGTACGTGATGTCATTCTGGATCGCCATCCGTTATTTTGGATGGTAGATATGAGCTATCTGACCCTCATTACGATTTCATCACTAGCGATGCAGATATTTTTTCATCCAAACTCCAGACGAGTGGATAAGTTCCTCAAACTATCTGACACCATTGGTCTATCAGCATTTACGCTGATCGGTATCAAAGTCGCTGATAGTATAGGTGCCAATGTACCTGTAGCGCTATTGTTAGGTGTGATTACCATCGTAGTTGGTGGCATCATTCGCGATATGATTTGCAATGAGATTCCATTGGTACTACAGCAAGAGATTTATATTACGGCAGCGTTGACGGGTGGGGTGCTGTACTTCGCTCTAAAGAACTTAGGCGTGACAGATTGGGTAGCTGACATCTCTACGATGAGTACGATTTTTACTTTGCGTATGCTGGCTATTCGTTACGATTGGCAGTTCCCCACATTAGAGTGGAAATACTGATACTAGGGCGTGTCTTCATTTCAAAGACAGTGATAGAAATGAGATAAATTGCCATCAAACAAGAAAAATAGCGCAGATAATATCGGGATATCAACCAGCTATTTGACGATGTTTGGCAAGATTTAGCCATTTTTAGCCCATTTAGATGACTATCGGGTGAATTGAAAACACGCCCTAAACTAATTGAGCGTCAATAATGCCAACGCGTCCATATTTGAGCGCGTTTAGTATTATCGGTTTGACATTGTCGCTTTAGCCGTGCTCTACCACAGCCAAATCCTTGACCATCAGCTGTAAGCTTTGTTTGCCATTCCATTCATTGATGTCTAGCTGAAATAACAAATGGACTTGCTTAGCACGGTAATCCCACGCCTCATTATCGAAGTTAAAGCAAATGGCCTCTATCGGATATTGAACGTCTGGATAGCGCAGCGATAACTTAAGATGTTTGTCTTTTAAAATCTTAAAGCTCAATACCTCAAACACACCATCAAATATCGGCGGTGCAAACCCATGACCCCAGATACTGGCATCGGCTAAATGCTCGGCAAACCATAAGCTAAAATCGCTTGCTTGCAAAGGTCCATCGGTGAATTTTTGCTCTGCAAATACCTCATCATCCATCTGAGCCATCACTTCATTAAAAGCTGTGACAAATGCCTCAAAGTTGCGTCGCTTGAGGGTCAGACCTGCCGCCATCGCATGCCCACCGAAGTGACTGATTAAGTCTGGATAACGCTCAGCAACTTGTTCAATCGCATCACGAATATGTACGCCAGCGATAGAACGTGCAGAGCCTTTGATGGCACTATCTTCATCCGTTTGTTCAGTGTCTGCGGGTGCAAAAACGATACTGGGTAAATAATGGCTTTCTTTTAGGCGACCAGCGACAATGCCAATGACTCCTTGATGCCAGTCATCTTGGTATAAAATAATACTACGTGCACCTGCATTGCTAGCCTTAGCAGTAGAGAAAGCTTGAGTAATTGTGTCATCGTTACTGCCATTATCATCACTATCACTACTCACACTCTCATCACTATTATCTTCATTAGCCAATGCTTGTACGATACTATCAGCTTGCGCACGCATCTCGCCCTCTACATGACGACGCGTACGGTTCAGCTGTTCAAGCTCTTGTGCCAAACGTTGTGCGGTGCTCCAGTCTTCAGTTAATAAGCACTCGATACCGATGCGCATATTGTCCATGCGCCCAGCTGCATTGATACGTGGGCCTAATACAAAACCGAAATCCTGCGCATGAAGCTGCTTGGGATCACGGCCCGCTTGCTCAAGCAATGCCAGTATTCCCATACAGCAGCGGCCTTGACGAATAGCTGATAATCCATGATGTACCAAAATGCGGTTGTTTTTATCCAGTACCCCAACGTCTGCAATCGTCCCAAGTGCGACCAAATCCAAATATTGACTCACCTGTACCGTAGACTTGCCAGCTTCGCGGCGTAGCTTTGCTAAGCGTCCGAGCACATAAAATGCTACGCCTACTCCAACCAATGCCTTACTAGCAAAGTCACAACCTAGCTGATTTGGATTGACCACTGCTTCCGCAGGTGGCGTCTCTTTGGTCGTGAGATGATGGTCAGTGATAATCACTGTGATGCCATCAGCTTGGGCACGCGCTACGCCCTCATGACTTGAGATACCATTATCAACCGTCACTATCACGTCTGGCTGAAAAGTCTCAATACCTAACTCGACAATCTCTGGCGTCAGACCATAACCGTACTTAAAACGATCTGGTACTAGGAAATCAACGACCGCACCCATCTTTGTGAGCGCGCGCATCATTAAGGCTGTACTGGTGGCACCATCACAGTCAAAGTCACCAACGATCAAGATACGCTGATGCTCATCAATGGCCATATCTAATAAGCGCACGGCTTCTGTGACACCGTGTAGGGCCTCAGCAGGCAATAGACCTGATAGGCTAGTCTCCAGCTCATCAGGCGCAGTGATACCTCGCCCTGCATACAGACGGGCAAGCGTGAATGATTGAGCGGCAAATGGTTGCAGCGCGGCGGGCAACTCGTCGATGCGAGTGCTGGTATAACGGGAGGTTAAATTTAGCATGAGGGTATTCTACTGGCTTTAGTAGAGGCTCACAATGACAATTTATACTACCTCTGTATATCATTAGGCATTGTACAACCTGATGAATAATGCCTGTAAATTAGCAATAATTGATACTGCCATTTTTATAGCTCATGTAAACTGCCTTCGTTTAATCACTTACAAAAAAGGTGCATAGTATGAGTAATTTCATTCATTTTGCTACAAAGCAATGATTGTAAGCCACGCATAAATCCATAAAATAGTAAGCAACTAAAGAATTTGTTGTTTATTGAACTTTTTATCATTTATATTTTAATTATTTATAAGGACACTTTATGAAAACCACGCCACTTGCTGAAAAACTTCCAAATACGATCGACCCTAACCTAGACCTTGAGAAGGTTAAAAAAGAATGTCAGGGAATGGTAAAAAGACGCGCTAGAGTTTCTGCTGGTGTAGCGGTTGTGCCAGTACCATTTTTTGATGTGGCAGTTGACGCGGGGATGTTGACGCAGTTGATTCCAGAGATTAGTGAGCGTTTTGGTCTCATTGAAGACCGTCAATCAGCCATTAACTTGGAATCTCGCGAAGTGCATTGGAGCGCAGTAAAAGATCGTACTGTAGATTTCGCTGGACTCATGGCAACACGCGGTATCGTTAAGAAAACCATTCAAGGTTTCGGTGGTCGTATCGCTGCCAAACAAGTGACTAAGTTTATCCCACTTGGCGGTCAATTGGTTGCTGCGACTATGGGCTATACGATTTTTAAGAAAATTGCTAATGACCATATCAACGAATGCTATAAATTGGCAAAAGATATTCAGCAAAAAGAACACGGCAAAAACGTATAAATAAGCCGAATAGCTTAGTCTATATCAAGCCAGTTAAGTGATTACTTAGCTGGCTTTTTTGTGGTTAATACATATAGGTTATAGAGTTCTAAAATAAAATGCCCCTGTGGTTAATGATGTCATTGCTAGGTTTTACTGATAATATACAGCTTTATTTATGACAGACACCTTAAAGGACTAACTTATGAAAAAAATCTTGGCTTCAACGATGATGCTAGCGACTTTTGCCTTGGCGGGATGTACCACAACAGGTGCTACAAACAACGGCACAGGTACAGCAATCGGTACCGCAAACGAGATCGGCATGAATGTTTTTAGAGCTGCGATTGACAACCAATGCCGTAGCCAAATTGAAAAACAAAACGCATGGCGTGTTGCAAGCGTCGCCATGACAGAAGCACAGCAAGAATCTGTTAAAACCAATGTTTGTGGCTGTGTCAGTGAGCAAGCACCGCAGCAAGTGACGATTGTTGAGCTGGGCAATGCCGCGATTGACTCTCAGTACCGTACTCAGTTAGTCGCACAAGTCGTCGCCAAATCTCTACAGAGCTGCTATACAAGCTTTGTTCAATAGAACAATTAAGTTATTTATTAGAATAAAAAATAATAAAGAGGGTGCGTTATACATAATGCACCCTTTTTATTGCTAATAGATTAGTTCAATTAATTAGCCTAAAATTTATTTGTGTCAGATGCTTGAGAAGTTATAGAGGCCGTAAAAGGTAATGATTGGCTACGACGGAAATACTTCGAAGTACTATCAATAATTTTATCTACTTCCTTAATTAAATCATTAATCACATCATCATAAATACCATGGTATAGCTCTTTTTCAAATGCTGTAAATGGGTGCTTGCGCGACGCTGAACCCACCTCAGTGACACCGTCTTTACTATAAAAAATATCTACGCGACCATCACTATTCAACACACAATTTAATAGTCCACCTTCAATTTCCATCTCTACGCGTTCTGGCATAAAAATATAGTCATCTACATTGATAAGCTTTTTTTCTACTTCTCGTTTAAAAAATGATTTGATATCGAACATAGGTACATCCCTAACTTTATAATTATAAGGTACGTGAGCATGCCGAGCACTGTGACTGTTACCCAGTATTCATCTGTGTGATTAACGGGTCATGCTTTACTCAGTTATCCTATAAGATAGCGTTAGATTAGTTAAGGTGCGATATGTAAAACTGCGTTTGATGTTGGTAAAAATGTGCGATTGATTTTGAATGGGATATAGATCCAACGAAACAGAACCAGAAAAATAGATTCAGCAAAAAAGGAAGCTGCCAATAAGCAATTTCCTTTTTATATTATTGAACTACATTAACTAATTTAGCTAGACCCAACCCTTTTCACGAAATGATTTGAGTACCCCTACAAATACCGCCATCTCATCAGGTCTGCCAAGTGTTAAGCGATTAAAGCCAGTGATTGGCGCAAATTCACGCCCGACCGCAATACCATGCTCACGCATTCTATCGATATAGGCTTGCACATCGCCTTGTATCTCATGAAATATAAAGCTTGCCTGTGATGGCAAATAGCGTAAACCAAGCTCATCTAATGTTTGCTCAACCAGTTGACGTGATTGATTGGCTGTACGTAAGCTCAATGCTAGAAAATCTTCATCATCTAGAGTTGCTAATGCAGCTACAGCGCCTGATAAGTTAGTATTATCAATCGAGATGAATGCTTCTAATCTAGCAATCATTTGCGGGCTAGCAACTGCATAGCCGACACGCATGCCAGCGAGTGCACATAGTTTTGAAAAGGTACGCACCACAACGATATTTTCAGAGTACTCCTCTCGTATCCATGTAACACCACTCTCAAAACTTGGATCAGTCACATATTCCGAATAAGCTTCATCTAATAAAAAGTAATGGTTACTTGTTGCATTTCCTACCCATTCTTTGAGATTTACTGTGTCAGTAATAGTCGACGTTGGGTTGTTTGGATTGCACAGATAAAACAAGCTAATACCGTCAAAGTCATCAGCCACTTTTTGCATACCTTGCAAGTCAAAGGCGTAATTTTCAGTCGTCAGTGGTACTTTGACCACAGGTACATCGATAGATGTCGCATATAACTCAGCATAGGCAAAGGTTGGATGCGGCACGATAACTTGGAATTTTTTGCCTTCTACTAATGCTTGATTTTGTAGCATTTGGACGACAGTACGAATATTTTCACTAGAGCCACTGCCTAGAGAAATTTGACTCTCTGTCACATCATTTATCTCAGCAACTTTGGTAATCAGCGCCGCACGTTGGTCATCGGGATAGCGAAAGCTGATGTCTAAAGAGTCGATAACGGCTTGTTTGGCAGCATCTGACATGCCGAGTGAATTTTCGTTAGAGTTTAATTCTATTAAGTTGTTGGTAAGCACAGTGAATAATACGCCTAGATTATGTCTATTCCAAAAATTCAGTCTATGTTGACGATGTGACCTATAAGAACAATAAGCCTAGCCCAAATAGAGCATTACACGTGCTCGGCTTGTTAGCATGTGACTTAAATTTTTGAGATATTATATGGATGGTGAGATTTATGCGGATATGGTAAGTGGCAATGCGTTGTATTACAAGTATTCTGTACGTTCCGATATTGAATAAACCATAAAAAAGTGAGGTACTTAAAAAGCACCTCACCTTCGCTATTGTTTAGCCTCTTTTTAGCTTCAATATTCGACCCAAGTTATCAGATTAAATGTGCTTTTAGCTCCAGCACTTTATCACGCGTTTTTGCTGCTTCTTCAAACTTCAAATCACGCGACATTTGCTGCATTTGCTTCTCTAATCGTTTGATTTCTTTGGCAAGCAGATCGGGGCTACGCAAGATATTGATATCGATATCTGGCAAGTTACTCTTAACTGGGATAGCTTGATTGTCATTGGCATCCAAGCTTTCGCCCGTATCAATCTTGTCCGTGATACTACGGCGAGCACCTTTTGGCGTGATGTTATGCTCAAGGTTAAAGGCAATCTGCTTATCACGGCGGCGATCCGTCTCATCTATTGCCTTTTGCATACTTGGCGTAATGCGATCAGCATAGAGAATGGCTTTACCATTCAAGTGACGGGCGGCACGACCAATGGTCTGAATAAGCGAACGCTCTGAACGCAAGAAGCCTTCTTTATCCGCATCAAATATCGCTACCAGTGATACCTCAGGCATATCCAAGCCTTCGCGTAATAAGTTGATACCGACCAGAACATCATGTACGCCAGTACGAAGCTCATGAATAATCTGCATACGCTCGACAGTATCGATGTCCGAATGTAGATAGGCGACTTTTACATCATACTCTTTGAGGTAACTGGTCAAATCTTCTGACATACGCTTGGTCAATGTAGTAATCAGTACACGCTCGTCCTTTTCGCGGCGTTTGGTAATCTCTGATAGCACATCATCGACTTGCGTCAATACAGGACGTATCTCAATCTCAGGATCAATCAGACCCGTCGGACGGACGACCTGCTCTACGACTTGCTCGCTATGCTCAAGCTCATACAATGCTGGCGTGGCACTGACATAAATGGTTTTGGGCTTGATACGCTCCCACTCTTCAAACTTCATCGGGCGGTTATTCATCGCACTGGGTAATCTAAAACCATAATTGACCAAGTTTTCTTTGCGTGATCTATCGCCTTTATACATTGCGCCAATCTGCGAAACCGTCACATGTGATTCATCAAGGAACAACAAGGCATCTTCTGGAATATAATCAAACAATGTCGGCGGCGCTTCCCCTGATGGACGGCCAGAGAGATGCTGCGAGTAGTTTTCGATACCGTTACAGTAACCAAGCTGCTGAATCATCTCCAAGTCATATTGAGTACGCTCTTTGAGACGTTGTGCTTCAATCAACTTATTGTTGTCACGGAAGTACTCTAAACGCGGCTCTAACTCAGCACGAATCGTGTGGCTGGCAGCTTCTAGCTTATTACGCGGCGTCACATAGTGCGACTTTGGATAAATCGTAATACGCGGCACACTACGTACTGTTTTCCCTGTTAAGGGATCAAACCACGTAATCTTTTCGACTTCGTTGTCAAATAAATGCACGCGTACGGCTAGCTGCTCAGACTCAGCAGGATAGATATCTAACAGCTCTCCACGCAACCGATACGTACCACGACCAAAATCTAGCTCATTACGCGTGTACTGCATCTCAACCAAACGCTTGATAGTTGCCGTACGGTCAATGTTATCGCCCACAACGACATGCAGTAGCATTTTTAGATAGCTTTCTGGATCACCCAAACCATAGATACAGGATACCGAAGCGACAATAATCGCATCACGACGCTCTAACAAGGCACGCGTGGCTGACAGGCGCATCTGATCAATATGATCGTTAATGGCGCTGTCTTTTTCGATAAAGGTATCACTCGCTGCGACATACGCTTCTGGCTGATAATAATCATAATAGCTGACAAAATATTCGACCGCATTATTAGGAAAAAACGATTTGAACTCACCATATAGCTGAGCCGCTAACGTTTTGTTGTGCGCCATGATAATGGTCGGACGCTGAGTTTCAGCGATGACCTTCGCCATGGTATAGGTCTTACCAGAGCCAGTCACACCTAGTAGCAACTGCTCGTCCATGTCCGAATTGATACCGTTAACTAGCTTTTTGATGGCTTGCGGCTGGTCGCCTGCTGGCTCAAAGTCAGTCACCATCTCAAAGGCACGACTTGATATTTGCGTCCCTGACGCATTAACACCACTAATTTCAGCTTCGCCTTGGAGCTGAGTGGCCAATTGATTTAACTGACGCGATGAGCGCGGTTCAGGCATTCGCATAATGGTTTTCTTCTTCTTAAGGTTTATAACAATATGGGGTCTGAGCAGCGGTTTTTAAAGGAGAATAAGGAGTCTTATCCTATAGTCGAAACGCTCTCTCGTTGCCCAAAATATGAGTATATAAAGGTAAGATTTATTAAAAGTTAAGGCTTAATAGTAGCGGATAAAACTTACATCGTTATAAAAAACGCACACAGTATTCGATAAATTTACAAAGCTTTTCACGGTTAACAGACTCGTTACACGACCACTCAACAAAGCCTAACACTCAAGGGTTCCAACACTGAGTTAAGCTGCTATTATCGTTCTTGAATTAACAAGTTGATGACTTTTGAGTATTAGTGAGCAGTACTAGTGAATAGATAGCTTTATAGCAATTCCTATGATTAGTTTTGAATTGATTGTCATCGAATAGAAGACCAATAAAAATACATTGAACTTTCATTCAATATAATAATTTTAAATAAATGACGGAGTAAAATATGAGAGAACGTTACGCAAGTGGTATTTCAGACGAAACTGCGAAAAAAATGATTGATTTGCTAAACGCTAACCTAGCAAACGTTATCGATTTAACCTTAGATGGTAAACAGTGCCATTGGAATCTACAAGGTACTGGCTTTATCGGTGTGCATCAATTACTAGATGAGACGTCAGATCGTATCCTTGAAGTATCAGATACTATCGCAGAGCGTATTGTAATCCTAGGTGGCCAACCAAACGGTTTAGCAAGTCGAGTAGTAAAAGAGTCTATCCTAGATGACTACCCAACCGACATCACTGAGGTAGATCAGCATGTACGTGAGCTAACAAGCCGCTACAAGAAAGTAGCCGAGACATTGCGTGAAGCAATTGCCACAGCTGGCGATGCAGGTGATGAAGACACCGCTGACTTATTTACAGAAGCTAGTCGCATTGTCGATAAAGATGCATGGTTCATCGGCGCAAACGCACCAAAGAACTAATAGTATTTAATTCGACTAGTCACTAAGTACTAGAGTTATAAAGTTATAAAAAAAGCCGTCATGATTGACGGCTTTTTTGTATTTAGCGTTTTGTTAATTTAAAAAGAATACTTAAAAGCATTCGATAGGATTTCTCTACCACATACTTAATCTACTAAGCTTTTAAATTAAATATTCTCTAAACTTAGCAGCTCAGCGTTAGGTTCGGACAGTGTCAAGATAGCCTCTTGAAAGACTGGATTACCTCTGAATAGATTTTCAATCTCTTCAAACTTCTGAGCGATATGCTCTTCTTTTTGATTGCCGGCGATATCTACTGCCGCCACCATAAATATCTTTTTTGGTCCAACCCACTCTAGATGCAGGTAGGACACACTGTCGATATCTGGATGATTCAGCAGCTCGCTTAAAACGTATTCGTGCATCCGGTCAGTGACTCTATGCCCGACTAAGAAATCTCGGTTACGACTGATCAAGAATATGGCAACGACACCCAATAGTAGACCAACAATGATAGACCCTAACGCATCCCAATATGGTTCACCCGTATAAGCGTGCATACCCATAGCAGCAGCGGCAATCACCAAGCCGATAACCGCTGCTAAATCTTCAAAGAATACGCCGCGCAACGTTGGGTTAGAAGTATCTACGACATAGCCAAGTGCACTGATATCAAGTGCCTCGCCATGTTTTTTACTCTGTCTGTATGCCTGAACCAATGAGATACCTTCGAGCACAAACGCCACTGCCAATACGATAAAGCCAATCGTATAGTTAGTCTCAGACTCAGTAGCGTTCCATTCCTTAATACCGGTATAGATAGAGACAATCGAGCCTGCCGTAAATACACCGAAAGCCGCAATCATCGACCAAACATAAGACTCTTTGCCATAGCCTAACGGATGGCTTTTATCAGCAGGTTTGATGGATTTTTTTTCTGCGACGATCAGCAAAGTACCATTGCCAGCATCTGCCCATGAGTGAGCTGCTTCTGCAATCATGGAGGCTGAGCCTGTCATAAAGGCGGCAACAGTTTTTGCGATTGCAATAACCAGATTGGCCCCAACCGCAATCAACACGGTAATGAGTGAGCCTGAATGCTCATCGTTGGTTTCAGGGCTTTGGTTAAGGGTATGTTTTAATTCAGGGTCATTTGGAATTTTAGGATTGCCCGCCCCACGTGCACGAGGTGTTTGCGCTTTAGGAGAGGCTGGTAAATGACGCTGGGGATTAGCAATAGATGGCTTTAGACTCATGCTAGACTCACTGAAATAACGTATTTATATAGAATTTTTGCCGTAGATAGATGGCTTGAAATATATATCAGCTTAAAATAAGCGCTCTACAATATCAGTGTCTTTTTAGTGAGTCGTTGTATGAATTATTAATTCAATAAAACTAGATAACTTTATACAATTTTAGATAGCTTTGAATAACTTTAGATAGCTTTGAATAACTTGGGCTACTTTTCCACCTCGGCATTTTCTTCGTTCTCGCCAAACTGCTTGTTAATCTCCTCGAAGTCGCAACTAGGACGATGTGAGCTTTCCATACGCAGCTTCTTTCGTTCTTTTGCTGCATCGGCTCGACATTGCTGCATCTTGTTTTTGATATCGAGTGGCGGTGCGGATGTCGGTTTACCATTGTCATCGATAGCCACCATCGTAAAGTAACAACTATTGGTATGACGGACGGTACGACCGCGCACATCTTCTGCTTCGACGCGGATACCTACTTCCATTGAGGTGTTACCAACATAATTGACACTGGCGGCAAAAGTAACCAACTCGCCCACATATATCGGCTCACGGAACATCACCTGATCGACAGACAGTGTCACCACATAGTTACCACTATAGCGACTGGCACAGGCATAAGCGACCTGATCAAGCATCTTCAGCAAATCTCCACCATGCACGTTGCCAATGAAATTCGCCATATCGGGCGTCATAAGTACTGACATATATAATTCATGGTTTAATGGGGCTTTTTTGGCAGTGGAGCTGGTATTGTATTGCGGCATAATATTCCTTAATGGTTTGACACTTATTTATTATGTCTACCATTTATACAGCAGGTCGCCGTCTAGCACAAACAGACCTCTGTCATTAGACAGTCTAAATTATGTAAATTGGAGCTATTTAAACAGCGTTATATAGGCCAAGATATAAGCATTAGCTTAACCAGTGAAAGCGATACGCAAGCCACGCTACTATGGCGCTAACCGAACCGGTCAAAATACCACCCCATACAAAGTCAACCAACGCTGTATCTAGCGTAAAGCCCTTATACAGTGCCAAATTGGTAAAGTCGTATGTTCCATAAGCCATCAAGCCAATTAACCCGCCGAGTAAGAAGATATGACCAACAGATGCGCCAGCTTTGATTTGCGGATATAGCACCAGAATACAAAGCGCCAATATATAAAACATATAAAAAACGCCAGCGGCCATCATGTTTGGCTCATCAGCCAATAGATGCCCGATACGCGACTCATAAAAGGCGCCTTTCATGGTCGTTAGCCATACAGCATCGACACCCAAAAAGATAACCACAGCAGCGAGATAAATAAAAACGTAACCCATGATATTACCTCTTATAAAATGAATAAAAACGGATAAAATTTATAGTGTCAGTCTTGGTTGAATAAAGTCTAAAAATGCCAGAATACGCGAAGATACGGCACTGTTTTTGTAATATACCGCCTGTATGGCTTCACGGTTGTTTGGTCTGACTATTGCTTCAGGTAATACCTCAATCAATCGTCCAGATTCCAAATCTTTACCAATCATAAAATGTGATAGTAAAGCGATACCCTGATGATTTAGACATAGCTGACGTAGAGTCTCGCCACTACTCCCAGTCATATGAAAATTGAGCTTCACTGGAGTTTTTAGTGGCCAACTATTTAGTTTTGACGCATCGTTAAAGCCAATTAATTTATGGGTGGTTAAATCATCAACATTCAAATTATCAATATGAGTCACTTCATTATGCTGGTGTAAGTATTCAGGACTGGCTACTAGCCGCAGCTTACTTTTACCTAATAGACGTGCATGCAAATTTGAGTCTTTTAAGTCGCCAATTCTGATAGCTAGATCCGTCTTATGCTCAAGCAAATCAATAATATTGTCATGCGAGGTAAGGTCGAGAGTAATGTGTGGATATTGCGCCACAAAATCACCAACCAAAGGCGTCAATTGATGAAAGACAAACGGGCTCGCGGCGTCAATTCGTAGATGCCCACTCGGCGCTTGTTTTAACAGCTTAATCGCTTCTTCACCGGTATATAACGTATTTAAACTCTCACGCGCATATCTTATAAAGACATGCCCTTCCTCCGTCAGCTCCAAACGCCGTGTCGTTCTATTTAACAGCGTACATTGCAGCGTGTCTTCGAGTCTGGACACTGCACGAGATACCTTGGCTACTTGCTGATTCAGTAGGTTGGCAGCGCCAGTAAAACTACCCGTGTCTACTACCGTCAAAAATATCTCTATGTCTTCTGTTTTAGCATGTCCCATCATCATGATTACCTTTACAAAATTGACAAAGGTATTTTGTCATTTGTGCTGTTTTTCGCAAACTATAAATCCGTCAAACTACGCGCATCATTTAATTATTAGGATGTCGTTATGCCACTCGCTTTATGGGCGCTTACTTTAAGCGCATTTGCAATTGGGACAACCGAATTTGTCATCGTTGGATTGGTACCAACTATTGCCGCCGATCTGGGCGTGAGCTTACCTTCAGCAGGGTTACTCGTTAGCTTATATGCTGTCGGTGTTGCCATCGGTGCCCCTATACTTACCGCACTCACTGGCCGCTGGAATCGAAAAATAGTACTGATGAGCCTAATGGGTCTGTTTGTCATCGGCAACTTGCTAGCTTGGCAAGCACCCAGTTATGAAACCTTAATACTTGCCCGTATCTTGACCGGTCTGGCGCATGGTGTGTTTTTCTCTATTGGTTCCATGATTGCTACCAGTCTCGTCAGTAAAGAAAAAGAAGCCAGCGCAATTGCCATTATGTTTACTGGGCTTACCGTAGCGCTCGTCACTGGCGTACCTCTTGGCACATGGATTGGACAGCATTTCGGTTGGCGCGCTACGTTTTTGGTCGTCTCAGTACTGGGTTTAATCGCTTTAATTGGTAGCGCCATATTGGTACCGAAAAACCTCAAAAAATCTATCCCTGCAACGTTCAAAGAGCAACTACAAGTCATTGTAAAACCACAATTACTGCTGGTTTATCTCATGACTATTCTTGGTTATGGCGGTACGTTTACGGCATTTACCTACCTAGCACCTATCTTAGAGCAGCAGACCAAATTTGCGCCATCAGCCATTGGGCTTATCATGCTCGTATATGGCGTGTCCGTTGCTATCGGTAATATCTGGGGCGGAAAACTTGCAGATAAACGTGGCCCTATTAGTGCGCTTAGCATTATATTTAGCGCCTTAAGTGTCATTCTTTTACTGTTCACCTTTACTATGCAGTCCAAGATTGCTGCTGTGCTGACTATTTTGGTATGGGGTGCTTTCGCCTTTGGTAGTGTACCAGGCCTACAGATCTACGTGGTCAAGCAAGCTGAAAAATATACACCAAACGCTGTCGATGTTGCCTCTGGATTGAATATTGCTGCATTCAATATCGGTATTGCACTAGGCTCAATCATCGGTGGTAGCGTGGTTGAAAATATGTCATTGCAAGACACGGCTTGGATCGGTGCTGTTATCTCTTTAATGGCATTAGCGGTCACACGCTATTCAGGTCTTCGTGATAAGCGTGCCCTGCAAGCATCATAGAACCATTCAATATACAACCTTTCGATGTAGAACTTTTCAATGTACAACCTCTCAACATATGTGTCTCAAACTGTTCATGCAGTATGAGACTCTATGAATGTTATGAACAAACCATATCTGTATCACTTAACTTATACCGATGCTGTGTCTGCCCTATCTTCTTCACTAAATGTCTCATTGTTCAAAACCGTTTTATGATTTAAGACAGCAGATGGCAAATCGGAAAAATGCAGCGTATCAATGTTGTTAGGCTTCACCGCAGTAACTTGTACCACACCGATCGTGCGCTCCAAAAAGCCACCTTCGCAATAGCAAAAGTAAAACTCCCATAGGCGGATAAAGGCATCGTCATAGCCAAGCGCTTGAATCTCTGCACGCTGCGCCATAAACGCAGCACGCCAATCACGCAGTGTGTAGGCGTAATCGAAGCCATAATCATGCAATTGTTTGACGACCATATCGGTCTGCTCAGTAAATTGGGTCGTCAGCTCTTGGTTTGAGAGCAGACAACCACCTGGGAAAATGTGTGTTTGTATAAAATCAACCGAGTCGATATAGTCTTGATAATTTTGATCATTAAAGGTGATAGCCTGCAATACCATAAGACCTGTCGGCTTGAGCAAGCTATTACACTTAGCAAAGAAAGTCGGTAAGTACTCATGGCCCACCGCTTCAATCATCTCGATACTGACTAGCTTGTCATATTGACCTGTCAGCTCGCGGTAATCTTGCTTAAGCAATGTAATCTTGTCAGACAGACCTGCCGCCTCGACTCGTCGCTGTGCTTCATCATACTGAGCATCAGAGATAGTCGTGGTGGTCACATGGCAACCGTAGTGCTTGGCCGCAAAGATAGCAAAGCCGCCCCACCCTGTACCAATTTCGATCACATTATCATTAGCACTGAGCTGTAAACGTTGGCATATAAGCGATAGTTTGTGCTGCTGAGCATCGCTAAGCGTCACGTCAGGTGTAGGATAAACTGCTGATGAGTACATCATCGTATCGTCCAAAAACCGTTCATACATGTCATTGCCCAAATCATAATGCGCTAGGATATTGGATTTGGATCCAGATTTGTCATTGCTACGTAGTTGATGCTTCGCTTTTTCAAATGCTTTACTAATACCAGCAAAACGATTTTCTAGTTTATTGAGTACGGCTAAGTTACGAGCTGCCAAACGAATCAAACCTGTTAGATCATCCGTATCCCATTCACCATCGATATAGCTGTCTGCTAGCGCGATAGAGCCACCAAGTAATAGCTGACGATAGACAGCGCTATCATGAATCTGTAATGTCACATGTAGTGAATGGCGACCAACCGCTGAACTACCAGCGTCTTTAGTAGCTACTTTACCAAAACTACTTGTCTTAGGTTCCTGCTCGCCAAATGTTTCAATCAGCGTGAGGCTACCAAACTGAATGTGCTGTAACGCACGAAATATAAGCTTTCTAGCTAAGTGATTCACACTATTGCTGACTGGCTGTAGTACAGCACTTTCATTAACCACTTTGCTCACACGAGCAGTTAATTTTTCTAGTTTTGTGACTGGTGCTCGATCGGTCGGTCGTGCTGGCATCGTGTATTTATCCTTGTTTAAATGCTTTATTGTTCAATAGTTGATTTTTAGTAGTACATTAACGAGATTTTTAGATTGTTGATATTTAAGATTGCTGTAAATATAAGACATCTTTTGCGTTCGATACTGCTAGCTGCTTTTCTGTTGACTGTCGGCCAATTTTTCATCGTAGTTGATATACGGCACCTTTTTAATCGCATAGAGCTTAAACGCATGCCAATAAATACGGGTTAATGATGTCATATTCATCAATGGGTTTTTTCGCAAGCTATGACGAACAGCATCTTCTGTCATTGGCACTCCTGATATCTTTATGCCAGTTTTTAGAACGTCACCGCGCTCATCGCTGATATTGATAGCGATACGCACTTGTAAGCCAGTATTAGGTTGCTCGTCTGTCTTTGTACGTTTTACCGTAACCTGCCAGCGATACAGCTGATCGATAGGGTTAAAAGGTGATACGTGAAAGTCCTTGTCATGACAGAACTCAGAATTCTCTCCTTCTAACAAAAACCCGTAGTAATGACGCTTGTCCCATGGCGTATTAGACACTTCAGCCAGCAAATGAGTGGGCGTTTGCTGCGCATCAAACCCTAAGTAAAAATTAACTGGGCTAAAGTACATGCCCATATTACGGCAGACAAGTAATCCCAACATATCGCCTTCAGGTGCGCTCCCTGCATATTTCTCGAATGCTCGGCTTATGCGTTTTTCTAGTGCTTGAACAGACTGTCCATTACTATCAAGCTTTCTATCATTGCTTAGGCTATTGGTACTCTGTAGGTCAGTATGCTGTAGCTCAATATGCTGTAAATAATCATCAGCACAGAATCGTTGTAGCGCATTTTTCTTTGCTGAAAATAGAGGCAGACCTTTTGCTAGTAGCTTTTTTGGTAACACTGTACGTAATGGTAATTTTTCTAAAAACTTACTCTCATCAAATGCTGCCGTGTTAATTTCAGGAAGTTCTTGCCCTGCTGCTAGCGCACTGATATTGACGCCCCAATAGCGATACGGGTAAACGAATTTATTTATACTAGGTAGCAGCCGACTGTGCCATGTCGTGCCCTCAAACAGCTGATGCGGCAATGCATTTGTATCATAAGAAGACTCATGACTTGGCATAGCATTGGTATCTTGAGCGGACGTGGTCATAAATAATCTCTTGTGTAACGGCGTACTTTTTATATGGCGAATTTTTCAAAACACTTAGAATACATAACGGCATTAATCGTCACATTATTTGGTTTTACGGCGACCGAATAAGCCACGTTTCTTATATTGGCTAGTATCAGCAGCTGAATTCTGTAAACGATTAGCATACTCAACCAGTTCCTGATTAGTCGTCGCTGTGGTTACTTCACGTTTATTCAACCTACGTAATTTGGTATCCGCTTTTATAGGCAAATCTTTATAACGGAACGGCGTATGTGCGCTATCAGCGTCAGGTAAATGAGCTGGATCAACCTCGTTTTTTATATCAATATCAAGACCAAGCGCCTGACAGACGCGTAATCCACTACGTACGCCATCTTCATGAAAGCCGTTAAACCAATAAGCCCCGCAGAAATGCGTGTGCGAACCGTTCCCAGAGATACTCGACCATTTAGTCTGCGCATCAATCATCGCAAGATCGAACACTGGATGACTATAATCGATGCTTTTAACTATCTGCTTATCATCGACACTTTTATTGTCTACAGATGGGTTTAGTGTGACCAAATAATTGTGTTTTTTGGTCAGACGTTGCAGGATATTCATATGATAAGTCAGCACTGGCTTTGCAGGTACTTGTGCGTTTCCAGACGCTTGGTCATCCTTAACACTGCCTGAAACTGTTTCATCTATTAAGTAATTCCAACTTGCCCATGCCAGTGGTTTCTTCGGCAGGACACTGGTATCGGTGTGCAATACAGCCGTGTTTTTGGTAAAGCGGAAATGACCTAATACTTCAGATTCATCGGTGCTTGCATCCTTTAGAATCTTTAGCGCAGTATCTGCATGACAAGCAAAGATAACTTCATCGAATACAAGATTTTCGCTACGGTTGTCAGCGTTATCTTTATCCTGCACTGTCAAAGCATTCTTCACCGTCAAAATCACTTGATCACCATCACGAACCACAGATTGTACTGGGCTATTGACTCGTATCTTGCCACCCGCTTTGATAAAGCGTGGAATCAGTTTATTGACATACTGTTTTGAACCGCCTTTTATCGTAAACCACTGCGGACGATTGACCACATCGAGCAAACCGTGGTTGTCAAAGAATTGTGCAAAAAACACCAGTGGAAAATCTTGTACTTCATCTAGGCTGGTTGACCAAATAGCCGAGACCATTGGCAATAGATAGTTATCAGTAAATAGCTGACCATACTTCTTTTGTGCTAAGTAACCACCAAGCGTTTGTTCTGCAAAGCTACTGACATCTTGTCCTTGAGAGCGCGCACTATCATAATCTTGGCGTAGCTGTTTGATATGCTTATTAAACTGCAAGATATCTTTGATAAATTGCCAAAATTTTGGATTAAGTACGTTTTTACGTTGTGACAATAAAGTATTAAGCGTATGACCATTGTATTCAAAATGACGTGCAGTATTCTTGACAGAAAAACTCATGTCCGTTGCCTGAAACGGCACCTGCAACTCATGAAGCAAACGAAAGAAGTTCGGGTATGTGCGCTCATTAAAAACAATAAATCCTGTATCTATCGCACTACTCTCTACATTGCTACTCTTTGCTTTTCTACCGTCTTGTAGTGCCACATCAATCGTATTTACATGCCCGCCGATATAATCATTGGCTTCAAATACCGTCACATCATGTTGCGTACCTAAATAATGGGCGCATGTCAGTCCTGATACACCTGAGCCGATGATAGCAATACGTTTTTGGGCAGTCTGATGGTCAGAATTTGTTGCAGCATCGGTAGCATTTTCTTGGCTACTGGCACGTTTGAAACGAGTAAACGGCATAAAAGCATTCCCTTCTGTATTTTTCTGTCGATATGATGGCTGAGAGTTCTACTGATAGTAGATTACTTTTTATTAAGTTTTTCACTAACTTGCTGCCAAACCAAATCAGGCAACGTACCCAATGCTTTTAAAGGCATGGTTAGTTTTTTTGGAAATTCAATCACCTCATGCCCGCTTTCGATACCATCGCGTATGGCTTGACTGGCCTGCACTGGCGTCTGGATAAATGGCATCGGAAAGTCATTCTGTTTGGTCATCGGTGTCTCAACAAAACCAGGTACGACTAAGCTGACTGACACATCATACGGAGCAAGGCTAATCTGTAGGGTCTTCATCAGATAATGGATAGCAGCTTTTGAGCTACCATAGGCTTCAGCGCGCGCAAAAGGCACATAAGCAGACGCTGAACCGATACCGACCAAGCAACCTTTTGAAGCAATTAGCTTTGGTAATACCCCTTCGATCGCATGCGACAACGTTCCCACATTGACCGACATCACTTTCATAAACACACTGCTATCAAAGTTCGGCATATCTAAGTACTCGCACATGCCAGCACCGCAAATAGCTAAATCAACATTGTCGATTTTTTCAAAAGCTTCGATGACCTTTTCTCGATCCATGAGGTCTAAATCAATCGTTTCCGCGCCTAACGCCTGAAGTTCAGACAACGCTTCGTCGTCACGGCCAACTGCATATACATGATGTTCTGCTAGCAGATAGTCTTTTGCCAACTGCTTACCAATGCCTGACGTCGCCCCAGTAATGAGAATATGTAATTTTTCAGTAGAATCTGTCATCGCAAATATCCTTTTTGAGTATTCTTATCTTTTTAAGTATTTTCATAATATGGAATTAATGCTCTTAAACTGATTACCTAATAAAACCTTAGATTTTTGATAACAGCTAGCTATTATTGTTATTCTTCGCAGATATCATTGGTCGCATTTCATTAAGCTATAAGCCATTTTATTTAACAAATCTAAATAATTATAGTGGTCGGCTACAGGTTTATTGTTGTGTCTTCGCAATCATATAGGCTTAAGCTTAATCTCAGCGTTTTATTTGTCATTTTCACAAGTACCCTGCTATCACAAGCAACAACACAATATTCTGTTACTAGCGTCATAAGACAGCTCAATATCAGCATGCTACAATGCAAAAACTAGCAATCGCGTCGTTTGCCGAAGCATCATCACCATCGTCTATAGTCGAATGACCGCCGTATCACGGTAAGATAACGCTATCTTTTTTAAAACTATCTGACATCTTGTCCTGATAGCAATGAAAACGTTATATAATTAATATCAGATTTTCACCAACCCCACCCTCATATAAAAAAGGATCTCTCATGAGCGAGTTGCAACTGTCTGACCGCGTCAACAACATCCAACCATCACCTACGCTAGCGATTACCAATAAAGCCAAAGAGCTAAAAGCAGCTGGTAAAGACATTATCGGTTTGGGCGCTGGTGAACCTGATTTTGATACCCCTGAACACATCAAAAAAGCAGCAATCGATGCAATCAATGATGGCTTCACTAAATATACGGCTGTCGATGGTACGCCAGAGCTAAAAACAGCCATCATCGAGAAATTCAAGCGTGACAATGACATCAGCTACGAGCCAAACGAAATCCTAGTATCGGTCGGTGGTAAGCAGTCATTCTTTAACCTTGCCCAAGCGTTTATCAATCCTGGCGACGAAGTCATCATTCCAGCGCCATACTGGGTCAGCTATCCTGACATGGTTATCATCGCAGAAGGCGTGCCAGTCATCGTCAAATGCCCGGCTGAGCAAGACTTCAAAATCACCCCTGAGCAGCTAGAAGAAGCGATCACTGACAAGACTAAATTGTTGGTATTAAACAGCCCATCTAACCCAACGGGTATGATTTATACGTTAGATGAGCTAAAGGCCATCGCTGAAGTATTGAAAAAGCATCCACACGTGTATGTGGCATCAGACGACATGTACGAGCACATCCGCTGGACGGGTGATAAGTTCTACAATATCCTCAATGCCGCGCCTGAGCTAAAAGACCGTGCCATTATCCTAAACGGTGTGTCTAAAGCTTATGCGATGACAGGCTGGCGTATTGGCTACGCTGGCGGCCCTGCCAAACTCATCGGCGCGATGAAAAAAGTACAGTCACAGTCTACTTCATGCCCAACCTCCATCAGCCAAGTCGCTGCAGAAGCAGCCATCAGTGGCGATCAGAGCGTACTTGAGCCAATGGTAGCGGCATTTGAGAAGCGCTGCGACCTAGTTGTTAATGGTCTAAACGCCATTAAAGGCATTACTTGCCTGCGTCCTGATGGCGCATTTTATGTGTATCCAAATATCGTACCGCTCATCAAAGCGGCGGGCCTGTCGTCATGTACTGAATTCTCAGCATGGTTATTGGACAAAGTTGGCGTGGCAGTCGTACCTGGTGATGCGTTCGGTCTTGGCGGCTATATGCGTATCTCGTACGCTACTGATGAGGCAACATTGAAAGATGCACTATCACGTATCGAAAAAGCAGTGGCTGACTTAGACGTTGCTGAATAAATCGTAAAGAGCAATCAGTCTTACCGCTGTTCATAAAAAAGACGCCCTATACATTATATAGGGCGTCTTTTTTTACGCGAGGCTTGGGCATAACTAGGAAAAACACGCTATCTCATCATTAAAATGACAATTTTTACTAATTATGCAAAAAAAGGCTTGACGTATTTTTTAACTTTGCTAGAATACGCCCCACTTAGCAAGAACTCGTTAGAGACTTCTAAGGCTCGTTGTAAGCGATTAGTTACTTACAGCCTATTCTCCAATAGCTCAGTTGGTAGAGCAACGGACTGTTAATCCGTGTGTCCCTGGTTCGAGCCCAGGTTGGAGAGCCACATTTTAGTAGTAAATTTTTTGAATTATGATTAATTCAATTATGGCATTTGCCAAAACCCTCATCACTTTGATGGGGGTTTTTTTATGTGTCTCATTTAGGGTCTGTTGAACATTCAAATGTGGTACTGGCAGTGACTATTTTTTAAACAATACGCAGTGAAATTTTTGACGCCTAGTCGTTCTAGGTTAGACAATTTCGCCATGTATTGGCAAAAAATAGCCTTGTCTTGAAAGGCTGATGCTAAAATCACCTCAAACGTTGTTGCAAGCCTAGTTAAGGTCTCGACATTATCGTCGGTTTACGCCTAGTTTGATGCGATTTTAGCGATCAGCAGTCCTAATATTTGGATGTTCAACAGACCCTAATATTGTTTATCTATTTTGCCATTTTGATAAGCGCTAATCACTACTTTATCTCATACTTGATTATGACAATGATATTCAAAAGTAAATATCATTGTCACGATAGAATATTACTATAGCAAGTTATCTATTGGCTAGCTTAGCTTGGCAACAGTGGCAACCAGAACACCAAGGCTAACAAGGTCACTAACAACACTGGCGGTGTAATCACTAATCCAATCTTAATATACTGTCCCCAACTGATTTTGTAATCCTTCTCTGCCAACACATGCAGCCATAAAAGGGTTGCAAGACTACCAATCGGCGTAAACTTAGGTCCTAAATCATTACCAATGACATTGGCATAAATCATCAGCTCTCGCGTTGCAGCAGGCACTTGTGCTTGATCAATAGCAAGCGCGCCGACTAGGGTTGCTGGCATATTATTCATAACAGAAGCGACTATAGCGGACAAAAACCCAGTTCCAACCGTAGCAATGACTGCGCCTTGTTGACCCAACCAGTTAAGTACTTGCGCGCCATAGGCGGTAAGACCTGCATTACCCAGACCGTATACCACTAGATACATACCGATTGAAAATAGTACGATTTGCCAAGGCGCCTTGCGTACCACATCGCTCACCGAGACCACCGCACCACGCCCGCCTTGCCATATACGACCAGCGATTGCCATTAACGCGACAGCAGCGATGCCCGTGACCAATGAAATAGGTAGCCCCAACGGCTCAGTCGCAAAATAGGCGACCAGTAGTAAGCCCAATAGTGGAAAAGCAGCTCGGAATACCAATGGATCGGTAATAGCAGACTCTGGAGCGCTTAGCTCGCTAGTCGAGTAGGTTTTTGGAATATGACGTGCATAGACAACCCACAACACCAGTAGCGTCGCTAATACAGACACTATATTGACCGGTACCATCACAGCCGCATAACGACCGAAACCAATATCAAAATAATTGGCACTGACGATATTGACTAAATTTGAGGTAACCAATGGCAGGCTTGCCGTATCAGCGATAAAACCAGTCGCTATGATAAATGCCAGCGCTGATGGTGGCGAAAATTTCAGACGTAGCAAGATAGCGATGACGATCGGAGTCAGTAGTAGCGCTGCACCATCATTGGCAAAAAAGGCAGAAATAAAGGCGCCGAGCACGACAATCATCGGAAACAATAAGCGCCCTTGCCCATTACCAAGGCGTGCCACGTGCAATGCTGCCCAGCCAAAAAACCCTGCCCGATCTAAGATAAGCGAGATGATAATCAGCGCCACAAAAGTAAAGGTCGCATCCCAGACAATATCCCAGACGATACCCACATCTGATAACTGCACGACGCCAAGCGCTAACGCGACTAAAGCACCACCCATGGCGCTCCAGCCGATGCCCAATCCTTTAGGTTGCCAAATAACTAAGACTAAAGTGACCACAAAAATAGCAAATGCAAGCATTATACGACCTTACTTAAGCTGACTTTATTCAGCCGATTTAATATAGGGAATTAGATCGATTAGGGGGTTAGATCAATTAGGAGGTTAGATCGATTTTTGATTGACGCGGCTCGATAGTTCTTCAGCACTCTCAACGCGTTCTGAATAACGATCAGTGAGATAATCTGAACGTCCGCGTGTGAGCCAGGTAAACTTCACTAGTTCTTCACAGACATCGACAAGACGCAGATATAACGGAGACATATCCATGCGATTGTCGTCGTTGAACTCTAAGAACGCTTTGGGTATCGAAGATTGGTTGGGGATAGTAATCATCCGCATCCAGCGCCCGAGAATACGCATCTGATTAACCGTATTAAAGCTCTGACTACCACCACTGACCTGCATCAGTGCTAGTGTTTTACCTTGAGTTGGACGCACGCCACCTAGTGACAGCGGTATCCAGTCGATTTGCGCTTTCATGATACTGGTGATACTACCATGACGCTCTGGACTCACCCACAGCATGCCTTCTGACCACTGCGCCAGCTCCCGTAACTCTTGCACTTTGGGATGGTCTGAGTCTACATCGTCAGGCAACGGCAAGCCGGATGGATCAAACATTTTTACTTCACAACCATACCAACGTAGCAATCGGCTAGACTCTTCAGCGGCCAATCTAGAAAACGAGCGTGCACGGACAGAACCGTATAGCACTAATATTTTCGGCGGATGACGTGAGTCATTTGGCGCAACCAGAGACTCAATGTCGATAGGCTGAAGATTATCTATATCGATATTGGGCAAATCGTCGAAGCCAGACTCTGGCGAAACAGTAGGATCAACTGACGATGTGTGGTCAACCTCAGTGCTTGTCATGAGTAACAACCTCGCCGTCTTCTTTTGTGAAGCTACTTACTGGATTTGCTAGCAGTTTAAACACACGCTCTGAAGGGCGACATAGAGCAGCGCCTTTATCAGTCACCACGATAGGACGATTGATTAAAATAGGATGCGCAATCATGGCATCGATAATTTGATCGTCAGACATTTCAGGATTGTCTAGACCAAGCTCATCATTGATAGCTTCTTTGCTTCTTAGTAGCTCTCTAGGCGAAATCTGCATTTGTGCCAATAGTTCAACTAAACGGTCGCGGGTTGGTGTATTTTTCAGATATTCCACCACTTCTGGCTCTTCACCTGATGCTTTAATAATGGCAAGCGTGTTACGAGAGGTTCCGCATTTAGGATTATGAAAGATTAATGGCTTCATAGTGTTTACACCTATTTTATGTATTTATTGAATTGATAATTGGTTTAATCATTACCTTGCTCAGCAGACTCATTTACTCTACACCCGCTCAGACTATCCATGAGTGATGCACACAATTCTGGATGTCCCGCACAGCAATCTTGCAGCAGGAACTGAATGACGTTATCCATATGTGATAGCGAAGCACGATAGATAATCTGTCGGCTATGACGCTGTGAGACTACCCAGCCTGCTCGTGCCAACACCGATAGATGGGCTGACATTGTGTTGTGAGGGACAGAGAGCTGACGGGCTATTTCACCCGCAGGTAGGCCTTCAGGCTCATGGCTGACTAGCAGCTTAAAAGCCTTTAAACGAGTATCTTGAGAGAGCGCAGCAAAGCTTGCGATAGCATTAGTTATTTCCATATGTCCAATAATACAGACATATTAAAAATAGTTCAATATGTTTTGAACAAGGTTATTATTTCCTAGAGACATCAGGCATTACTGATCATGGCACGACGAGTCAAACCATGATAAGCAATGCATCTTAAGTATTAGAAATTATCAGTTTCGGAAGTAAGATTGGATAGGGATAGTATTAAATAATTTGATGCTATGGCTTGATATAATATTACCTGCCCCGGCAACTTATTATTTTTTTGCGCGTTTAAATACCCTACCAACATGAATCAAGCTGACTAGTTTAATCAATGGTTTGATAAGTAGTTGTGCGCTGCCAAGGATAAATAGCCATGTGCCGTCTGTCCTCAGCCCCACTACCTACCATTTAATAACTTTATTTCACCTATAGAATTTTTAGTCCTGAAAAAAGCATACATGAGACGCTAAATATCAATCCTAAATAATATCTAAGATCTTGATTGAAAGGCATTATCATCGATATTTTAGGAAATGATTTAACAACGTAAACTTTACTTTCATTCAGACACTTTAACAGTCTCGCATTAGCACTTTCATAGCTAAGCTTCATCACAGAATTCGTAGAATTAAGTAAATTACTACTATAGTTCTCTTCTGATACCTCATATTCGTAGACTATATTTATAGAGTGCCAATGTCCTAAGCAAAACTCTCTACCAACAGGAGATATGTTATATGAAACGGTCTTGAAGTTGATTTTCTCTCCAAATAAATAGACAAATGCATCTACTAAAAAAGTACCCACTATAATAATAGTGATAAGCGAAGAAAATAAGAGCATGGTATATAAAAGAAATATTTCGTACATAGGCTGAGTCACTATAATTTGTTTTTTATAATCATTCTTACCAGAAAAGGAAATATTATAGGAAAGTAAGTAACCTAGAACTACTTTTGTAAACAACAACAAAACAGAGCCTACAATGCCAAATACAAGGAACCGTATTAAAGAAACTACCGCTCTTAGAATACTAGAATAGTGAACTTAAATGAATAGTGACTTACTTATAATTTTCACGTTGGATTAATATATATCCTACGGCTTCAATATAAATGACACCATATGATAATGGTTGCTTTTCACAAGTCTCGTCTTTCCACATGGACTCCTTCTGTACCTATTGCACTTACTCAAATTCACGATCGTAATGCCAAAAAATTATTATATCTATATTCTTTTACTTCATTCATCAATCCAAAAAAGCACTGTTCATGGGATAAATACCTATATAAATATAAAGTTAATATATGTTATTGTATATTGATAGCTATTAAATAATTTCCCCGAATAAGAATTCAATCAGATAAATCAACGTGGCTAGCAATATGCTACTGGCAAAAAGCTCATTTGACATAACTATAATAAGGAAATGACCATGTTACTAGAGAAATTTAAGACACCTGGACTTTCGCACCTATCCTACTTGGTAGGCTCTGGCGGTCAAGCAGCGGTAATTGACCCACGTCGTGACTGTGCGATATATGTAGAAAAAGCGCGCGCAGCAGGACTTGAGATTACTCATATTTTTGAGACACATCGTAATGAGGATTTGGTTTCTGGCGTACCTATCTTGGCCGCAATGACGGGAGCGACAGTTTTACATGGCTCTAATCCAGAACAACCTGTGGTCTATGCTGAGACCGCACGTAATGGTGATTGCTTTTCAATTGGCCAATTAGAAATCCGTGTCTTAGAAACGCCTGGTCATACTGATGATCATCTTGCTTATGCGCTGTTCGATACGGCGTACCCAGACAAGGCGGTTGGCGTTTTTACTGGCGATGCGCTCTTTGTAGGTGATGTCGGTCGTACTGACTTCTATCCTGAGCGTCGTAGAGAAGTTGCAGGTTTACTTTATGATTCGTTACAAGATATTTTAGTGCTTGGGGATCAAGCGATTATTTATCCAGCTCATGGTGCAGGCTCCGTCTGTGGTTCAGGCATGGCAGAACGCGAGTTTTCTACCGTCGGTCACGAAAGAATGAACAACCCACGTTTACAGATTACCGATCGTGAGACATTTATTGACTTCAAGACGAGCGAAAACCATTATCAACCACCCTACTTCAGATTGATGGAGCGCCTTAATATGGAAGGTGGTGAAGCGCCTCCAGTCGTTATGCGTCCGCGTAACCTTTCGCTCAAACAGCTGCATGACTGCGATGCTGATCATCTCATCGATATTCGTGAACCAATGGCGTATGCGTCAGGACACCTGCCCGGTTCTATGAGCTTACCTGTCAACATGCTACCTGCGTTTGCTGGATGGTTTATCGAGGAAGGACAAAGCTTGGTACTGATTGCCTCTGATGAAGAACAACTTGCGACTGCGATGGAGCATCTGGTACGTATTGCTTTTGATAATGTTATAGGTGGCTATGTGGGTGTCGTCCCTGCCGCTGCTAAAGGTGAGCAGATGCAGCAAACCCCTATGATCGATACAACCGAGGTAGAAAATCGTCTTAATAATGCTCAGAACTGGACATTGCTCGATGTGCGCGATATTGATGAGAGGAATACCAATGCGATTGAAGGCTCACAGCATATCTATGTTGGTCACCTAAACAAGCGTTGGCATGAGCTTGACCAAAGTCGCCACTATACATTGATGTGCGCCAGTGGTGCTCGAGCAACAATAGCAGCAGGGTGGCTCGCTAGTCGAGGTTTTGAGCACATTGATATCTATCTAGGGTCAATGGGCGCATGGCAAGCAACGCATGAATAGCCTTTTATTTGTAGCTAAAATTCACAACGAGCTAAACGCGTCTCAAGTTTTAAACAATGAGTTTTAAGCAGAGGCATTTTAATGTACTGTAACTAAGACATGCTATACCTAAAATAAGTACAACGACCCTTATTTTCCTCAGTATAAGACTGATATAAAAGAAGGGTCGTCGTATTTATCTGACCTTTAAGCGATATGACTTAAGTAAATATAAGTCATAGTACTAGGTTCTAATTCTAGATTCTGACTCTTACTGTATTTTCTTACCTGACTTATCACTCATAGAACATAGATACATAAAAAACAGACACAAAAAAACCTCAAACAATCTAATGCTTGAGGCGAAACTTGCTTAAACTCGGAAGTTTAAATTCGTTTTAAATATGGCGCAGCGGACGGGACTCGAACCCGCGACCCCCGGCGTGACAGGCCGGTATTCTAACCAACTGAACTACCGCTGCTTAGGTCTCTTAGCTTGTTTAGCCACTTGCTAAGAAGTGGTGGGTGATGACGGATTCGAACCGCCGACATTCTGCGTGTAAGGCAGACGCTCTACCAACTGAGCTAATCACCCTTCGAACAATTGCTAGGCAATTTATTCAACATCAACTGAGCTCTTAAGTTTGTCACTAAGCTCCGTTGCTGTGGGTGTGTATTATATAGATTTACTGTTGGGTGTCAAACAGTATTTACCACTTTTTTAGGTATTTTTTCAATTTTTATGAGAATATCTAGCAAGCATTTGTTTTTATTGATTTTATATTTTCATACAAAATCAATATTTTTTAGGTTTAATGCTTATTTGTTAGCCAATGCTTGCTCGATGTCATTTTTGATGGCTTCTGGCTTGGTCGTTGGTGCATAGCGGTCAATCACCTGACCTTTACTATCGACTAGGAACTTGGTGAAATTCCACTTGATACCATCTGTCAGCACACCACCCTTTTGTTCTTTGAGCCATTCATAGATAGGATGAGCATTTGCGCCATTAACATCAGTCTTTGCCATCATCGGAAAGCTGACACCATAGTTCTTTTGGCAAAACGCACCAATCTCATCGTTGCTACCTGGGTCTTGGCTACCAAATTGGTTACAAGGAAAACCGACGACGACCAGTCCTTGATCTTTATACTGTTGATATAGCGACTCTAAGCCTTCGAACTGCGGCGTAAATCCACATTTGCTTGCGGTATTGACGATTAATAACACTTTATCTTGGTAATCTGAAAACGCTTGCGAGCTACCATCCATGCGCTCAGCCGTAAAATCATAAATTGTGCTCATTATTTATCCTTAAATTGAGGTTTTTATTGTTTTGGGTGTTTATGCGCTACTTCTTTTTCTATCATACACATAATAAAACTATTGAAAAGGAAGCACCGTGCACTTCCCTTTCACACTTCTAATACTACTTAGACTACTTACTTCTCAGACTTATCTAAATCGATAGATACTGAGTTGATGCAATAGCGCATGCCTGTTGTCTCGGTAGGACCATCAGGGAATACATGGCCCAAATGTGCGCCGCAGTTGCTACAAGTGACTTCGGTGCGAGTCATGCCTAGCGAGTTATCGACGTGCTCTTCAATCGCGCTGTTATCGATACCTTGATCAAAGCTTGGCCAGCCACAGCTCGCATCAAATTTATTGCTTGAGTCAAATAAGCTTGCACCGCAGCCTTTACAACGGTAAACGCCATCATCAGTCGCATCATTATATACACCTGTAAATGGGCGTTCAGTGCCCTTCTCACGCATAATATGATACTCATCAGCGGTTAAACGCTCTTTCCAGTCAGCTTCAGTCAACTGGCTGATCTCTTCTTTGCTTAGTTGATTGTCTTGCATAATTTATCCTTATTCGAGTATTTATTATCTAATCTCGGTAACTATTTTATCGCCATATGATTATGAGAACGACGTGCTCTATCTGTTGGTTATCGGCACACTATTCAAGGCATATATAAGAAAAGCACTCTTTATATTGTGAGATAGACAACATGATTGAAGCGATTGACTGAGTTAAATATAGCAAATTAATTTTAGATAATGATGGGTAAAGATGTAATTTTGATATCTATACCTTTTATAGTCTATATAAGAGATTTAGAGCCATATGAATATAAGCCAAATATTAATTGCAAGATATACTTGCAATTACTAATTGAACCGATTGTAAAATCATTTGCAAATTAACTATTGATGCAATAATATCTTGCATTAGTATTTAAATAAAATGTTGGTGGTGTTCTAAAAAGTATGCTGGCATCAGACGTAGCCATAATTGATATAAAAGAACACCAGATCGAATACTTTAAAGTGATTATCAAGCTTTTTTGAGAAGCAACAAGTCTTTCTAACCGCCCG